>NZ_DASXHA010000039.1:0-18555 GCF_036488795.1 Paraburkholderia sp.
GTCGTGACGATCCTGAACTTGCGCGCGCCGGGTCTCACGCTGATGAAGATGCCCATGTTCGTCTGGACGTGGCTCATCACCGCCTACCTGCTGATCGCCGTGATGCCGGTTCTGGCCGGCGCGATCACCATGCTGCTGTTCGATCGCCACTTCGGCACGTCGTTTTTCAACGCAGCGGGCGGCGGCGATCCGGTGATGTACCAGCATATCTTCTGGTTCTTCGGCCACCCCGAGGTGTACATCATGATCTTGCCGGCGTTCGGGATCGTGTCGCAGGTGATCCCGGCGTTCGCGCGCAAGCCGCTGTTCGGCTATAGCTCGATGGTGTACGCCACGTCGTCGATCGCCATTCTGTCGTTCATGGTCTGGGCGCACCACATGTTCGCGACCGGCATGCCGGTGACCGGCCAGCTGTTCTTCATGTACGCGACCATGCTGATCGCCGTGCCGACGGGCGTGAAGGTGTTCAACTGGGTCGCCACGATGTGGCGCGGCTCGCTGACCTTCGAAACTCCGATGCTTTTCGCGGTGGGCTTCCTGTTCGTGTTCACGTTCGGCGGTCTCACGGGCCTGATGCTCGCCATGGCGCCGCTCGACATCCAGTATCACGGCACCTACTTTGTGGTGGCGCACTTCCACTACGTGCTGGTGGCGGGCTCGCTGTTCGGGCTCTTCTCCGGCTGGTACTACTGGTCGCCGAAGTGGACCGGCTGGATGTACAACGAGACGCGCGGCAAGATCCACTTCTGGGCGTCGATGATCTTCTTCAACCTCGCGTTCCTGCCGATGCACTTCGTGGGTCTCGCCGGTATGCCGCGTCGTTACGCAGACTACCCGGCGCAGTTCACCGACTGGAACCAGGTCATTACGATCGGCGCGTTCGGCTTCGGTCTCGCGCAGGTGTACTTCCTGTTTGCGGTCGCGTTGCCGGCGTATCGCGGCGGCGGCGAGCTCGAAAAGGCCGGCGACAAGCCGTGGGACGGCGCGACGGGCCTCGAATGGACCGTGCCGAGCCCGGCTCCGTTCCATACCTTCGAGCATCCGCCGACAGTCGAGTAAGCGAAATGTCGAAGCAGGGTTCCCGGCTCAGGCGCAAGCCGCACCGGGAACTCCGCGAAGCCCGCGGCAGTCGAGCGGCGTCTCTATCAGTGACGTACCAAGAAAGTCAGCATGACCCGGAATCCACACCAAAGACGCACGCCTGAGGAAATCCGCGCAGGCAACGTTCGGCTCGGTTTGATCATGTTTGCGATTGCCGCGGCGTTTTTTGTCGGGATCTTCGTCAAGCGGAGCTTTTTTTCCTGATTGACGGCCGGGTGGCTTTGGCGCCTGGCCTTGTGCTGGTTTGATGGCTTGTTGAGGAAGTTCGATGTCGACGCAACCGCCGGCCGAGACCGACCGCTCGTTTAACCGGTCCATGCTGATCAAGCTCGTCGTCGTCGCGTTTCTGATGTTCGGCTTCGGGTTCGCGCTGGTGCCGATGTATCGCGCAATCTGTCAGATTACCGGCATCAACAATCTCGTGCAGCGCGATACGACGGCGCGGGAAGCGAAGAACACGCAGGTGGATATGAGCCGCACGATTTCGGTCGAGTTCGATGCGAACGCGCGCGGGCCGTTGGGTTTCAAGCCGGAACAGCACAGCCTCGACGTGCATCCCGGTCAGGTGATGACGGTGATGTACACGGTCAGCAACGAACAGGCGCGCACGATTCACGCGCAGGCCATTCCGAGCTACGCGCCGAAGCAGGCCACCGGGTACTTCAAGAAGATCGAGTGTTTTTGCTTTACGCAGCAGACGCTGGCTGCGAACGAGACGAAGCGGTTGCCGGTGGTGTTCGTCGTCGATCCGAAGCTGCCCAAGGACGTGAAGACGATCACGCTGTCCTACACGTTCTTCGAATTGAACACGCCGGCACCGGTCTCGAGCGGGGCGGCAGGGCAGGCAGACAAGGTCGCGGCAACGCAGGCCGATCCCGCCTGATGGCACGCATCAACGGCGAGGACGATGACGGTAATGAGCAACAACAGGGGTGGGGACGGCGTCCGGAAGAGCAGCTTCGGCCAGTCCATGAAGGCGGTGTTGTGGGCGTTTTTTGGTGTGCGCAAGCGGCGCGATCTGGAAGCGGACGCGACTTCGCTCAACCCGCTGCACGTGCTGGCCGCGGCGCTGATTGGTGCGGCCATCTTCATCGCCATACTGATTCTCGTCGTGCGCGCGGTGGTGGGGTGACGTGGCCGGCATGAACCGGCAGCGTAGGACCCGAAGTGGTCCGAAAGAATTCAGAGGGGAGCAGTGCGCTATCCACGTGCTGCGCAAGAGACAGCCGGCCTAAACCGGATCAAGCGGAATAACTGGACTGAAGTGGAGAATCAAGAATGAGCGGTCAAAACGAGAGCCCGTACTATTTCGTACCGCATCCGTCGCGGCATCCCATCAGTGCGGCCGTTGGGCTGCTGGTCATGCTGTCCTCGCTGGCGGCGTGGATCAATGGGGAGAGCTGGGCGCCCATCACGGTGTTCGCGGGTCTGCTGTGGCTGCTCTTTACCTTATGGCACTGGTTCGGCGACGCCATCGCGGAGTCCGAAGGCGGCATGTACGGCAAGAATGTCGACAAGTCGTACCGCTGGAGCATGAGCTGGTTCATCTTCTCGGAAGTGATGTTCTTTGGTGCATTTTTCGGTGCGCTGTTCTATGCGCGTGAAATTGCCATGCATCAGCTGGGCAGCCTCGACTACAAGCTGATCTGGCCGGATTTCACCGCGGTGTGGCCCAATATCGGCCCGGCAACCCTGGTGTCGCACTTCAAGTCCATGCAGCCGTGGCCGGTGCCGACCATCAATACCGCGCTGCTGCTGTCGTCGGGCGCGACGCTGACCGTCGCCCACCATGCGCTGCGCGAAAACCATCGCAACAAGACCATCATCTGGCTGGGCGCGACCATCGTGCTGGGCCTGTGCTTCCTGTTCCTGCAGGGCTTCGAGTATTACCACGCGTACAACGAGCTGAACCTGACGCTGGCTTCGGGCGTGTATGGCTCGACCTTCTTCCTGCTGACCGGATTCCACGGTTTCCACGTGTTCCTCGGCGGCACGATGCTGACGGTAGTGCTGGTGCGGGTGATTCGCGGACACTTCACGGCCGACCACCACTTCGCCTTCGAAGGCGCGGCCTGGTACTGGCACTTTGTGGACGTGGTGTGGCTCGGGCTGTACGTGGTCGTCTACTGGCTGTAACGCTGTTTGGCCTGCACGCCGCACACCGCGTACTTCGCGGAACCCGTTACCGGTCGGCGCAGGCAATTGCCCGCTTCGCTGCAAGCAGTGGAGCCCACGAGTAAGATGCAGGCTTGATGCAGCGCCGCCCTCGACCCTGTCAGGGCGGCGTTTTGCTTATGAGCTTACGCTGCGCGCCGCCTAGCGACCGTAGGGAATACCGGTCGATTGAATCCAGCCCATCCAGTGTGCAAACAGGATGAACAGGAACAGAGAAATCGACAGGCCGACACGCGTGGCCAACGACCAGACCATGCGTTTCGTCTTACCCTTGTCGTGCATCATGAAGTACAGCGCCGAGGCCATGCTGGCAATGATCAGCGCGAAGGCGATAGGAACGAGAATGTGCATGAAATCCGCTGAAAATCAGGAGCGCGAGGGCAATGTGGCTATTATCGCACCGTGCGTTTCGAGGCGGGTTTCGCCGCGCGTTGCGGCGGAGCGGCTCCAATGAAGATCCGCTGGTTGCCCGCGCTGCTGATCCTGATCGTCGTCGCGGTGACGGTGCGGCTCGGCTTCTGGCAACGCGATCGCGCGCATCAGAAGGAGGCGCTGCAGGCGCGTATCACGCAGTTCGAAAACGCGCCGCCGCAGCCCGTCGGCGCGGCCCCGCTGGCGCTGCAGGACATCGAGTTTCATCGCGTCAGCGCGCGCGGCTCGTTTGTGCCGGACAAGGTGGTGTACCTGGATAATCGGCCCTATAACGACCAGCCGGGTTTTTATGTCGTGATGCCCTTTAAACTTGCGGACGGCGGCTACGTGCTGGTCAATCGCGGCTGGTTGCCGCGCAATATCGCGGATCGCACTGCCATTGCGCCGTACGTCACGCCGCCGGGGCAGATCGAAATCGAAGGTATTGCGCGCGCAGATGCAACGCGTGCGTTCGAGTTGGGGCAGGGCGGCTCGGCGGCGCATCAACTGATTCGCCAGAATCTGGATGTGACCACCTATGCCGAGGAAACCGGCTTGCCGCTGCAGCCATTCGTGATCCAGCAGTTGAGCGACGACGGCGACAAACTGGTGCGCGACTGGCCGGTGCCGATCACCGACGTCGATCGCAACTACGGCTACATGTTCCAGTGGTGGGGCATGGCGGTCGCGGCGGTCGGCTTCGGTTTGTACGCGGCGCGCCGTGCCGCGAAAAAAGAGCACGCGCCGGGCGTCTAGCGTATTGCACGCGGCGCGGCGGCCTGATCGCCACGCCGCGCCATCCATTGAAAGAGGTCTCGTAGTGTCGACGCAATCTCCCCGTTCGCCGCAGTCCGGCAAACCCGCAGGACCCGCGATCATGGCCGGACAGTCCCCTCGCAAAGGCTCGTGGCAGCGCGGCCGCTGGATGATGCTGCTGATCGCGCTGGTGTGCGCTGCACCGGTCGTCGGCTCGTATTTCACGTACTACGTGATCAAGCCGAGCGGCGGTACGACGAGCTACGGCACACTGATCGAACCGCAGCGGCCGATCCCCGACGCGCTCGTCGTGACGGGCGAAGACGGCAAGCCGGTCAAGCTCGCCGCGCTGCGTGGCCGGTGGCTGCTGGTGTCCGTGGACAGCAGCGCGTGCGACAAGGCCTGCGTGACCAAGCTCTACTTCATGCGCCAGGTGCGCGCGACGCAAGGGCCGGAGCGTGAGCGGGTGGTCGAAGTATGGCTGCGCACCGATCCGTCGAACGTCGCCGGCGTGATCCAGACCGCGTACCCGGACACCCGCAAGCTGATCTCGGACCCCGCCGCGCTCGCCGCGTGGCTGCCCGTGGACGCGGGTACGACGCTCACCGACCACATCTTCGTGGTCGATCCGAACGGCAATCTGATGATGCGTTTCCCGAAAGATCCGAATCCGAGCAAGATCAAGGGTGACATCACCAGGCTGCTGAAATGGTCGAGCATCGGCTGACGTGCGACGTTTTATCGCAGGGCAAGATGTATCGCGTGTCGGGCCGTTTGTAGGACTATGGCCGCCGCGCCTATCGCGAGAAGGTAGAAGAAGATGTTTGTATTGCAACTGGGCCTGATCGGCTTGTGCATTGCGTTGTTGCCGCTGTCCTTTATCTGGGTCAAGGCTGACGACAACAAATTTCGCAAGCTCGTCTGGGTGACCACCTTCCTGACGCTGGACCTGGTGATGTTCGGCGGCTTCACGCGCCTGACCGATTCCGGTCTCGGCTGTCCGGACTGGCCCGGCTGCTATGGGACGTCGTCGCCGTTCATCGCGCACGCGGCCATCGCCGCGGCGCACCAGGCCATGCCCACCGGGCCCGTCAGCATGACCAAGGCGTGGATCGAAATGATCCACCGTTACTTTGCGATGGCGATCGGCGTGCTGATCGTCGCGCAGACCGTGATTGCGTGGACCGCGCGCATCAAGCGGCGGCCGCTGCATGTGTCGCCGTGGTGGCCCACGTCGCTGTTACTGCTGATCCTCGTGCAGGGCGCATTCGGCGCGTGGACGGTGACCCTGAAGCTGCAACCTGTGATCGTCACCACCCATTTGCTGCTGGGTCTTGCGCTGCTCGGCACGCTGGGTTGGCTGGCGGCACGTCAGACGCCGCTGCCCGCGTACGAACCCGAGGCCGCGCCGTGGCGCGCGGCGGCGCTCGTCGGACTTGCGCTGCTGATCGTGCAGATCGCGCTGGGCGGCTGGGTCAGCACCAATTACGCGGTGCTCGCCTGCACCGACTTCCCGACCTGCAACGGCCAATGGGTTCCGCCGATGGATTTCACTCACGGCTTCCACCTCTGGCGCGCACTCGGCATGACCGGCGACGGTGAAATGATCACTCAGGACGCACTGGTGGCCATCCACTGGACGCATCGGACCTTCGCGATTCTCGTCATCGCCTATCTGCTCTGGTTTGCACTGAAAGTGCGCCGCTTCGAATCACTGCGGCGGCCCGCCAACGGTGTATTGCTGGTGGTGTTGATCCAGTTCATCACCGGCTTGTCGAACATCGTCCTACAATGGCCCTTGCCCATTGCAGTCGCCCATAACGGTGGCGCCGCGATCCTGCTGCTCCTGCTCGTTATGCTAAACTTTCGAATTGCTTATAGCCGTACCGGCCGCGCCGCGTTGCCTGCGCGTGATGCTGCTCCGGCTTGACCCTCATGGACAGCACAACTCTTTCCCAGACCCCGGGTAGCCGGATCTCACAGTACATCGCGCTGACCAAGCCGCGCGTCACGCAGCTTGCCGTATTCTGCGCGGTCATCGGTATGTTCCTCTCCACGCCCGGCATGGTGCCGTGGACCGTGTTGATCGGCGGCACCGTGGGCATCTGGCTGCTGGCCGGCGCGGCGTTTGCCATCAATTGCCTCGTCGAACAGAAAATCGACGCGAAAATGCGCCGCACTTCATGGCGGCCGTCTGCGCGCGGCGAAATCACCACCACCCAAATCCTGCTGTTTTCCGCCGTGCTCGGCGGGCTTGGCGCGTGGACACTCTGCACGTTCGCCAACGCGCTGACCATGTGGTTGACGCTCGCCACTTTCGTCGGTTACGCGGTGATCTACACGCTGTTGCTCAAGCCCGCCACCCCGCAAAACATCGTGATCGGCGGGGCGTCGGGTGCGATGCCGCCGGCGCTCGGCTGGGCCGCGGTCACCGGTCACGTGCCGGGTGATGCGTGGATTCTCGTGCTGATCATCTTCGTGTGGACGCCGCCGCATTTCTGGGCACTCGCACTCTACCGCCGCAAAGACTACGAAAACGCCGGCTTGCCGATGCTGCCCAACACGCACGGTGAGCAATACACGCGGCTGCACATCTTCCTGTACACGGTGATCCTGTTTGCGGTCACGCTGATGCCGTTCATCTCCGGGATGAGCGGTGTCGTGTATCTGATAGCGGCGGTGCTGCTCGGCGCGGTGTTCCTCGCTTATGCGTGGAAGATCTACCGCGAATACTCCGACACGCTGGCGCACGCCACTTTCCGTTACTCGATCATTTATCTGTCGCTGCTGTTCGCTGCGCTATTGATCGATCACTATGCACGTGTCCTGATCGGCGCGTAACACCATGCTCACACACCGGCTCACGCGCGCGGCGCGCGTTGCCTTGATGGCTTGCGCGCTCGTCGGCGCCGCGCTGATGTCAGGCTGCGGCAAACCTGCGCCGTCGTTCCAGAACCTCGACATCACCGGCAATACCCAGTTCGGCACGGACTTCTCATTGCCCGACACCAGCGGTAAGACGCGTACGCTCGCGGACTACAAGGGCAAGGTCGTGGTGCTGTTCTTCGGCTACACGCATTGCCCGGATGTTTGTCCTACCACCATGGCCGAGCTATCGCAGGCCCTGCAAGAACTCGGGCCCGAGGACGCGAAGCGCGTTCAGGTGCTGTTCGTCACGGTAGATCCCGAACGCGACACGGCCGCCCTGATGGCGCAGTATGTGCCGGCCTTCAATCCTTCGTTTGTCGGCTTGCGCCCCGCGGATCAGGCGCAACTCACCAAGGTCACGAAAGACTTCCGCGTGTACTACGCCAAGGTGCCGGGCAAGACGCCCGACAGCTACACGATGGACCATACGGCCGCCAGCTACGTCTTCGACCCGGACGGCAAACTGCGTCTCTTCGCCCGCGACGGACAAGGCGCCGCGCCGTGGGAGCACGACATCAAGCTGCTGCTCGAATGAGTTTTGCCGTGCGCGCGCATTGATGCGGGGCGACGCGAAGCCTGCATACCCATATGAGATCGCGGTATTTCACTTCTCAACCTCGGTGTGAGAGCATTCGCGCTCCCGTTGGCGGCGCGCCCGCCGCGTCGCCAGCCTTCACACGAATCTGACATCGAGCAGAATTAGCGAGAATCACATGCAGCGCAGAAACATCCTCAAAGCCCTCTCCGCAGTGGTTGCGGCCGCCGCCCTCGTGAGCAGCTTCGGCGCGCACGCCGACGACAAGGTCATCAAGGTCGGCACCGTGGCCGGTCCCGACGCGCAAGTCTGGGCAGTCGTGCAGAAAGTCGCGCAACGCGAAGGCCTGAATATCAAGGTCATTGAATTCAACGACTACGTTCAACCGAACGCCGCGCTCGATTCGGGCGATCTGGATGCCAACAGTTTCCAGCACCAGCCGTACCTCGATAGCCAGATCAAGCAGCGTGGCTACAAGATCGTCGGCGTGGGTCTGACCTACATTTCGCCGCTCGGCATCTATTCTAAAAAGCTGAAGTCGTTGAAGGATCTGCCACAGGGCGCGAAGGTCGCGGTGCCGAACGATCCGTCGAACGAAAACCGCGCGCTGTTGCTGCTGCAGTCGCAAGGCGTCATCAAGCTGAAGGCGGGCGCGGGTTCGAACGGCAACAACGCGACGCCGCTCGACGTGGCCGGGAATCCGAAGAAGGTGAAACTGGTTGAGCTGGATGCCGCGCAATTGCCGCGCTCGCTGTCCGACGTCGACGCCGCTGCGATCAACACGAACTATGCGCTCGCCGGCGGCCTGCAGCCGACCACGGACGCGATCGCGCTGGAAGACGTTCACAGTCCGTACGCGAACCTGATCGCCGTGCGCACGCAGGACAAGGACAAGCCATGGGTGAAGAAGCTGGTGGCGGCGTACCAGTCGGAAGAAGTGCGTCAGTTCATCAAGACGCAGTTCAAGGGTTCGATGGTGCCGTCGTTCTAAAGCACTGAGCTACGGTCCGCCGCCGCGTGGCGCACCTCGCAGCCGGCGCGCGCAGGCTGAAAAACAAAAGCGCCATGGGAAACCATGGCGCTTTTTTATTGCACGGTGACGCGGCAACGACCAGCCTAGCTGTTATACGGCGCGCGCCATCGGGCGGCTCACAGATCGCGCTCCCAGAGTTCGACTGTCAGGTCGTGCCCGAAACGCCGCTCGGGCGCGGCGGCTGCGCAGACAAAACCGGCCCGTTCGCAGAGCCGTCGCGCGTCGTCGAGCGCGCTCGCAATCGAAAGCGTCAGCTTTGTGTACCCCACGCGCCTGGCAAAGCGCACGCACTCTTCGACCAGTTGCGTGCCGATGCCGAGCCTGCGCATGTCCGGTTCGATATAGAGCAGCCGGATCCGCGCGACTGTCGTCGATACGCCGGCCAGTAGCGCCGAACCGACGATCGCGCTGTCCTGTTCGGCAATCCAGCAGGTCTCGCGCAACGGATCGTGATGCTGCGTAAAGTCTGCGATGACGCGCGCGAGCACGCCTTCGAAGCTCTGATCCCAGTCGTGCTCGCTCGCGAACAGCATCGCCTGACGGTGCACGAGCCAGCCATATTCGCCGATTCGCGGCGCCCGCAAGGTAATGATGCCGCGCCGCGGGCGGTCATCGAGCAGCCGCTCGACCAGCCGCATCGCACCAATCAGCTGCTCCTGTGAACCGGACGTGAGCCGTTCGAGCACCGACATCACATCCTTGATGGCCGCGGTGTCGAGTGGTTCGTAGGCGGCGTGCCCCTGATCCGTGAGCGCGATCAGCGATTGACGCGCGTCGCTCTCGGACGGGCGCCGCGTGATCAGGTTGCGGCGTTCGAAGCTGGTCAACAGGCGGCTCAGATAGCCGCTATCCAGGCCGAGATTGCGCGCCAGCATGGCGGCAGTCTGCGCGCGCCCGCGTGTGAGCTCATGCAACACGCGAACCTCGGTCAGCGAGAACGAGCTCTTTTGCAGACGCTCGTGCAACGCACCGATGTGCTGGGTATAGAAGCGGTTGAAGTGGCGGACGGCCTCAGCGCGCCTCAGCGCTGTGGGATCAGTCAACGTACGGCTCCCCGGAAATTATTGTGGAATTTACTTAACAAGTTGTCGGACGTCATCCTATATAAAAACCGCAAAACCTGGGTGAAACCATGCTGACAGAGTATTGGTATTACAAAGGTATCGACGAAAAGTCGATTTATCCGTGCGGTAGCGAACCAGTATCCAGCCACGCGACATGAAACGGATACGGATACGGGTAAATCCCGATGACCGAAAACCCCTTCGAAACGCCTGAAAAGTGCTCTCAACGTCTTGTTTTGTAAGGATTTAAGCTCGTCCTGCCCGGTATGGGACCACCTGATTGACTGGTATTATTGTGGTTATATAATGGGCTCTCATTTCGTAGCCCGCGCTCTGCTTTTCGAACCCTTCTGAGCCATGGAAACACGTTGGTCCGCTCTGATGCCTGACGCTCGCAACGTCACGCCGCTTTACCTGCAACTCGCCCGCAATCTGGCCACGGCCATTCACTGTGGCGTGTGGTCGGCGGGCGAAGCGTTGCCGTCGGAGCGCACACTTTCCGATGCGATCGGGGTGTCGCGCATCACGGCGCGCAAGGCAATCGAGTTACTGGTCGAACAAGGCTTGATCCGGCGCGCGCGCGGAGCGGGGAGCTTCATTACGCCGCGGGTCGAAGATCCGTTGTCGCGCCTGACCGGCTTCACGAAGAAGATGCAGCAACGCGGTTTTCGTCCCGATTCGGTCTGGCTGGAGCGCGGCATTCGTGCTGCCAACCGCGACGAGCTGGTGCACCTCGGTCTGTCACCCGGTGCGGCCGTGACGAGCTTGCGGCGGTTGCGGCGCGCGGACGGCATCGTGATGGCGGTTGAACATTCGGCGCTGCCGGCTTCGATCGTGCCGGACCCGCAGGCGATCGGCGTGTCGTTGTACAGCTATCTGGAGCAGCGCGGCATGGCGGTGGTGCGCGCGCTGCAGCATTTCAGGGCGGTCAACGCGACAAGCGAGATTGCCGGGTTGATGGACCTCGAGCCGCGCTCGGCGCTGCTGGTGATCACGCGTATCGGCTATAGCGCCGACCAGCGCGCGATCGAATTGACGGACACCTACTGCCGGAACGATTACTACGACTTTGTCGCCGAGTTGCGCCAGTAACCGCGCCAGTCACGGCGCCGCGCGAAACCGTGACGTATCGCACTACGTATCATCAGAGAGACTCATGCTGACCGGAAACATACTCACCACCGATGGGTGGATTGACGGCACGCTCGAATTCGAAAACGGCCGCATCACGACGCTCACAGGCGAGCGCGTCGATCCGTCGACCAACGACGCCCCGTATATCCTGCCGGGCTTCATCGATCTGCACGTGCACGGTGGCGGCGGCGCCGACGTGATGGAAGGCGGCAACGCGATCGAAACCATCACACGAACGCATGCGCGCTACGGCACCACGAGCCTGCTCGCCACGACCATGACCGCTCCGCGCGACGAGCTGATGAGCGTGGTCGCCAATCTCGGCGACGTCGCCCGGGTGCGCACGCCAGGCGGATCGCGCGTGCTGGGCGTTCACCTGGAAGGTCCGTACATCAATCCGGGCAAGCTGGGCGCGCAACCTGACGCAGCCGTGTCGGCCGTGCTCGAGGAAGTGCAGAAGTACCTGTCGATTGCGCCGATCCGGGTCGTCACGATTGCGCCGGAAATCTCCGGCCATATGGACATCATCTCGGAGATCGCAGCGCGCGGTGTGCGCGTGCAGCTCGGCCATTCGCTCGGCACCTACGACGACGCGGTCGCCGCGCTCAAGCACGGCGCCTGCGGCTTCACGCATCTGTTCAACGCCATGTCGCCGTTGCATCACCGCAATCCCGGCATGGTCGGCGCGGCGCTCGCTCACGCTGAATTCGCGGAGATCATCCCCGACCTGCTGCACGTGCATCCGGGGGCGATCCGCGCGGCGATGCGGGCGATTCCGCGCGTGTATGTGGTGACCGACAGCACCTCGGCCACCGGCATGCCGGACGGCGAATATCGCCTCGGCAGCCAGCATGTGACGAAGTGTCTGGGCGGCGTGCGTCTTGCCGACGGCACGCTCGCCGGCAGCACGCTGACCATGGATCAGGCGCTGCGCAATCTCGTTTCGCTCGGCCTGCCTATGGCCGACGTATCCAATCGTCTGTCGCGCTACGCCGCCGACTATCTCGGCATCGAAGATCGCGGTCGCATCGCGCGTGGCGCGTGGGCCGACGTGGTCGTGTTCGATCGTGACCTGGCGTTGACCGCGACCTACGTCGAAGGAGAATCAATTGTCGAATATGCTTAATGAGGCGCTGGCGTCCGCGGAAGTGGTCGCCACGCAGCTCGCGGATACGTCACGCGTTCAGGCGCTGGCGCAAAAGCTCGCAGAACAGCCGCGCCATGTCGCGCTAACGGTCGCACGCGGGAGTTCGGACCATGCAGCGAGTTATTTCGCCAGCCTGACGATGAGCCGCATCGGCGTGCCGGTCGCGTCGCTGCCGATGTCCGTCGCCACGCTGCAGCAAGCTCCGTTGAAGGTGCGCGATCAGCTCGCGCTGGCATTCTCGCAGTCCGGCAAGAGCCCGGATCTGGTGGGCACGATGAGCGCATTGCGCGAGGCGGGCGCCTTGACGGTCGCGGCGGTGAACGCGCCGGAGTCGCCGCTCGCCGACGCGTGCGAATGGCATCTGCCGCTCGTCGCCGGTCCTGAACTGAGCGTGGCTGCGACCAAGAGCTATATCGCGATGCTGTCCGTGTCCGCGCAACTCGTCGCGCACTGGCAGCGCGATGACACCTTGCTCGCCGCGCTGAGCAGTCTCCCCGAGAACCTGCAGAGCGCGGGCAAGCTCGACTGGTCGAGGGCGGTCGAGGAATTGCGCGGCGTCGAACGCATGATCGTGATCGGCCGCGGTCTGGGTCTCGCGATTGCGCAGGAAGCCGCGCTCAAGCTCAAGGAAACCTCGGGCATTCAGGCCGAAGCATTTTCGAGCGCGGAAGTGCGCCACGGTCCGATGGAACTGATCGATCGCGATTACCCGCTGCTCGTTTTCGCACCGCGTGGTCCCGAACAGGCCGGCCTCCTGCAACTGGCCCGCGACATGCAGGCGCGCGGCGCACGTGTGCTGCTCGCCGCCCCGGACGACGTGTCCGAAGCCACCTTGCCGCTCGCAACGACGGCTCACGCGGCGCTCGATCCGATCGCCGCCATTCTTTCCTTTTATGTGATGGCTGCCGGTCTAGCTGCCGCACGCGGACGCAACCCTGATGCGCCGCGCCATCTGAATAAAGTCACAGAAACTCACTGATCGAGAAAGCAGATGCGACGTGTCGAGGAGTCCCGTTTGATGAGCCATTCCCAAGGCCATATTGTTTTGCTCGCGCCCATGACCGGTCCGGTCGTGCCGCTGGCGAACGTGCCCGACCCTGTGTTTTCGGGCGGCATGTTCGGCGACGGCATCGGCGTGGATCCGCTGGTCGGCAAACTCGTCGCGCCGTGCGACGGCGTGGTCACGCACCTGGCGCGTACCGGTCATGCCTTGACGCTCGCGACGGCTGAAGGCGCGGAGATTTTGCTGCACATCGGCATCGACACGGTCGAATTGAACGGCAAAGGTTTTGCGCCGAACGTCGTACAAGGTGCTCACGTTCGCACGGGCGAACTGCTGATCGAATTCGATCAGGATCAGGTGGCCTGCAATGCGCCGAGCCTGGTGTCGGTGATCGCAATTGCCAATTCGGATGCGTTCGAAATTGTCGAACGCGCTGAAAGCGGCATGCTGAAGGCGGGCGAAACGCCGCTGCTGGTGCTGCGTGCACGAGCGGGTGCGGCGGCTGAAGCATCGCGTCAGGCCACCAACGTAACGGAAGAAGCGCGTCAACTGGTCAAGCTCGTGCACGCGGGCGGTCTGCATGCGCGGCCGGCGGCGCGGGCGCGTGAAGCGGCGCGCGGCATCGATGCGCGCGTCGAAGTGCGCTACGAAGGACGCAAGGCGCCGATCGAAAGCGTGGTCGGTCTGCTCGGCCTCGGTGCGGGCGAAGGTGCGACGGTCGAGATTCTCGGCGTCGGCGCGCAAGCCGCGGCCGCGGTCGATGCCGTTGCACGCGAGCTGTTGCGCGAGGCGCATGGTGAAGTCGAAGAGAAGCCGGCGCGGCAAATTTCGCCCGCGCCGCAGCCGGTTGCGGCGGCCAGCGCTGCGGCGCCCGCGCCGAATACGCTCGCGGGTGTGTGCGCGGCGCCAGGCGTCGCGGTCGGCAAGCTGGTGCGCTGGGACGACGCGGATCTCGATCCGCCGGAACAGGCGAGCGGCACGTCGGCAGCGGAAAGCCGTCTGCTCGACAAGGCATTGGCCGGCGTCGACGCCGAACTCAATACCACGGTGCGCGAAGCATCGCAACGCGGCGCAGTGGGTGAGGCCGGCATTTTCGCGGTTCACCGCGTGCTGCTCGAAGATCCCACGCTGCTCGACGCGGCGCGCGATCTGATCAGCCTCGGCAAAAGCGCGGGCTTTGCATGGCGTGAAGCGATTCGCGCGCAGATCGCCGTGCTGATGAAGATTGAAGACGCGCTGCTGGCCGAACGTGCCGCGGATCTGCGCGACATCGAAAAGCGCGTGCTGCGCGCGCTCGGTTATGCGAATGCCGCGGCTCGCTCGCTGCCGGACGAAGCGGTGCTGGTTGCGGAAGAGTTCACGCCGTCGGATCTGTCGTCGCTGGATCGTTCGCGCGTCACCGCGCTCGTGATGGCGCGTGGCGGCGCGACTTCGCATGCGGCGATTCTGGCGCGTCAGGGCGGTATTCCGGCGCTGGTCGCGGTCGGCGATGCGCTGCATGCGATTCCCGAAGGCACGCAAGTGGTGGTCGATGCGACGGCTGGTCGAATCGAATTTGCGCCGTCCCCACTCGACGTCGAGCGCGCGCGCCACGAACGCTCGCGTCTTGCCGATGTGCGCGAAGCGAACCGCCGCACCTCGCAGCAGGCGGCGGCGACCGCGGATGGCCGTGCCATCGAGGTGGCCGCGAACATCGCCACGCTCGACGACGCGAAGACCGCGGTCGAAAACGGCGCGGACTCGGTGGGCCTGCTGCGTACCGAACTGCTGTTCATCCACCGCGCTGCGGCGCCGACGACTGACGAGCATCGTCAGAGCTACCAGTCCATCGTCGATGCACTGAGCGGCCGTACCGCGATCATCCGTACGCTGGATGTGGGCGCGGACAAGGAAGTCGATTATCTGACGCTGCCGCCCGAACCGAACCCGGCGCTCGGTCTGCGCGGCATCCGGTTGGCCCAGGTGCACCCGGATCTGCTCGACGATCAGTTGCGCGGCCTGCTGGCGGTACAGCCGCTGGGTGCCGTGCGCATCCTGTTGCCGATGGTCACGGATGTGGGCGAACTCATCCAGTTGCGCAAACGCATCGACGCCTTCGCGCGCGAGCTCGGCCGTACCGATCCGATTGAAGTCGGCGTGATGATCGAGGTGCCGTCGGCGGCGCTGCTGGCCGATCAACTGTCGCAACACGCGGACTTCCTGTCGATCGGCACCAATGATCTGACGCAATACACACTCGCGATGGACCGCTGCCAGCCCGATCTGGCCGCGCAGGCCGATGGCCTGCATCCGGCCGTGCTGCGTCTCGTCGCCGCCACCGTGCAGGGCGCCGACAAGCACGGCAAATGGGTGGGCGTGTGCGGCGCGCTGGCGGGTGATCCGCTGGCTGTGCCGCTGCTCGTCGGCCTTGGCGTGACGGAATTGTCGGTGGATCCGGTCTCGGTGCCGGGCATCAAGGCGCGAGTGCGCAACCTCGATTATCAGTTGTGCCGCCAACGTGCCCAGGATGCCCTGGCGCTGGAATCGGCACAGGCGGTAAGAGCAGTAAGCCGCGAAACCTGGCCGCTGGACTAAGCCTCACAAGGTCCACGGCGCAATTCGCTCAATTAGCACGTATAGCAACAACTCAACGACGATTAACAAGAGACAAGGACTGGAGGTATCAATGGATGGAAATCCGTTTCTGAAGATTCAGCGCCTGGGCCGCGCGCTGATGCTGCCGATTGCAGTGCTGCCGGTTGCCGGCTTGCTGCTGCGCCTCGGCCAGCCTGATGTGTTCAACATCAAGATGATCGCCGACGCGGGCGGCGCGATTTTCGACAACTTGCCGCTGCTGTTTGCCATCGGCGTGGCGGTCGGTTTCGCGAAGGACAACAACGGCGTGGCGGCGCTGGCGGGCGCGATCGGTTATCTGGTCGAAATCGCGGTGATGAAGGACATCAACGACAAGCTCAATATGGGCGTGCTGTCGGGGATCGTGGCCGGTATCGTGGCCGGGCTGCTGTACAACCGGTACAAGGACATCAAGCTGCCCGAGTACCTGGCGTTCTTTGGAGGAAAACGCTTCGTGCCGATTGTCACGGGCGTCACCTGTCTGGCGATAGGCATCGTACTCGGCTATGTATGGCAGCCGGTCCAGGCGGCGATCGACATGGCCGGTCACTGGCTCACCACCGCAGGCGCAATTGGCGCGTTCGTGTTCGGCGTGCTGAACCGGCTGCTGCTGGTCACGGGTCTGCATCACATCCTGAACTCGCTGACGTGGTTCGTGTTCGGCACCTTCACGCCGCCGGGTGGCGCGGCCGTGACGGGCGACCTGCACCGCTTCTTCGCAGGCGATCCGACTGCCGGAACGTTCATGACGGGCTTCTTCCCGGTGATGATGTTCGGCCTGCCGGCAGCTTGCCTCGCGATGTTCCATGAAGCGCCGAAGGAACGCCGCGCGATGGTCGGCGGCCTGCTGTTCTCGATGGCGCTCACCTCGTTCCTGACGGGCGTGACCGAGCCGATCGAATTCAGCTTCATGTTCCTCGCACCGGTGCTGTATGTGATCCACGCGTTGCTGACGGGGCTTGCGCTCGCGGTCTGCTCGGCGTTGGGGATTCATCTCGGCTTCACGTTCTCGGCGGGCGCGATCGACTATGTGCTGAACTACGGCCTGTCGACCAAGGGCTGGTGGGCACTGCCGATCGGCGTGATCTATGCGGTGGTCTACTACGGCCTGTTCCGCTTCTTCATCCGCAAGTTCAACATGGCAACGCCGGGCCGCGAACCCGCTGGTGCCGATGAACAGGTCGAGCCGGTCGCGCAGGGTGGTTTCGTGGCGCCGGCGGCGGCCGCAACTGCGCCGCGCGCACAGCGCTATATTGCTGCGTTGGGCGGTGCGGCGAATCTGACGGTCGTGGATGCCTGCACGACACGTCTGCGTCTGTCGGTGGTGGATGCCAGCAAGGTCTCGGAAACGGAACTGAAGACGATCGGCGCGCGCGGCGTGTTGAAGCGCGGCGCGACCAACGTGCAGGTGATCATCGGGCCGGAAGCGGACATCATCGCGGACGAAATCCGTACGACGATCGCTCAAGGCGGCGGTGTTGCAGAAGCGAAGCCGGTTGCGGCTGCTGCGGCATCCACGGCTGCGCCTGCAGCTTCCGCATCGCAAGCGGGGCCGCTCGATCCGGAGCCGACGCGCTGGCTCGCCGTGTTCGGCGGCGCGACGAATATCCTGTCGCTGGATGCAGTGGCGTCGACGCGCCTGCGCGTCGTGGTCAGCGATCCGACCGCGGTGGATCGTCAGCGGCTGGCTGCGCTTGACGTTGCGTGGGTGTCGGTGGATACGTTCCATATCGTCGTGGGTGACGCGGCGCAGCGGTATGCGCAGCAGTTGTCGGCGCGGTTGCCGGCGGCTGGTGCGGCAGGCGGAACTGCGGCGCAAACGGCTTAAGCGTGATGACACGGGAGCGGGCAACCGCTTCCGTGCTCGACCGATCTGGTACGAAAGAAAACGGCGCCTTGAGATGCCGTCGAAGGCCAAAGTGAGATCGGACGGTATATCGAGTTTGATGGCGCCGCGTCCTTTGCGCTGCGAATGAGGAACTTGAAAGCCCGCTTGCATGCGGGCTTTTTTTCGCCCATGCGTTGCCTCTCTGCCGGCAGATGTGGCCGGTTATCTCGATCGATATTGCTGTTCGGCGCGATGACGTCGATGGTAGATTCGTTCAGGTATCTGACGGAATAGTCCAGACTGACATAGTCCATTTAAAGTGAGCAGCGATGTTGAAGCAACGCGAACTCTATGCACCATTCACCGAGCGCGCTGTGGTGCGGCCTGGTGGCGAAGTATTCCTGAGCGGCGACGACGCGCAGCGGTTCGTCGTCGCCTGCGAGAGTGCCGGCCTGGCGATTGCCGGGATCGAGGGGGTCCGTTTTGAGGGTGAAAAGATAAAACCCTATATCGACGTCATTGCGGACTATTTCCCGAGGAAAGTTCAGGAATGGAACACATATCAAGAGCAATGCAATCGGCTTGCCCTTGATTTTCTGCATAACGCGGTCAAGGAAAAGGGCGTGGATACCTGCTTCTGCTTCGAAGTGCTGGAGCCTGCGGGGTACGCCGATTGTTTGAAGCGGATTGCTTTCATCCGTTAGAGGCGAGGTGAAGAACGGCACGAGTGATCGAACCGCAGGGTGCCGAACGTCCCCGGTATTTCGAAGGATCCCGCCAGGTTTCAATACATCGTATGACGATGCTCTTCCAGAGCCGCCGCCGTC
>NZ_DASXHA010000048.1:0-11825 GCF_036488795.1 Paraburkholderia sp.
GGAACCGGACAAAGCCGGCTGTACATCAGGACTCTCGTGATTTCTGTTTGATGTGAGCGCAGGGGTGCGTGTGAGGGTCCACACGGATTCCGCAGGGCCGTCGGAGGGACGGTCGCCGCAGTGGCTCTTTGAAAGCCCTGACAGCAGGCATGGAGAACGACTGTGCAGGAGCTCGACGCTGTACGGGCAGCCAACGGCGTTACGTCGACGGGTCGAGGCCTTTACTTGCTGGGATCGTGCGGCGGGAGACTTCTGGGTCGCATCGATTGGGCTAACCGTAACGAGATGCCAGGGGCGCATGCCGGATAGCCAGATTGCTATGCCCGCGAGCGCGGGCAGTGCTTGGGGCGAGACATGACGACGCATGATCGCCCGATACCGCCAGTAATCGCGTGGGCGACACCGTGGTCAGTCGGGAGTGACTTATTTTGATCGGGCATGTACGCACGCCCGAGGCGCCTGTCGGCGCAACAGCTTCCGTTACGTGGCGTTGCCAAGCAAAGCGCGCAGACGCGCTGTTATTAGAGCGGGAGTGAAGACAGGCGTCTTCATCCAGCTGTATCTACCACTTCATGGTCGGCCAGCGCCGGGACTTCTGGGTGTGTCTTGCCATTTCTGGCTGCTGTAAATTTGGATTTACGGCGCTATTAAAACAGCGAGTGGGCGATTTGCGCAACCGATTTTTACCGGTGGTGTATTTTTGCCACGCGAGACACCCTTCAAACAACTTGCCCTCACGGAAAGTTCCTTACGCTTGAAATATTCTGCGGTGCATGGAATGATATCTATTCTCATTTAACGCAACGCCAGCCCACCGTTCTCCTCCCGTAGTCAGAGAAGCGGCCAGCCAGCCGCCGCACCGACTGTCATGCCAGCGCCGCCGAGGCAAGCGCGCGGTTTGACACGAACCACCTCTGACGGGATCACTATGTTCAACACAACGCCGCTAGCGACAGCGCTGGCGCTGGCTTTGGTCGTTCCATTTTCCGCGCCGGTACGGGCGCAAACCGCTGCTCCGACGTCCTCGCAAGGCGCTGCGTCAAGCGCCACGCCGGCCTCCGGCACCTCCGCAACCACGCCCGCCAGCACGCCCGCCAGCACCTCGGCCACCAAGGGCACGCTGCCGACCATCGCGGTTTCCGGCCAGACTACGCAGGACTTCCAGGCGGAGACTGCCACGGTTGGCGCGAAAACCCCGACCGCGCTGCGCGACATCCCGCAGACAGTCACGGTCATCAACAAGGCGGTGTTGCAATCGCAGGGCGCGACGTCGTTTCAGGACGCGTTGCGCAACGCGCCCGGCATTACCATCGGCGCGGCCGAAGGCGGGCAGATCGGCAACAACGTCAACCTGCGCGGCTTCACGGCGCAAAACGACATCTATCTGGACGGCTTTCGCGATCGCAACCAGTATTACCGCGACACGTTCGACCTGGAATCGATCGAAGTGCTGTACGGCCCGTCGTCCATGCTGTTCGGCCGCGGCTCGACGGGCGGCGTGATCAACCAGGTCTCCAAGAAGGCCAATCTCACGGAGTCCGGCGAAGTCTCGGCGACCGTCGGCACCAACGACCGCTATCGCACCACGGTCGACCTGAATCATCCGCTCACCGACACCTCCGCGTTTCGCATCAACGCGTTCGGCCAGAGCCTGGGTTCGACGCGCGACGAAATGAGAAACAAGGATTACGGTATCGCGCCGGAGTTGCGATTCGGTATCGGCACGCCGACCGAGGTGACGCTGTCGGCGCTGATCCAGCACAACTACGACATGCCGGACTACGGCGTGCAGGCCTTGAACGGCCACCCGTCGCCGGTGGGACGCAATACCTTTTACGGTCTCACGAGTGACCGCACCATCCAGGACGTGCAGATCTTCAACGCCGGCATCAAGCACCGCTTCTCGGACGACGTGATCCTGCGCAACCAGACCCAGTTCTCGCATTCGATGACCGACGCGCGTGAAACCGCGCCGCAAGCCGTGCTGACCGGGCCGCTGGCAACCAGCCCGGCGCTGACGAATGGCAACTTCACGACGCTTCCGCCGTCGCAGCTGTTCATCAAGCTGCAAAGTCACGACCGGGTGATCGAAAACCACTCGGTCTATAACGACACGACGCTCGAATACAAATTCAACACCGGCCCGATCAGACACGACCTGATTGCCGGTGTGGAACTCGGTCACGACAGCTATTCGAACCAGGCCTATACACGCAACAACCTGCCGATCGTGCCGATGATCGACCCGCCCTACCTGTCGTCGCCGGCCGGTGTGACGACCACCGTGGGCAACTATGCGGACTCGGGCTCGAACGAAATTGCGGGGTACCTGAACGACACGGCGTCAATCGGCAGGTACTGGAAGGTGATTGGCGGTTTGCGCTGGGATCGCTTCCAGGCGCAGATCCACAATACGATCAGTGCACCGTCGTACGCGAGCCAGACGAACTACTTCACCAGCGTGCGCGCGGGCGTCATCTATCAGCCGACCGACTGGCAATCCTATTACGTGTCGTACGGCACCTCGTTCGACCCTTCGCTCGAAGCGCTGACGGTGACCAACCTGACGCAAAATCTCGCGCCGGAATCGACCAGGTCGTATGAAGTGGGCGGAAAGTGGGATCTGCTCAACGACAATCTGTCGGTGACGTCCGCATTCTTCCGCGAGGAAATGGACAACGCGCGCACCCAGGTTTCGACGACCGAATACGAACTGGATGGCGACATCCGCGTCGACGGCTTCCAGGCGGGCGTCACCGGTCACCTCACCGACAAGTGGCAGGTCTTCGGCGGCTACACGTATATGGATGCCACCATCCTCAAGGCGGCGGACGGCACCCAGGGGCACGTCCCCGCGAACACGCCGCGCAATACCTTCACGCTGTGGACCACCTATGCCTTCACGCCGCAATGGGAGATCGGCGGTGGCCCGAGCTATATGTCCTCGCGCTATGCGTCGAACACCAACTATGTTTCAGCAGGCGGCTATACGCGCTGGGACATGACCGCCGCGTACCACGCGAAGAAGTACGACGTGCGGCTCAACCTGCTGAATCTGACCAACAAGTTGTATTACGATGCGCTGATTCCTTCGGATGGCGGCCGCTCCGTGCCGGGCATCGGACGTACGTTGCTGGCAACCGTCAACTACCGGTTCTGATTCCGGATCATCGTCAACGGACAAACGGGCAAAAGGACAGAGACATGCTGCTGCAGATTCCGAATGTGCTGAACGCCGAGCAGTTGCGCTTCGTGCGCGAACGGCTGGATCACGCCGGCGAGGCGTGGGTCGACGGCCGCGCCACCGCCGGCTATCAGGGGGCGCCCGTCAAACACAATCAGCAGATCGAACAGCACTCCGCGTTGGCGCGCGAACTCGGCGACGTGATTCTCGCCGCGCTCGAACGTCATCCGCTCTTTATCAGCGCGGTATTGCCGAACCAGGTTTATCCGCCGCTGTTCAACCGCTATGAAGGCGGCATGCAGTTCGGCAGTCACGTGGACGGCGCCGTGCGGCTTCTCGCCAACGGCACGAAAGTGCGCACCGACGTTTCGGTGACGCTCTTCATCTCCAGCCCCGACGAATACGATGGCGGCGAGCTCGTCATCGAAGATACGTACGGCGTGCAGCAGGTCAAGCTGCCGGCGGGCGACATGATCGTCTACCCGGCCACCAGCCTGCATCAGGTCACGCCGGTGACGCGCGGAGCCCGTCTGGCGAGTTTCTTCTGGGCGCAGTCTCTGGTGCGCAGCGACACGCAGCGCGCGCTGCTGTTCGACATGGATACCGCCATCCAGCGTCTGAATGCGAGCGGCGCCGACGAGCAGGCACGTCGCAGTCTCGTGGGTTGCTATCACAACCTGTTGCGCCTCTGGAGCGAGACCTGAGCGCGGCGTTCGCGAGCCGGCGCGCGGCAGTGGCCGCGCTTGCGCTCAGCGGCACGCGCGCCGTTCGAACAGCGACCAGTCAGGCACCTGCTTGATCAGCACCACCTGGCACTCGTCGTTGGCGAACATCTGCGGCGGCAACGGTGCGGTATGGCGCACGAAGAAATAGCGATACATGCGTCCCTCAAACTTATGCCAGCTGAAGTCCTGCGGCGCAGAGCCTTCGGCACTGGGCCGCGCTGGCGGAATGCGGTCGGGCCGGAAGCGCACGATTTGCGGCAGGAAAAACGCAAAATTGAAGTCGACGAAGCCCTGGCGGTCCGCCTGATACCAGAGCGGGTACGTGTGGTAAGTCCACAGACTGTCGATGATCGGGCTCTCGGGCGCGTAAATCAGGCTGAGCGCGCGTTGCCCCGGCTCGGTTGCATCCAGCAGCGTTTCGAACGGCGCATCTTCGACGGCGACGCGATGTTCGCGCACGGCCAGCACGCTCAGGTACGACCAGCAAAAAATCATCAGAAGCACTTGCGTGAGCAACGTTCGCGGCGTGGCGCCCGTGCGGCGCGGGGCGCTTTCGTTTATCTCCTTTGCGTGCACCGCTTCGGCACGGAACATCAACGCGTAGGCCGTCAGCAGAATGATCGCGAAGCGCTGGTAGAGCGCGGCGATACCCATTGCATCCGAGGGCGCAGCGAACCAGATCAGCACGGCGCCGAGCATTGGCAGCAGCGCACTCGGGTCCTGCCGGTTCAGCTTCGCGCCCATGAGCCACGGCGCGGCGAGCATGAACATGGCGCCGAGCATGAAGTACCAGTCCTTCATTTCGGTGGCCACCGTGTACAGCAGGAAATTGTAGACGCGGTGCCAGCCGAACGAACCGCTCCAATCCCACATCGTGCCCGCGGACGCCTGCGTGCTCCCGGCCGGGATGACGAGGGCGCTGTGTTTCACGTAGGCCAGGTAGGTGAGAGTCAGCACGCCGAGCAGCGCGTACGGCAGCGCCGCGCGCAGCATGCGTGCGAATCCTTTGACGAAACACGGAATGAAGGCGGCGCCGAGCGCGCAGCAGAACAGGAACATCAGCCCATGCGAAAAGAACAGGAACACGCCGGCCACCAACACAGCCAGTCCGCCCGCGCGCGTCGGCGCCTGGGCAAAACGCCGTGCGAGGATCAGAAAGAAGAGTCCGACCGGCACGGCGAGCAAGAAGGTATAGAAGCCGTATTGATAGGCGTAGCCGAAAAAGCCCAGCACATACAGCCAGTCGAGGCGGGCGTCGGCCCTGAATTCCTTGCGTAGCGCGAGGCCCGCGGCGACGAACGCGTAGAACGCCAGCATCATGCACAGCTTGAGCGCCGCGAGCACCGGCATCACGAACGACAGTGCGAGGGCGAGTCCATAGCCGAGCAGGTAAGGCGTGAAATAGTTGACGCGCACGAGATCGCTCCACGGCGAAGTGCCGGTGAGCAGGTCATGCAGCAAGGCCACCTGGGCCGCGTGCTGCGGCAGGTCCGCGAGCGGCGGGCGTGGCGCGATCCAGAATAGCGTGCCGGCCAAAGCGACCGTGCAAAAGAACAGGAGCCGGATGAGCCGCGTGCCGAAGCCCGCGCTGGACCCGGAGGCAGTGAGCGAAGGAGAAACGGCGTTCATGGTGGTTTTTAACCTTGTTGTACGAACACGAACTTCGGCATGGACGCGTCTGGCGCGTGTAACCTGCATCGCATGCCGCTTGAGTCAGCGCGACCGCTCAGGCGCGCGCCGGCCCCGACGAGTAGAGCAAAAACACACCTGCTAACAGGAACCCGGCGCCGAGCAGCGTTTTCAGCGTCGGCGCTTCATTGATGCAGACACCCACGATAAAGATCTCGAGCAGGGTGACGCACACCATGAACGGATACGCCACGCTCAACGGGATCTTCTTGAGGGCGAGCGCGTAGAAGATAAAGCCCATGCCGTACGCGCCTAATGCACCGACGCGCAGCAACATGGCCCGGTCGAACAAGGCGAGCGTCGCGGAGCCGAGTTCGCTCGTCGACTGGCCGGCGATACGCAGCAGGACGCTGGCCGTTGCGCTGCAGGTGCCGCTCAGCAGCAGAAGAATCATGTACATGGCCGAAGTCGCCGATTTATTAGCTACGTGAGGCTCCGCTGCGGATACGGGAGCTGTGGGCGAAAATTAAATGACTGGCGACTTCGCGTATGTTGGATATCCCACGAGAACGAACACTTGGTCGGGACGATCGCGCATTGACATTGCGGCGCAGTCGAATATCGCCTGTTTGCGCGTCCACAGCGTGTTTTTTCATACTTTTTCACAGGGCGCGCTAAAATTGCCGTCCTTTCAATGCATCTTCTGGCCGGATCTCCGGCGTACTCCTCTTGAGCGTGCAAAAGATACTGATCGTGCGAGTGTCGTCGCTGGGCGACGTCGTTCACAACATGCCGGTGATTGCGGACATCCGCCGCCGGCATCCCGATGCGCAGATCGACTGGCTCGTCGAAGAAAGCTTCGTCGGCCTCGTGCAGCTCGTGAGCGGCGTGCGCAAAGCCATCCCCGTTTCGCTGCGGCGCTGGCGCAAGCGTTTGCTGTCGATCGACAACTGGCGCGAAATCGGCGCATTTCGCCGCGCGCTGGCGGCCGAAAAGTACGATCTGGTAATCGACTGCCAGGGACTCATCAAGACCGCTTGGGTCGCGCGGATGGCACGCGGACCGGTGGTCGGCCTCGCAAACCGCACCGACGGCGCGGGTTTCGAGTGGCCCGTGCGTTTCTTCTACGACAAACGCGTGCCGATCGAGCCGCGTACCCACGTAGTGGAACGCACGCGCCAGCTGGTGGCCGCCGCGCTCGACCTTCCGAAGCCCGCACCGTCCGACGAGATCGATTTCGGTCTGGATACCGGCCGGGCGGCGCTGGCTTTGTCGGAAGCGGACGTGAATCTGCCGGTTCCTTACGTGGTGTTTGTGCACGCCACCTCACGCGCCGACAAGCAGTGGCCAGATGCCGCATGGATCGAGCTTGGCCAGTCGCTGGTGCGGCGCGGCGCCTCGATCGTGCTGCCGTGGGGCAGCGACGCCGAACGCGCCACCAGCGAGCGTCTGGCGAGGGAGTTCGGCGCTGCGGCCATCGTGCCGCCGCGTCTGTCGCTGCCGGCCGTGGTCGGTCTGATCGAGGGCGCCGCGGCGACGGTCGGCGTTGATACGGGTCTAGTGCACATCGCGGCCGCGCTGAAGCGTCCCACGGTCGAGTTGTACAATTTCGCGACCGCCTGGCGCACCGGCGGCTACTGGTCGCCGAACGTCATCAATCTCGGCACCGCCGGCCAGCCGCCCACGCTGCAACAGGTGAAGTCCGCACTGGCTGGATTTGGCCTGCTGTAACGAACGCGGCATCCGTGCGGCGGCCACCTGAATTACGCTCCACCGCTTTCAAGGGCGACCATGAACGAAACCCAGATCATCGAAGTTGCAAGCGCTGACTGGCACGGACACAACCTGTCTGTGCCGCGCGAGACGCTGCTGGCCGGCGTCGAACGCGGCAAGGTGCTGTACTTTCCCAACCTGCGCTTTGCGATCGAAGGCGGCGAGCAGGCCTTGCTCGACCCCGCGCTGGCCGATCCGAACCGCAAGAACATCAGTCTCGCACCGAATGGCGGCGAGTTGCACGGCGTGGTGGGCGACGCGGTCACGCAATCGGCGGTGCGCGCGTTGATCGCGCGTTATCAGACCAATGCACGCACGCTGGTCGACGGTCTCTTTCCCGAATACGACGGCAAATTGCGCGTGGCGCCGACGAGCCTGCGGCTGCATCAGGTCGAGACCCGTCAGACCTCATGGCGCAAGGACGACAGCCGCCTGCACGTTGACGCTTTCCCGTCGCGCCCGAACTACGGCGAGCGGATTCTGCGCGTCTTCACGAACATCAATCCGAACGGCGCACCGCGCGTGTGGCGCGTGGGCGAACCGTTCGAAGACATGGCCAAACGCTTCCTGCCGGGCATCAAACCGCAGATGCCCGGTTCCGCGTGGTTGATGAACCTGTTGCATATCACCAAGTCCGCGCGCAGCGAATATGACCATCTGATGCTGAATCTGCACGACGGCATGAAAGCCGACCTCGAGTATCAGAAGACGAGTCCGCAAGAGACCATGCCGTTTCCGCCGGGCTGCGTCTGGGTGTGCTTCTCGGATCAGACGTCACACGCGGTCATGTCCGGACAGTTCATGATGGAGCAGACCTTCTTCTTGCCGGTCAAGGCCATGGCGCAGCCGGAATGCGCGCCGCTCGGCATCCTCGAACGCCTCAAGGGCAGGGCACTGGTTTGAGCGCCGCCTGCTGCGCGCCTCGCCGCGCCGACTTCATTGTTCTGGCTGAAAACGTGGACCTGAGCGCGGAGCGCGGATGCTGAGGGTCGTCTATCACGCGCTCTGGTGGCTCGTGGCGCCGCTCGCGGTGCTGCGTCTCATGATCCGTTCGCGCAAGGAACGCGGGTACCGCGAGCATATCGGCGAGCGCTTCGGCTATACGCGTGGACGCTTGCCGGAAGACGACACACCGCTGATCTGGGTGCACGCGGTGTCGCTCGGCGAGACGCGCGCGGCGCAACCGCTGATCGAGGCGCTGATGCAGGCGCGTCCCGACGCGCGCATTCTGCTGACCCACATGACGCCGAGCGGCCGCGCGATCGGCGAGCAGATCTTCGGCGACCGCGTATTGCGCAGCTATCTGCCGTATGACATGCCGCATGCGGTGCGGCGTTTTCTGCGTGCCTGGCGGCCCTCGCTGGGTCTCGTGATGGAAACCGAAGTCTGGCCCACGCTGATCGACGAATGCCGGCGTGCCGACGTACCGCTGGTGCTGACCAATGCGCGCATGTCGGCGCGTTCGTTCAAACGGGCGGCGAAGTTCGGCAGCGCGGCCCGCGGCGTGTTCGGCGGCTTTTCGCGGGTGCTGGCGCAGAGTCCTTCGGATGCGGAACGTCTGACCGCGCTGGGCGCGCGCAACGTGGCGGTGCTCGGCAACCTGAAGTTCAATATGAGCACGCCGCCTGAACTGGCGGCGCGCGGCCATGCATGGCGCGCGGCGATTGGAACGCGTCCCGTGTGGGTCGCAGCCAGTACGCGCGAGGGCGAAGAGGAACTGGTGCTGCAGGCGTTCGCCGCGCTCGGTGTCGAAGAGGCGCTGCTGATCCTGGTGCCGCGCCATCCGCAACGTTTCAACGAAGTGGCGGCACTCGTCGAACGCTCCGGTCTGCGCTACGAGCGTCGTTCGACGTGGGCGCCGGATGCGGCGGGCGGTGCCGCGCAGGGCGGGGCGCGCCCGTTGCCTGCGAATGTGACCGTGCTGCTGGGCGATTCGATGGGTGAGCTGGGCGCCTACTATGCGGCCTCGGATCTGGCGTTCATCGGCGGCAGCCTGTTGCCGCTCGGCGGGCAGAATCTGATCGAGGCGTGCGCGGTAGGCGTGCCGGTGCTGATGGGCCCCCACGTGTTCAACTTCACGCAGGCTACGGCGGATGCCGTGGCGGCGGGCGCGGCGCTGCAGGTGCAGGACCCGGCCGAGCTGGCTCGCGCACTACGCGAGCTGTTCAACGACAAGCCGAGGCGCCTCGCGATGAGCGGCGCGGCGTCGGCCTTTGCGGCGCGCCATCGCGGCGCGACGGCACGCACCGTGGACGTCTTGATGGCGTTGTTGCCG
The DNA here is from genome assembly GCF_036488795.1 of Paraburkholderia sp. Taxonomy (GTDB): domain Bacteria; phylum Pseudomonadota; class Gammaproteobacteria; order Burkholderiales; family Burkholderiaceae; genus Paraburkholderia. The sequence continues at coordinate 9,587 of NZ_DASXHA010000048.1, forward strand.
GAGTAACCCGGGCGGTTGCTGACCGCTCAAACCGTCAGCAACCCCTTCTTCTCGATGAAGGCAATCACGTCGGCCAGCCCGTCGAGCGCCTTCAGATTGGACATCACGAACGGCCGCTCGCCGCGCATCTTCTTCGCGTCCGAGGCCATCACGTCCAGATTCGCGCCGACCATCGGCGCGAGGTCCGTCTTGTTGATCACCAGCAAATCCGACTTCGTGATACCCGGGCCACCCTTGCGTGGAATCTTTTCGCCGCCGGCGACATCGATCACGTAGATGGTCAGGTCCGACAGTTCCGGGCTGAACGTGGCCGCCAGATTGTCGCCGCCCGATTCGATGAAGATGATGTCCGCATCCGGAAAGCGCGTCAGCATACGGTCGACGGCTTCGAGGTTGATCGACGCGTCTTCGCGGATCGCCGTGTGCGGACAGCCGCCGGTCTCCACGCCCATGATGCGTTCGGCGGGCAACGCGCCTGCTACCGTCAGCAGGCGCTGGTCCTCTTTCGTGTAGATGTCGTTGGTGATCGCGACGAGATCGTAGCGCTCGCGCATCGCCTTGCAGAGCATTTCGAGCAGCGTGGTCTTGCCGGAGCCGACCGGGCCGCCGACACCCACGCGCAGCGGCGGCAGTTTCTTGGTACGGTGAGCGGTGGGGTGCTGAGGTGCGTTCATGATCGGTGTGTTTATGAGCGAAAGAGCCGCGAGTATTGCGACTCGTGACGGGCCGACAAAATACCTAATTGCGGCGCGAAGGTGTTGATGTTGTCAGGCGCCGTGGCGAGCGCGCGTTGCACGGCGCGGTCCAGCGGCGCCCGCAATGCCACGATGATGCGTTGGCCCGCCAGTTGTCCCAGCGGCACCGCTTTGAGTGCGGCGGCCGCCTGGTTTTCGATCCAGCTGAATGCATAGGCCGCAAGCGCCGCTTCGTCCGGGACGTCGTGCGCGAAGGCGGCGAAGGCAAACGCGGTGGGCTGGGCCAACGGCGTCATGGCTGCCAGTGTGGCGCGGCGGTCCGCAGCGCCCCATTCGAGCGAAACGCACAATTGCCGCAGCGACCAACCCATTTGTTCCGTTTCGCGCCGTAGTTCGGCGGACTCGCGGCTCGCCAGGAATTCGCTATTCGCAAGCGTGAGGCCGGGTGCGTCGTGCGCGCGCCAGCGTTCGATCTGATGCGCGAGGAACGGCAATTCGCCCAACCCGAGCACATTCGTGAGGCCGCTTTCGATCCAGTCGCGCGCGCTGTCGGCATCCGTGATCAGCTGCGCTTCGATCGCGGCTTCGAGTCCCTGCGAATAGCTGAACGCGCCGATCGGCAACGCCGGCGACGCGAGATGCAGCAGTGCTGTGAGTTCAGCGGTACGCATGTTTGCCGTGATCGTGATCGTGCCCGCAGGAAGCGTCGCAGCCGCCGTGATCGTGGCTATGAGCGTGACCTTCGGTGTGCGCATGGCCATGGTCATGGCTGTGCCCATGCTCATGCCCATGATGCTCGCCATAGACCTGCTGCGCGAGCGCGTAGTCTTCAGCGAACGTCTCGTCATGCCCATGCTTATGGCCACCGCCATAAGCGCCGGATTCCGGCTGGAACGGCAGTGAAACCTGTTCGACGCTCGCGCCGATCCGCTTGAGCATGTCGGCCAGCACCGGGTCGTATTCGAGCTTCAGATAGTCCGTGCCCACTTCAACCGGCGTGTGCCGGTTGCCCAGGTGATAGGCGGCCCGCGTGAGCGTCAGCACGTCGCGGGCGCGGACCATTAGCACCGTCTCAGCTGCCGCCACGACACGCACCAGCGTGCCATCTTGCGCGACCAGTACGTCGCCGTCGCGCAACACCGTGCCGCGCGGCAGCACCAGGGCCACCTCTTCACCGTCATCAAGAGTCGCCGCGAGGCGGCTTTTGCGGCGTGCGTCGAAGTCGAGCGTCAAGGTCGGCGCGCGTTTGACCAGCACCGCGGCGAGCTTGATGTGGGGGGCAATCAGTTTGTCGATGGTGCGCATGATCAGAACAGGAAATAACGTTGCGCCATCGGCAATACCGTGGCCGGTTCGCAGGTCAGCAACTGGCCGTCGGCGATCACCTGATAGGTTTCGGGGTCGACGCTGATCGCCGGACGCCACGCGTTGTGAATCATGTCGGCCTTCGAGATGTTGCGGCAATTCTTCACCGCCACGACGCGCTTGGTGAGGCCATAGCGTTCGGCGATGCCCGCATCCGCGCTCAGCTGCGACACAAAGGT
>NZ_DASXHA010000063.1:0-65236 GCF_036488795.1 Paraburkholderia sp.
CCGACCGTGTATTGTGAAGAAGGGCGAGGCGCCGCGGTAGGGCGATCTGAGCCAACCGGACGGGGTGTCCCGCGACCCTAAACAGGAGGGGACCGCCACTTCGATCTTGTGTGGGGCAACGTTCCCACGCTTAACGCTCACTGAGCGGCCGCATCGAAGGTCAGTGACTCATGCCTCGATGCGGCCGAACAAGTTGTATTCGCTGCAGAGATTGAGCGGTATCGAGCGTGGGCGCCTGGCGATTCGTCAGAGTCGAATCAGGCGACGTTACTGGTCGGATTAGATGTGCCGTTCGAGGTCAGGTTGAAGGAGCCCGAATCGCTAAACGCCTCGCCGCTTCCCGCGTCGGTGAAGTTTGTAGATGTCGTGTACGACGCGGGACCTGTTAGTCCACCTGCGCCACCGTTAACCAGGTTCAGGAAGTTAAGCAAGCTATCGACGAACGCCTGCTTGCCGGCGTCCGGTGCGCTGGGGTCGCCAGGCGTGAAAAGCGCGTCATCGCCTGCAGGTTCAAGTTCGCAGTACTGAAACTGACCGGTCAAGGTTTCCGTAGCGGTAGACCCTGATGCTCCGTCGACCGGGACGGTAACGGAAAACGGCTGACCGTCCTTGAACGATGCTTCGGCTTCGTTGGCAAGGGCTTGAAGAGTGGGTCCGAGGGCGCTTGCTCCACTGATTTGCATCTGATACCCCTGGTCTGCATGAACGGACGGCGAGTTCCGCTTGGTTTATCGGCTTAAATTGTGAGCATGGCGCACGTTGTCCATGCTGACCCGATCGCCTTCAGATCTGGAACTGAATTCTAGCGATGTTTCGGATCCTGCATCGTTGCCGCTACGTCACCAGTCAGCCGCAGAGTTGCTCCGCTTGCACAAGTTAAAGCGCGCGTTGCCTCGCTCCGGTCAACGGGCCGGGTGCACCCGGCCCGTTGTAGCGTTAGATGCGTACAGCGTTGCCTGAAGACCGCGCAATCCCTACCCCTTCGATCATGCTGCGTGGATGAGTCCAAGTTGCTGCAGCGCGGTCACGCCGTCGTCCAGGCCGATTTCTTCAACTATCTTGCCGTCCTTGAGCCGTAGAACGGTCGTGCCCGTGAAGCGCATTTTCCGGCCGGTCGCAGCAGGCAACGATCCGCTCAGGAAATCGCTGAATGCCGGGCCGGTATGTGTGCCGCCACCTTCCCAGCGGCCAACTACATAATCTCCCTCTGCGATGAGATCGGCGGCGCCCCAGAAGTTGAGGTCCGGGAACGCTTTGCGGAAACCGGTCATGAATGCCTTGATGTCCTCGCGGCCACGACGCGGTTCGTGCAGCGAATATTGAAGAAGCATGTCGGGAGCAGCAAGTTCATCGACGATGTCGAGATTGCAGGTCTTGCCCCAGAAATCGGTGAACCAGCGGCCGACGACGGCCTTGTTGGCATCTACCTTGGACATGATGATTTCCTCTTAGGGAGTGGTTGAGAGAGGGAAACGCCACAGCTTCCCTCTGCCTGAACGATATTCGTGCAAGCAGCCAGGCGCCCCCCGTTTCTTGCGGTGATACTCGATCAGTCGACTGCGGCCCGCTGGATGCCCCGAGCTATCCAAACGTATAAGCACACTATGTTCATGTAGAACTGGAGCGACCGTTCGTAGCATGGTCTTCCGGGAATTGTCGGGCTATCTTGATCCCATGGACCTGGCGTTTTCATTTCGATTGCGGCCATGTCATACGTTTTGCCTTCGCAGCATCTTTATCCAGAGAGGGTCACGATGAGGACAAACGCAAGAGATTGGCTCGAGCCGCGTCGAGAGGATCCTCCGCCAGCGGAACGGTGGAGGATGCGTGCGAACATCATCGCCATCGACGTCACAGATCGACTCGAGGGCTGCTGACATGAGCACGCACGACAAATGGCACAACCGACCGTTGCAGGTCCGTGTATTGGATCGCTGCGACGAATGCGGCGAGTTGAAGGAAGACGTACGGAAGCAGGTAAGCCTGTGGCCGAATATTACCGCCGTCTGCTGCGCGCAGTGTTTCGCCGAAATGACCGCGGAATGCAGCGGATTTGCGCTCTGCCAGTAGGCAACCATGACCGGAACGAACTGAACTCTTCCGCATCGGCAGTGAAGGGCAGACGGCCCCGCCGATGGTCTCACCACCCCCCGTCTGAAATCTGCAATGCGGCGGCCACGCACGTCGGCGTCATGAGCGACGTTGGCACGCCGGTGTCCGCGCGAAATTGGAAAGATATTTATGATCGGCTTGTTTGATACCCGCAAGTCACGTGGCGGCTTGCGTTTGATTTCGCTCGTGGCGCTCCTGGGTCTCGCTGGTATCTGTCACGCGCAATCCCCAGCGAACGGCCAGGATCCTGGCGTCGATGCTCATTCATCGCTTATCACGACGTGTGTCGCATGTCACGGTGCACTGGGCGCAGGCACGGTAAGCGGCGGCCCCCGGCTTGCGGGCAAGGATCCCGACTATCTTGCGCATGCCCTTGCAATGTTCAAGGCAGGCACACGCACGAACGATTCGATGCAAGCGGTCGCGCGCAAGCTTTCCGATAGCGATATACACAAGTTGGCGGTGTTCTTTTCACTGCAGAATCCACCGCTTGCTGCGGGGGCTGCTGCGCCGTCGCAGAGCCTGGTGATCGCCGGAAAGCAACTTGCCGAGATGGGTGCAGGATCCGACGTCCCGGCCTGCTTTAGTTGTCACGCGGCGGGTGGTAAAGGCAACGGCGCGCGCTTTCCAGGCATCGCCGGCGAACCGGCGGCGTTTGTCGTCGCCCGGTTACATGAATTTCAGGCCCGCGCGAAGGATAAAGCGCCGGCGCCGGGATCGATGACGGCGGTCGCAGCGAAGCTGAGCGACACGCAAATTGAGGAGGCCGCAGCCTACCTCTCGGTAACCAGCCCTTGATAGGCCACGCAGAAGACCGGTGAAGAGAGGATGTTGATGGTCGAGGCGATATGCACGAAACCGGACGTGGGGCAACGCCGCGGCATACTTGCCGTGCGCTGCCGCCTTTGGTCCCTTAATGGCTCCTACAGCGTGTCACCATGTTGCCGCCAACGCTTCGACGCCGCGGAGATTGCCGCGCTGGTTCCAGTTCAGCGTGTCCAGATGGGGTAGTCGCAGTTCCGGGAGGCGTTCGAGCAGCACACGCAGCGAGGTTTCGAGTTCGATCAGCGCGAGCCGGTAGCCGAGACAGTGGTGAATGCCGCCGCCGAAGGTCTGCACGCGACCTTCGTCGCGCTCGACGCTCAGCCGGTCTGGGTCCGTGAACTTCGCCGGGTCGCGATTGGCCGCACCGAGCGACAGAAACAGCACCGTGCCACGCGGAATCTGCATGCCGGCCACCTCGACGTCTTCATGCGCAGAGCGCAGTGTCATCTGCACCGACCCGTCATAGCGCAGACATTCCAGCACCGCTTTCGGAATCAAACCAGGGTCGCGCCTTAGCAGTTCCAGTTGCTGCGGATGGCGGTGCAGTGCGATGAGCATGTTGCCAATCATGTTCGACGTGGTCTCGTGGCCGGCCAGAAACAACATGATCACATTGGACACGATTTCGTCGTCGCTCAGCTTCTCGCCGTTCTCTTCGACGGAGATCAGCATTGAAATCAGATCGTCGCCCGGCAGCGCGCGGCGCGCCGTGACGACACCGCCGAAGTACTCTTCGAGCGACACATAGGCCTGGCTGGTCTTCTGGAGTTCGTCGGCGCTCATCGGCGCGGGCTCGAACACTTTGGCGATCTGGCTTGCCGCGCCGCCGATCCGGTGCGCATGTTCGACAGGCAAGTCGAGCATTCCGCAGATGATCTCGACCGGCAGCGGAAAGGCGTACTCTGCGGTGAGATCCGCCGTGCCGCGGCTTTCGAACCCGTCGATCAGCCGGTGCGCGATGGTCTGCGCGACCTCCCGCATGCTTTCGATCTGGCGTGCGTTGAAGGCTTTCATCATCAGGATGCGCAAGCGCGTATGCGCGGGCGGATTGAGCAGTAGAAACATCCGGCTGAAGCCTCGGAACAACGGCATTTGCGCGCTCTCGTCACCATAGCGGACGCGTATGCTGGCCATAAAGTCCTTGCCGATCCGACGATCGTGCAGCAACGTGTCGACGATGTCGTAGTGGCCGGACATCAGCGCATTCGGCGCGACGCGCACGAGCGGGCCTTCGGCGCGAAGCGTCTCATAGGTGGGGTAAGGGTTCTCGAAAAACGACGGAGTGGCCAGATCGGCGAGTTTCATGAGTGAAGGCTCGTAGTAAGGTGCGTATTTCTGTAAGGGCTGTTTGGACATGGGGTAACACCCTGAGAACACCAAATTCGCCCGATTGTTCCATCGGGCCGCAAACTATCGATGCGGGTACTGCAGCGGCGCAGCCGGTCCGGGTTCGAACAGCCAGACCAGCGGCCGCGCCTTCGCGCCAGGCTGGTCGCAACCAGAGGTAACATAGGCACACTGGATGTAGTAGGTCCACCACAAGAATCGCGTCTTGACTGGATGGAGCCCGCCATGAGCAACGACTCTTCAGGCAAACCCAACGAACTGTTGTCAGGCGGCAGTCGCTACCATCAGGTGTATCCCACGCTGGACGAAACGCAGCTGGCGATCCTGGAGCGCTATGGCGAGCGACGCAAGTTCAAAGCCAACGACATCCTCTATTCCGAAGGCGATCGCCATACGGGAATGTTCGCCATTCTGTCCGGAACCATCGAGGCGACCCGGGCAACCGTTCAGGGCCCGCGGCAACTGGGCACGCATGGCGCCGGCAATTTCACCGGCGAGGTTGGCACGCTCGCCGGCCGGGCTGCGGTGGCCACGACTCGTGCCCTTTCGGATTGCGAGGCCATCGTCATCGATGAGGAATCCCTGCACGCGCTCGTGATTGCCGAAGCGGAATTGAGCGAGACCATCATGCGCGCCTATATCCTGCGCCGGGTCGCTTTCATCCAGGGTCAACAGGTCGGCTTGATGGTGATTGGCAGCACGTCCTCGGCGCCTACGCTACGTCTGCGCCACTTCCTGAGCCGCAACGGTCAACCCTCGGCCTACTTCGATATCGTCAAGCATACCGAAGCCAAAGAACTCCTGGAGCGCTATCGTGTAGCGGAAACGGACATCCCGGTGGTCATCACGTTGCAAGGTGTCGTGCTGATTCAACCTAGCCACAGGGCCGTCGCAGATGCAATCGGCCTGAGTCCGGACAGGCTCGATGGCGAGCACTTCGATCTCATCGTGGTCGGTGCCGGACCCGCGGGGCTCGCCGCAGCGGTGTACGCCGCATCGGAGGGGTTGAAGGTGGCGGTTCTGGATGCCAAGGCACCGGGCGGGCAGGCCGGCACGAGTTCGAAGATCGAGAATTACTTTGGTTTTCCGACCGGCATATCGGGGCAGGCGTTAGCCGGCCGCGGTCTGTCGCAATGCCGCAAGTTTGGCGCCGAGGTGGGCGTGCCGATCGAGGCGCTGACGATCGACTGTACGGATACCCAATCGTTTCATATCGGCCTTGATCATGACGAGTGCGTGTACGCTCGCGCTGTCGTCATTGCTACGGGCGCGCGCTATCGGAAGCCGGAGCTGCTGCGCCTCGAACATTTCGAGGGGCGCGGTATCTACTACAGTGCGACCTTCATGGAAGGCGGATTCTGCGCCAAAGAAGAGGTGATTGTGGTAGGCGGCGGAAATTCCGCTGGACAGGCTGCGGTATTCCTGGCGAGGTTCGCGCGTCATGTCCACGTCGTGGTTCGCGGCGACGGACTCAGCGCAAGCATGTCGACGTATCTGATCAGGCGGATCAACGCGGCCGCCAACATCACGCTTCACACGAGGACACGGATCGTCGAGTTGTGCGGCGAGTCGAGACTTGAGGCGATACGATGGGATCGGCAGGGGCACATCGAACACAAGTCCATTCCGCACGTTTTCCTGTTTCTTGGCGCCGAGCCCAATACCCGGTGGCTTGGCGACTGTGTCGCGCTGGACAAGGACGGATTTGTACTGACCGGTGCCGATACCGGCGACAAGTGGAAAGCGGATCGGCCACCGCATGATCTCGAAACGAGCCGTCCGGGCATCTTTTCCGCCGGTGACGTGCGCAGCGGTTCCGTCAAGAGAGTGGCGGCCGCCGTGGGAGAGGGCGCAGCCGCCATTCAGGCCGTTCACCAATATCTTGCTCGCCGCGAGTGACGTGTGTTGAGCGTTACCCATTGGCCTGCTATGCGGGCCGAACGCACGCATAGCCGGAGCTGTTGACGGTATCGAACCACTATTGCTTTGGCTGGGGCGCGTTGGCGTTGATCTGATTCTGGAGCCGCGCGGACAAGGAACTGGCCGCGCAATTCTGCATCATCAATGAAAACACGGGATCCGAGTTGATGTTCGCGCAACCGATGGAGATCGGCGGCGGACCATCCAGCATGCCCTGCGGTGTGTACACGTTGATCGCTTCGTTGCTCGGGGAGGGAATCGTCACGATCGTCGACGCTGCTGCGCTGGCTGGATCCTGCGATGCGGCGCCGGGCGTCGACGCCACGCCGTTCGTTGCATTCGATGATGGCGTGTACGCCAGAGGGTTGGCTGCGTTTAATGACGATAGGGTGGTCATGGCACGGTGCCTGGCTATTTTTGTTGAATGAGTGTGGTCATCCGTCCGATGACCGATTTGTCAGGCGGTATATCGACAGCAGAGTGAAGTTCTTTAAAGCTGATCCACGGATTAACGAAAAGTCGCGGCTAAAGATATTTAAAAGCCCTAAATTGATTCCCGGTACCCAAAAAAAATCTGTTTGTGTCCCGCAAGGAAACAGTTCCCTTGAACACCGCTTGTCATTACAAGGATGCCGTTGGTGAGCTGATGACCGCCGGGTCCCATGATCGATGCAATGTCGAGTGAAGGAGACCTGAATGGATCGGGTCGGCCAGTGGAGCTGACCTAATCTCCCTTAGTGCCCATGCTGCTCACTAACGGGGATTGGTGTCTGTTTCGATTGGCGAGCCAGCAACAGCGTGACCACCGCGGAAACTGCCAGCGTTGCGCCAACTACATACAGGCCTGCCGCATAGCCGCCCGTTTCGTTCTTGAACCATCCAATTGCGAACGGACCTACGAAGCCGCCAAGGTTGCCGACCGAGTTGATCATCGCAATACCCGCCGCCGCACCGGCACCCGACAGGAACATGCTGGGCATCGCCCACAAAGGCGCCTTGGCTGCACTGATGCCGATGTTGACGACCACGAGCGCCAGAATGATCATCAATGCGGTTGTCGCGCTACCTGCAAGGATGAAGCCGAGGCACGCCACCACGCAGGGAATCACGACGTGCCACGTGCGCTCTTCAGTGCGGTCTGAATGCCTGGCCCACACGATCATGGCGATCACGGCGAGGATGCTCGGTATGCCTGCCAGCAGCCCGGTTTCGAACGAGCCGAACCCATACTGGTGAATCATCAGAGGCGCCCATAATCCGAGCGTGTACAAGGCTGCCGATGTGCCAAAGTAGATGAGTGCAAGCGCAAGAACTCGCGGATCGCGCAAGGCGCTTAGTGCACCTTCTGTGTGACCGGAATGCAACTGCCTTGCCTCGGCTTCCATTTTCATCTTCGCGATCAGCCACTCGCGTTCCTCAGCCTGGAGCCACTGCGCCTTTGCCGGCGAGTCCGTCAGATACTTGAGCACAAAGAAGCCGAGAATGATCGCCGGCACCGCTTCGAGAATGTAGAGCATCTGCCAGTCGGCAAATCCGGCAATTGGGGGCAACTGCATGATTGCGCCCGAAAGCGGCGAGCCGATGGCAGTCGAGATCGGCGCCGCTGCCATGAACCACGCCGCTGCGACCGCACGTTGACGCGCCGGAAACCAAAGACTCAGATACAGAATGATGCCGGGGAAGAAGCCGGCCTCGGCGACGCCGAGCAGAAAGCGCAGCGCATAGAAACTGTTCGGACCGACGACGAAAGCCGACGCGAACGACACGAGCCCCCAGGTGACCATCACGCGAGCAATCCATCGGCGCGCACCGACTTTGTGAAGGATCAGGTTCGATGGCACTTCGCACAGAAAGTAGCCAATGAAGAACAGTCCGCCACCGAAACCGAAGGCGGTCGGCGACAGGCCGATCGCCTTGTTCATCGACAGCGCCGCGAATCCCACGTTGACGCGGTCAAGAAAACTCACGAAATACAGCAGCATCACGAACGGGATGATGCGCAGCATCAGCTTGCGCGAAACCCGGCGCTCTAGTTCGGTAATCATTGTCTCCTCCTTGGAGGCTTCAGCATTGCTCTATTCAGAAGCAGAGTTGAAGCACGGTGCGCGCCGCTGCCGTCTGGTGCGGCTTCCGCTTTTACTGGCTCGCCCGTGCTCTAAACGTCTTGATCTAAGCTCACTTGCAGCGTCCTGTTCAACTCGCGCGATGTGCAGCAGGCTCGAGATTCCGGTGCACCAAACGGAATGCCGGCCGGGATACCAAACGCCCTGTCCTTGTCCCGCGCCTTCGATTCGCCGCGCTCGGAACGAGCGGGACCACGGCCGCCGGATGGCGGACCGTGCCCGACTGACTCCCGCGGAGCCGCTAAGGGTGTTTAAGCTGCGTTGGCCGTGGGCGCTGCGGCTTTTTCGATGAACCCGCAAACGGCTGCCGTCACCTGAGCGGTGGTTGCCGTGCCGCCAAGATCACGTGTATGAAGCGACGTGTCCGCAGTCACCGCTTCGACGGCTTGCATCACGCGTTTTGCCGCGTCGAATTCGCCCAGATGTTCGAGCAGCATGACGACCGACCAGAAGGTGCCGACCGGATTGGCGAGACCCTTGCCCATGATGTCGAACGCGGAGCCGTGGATCGGTTCGAACATCGACGGAAAGCGGCGTTCGGGATCGATGTTGCCGGTGGGCGCGATGCCAAGGCTGCCCGCGAGTGCGGCAGCAAGGTCACTCAGAATGTCGGCGTGCAGGTTGGTGGCGACGATCGTATCGAGCGTGGCCGGACGGTTGATCATGCGGGCCGTCGATGCATCCACCAGCTCCTTGTCCCATTTGACCTCCGGGAACTCCTTGGAGACTTCGAGCGCGATCTCATCCCACATCACCATGGCATGACGCTGCGCGTTGCTCTTCGTAATGACGGTCAACAATTTACGTGGACGAGACTGGGCGAGACGGAACGCGAAACGCATGATGCGCTCGACGCCGGCGCGTGTCAGGATCGACACGTCCGTCGCCGCTTCGATCGGATGTCCCTGATGGACGCGCCCGCCTACGCCGGAATATTCGCCCTCCGAGTTTTCGCGGACGATGACCCAGTTCAGGTCTTCCGGCTTGCAGCGCTTGAGCGGCCCATCGATGCCCGGCAGGATGCGGGTCGGACGGACGTTCGCGTACTGATCGAAGCCCTGGCAGATTTTGAGGCGCAGGCCCCACAGCGTGATGTGATCGGGAATGTCCGGGTCGCCGGCCGAACCGAACAGGATCGCGTCCTTGTTGCGAATTGCATCGAGTCCGTCGGCGGGCATCATGACACCGTGTTCGCGGTAGTAGTCGCCACCCCACTCGAAGTTTTCAAATTCGAACGCAAACGACCGGGTGGTCTTCGCCAGTGCTTCCAGGACCTGCGCGCCAGCAGGTACGACTTCCTTGCCGATGCCGTCGCCGGGGATGGTGGCGATGCGATAGGTTTTCATGTCTCCGTCCTTCAGGTGTTGTGGGTGTAATGGACTTTACCCGTCCCGACTCGCAAAAACCGGTGCTAGACTCAAAGCGTCTTTAACTTGAATTCACAAGTGACAATCATGCGAGACGCCGTCGAACCGTCTGATCTCAGCTTCTTTTCAACACTTGCTGGGTCCGGCAGCCTGAGTGCTGCTGCGCGGGAACTGGGTCGCACGCCAGCGGCCGTCAGCAAGCATCTGACGCAGATGGAACGTCGCGCCGGTGTCCAACTCGTTAACCGGACGACGCGGCGGATGCTGCTCACGCCAGAGGGTGAGGTGTACCTCGAGCACGCGCGTCGAATCCTCGACGAGATAGACGAGCTGGCCGAATTGCTGGGCAGCGCGAAGACAAGTCCGAAGGGGTTGCTGCGCGTGAACGCAACGCTCGGCTTTGGGCGCAGCCATGTCGCTCCGGTGATCTCGCGCTTTGTCGCGAAGCATCCGCAGGTCTCGGTTCAGCTGCAGCTATCGGTTACGCCTCCGCCACTGACCGACGACGCTTTCGACGTCTGCATTCGCTTCGGGGAGCCGCCCGATACGCGGGTGATCGCGCGTCGTCTTGCGACCAATCGGCGGCTGCTATGTGCCGCGCCTTCGTACATCGCATCACGCGGCATGCCAATGACCGCCCATGATCTGGCGCGGCATAACTGCATCGGTATCCGCCAGGGTGATGAGGCCTACGGGGTGTGGCGCCTGACGTCGGGCAGAGGTGCATCCCGCAAAACGGAAGCCGTGCGTATCAACGGGACGCTAACGACGAATGACGGTGAAATCGCGGTGAAGTGGGCGCTCGAAGGTCACGGCGTCCTGATGCGGGCCGAGTGGGACATCCAGCAGTACCTCGTCGATGGTTCGTTGGTGCGGGTATTGCCCGAGCATGACACGCCCGACGCGGATATTTTTGCTGTCTATTCGCAGCGGCACCAGATGTCCAACCGGATCCGCGCGTTTGTCGATTTCATCGCAGACGCTCTTCGGGGCGAAGCTGGCGAAGTCACTTAGCCGAACCATACTTGCTTCGGTCAGCGGTTAGGCGATCAGCTCGTGGATCGCGTCGAGGCTGAAGGTTCGTGTTGTACAGGTGTATGACCGCTACACGCGGCAGCCCAAGCACGTGTTTGTCGCGGGCCGACTTTTGCTCGACTATCCGTTGGCTACGCAACGACACTTCAGCCGCTCCGCATCCCTCGTGAATTGCTGAAACTCCCGCCAGACAAGGCTTGCTGCAATGTGGCATGGACTCTGCTCTGCATAGCGTCCAGCCGTAGCATGACCCGCCCATGCATCGAACCCGGATGCCTCGCGCCGGATGTACGCCTGGACCCCGCGCGTCATTTTGTTCATCTATCGGTTACGACATGAATAGCAACTTCGCATCGGCAACCTCTTCGTCCGCAACCTCGGTGATCGCTCTGCATTGCTCCGGCTCGGGAGCAGCGCAATGGCGCAAGCTCGGCGAGGCGCTCGGCTCGCGCCACGCGTTGGTCGTGCCCGAGCACTACGGCTGCGACAGCACGGGACCGTGGAGCGGCGAGCGCGCCTTCACCCTCGCCGACGAGGCGGCAAGGACCGTTGGCATCATCGATGCCGCACACGGCAAGGTGCATCTCGTCGGTCACTCCTATGGCGGAGGCGTGGCGTTGCGTGCGGCCGTCGAACGGCCGGAGCGCATCGCGAGCCTGACGCTTTACGAGCCCTCGGCATTTCATCTGTTGAAGCTGATGGGCGCGCACGGAGCGCACGCGCTGGCGGAAATCATCGCAATCTCGAGGCGCACTGCCGAAGGCGTGAACTGTGGCGACTATCGGGGCGCGGCGGCTTCGTTCGTCGACTACTGGGGCGGCCGGGGCGCATGGGACGCAATGCGACCCTCGGTGCAGGCCGCGCTCACGCGCTGGGCGCCGAAAGCGCCGCTCGACTTCCGCGCGCTGCTCGATGAAGGCACGCCCGCGAGCGCGTACATGGGCCTGCGTGTCCCGGCGCTGATCATGCGCGGCCAGCACGCACCCGTCCCGACCCGCGCGATTGCCGAGCGGCTGCCGTTGCTGCTGCCCGCCGCACGTCTTGCCATCGTGGAAGGTGCGGGGCACATGGGGCCGCTCACGCACGCCGATGAAGTCAATGCGATCATCGTGCGGCATATCGGCGAGGCGGATGTGGCGGTCGCGGGGTGATCTCGAACTCCGACACTGCTTGTGCGCTATGGAACGTTTCAGCGATCCCGCTTCCGACAGCTCGGCTCTCTGTCTTCGTACACTTTCCGGGTAATCGCGCCGATTTCCAGATTCGCATCGACCGTTTGCGCAATCTCGACCAGATCATTCCGTCTGCGCAGCTCATCAATGAAGGACCGGAAGCTTCCCGCCATGTCTGGATTGCCATTGCTTCATGTAGGCAATCTCCCGCTTTTGCGCCTTGATGATGTCCTTTGCCAGCGCCCGCATTTGCGGATCCTTGCCGTACTTGAGTTCCACTTCGGCCTGATCCACCGCGCCCTGGTGATGCGGAATCATGTGTGCGACGAAGTCCGCGTCTGTATCGCCGGTATAGCCGGGTTCGCTCATATTCTTCATCATCTCCGCTTCATTTTGCTTGAACGCCTGAGTGGATGCGGATGGCATCCCGCCGCCTGAGGCCGGCATGGTCATTTGCCCGGCCGACATGTTCATCGTGTCAGGTGAGCTCGCGGCGGGTTGCTGGGCGTTTGCGTCGAGTGCCACGCCGGACAATGCCATTCCGACGCTTAGGGAAAAGAGGGCGAGTAAAGCTTGGGTTTTCATTTCAACATCCTTAACGGTTGGATCACTAAACCATGTCGTGAATAAGAGCGTGCAATCGTTTCAAGTCCGACCCGCCAATCGTGTACCTTCCCATCCCTGGAAGGTCAAGTGCCTCGATGAATGGTAGAGCGCGCTTCTTTCACCAACCACTTCGCCATCTTCTGTTGCCTCAACCCGGGCCTGCCTTGGCTCACCATAAAGTCCACGTATTTCAGGCCGTTAACGCAAGGATCATGACGATTAATCCGCAATGAAGTCTCCCTGCCATAACTATGTTTCGTGCCGTTGAAAAGCCGACTTCTTCGTCCGATGCCGGCCTCGTCCGCATCATCGCGGCAATCGTAATCGGCAATGGATTCGTCGCGTACGACTTCACCGTCTATAGCTTCTCGGCAGCGCTGATCGGCAAACTATTTTTTCCGGCGACCAATTCGGCTTCGTCGCTGTTGCTGTCGCTGGCCACGTTCGGCGCGGGCTTCGTCATGCGACCGCTTGGCGCCATCCTGATCGGACATATCGCCGATAGCCGCGGTCGCAGGGCGGGCATGACGGTCTCGCTCGCGCTGATGACCATCGGCACGTGGATGATCGCCTGTCTGCCTGGCTACGCGACGATCGGGCCGGCAGCCACCGTCCTCATCGTGCTCGCGCGTCTGATTCAGGGGCTCGCGAGCGGTGGGGAGATCGGCCCGGCCACGGCGTCGCTGATGGAATCTGTCGCGTACCGGCACCGCTGTTTCATGGCCAGTTGGCGCGGCGCGAGTCAGGGTGCGGCGGCGTTTGCGGCCGCGCTGATCGGAGCGGGCACCACCGCGCTCCTGTCACCCGCCGCGCTGCACGCCTGGGGATGGCGCGTTCCATTCGTGTTCGGCGGTCTGATCGGACCGGTGGGCTGGTATTTGCGCCGCCGGATGACCGAAGCGGCCATGCCGGTGGCGGCTCGCGAGCGCCTGTCCGGGCGTCTGTTTGCGGAACACACCCGGCCCCTCATCCTTGGCATATTGATGATGGCCGCACCCTCGGTGAGCATCTATGTCACTGTGTTCTATATGCCGTCGTACCTGGTCGGCACGCTGCATCGGGCGGCGGCGATGAGTCTGCTCATTGCCAGCCTTTCGGGGTTGCTGATCGTGCTGGTCACGCCGCTGGTGGGCCGTATCGCTGATCGGCAGGCCAGCCGCAAGACGACGCAATATGTGTCGCTGTCAGTGGCGATCGCGGGCGCGGTGCCGGCATTCTGGGCGCTCACCCGCGGCGTGGGCGACGTCGCCACGCTCGTCATCATCATGGCCTACGTGGCATTCGCTGTGAATAACGCAGGGGCAGGTTCCGTGCTGATCATGGAGGCGTTTCCACGGCATCGGCGCGCGGCGGGGCTTTCGGTGATTTACAGCTTCGGCGTGGTGATCTTTGGCGGCTTCGCGCCGCTTATCGTCACCTGGCTGATTGCCCGCACCGGCAATTCGCTGATGCCCGCGTGGTATCTGCTGGCCGCCAATCTGCTTTCGCTCGCTGCGCTGCGTCTGTTTCCAGAACGACGGGCCGACGCGCAATCCGCGACTGCCGCGCGCGAGCCGCGCTGATTACCTCAGCGCATCGCGCTCGAGCAACGCGAGGGCGCGGGCGCGCATGTCGAGTGGACTGATGTCAAAAGCGCGACGAAACGCGCGCGTGAAATCCGACCCGCTCTTGAAGCCAAGGCCGTAGGCGATTTCCGTGATTTGACGCTGCGGAAAATGCGCCAGCTCGTCCGCTGCCTCCAGCAGCCGGCGATTGCGAATGTAGGTGCCCAGGCCTCCCTCGTGCTGAAACCAGCGGTAGATCGTGGCGCGCTTGAGCTGCAGCGCGTCGACCACACTGGCAGGCGTGAGTTCGGCCTGATGCAGGTTGGCATCGACGAAGCGCCGCACCTTTGCCATCACGGCCGCCTGGACGGCGGCGCGAGCGCTGCCCGTCAGGCTTGCCTGCTGATGGAATGCGGCAAGCAGCAGCTGGGCGCCCGTATCGAGCGCGGCGGCGGCATCGTGGGGCGCGCGCGTCGCCAGATTCTCGCGGGTGGCCAGCAGATGATCGAGCGCGAGTCGCGCAAGCGGCGAGTCGAACGGCATGATCCGGCCGTGAATCGACTCGCCATCCGGCAGAATCGCATCGACGGTCGTGCGCGGCACGAACAGGCTCAAAACGCGGCAGGCCGGCCGTTCGACGCGAAACGGCTGGTTCAGATCGAGGGCGACCAGCCCCCGGATCGAGCCGGGCGCGCTGCGCTTCCTGTGCATGCCGGTGATGTGCCCGGTTTCGCCTTCCACGAAAAGATGAAAGACGTAATCGCGGCGCGCGTCGGTCGACACGCGCGCCACTGAGCGCTCCAGCACCATCGCGTCCGTGCGGACGTCGGTAAACACCGCTGTGCCAACTGCAAACAGATCGATATTCGCGCCGAAGCCTTCGGCCAGCTGTGTGCTGGAAGGCGGCACGTCGACGACGTGCCCAACCCGTGTCCGCCAGGCGAGGACCTGCTGCTGCGCAGCCAGCGCGCGCGTGCTGAAGCTGCTCGTCAGCATGGACGGACCCGGTTCAGCGATTCCGAAAGGTTGATGAAAGGACGAGCGATGGTTCATAGTCCGGACAATGGGTGCTGCAATGCACACTCAATTTTACGGTCAGCCCACGGCGGAAAAGAGCGGGCATGGCGGATAGAAACTGAGACGCATGGTAAAGCCTTCCAAAAAAGCTGGGATATCCTTTGTGCAAAGGAAACCCTCAGTTTTGCCTTGTGATGACGCTGACTATCTCTGTGTTTACGGCACATTGCGTGCAAACCACAGGCCAGCCGTCGACGAGGTCGCCAGCGCATCATGGGTATCGCGCGCCAGGCCATTCTAAGGGGCTATGACCAGAGAGCCCAAACATGACTGTCGTAGACACACAATCCACGCCCCCAGCTGCGGGGCTGACGCCCGCGAGTCTGGTGAACACCGAACTCGACCAGCTTGAACGCATGGTTCAGTACATCACACGCCGCGGCGAGGCGCACGATCCATCGCTGCTCGATCAGGCCTATTGCGAAAAGCGCCTGCGCGCGCTGGTGCAAACCTACGATCTGGCGGCGACCCAACGACAGCGCGTTATTTCCCTGCTCGACCGGCTCGAGCGGGAAGCGGTGTTCCGACTGAGACGCCGCACGTCGCCGTGTTCCGGCTGATTGCCCGACGGGCCGTCAGAGCGAACCTGGACTCAATGTCCACGGAAGCGGCGAGGCGCCGGGCAGTACATACCACGACGACACTGCGGACGGGCGCAGGTCGGATGTGACATTCCAGATGAACCTGAGAGAAGCCCGTAGCGAGCGCGACCCGGGCCGGGTCGCGCTCGTGTTGTCATAACTCCCAGCTCGCGGACACGAGTGTGCCGCTGGTTTCGGAGGAGTGAACCGAAAGAAAGCCTCCGTGCGCTTCCACGCGATGCTGCATGCCGATCAGGCCAAGACCCGTCGAGCCGATTTCGTGCGAAGACAGCGGCAGCGCGTCGTAACCGGAGCCGTTGTCCTGCACGGTCAGCAGCAGACTGCCGTCGACCTCCCGCAGCGCAAGCCGGATTTCGGTCGCGGCGGCGTGCTTGAGGCTGTTATTGAGTGCTTCCTGTGCGACCCGGAAAATGTCCGCCTTGAGATGCTCGGGTACATCGTGGTCGTCGACGTCGGACTGAAACTTCACGCTGAGGTTTTCCGCACTCAGATCCATGCGCCTGCACAGTGTGCTCAGTGCGGCGGGTAAGCCCAGCCGTTCAAGTGCAAGAGGACGCAACTCCCCGCAGATCTGCCGCATCTCGGCAATCGTCTCGCGGATCTGCAGCACGGTCGCATCCAGCTTCTGCGCGGCGTCGTCCGCCTGGCCGCGGCGCAGACGCATGCGAGCGTCCTCGACCATGAGCTTGATCAGTGTCAGCGCCTGTCCGAGTCCGTCGTGAAGATCGGCGGCAAGGCGTTGGCGTTCGCGTTGCTGGCCGATCATCAGAAACATCCGCCGGCTGCGCGCGTCTGATTCGGATCCCTGAGCATCGTTGGCAGCGGGTTGATCGGAATCGATAGGCTCTTCGAACAGCGTCAGTTGTGCGGAGTCTTCCTCAGGATGCGCGGCAATGGCCTGCTGATGCAGCATCAGCCGCGTCGGCCTGCCCGTGCGTCCGGTCAGCAGGGTGCTAAACGAGTGAAACTCCTGGGAAGCTCTGGCCGACAGAAGATTGGCGAGGGACGCGCGCTCGCTGTCGGGTGCCATATCCAACAGATAGAGGCCCACCAGGTCGCTGCTGGAATAGCCTAACAGCGCTGCCGCGCTGCGGTTCGCTGACAGGAACATGCCGTCCGAAGACAGGATGGCGAGTGGTGCGCCGCGTGCGTCGGTGACGTCACTGGTTTGCGGTCGACCCAGCCGGGCCGCGATGCCTAACCTGCGCATTGCTTCGACCAGGTCGCGTAATTTTAGCTGTCGCCCCTCAGGCTGATTTTCATACATGGAGTCTCCAGGCCAGTTCGCTTAAGCATGCCTTAAGGTTTTACAAAATTGTAGGCTCAGAGACCGTATCCGCCAACAGGACATTTACGCAGGTGTGCGCAAGAACACCTGCGCAGAAGGTGGCGGGGCGCCGATCAGATGAGAACTGCGCCGCCACGCTGGCGATGTTTTATCGAATCACATTCGATGTCGCAATGATTCGTCTGAAGAGACGCGAGCGGTTCGCACTGCTGATCGCGCCAAAACTGGCGCGGAAGACGTGTGCGAATGGCGTAGTGGCCGTGTCCGCGGTCAAGCCGCCTTGATCCGGCCGCCGCTCAATGACCAGCCGTTCACGACCAGAAACGCCAGCAATGTGGCGCCGAAAATGCACTGACGGCCCGCTTCGCCGATCTGCAACGCTGTGAGGAGGCTCGTCAACACGGTGAGAAACACCGCGGCAATGGCCACAGCGATGTAATCGCCACGGCCGCCGCCCAGCGACACGCCGCCAATTACCGCCACGACAACACTCGTCAGCACGTAGCTGGTCCCGAGTCCGAGAAAGGCCTGTCCGACGTAGCCCACCAGCAGTAAACCGGTGAGCGCCGCGATCATGCCGCTTGCCGTGTACGCCGCCATTCGCACAACGCGAACCCGTGTGCCGGTCAGCAACGCGGCGGTGGAATTTGCGCCGGTCGCCATCAGACGGCGGCCCCAGGCGGAGTGATCGAGAAACCACCACATCATTGTGGCCGCGAGCAGCCAGAGCAACGCGACCGTCGGCACGCCCGCCACGCTGCGGCCCGCGAGCGCGACGAGTGCCGGACTCGCGGCAGTGTTGACGTGCATGACCGACGACCACACGATCAGCCCGCCGTCGACGAGACTCGCCATGGCCAGCGTCATCACGAGCGGCGGGACCCTCAAGAATGTGATACCGACACCGTTTAACCCGCCAACCAGCGCGCCGCACAGTGCCGCCGCGATGACAGCGCACAGCAGACCCGCGGGCTCTGTGCCGATCAACGCCGCGCCAAAGATTCCGCCCAGGGTCGCCGCCGCGCCCACCGACAGATCGAGTCCCTGGTTGCCCGCCATCATGACGAGCGTCTGCGAAATGCCGAATAGCCCGAGGAAGGTGGCGATCTTCAACTGGTTGCCTAACTGGCCGAGGTTAGTGAAGCCCGGCACGGCCAACTGGCCGCCGATCATCACCAGCACCACGAGTGCCAGCAACATCAGACGGCGTGAACCCGGATTGGTTTTCATACGGGTCTCCTCGCGCTCACAAACGTGAAACCGAGCGCGATCACAATGACCGCGCCCTTAAACACTTCCTGATAGTTGCTTGGGATGCCGGCGAAATAGATCACGTTGCCGATCAACACGAGGACAAGTGCGCCGCACACTGCGCCAAGCATCGAGCCACGTCCCCCAGCAAGCGAGATGCCACCTATCACGACGGCCGCTACCGAGTTCAGTGTGTACGGCAGGCCGAGCCGGGCATCGCCGGAAGAGGTTTGCGCGGAAATGCAGACCGCCGCGCCGAACACGAAGAGCCACGCCAGAACATAGGCGAGCAGTTTGATCAAACGCGTATCGATGCCGGACTTGAACACCGCATCCGCGCTACTGCCGGTGGCGATCAGGCGGCGCCCGAAGCGATGCCGCTGCAGCACCGCCCAGATCAGCACGGCCACAAGCGGTGGGACGGCGGCGAGGGGCAGTACGCCGATGCGCATCGCAAACCAGTCGCCTAGCGCTTGCGGCACGGCACCGCCCGGTTGCGGCATCAATAGTAATGCGCCGCCGAACCAGATTGCGCCCGTGGCGAAAGTCGCAATCAGCGCGCTTTGTTTGAAGTAGCCAACCAGCAAGCCGTTGCACACGCCAGCGGCCAGCGCGGCCGCGAGTGCCGCGAGACACGTGAGACCGGTGCCCCAGCCGGTCAGCGCGGGCACGGCTGCCAATACGCAGTTGACGAGCGAAATGCCCGCGCCCACCGAGAGATCCAGTTCGCCCACCAGTACGACCACGGCCTGCGCCATGCAGACGAGGATCACCGGGGCGGCATTTTGCAAATTGCTCGACAGCGAGTCGGCGCTAAAGAAATCCGGTTGCAAAAACGCATTGCAAGCCACCACGGCGAGCAGCATGAAGACGCTCGGCAATGCGGTGGCGGCGCGTGACCAGATGCTGTTCATGCCGCTGCGCAGTCCAGCGGCCAAGCCTTTGCGCGGATGCTGCAGTCGTTCCGTCAGATCGGCCTTCATGCGGCGCTCCTGCCGAACAACGCGCTCGTCACGCGTGCTTCATTCATGTCACTTCCTTCCAGTTGGGCGACCACGCGGCCCTCGTACATGACGATCAGGCGATCGCAGACGGCGAGCAATTCGTCGGTATCGGATGCATAGACGAGCACGGCAGCGCCTGAATCGGCGAGCGCGCCGATCGCCTCATAGATTTCCTTACGCGCAATCACGTCGACGCCCTTGGTCGGATCGCTCAGTAGCAGCACTTTTACGTGGCGTTCGAGCCAGCGGCCAATCACGATTTTCTGCTGATTGCCGCCGGAGAGTGCGCTGGCCGGTTGCCGCACGTCCGAGGTCTTGATGCGCAAACGCTTCACGACGTCGTCGACAAAACGCCGCATCGAAGGGCGATGCAGGCGCCATGCCTGACGCTCGAAATTTGCCGCGACTTGCGCGAGATTGAATTCGACGGAATGATCGAGCCACAATCCCTGACGATGGCGGTCGTTGGGGACGAGGCACACGCCGGCCTCGATCATCTGACGCGGGTGGCGCGGCATAAGCGGCAGACCGTCTAGCATCATTTCACCCGCATCCGGCTTGCGGTAGCCGGCGAGGGCGTCGAGCAATTGCTCCTGCCCATGCCCTTGCAGACCCGCGACGCCCAGGATCTCACCGCGCCGCAGATCGAAGTCGACGCCGCGCAAGCGTGCGCCGGCATGCAGTCCGCGTACGCTCAAGGCGGCGCCGTTGTTTGCGGCGTCTGCAGCAGGTGCGCTAGCCTTAGCGTTAGTCAGCCGCTGTGAGCGTCGCCCGGCATCGTCATGCACGTGAGCCGCGGCCGCGCCGCCCGCTGCGCCGCCCATCCATGCCAGCACGCGCGGCTCGTCGAGCTGGCCACCCACCTGCAGTTCGCCGGCGTGGCGTCCGTTGCACAACACCAGGACGCGATCGCACAACGCTTCGATCTCCGCCATCCGGTGCGAAATAAATACGATTGCGGTGCCGCGCGCCGCCAGAGCGCGAATTACGCGCATCAGACTGTCGACTTCGGCGGCGGCAAGCGCGGCCGTCGGCTCGTCGAAGATCAAGACGCGCGGTTCCAGCGCGAGTGCCTTGGCAATTTCGACGAGTTGCTGATCCGCGGCATTCAGGCTGCCTGCCGCGGCATCGAGATCCCAGCCGGTGCGCAAGCTCGATAGCAATTCGCCGGCCCGCCGACGTGCACCGGCCCGATCGAGAAAGCGCCCCGTCGTGCAGACTTCGGCGCCGAGAAACACGTTCTCCCACACCGGCAAATCCGGCGCGAGCCCCGGATGCTGATGGGCGATCGCAATACCCGCAGCGCGTGCGGCACGCGGTGAACCCATGGCGAGTGCGGCGCCGTCCAGTGTCAGCGTGCCGTGTTGAGGCCGGTTGTCGCCGGCGAGGATGCTCGACAGCGTGGATTTGCCCGAGCCGTTGGCACCGAGCAGGCCCAGCACTTCGCCGGCGTTCAGCGTGAGGCTGACGTCATCCAGCGCGATCACACCGCCATAGCGCCTCGTGATTCCTTGAGCGGTCAGCAACGGCATACTCGCTCCGTCATGGTGTGAAGAGCGCGTCGAGCTCCGGCTCGCTCAGCCATTGCCCGAGGAAGTAGCTGTCGGGCTTGCCGCTCATCGAAGCCAGTGTCGCATCCAGCGTATCGGACGTAACGGTCTTCGTGATCGGGAAGTAGTAGGTGTTCTCAGGCAGCGGCTTCAGCTTGTGACCTTGCGCGAGGCGAGCGGCGATGCCTAGCGCTGTGCGGCTGATATCCGGTGGGTTCACCTGAACGAACACCTGCATGGGGTTGCCCGCGTCGCGCTGCTTCTTCCATTCTTCGAGGAAGCCCTTTTGCGCTTCACCAGTCATGATGGCCACGCGGCGGTTGGCATTCTCAAACGCGCGCAATACGCCGAGTGCCATGGCGTCTTCCGTGAAGACGGCGTCGATTTGCGGTTGCGCTGCGATCACCGTGGCCATTACCGCTTGCGCCTTGGCTTCGTCCCACTCGCCGTAGCCCGACCAGACCACCTTGATGCCCGGATACTTCGCGAAGGTGTCGAGTGCCGCTTTCTTGCGTGCCTCCGCAGCAGGATGACCCGGGATGCCGTCGAGCACGACCACGTTGCCTTTGCCGTGCAGCTGCTGCGCAATCCATTCGGCGTACCGTTGACCCCATTTGTAGTGATCGACGGTCACGTTCACCGCATATTTGTTCGAGACCGCCTGATCGAACGAGACCACCGGAATCTTGTTGCGCTCGGCTTCGGAGATGACACCGTTGAGCGCCGTCGCCGAGTTGGCGTCGACCATGATCGCGCCCACCTTCTGGCGGATCATGTTGCGCATGTCCTGAATCTGCTGACCTGTATTCGCGCCCGATTGCTGAACCACCAGGTCGCCGACCATGCCCTTTGCCTTATAGCCTTGAAACTGCTCCTTGGCACCGTCGATCATCTGATTGCGCCACTCGGTGCCGAAGTAGCCGTTCGACAGTCCGATATCCGGCGCGGCGGCAAAGGCCGACGCGCACACGAGGCTCGCCGCCAGCGCGGCGAGCAGGGTGCCCGTTTTCATAGTGTCTCCAAGGTCGACAGGAGTGAGTGCATTGCACGCACTCCTGTCCCATGCAAGATGCTTGCATGATGTTGTTTTAGATAGGCCGCGCGCGGCTCAATGCGTCGTGCTGTGGACAGCGCGTTCGACGCCTGCATCAGCCGGTAGTTTGGTGCCGGTATGGACCTCGCCGCGAGGTGGTAGCAGGTCATGCGAAGTCTTGAAGATTTCGCCGTCCTTCATCACCAGGGTGATTTTCTTCGGATCCTGCAGAACCGCGAGGTCATTGAGCGGATTGCCGTCCACTAGCAGAATGTCTGCCAGATAGCCTTCTCGAATCTGCCCGAGTTCGTCGGGCCGCATCATCAGCTCGGCGCCCAGTTTGGTGGCCGAGAGCAAGACCTCCATCGGTGTCATACCGATGTACTTCACGAAGTATTCGAGGTCGCGCGCATTCGTGCCGTGCGGCATCCACGCAAAACCATAATCGCCGCCCGGCAGGATGCGGATGCCGCGTTTATGCATTTTCTGCAGCGTTTCAGCGGCGGTTTCGAGTTCGCGCTTGTAACCCATCTTCGTTGCGGCGGCTTCGCTGATGCCCCACGGTTCCGCGTGATACAGCGTACTGATCAACCAGCCAATGCCTGGCGCAACGAAGTGTTTCTCCTTGTTGGCCTCGAGCATGTCGAGCGCTTCTTCATCGGCGAAGCTCGCATGAAAGACGAGCTCCAGCCCGTGCCGTACGCACTGCTTGACCGATTCGCTCGACCGCGCATGCGCTGCGACGCGCTTGCCGGCACGTTTGGCTTCAGCGGCCAGCATCGCGATTTCTTCTTCGGAGAACGGTGAGGATTCGGCGGAAATCCCGGCAATATATTCGCCGGACAGATTGATCTTCAGATGATCGACACCGTACTTGATGAACATCCGCGTCACGGCGCGCATTTCTTCGGGCCCGCTCACCACGGCGCCGAAGTTCAGCTCCTTGAACGGCATATGCGGCAGCGTGTTGTCTGCGAGGCCGCCCAGAATGGTGATTTCCTGACTACCCGCCAGATAGCGAGGCCCTGGAAATTCACCGGCATTGACGGCATTGCGCAACACCACATCCAGGCGCGGCTTGGCCGCTGCCGCACCCAATGCAGAGGTCCAGCCCATTTCAAGGTAGCGTTTTGCGACCCGCACACACCACAGCATGTGTTCTTCAGGCGGCATGAACTGGATGGCCGACAGCGAAGGCTGGTCGTTCCACGAAAAATGCGTATGCGCCTCGGTCATGCCGGGCATCAGGAACGCGCCTTTGCCGTCGATACATTGCGCCTGCGGCGCGCTGATCGGCGCACCTTCCCGCCCGACACGCACAATCCGTTGTCCTTCTACGAGGACTTCGCCTTTGTAGGGCTGCGCGCCACTGCCGTCGAAAATCGTCACGTTGGTGAATATGATCGAGCTCATCTGTCTCCTCCAGATGGGCGGATTGCGACTGCGCGCATCTCGCCCTCAGGGTTTCGCTTCGCTAAAGCCGCATTGGTGACGCGGCCTGTCTAGTTCCGCTGATACAGCGCATCAGTGCAATGACTTATAAAACGACTGCAATTCCGTTTTCGCTTCGACGGGCTTTTCAAAGGTCGTCCAGTGTCCGCAGCCGCTCAGCACGACCACTTTGGCACCGGCAATGCGCTCGCCCATCGCCTTGACCGCATCGGGTTTGCCGACCCCGTCTTCGTCGCCGGTGACGAGCAAGGTCGGGACCTTGATCCTGTCGACTTCAGCGGCTTGCGCGCCGGCCAGCGCCTCGCAGCTCTGCGCGTAGCCTTCGGGCGACTGGCGCATCACGCTCTCGCGCACCAGTGCAATGGCGACGGGCCGCTGTGCTTTGGTCTCGGCGCTGGTGGCGCCTTTGACGATGGCGTCGGCAATCTCTTGCAGACCCGCGATGCCCTTTTCGCGCGCCATCAGCGCACGTTGGCGGATGCCGTCGCGGCCTGCATCGGGCGGTGCCAGCAGCGGACCGAACAGGGCGAGGCTCTTCACAAGATCAGGATGACGAACCGTTAGATGCTGTGCAACGATCGTGCCCATGGAGTGCGCAACCACGTCCGCACGTTCGATGTTCATTGCGCGCAACGCCGACGCGATTGCGTCCACGTAGACATCAATGGACAGCTTCTGCGACGGCAATGGCGAACGCGCGCTGCCAGGCAGGTCGATGCGGATCACCTGCCTGCCTTCGAATGCCGCGAGCACAGGCGTCCAGTTGTTCGACGAGCCGCCCAGACCATGAATGCACACGACGGGCGCGCCGTCGCCTTCTGTTTCGATGATGAGACCTTGGACTTCAGTTGTTGCCATTTACGCCACCTCGTTTTCAAGGACGCCGATGCGCGGAATCTCGATCCGCACCACGTCGCCGCTTTGCAGGAACCTGGGAGGATTGAAACCGATGCCGACGCCGGCCGGAGTGCCCGTCGCGATCACGTCGCCCGGCTGCAACTCGATGCCGGCCGAAATGGTTTCGATCAGGGTGGGGATATCGAAAATCAGCCGCTGCGAGTTCGATTCCTGACGGAGCTCGCCATTGACCCAGCAGCGCACCTCGATATTGGCGGCGTCGAGTTCGTCGACGGTGACCAGGTAGGGACCCATCGGACAAAAGCCGTCGAGCGACTTGCCGAGGAACCACTGCCGATGCAGCTTTTGCAGATCGCGCGCAGTCACGTCGTTGATGATCGTGTAGCCGAATACGTGCCTGAGTGCGTCGGTCCTGGAGATGCCCCGGCCGGCCTTGCCGATCACCACGGCGATTTCCGCTTCGTAATCGAGTTGCTGCGTCACATTGGCATGACGGGGAATCTTCGCGCCTGGGCCGATCACCGCGGACGCGGGCTTGGTGAAAACGACCGGCGCTTCGGGAATGTGCTCACCCGCCTGCGCGCTCTTGTCGAACCCCGACTTGCTGAATTCTTCGGCGTGGTCGTGATAATTCTTGCCGACACAGAAGATATTGCGGCGGGGCTGGTCGATCGGTGCGAGGACCGTCGCGTTCGCCAGTGGTTTGCCGGTACCGCGCGGGCGTAGTGCGGCGCTGATCGTTGGGTAATTATGTACCAATTGGATCATGTCACCGGTAAAACCTTCGCTCAGCTGTGCCACGGGCCAGTATTGACCGGCCTCGACGTCAACTAGCGCAACGGTTTTAACCCCCTCCACCTGCAAATTTGCCAATTTCATGTCGAACCCTTAATCTAAGTCCAGTTGGTGAGAATTTCTGCCACTGTAGGACCAAATGCGACCAGAACCAATCAGGGTTAACCAAACAAAGATACCAATTGGTATCGAAACAGCAGGTGTTCGAGGAAGGAAATGACATGGGTGACGTGGACAGAGCCAGGCTTCCAGTGAGAGCGGAAGGCGCACGGGCGCTCGCCAGTTATCTCGAAGACGGGATCCGCAGCGGGGCTTTGCGAGAGGGCGTGAAATTACCCGCGGAGCGCGAGTTGAGCGAGGAATTCGGCGCGTCGCGCGGCGCAGTGCGGCGCGTGCTGGCGGATCTCAAAGAACGTGGCCTGATTACCCAGGCGGTGGGTAGCGGCACCTTCGTGCTGCCAGGCTGGGGCACGCCCGAGCCTATGACGACGCAAGCGCAAAAGCGCGAGGTCGTGCAGACCAGTCCCGCCGAACTTATGGAAGCGCGTCTGCTAATCGAGCCTCTCATGCCCGGGCTGATTGTCCGGTACGCGACCGCTGCGGATTTCGCACGCATGGTCGAATGTCTGGAGCACTCGGAGGCCGCGCAGAGTATTGAAGAGTTCGAGCGATGGGACGGCGAATTGCACAAGACGTTCGCGCTGGCGACGCACAACAGTTTCTTTTTACGCGTGCTCGAATTGACCAACGAAGTACGCGAGCAGGGCGAGTGGGGGCGTCTGAAGCGCAAATCGTTGACGCCGGAGCGCCGCGGCGAATATGAGGCCCAGCATCGGGCGATCGTCGATGCATTGCGCGACCGCGATGCCGAACTGGCGTGCGAGTTGCTCACCGGCCACCTGCAGCAGATCCGCCACAATCTCTTTGCGGGCTAGGTTACGTAGCGGGGAGGACGCCCGGAGGTTCAGACTTCAGCGGACAGAGATCGGGCCGCTCGTGCTCGTTACAGATCGTGCCCGACGGTGTGCCAGAACTGATCCGGGCTCGGGCGTGTATTGATGGCGTTGACGATATCGTTGAGAAACCACGGCAGGATCAGGCGCGTATTCGGATCGCTTACGCCAATGGTCAGCCGTGGCGTTTCCTCTGGCGTCGCCGACTGCTGTGTCGTGTTGGCAACGCCGGTGGCCGGCGCTGCGGGTTGCGTAATCTGAGGGCTGGCATTCGACGCGACCGGCAGGCAGACGGCCGCAATCAACAAGAGGGGCGCGGCAACACGAAAGGCGTTCATCAGGTCATCTCCAGACGGCGGTCAGGATTCGCCTGGCCGGGACTTTCATTGTAGCGCCGCGGCCTGAATCTCATGCAGCCCGCACCGGCTGACGGCGCGCCCACTGACTGAGCACCGCGCATGCGATCAGCAGCGAACCGGTGACGAAGAACACCGAATGCAGCCCGAGATGCACGCCGATCACGCCGCCGAGCAGCGGCCCGGCAACCTGGCCGGAGAACTGCGCCGACTGCAGATAACCCAGCATCTTTCCCGATTCGTGGTCAGTGGCGGCGTGTCGAACCAGCTTCGCAATCGACGGCAGCAGGCCGGCCAATGTCATGCCCATCAAGCCGCGCAGGATTGCCAGCTGCCACCACTGCGACACGAAGGCCTGCGGCACCATCAAGAGTCCTGTCAGCACCAGGCATCCGATGATCACGTTCCAGCTACCGATGCGATCCGCCAGTGCGCCGAGGCGCGCCGCGGTCAGCATGCTGCCGAACGCGGAGCACGCCATCACGATGCCGGCGGTGCGGGCAAGGTGGTCGGTGGGCACGTTCAGATGTGCGATGTAGACGGTGATGATCGGCTCGATCGACATGTTGGCCAGCAGCACCATCATCGCCGTCAACAGCAGCGTCACGGTGACCGCGCGGTTGGTTTTTTCCGGCGCGGCGGAGGAGGCCGTGGTGCGCGCTTTGCTATCGGCGCCGGCGTCGAAGTCTTCGCGAACGAAAACCACGGTCAACAGCGCCGCGACCGCGATCATGGCGCCTCCTGCGAAGAAGGTGCTGCGAATGCTGATCAACGACGGCAGCAAGCCGCCGACGAGCGGACCGGCGAGACTTCCGGCCAGCGAGCCGGTGGAGAGGATGCCGAGTGCCCATCCCGCCTTGTCACGCGGCGCCTGCGTGCCGATCATCACGATCGAGGCCGACGCGTACCCGCCAATCAACCCCGCCATCAGACGCAGCACGACGAGCTCGGTAACGTTGTGAGCCATACCGATCAACGACATCACAATCGCCATGCCGATGGCCGCGCGCACGAGCATGGGTTTGCGGCCGTAACGATCGGCGAGCCGACCCCAGACCGGCGCCGTCACCGCAGTGCCGAGAAAGGTTGCACCGAACGCCACGCCAGACCACTGCACCACGGCGGCCTGCGAGGTCACCCCAAGCTGCTGCACATAGAGCGGCAGGAACGGCAGCAGCATGCTGAGGCTCACCAGCGTCGTGAACGAGCCGAACACGCAGATGAACAGGTTGCGCCGCCAGTAGAGCGCATTTCGCTCGGCGTAGCTGACCGGGCTCTTCAAGCCGGCCGCACCGGACATCCGGCTGGGCAACCCGTTGATCAATTCCGTGCTCATTGCCATGCTCCATTCGTCTGACACCGCAGCCCAGGATGGTTGCGTAGTCAGTATTCACGGAAGCAAGTTTAGAGACGAACGGGCGGCGAGAGAATCGCTACCGCGCGGCAGACATTCTTCCGCGCGGCGAGCTAATCTGCGTCGGTAATGACTTTGAGGGCACTGAAACGTTCGCGCAGGCGCGGCAGCGCGAAGTCGAAGAAAGCGCGCACCCTGGGCACCGCAAGTCGGCCCTGCGGCGTGAGCAGGTGAACGGGGAGCGGCGCCGGCTCATAGCGGGTCAGTACGATCCGCAACGACTTGTCGCGCACCTGTTCAGCGACGTGATACGAGAAGAGCCGCGTGACGCCATGCGCTTCCACGGCGGAGGCCACCGCGCCCTCCACGCTGTTGACGGTCAGGCGGGGCGTGAAGTGCACCGTCTGCGGAACGGCCGAATTGTTCGACGATGGAAAACTCCACGAATCGAGCCCGAAGTGCGTCATCGAAATGATCTGATGTTTGGCGAGGTCGGCGGGTTCGTTCAGGTGCGGATGTTTGGCAAGATAGCGCGGCGCAGCGGCGATCACGCGCCGCACTTCGCCGACCGGCGACGCGACCAGCGTCGAATCGGGCAAATGCGCGATCCGCAGCGCGATGTCGATGCCTTCGTCGATCAGACTGGCAGGACGGTCCAGCAGATAGAGACGCGCGGTGACATCGGGATAGGTGTTGACGAACTCGTCGAGGAGCGGCCGCAGAAAGTCTTGCCCCGCCGCGACGGGCGCTGTCAGCGTCAGCGTGCCGCGCGGCGCCGCGCGTTCGCCGGCAATCATCAGATCGGCTTCTTCGAGATCGGTGAGGATGCGGCGGCAGGATGCGGCGTAACGTTCGCCGGCCTCGCTCAGTTTGATGGTGCGCGTCGTACGATGCAGCAGCGCAATGCCCACATGGGCTTCCAGAAACGCAATGGCCCGGCTTACGGCGGCGGCCGATCGGCCGAGGCGCCGGCCCGCGCCGACAAGGCTGCCCTCGTCGAGCGTGGCGACGAAGACTTTCATCGCGTCGATACGGTCCATCGCCGTTCAGCCGGAAAGTGCAGAGGGAGCGATGCTGCCGCGCCGCGCGTGTCCGAGCGTATCGACGAGAAAA
Organism: Paraburkholderia sp.; assembly: GCF_036488795.1. Lineage (GTDB taxonomy): Bacteria > Pseudomonadota > Gammaproteobacteria > Burkholderiales > Burkholderiaceae > Paraburkholderia. The sequence goes on from NZ_DASXHA010000063.1 coordinate 28,738, forward strand.
TCGACGAAGTGGCGTACCCGTAAGGAGATATGCCGTTTGTGCGGATACAGCAGGACGAACGGTCTCGATGCGCCGCCCAGGTCCGGTAACACCTCCACGAGTCCACCCGTGGCGAGATCGCGTTCGACCACGAAGCGATAGGTCTGGAACAGTCCCGCGCCGTTGCGCGCGAGCGTCACGCCGCCTAGCACATCGCCCGCGCTCGAATAGCCGCCTTGGGTGAAATGCTCTTCCATCTGATCTCCTGTCTTGAATAGCCAGGGAATTTTGCGTCCGCTGCTCGGCAGGTCGAACTGAATGCATTCGTGGCGCGTGAGGTCTTCCAGGCTTGCCGGCGTTCCAGCCCGCGACAGATAGGCGGGACTGGCCACGACGACGAGTTCCGCGTCTTCCAGCTTGCGGGCGACCAGATTCGAATCGTCCGGCGCGCGGCCGCGGATGGCCAGATCGAAGCCTTCTTCCGCGAAGTCGATGTTGCGGTTGCTGATGTGCACTTCCACCTGTACCTGCGGATGCTGCTGGCGAAAAGCCGGCAGGATAGGCAGCACCCGATAGTGTGCGTAGGGCGTCGGCATGCTGATGCGCAACACGCCGGCGGCGACGGACTGCTGGCCGGTCGCTTCACGCTCCGCATCGACCAGTTGACCCAGTGCCTCGTGGCACCGCTCATAGTAGGTGCGGCCCGCGTCGGTCAGCCGGATGCGGCGGGTCGTCCTGACGAATAGCCGCACCTCCATGCGCTCTTCGAGACGCGAGACCGAACGGCTGACGGCCGCGGGCGTGACGCCGGCGGCGGTGGCGGCGTCCGTGAAACTCGACAGTTCGGCGGCCAGACAGAACAACTCGATGCTGCCGAGCATCAGATCGTCAAACTGCCGCTTGCTGTTTCGTTCGATGATTCGCGGAGTATTCATTACCCGAGGTATCAGTTGAATTCGATGGGAGTGGTTTTGTCGACGCGAGCCGCATAAGTATAGACAGTTACTTGCGAACCGGCCGGCACGGGATGGCTTTTGCGCCCACAGAGCCAGTGGATGATCCGCTTATGCCAGCAGTCTCTGGATAACCGGAAGCAGTGTGTCAAGCGACAGAGGTTTGCGCAGATATTCGATTGCCGGATTCGGTTGCAGCGGAATATCCACCGCTGCACTGCACAGAATGATCGGGATGTCTCGCAGGTCAGGGTCCTGAAAGAGCGCCGCGCACAACTGCGGACCGCTCATGACGGGCATCATGCAGTCGCTCAGGATGAGGTCCGGTTTGGACTTCTGGATCAGTTGAAGCGCGACGGCACCGTTCGGAGCAGTGACGACGGCGTAGCCGACCTGTTCGAGCAACAGGTTCCAGACTGTCAGAAGGTCGAACTCGTCGTCCACGACCATGATGGTTTTCATGGCGCGTCAGTTGTCCAACCGGCCGATCAGCCCTGCGGCAAATCCACGCCCGCCGAGCACAGCCGCCGCACCCGGGAAGGCCGCAATGATATCGAGGCCCTTCTCCGTAATGACGAGCTCTCGAAGCGAGGAGTCGTGAGCGCTTTCCCGCTGCTTGACCACGGAGATCATCCGATGCAGACCCGTGTCGGTTTCGGCATATCGCAGCAGGACCAGATTTTCGGTCATTGCGGATAGACGCATCCCGCGCGTGTGAACCGGATCGGGATACAGCGGAATTTCCTCGGTGAGGATCGTCGTCACGCCCGCATCGCGGAACTGGTGCGTCAATGCATTCAGAAATAGCCCAAAGCGGCCTGTGCGGATTGCCGATTCGCGAAAGCCGTCAATGCCGTCGAGCACCAGCCGCGTCGCGCCCGCCTGTTTGACGGTAGCCAATGCAATGGCGGCCAGCTCGTCGATCGCCAGTTCAATCGCAGGCTGCCACTGGATGGTCAGGCGGCCGTCATCGCGGGCCGCTTGCAACGCGATAGAGATGGACTCCGCCTTGCCGATCAGTCGCTCCGGTGACTCGTAAAAACCGAGGTACACGCACTTTTCGCCACGTTGAATGCCTGCCGCGAGGAACTGCAGCCCCAGCAGCGTCTTGCCGATACCCGACGGCCCGATCAAGGTCGTGGTCGAGCCTTTGATGAAGCCGCCGCCGAGCAGTTCGTCGAAGCGGGCCACCCCCGATGAGAGACGGGTCTTGAGATCGGCCGGACCGGGCTGGCTCGCGCAACGCGCTTCGAGGCGCGGAAACATGACGTGGCCGCTATCCGTAATACGGAAAAAATGCTTGCCCAGCAGATGATCGCGGGCGCGCATCTTGTGCACTTCGATTTCCCGTGTACGCCGCATGCCATCGCTGTAACGGTTGAGTTCGATCAGACCGTCGACGAGCGTGTGTTCCGGATGAGGTTCGTTGCCCGACAGCGGAGCGAGCAGCAATGTCGTGCAATTCATCGCGGCCACGAGTGCATTCAGCTCGTGGATGAATTTGGAGAGCGCGAGGTCGGTTTCGCTGAATTCGCGTGCACTGCGAAAGCCGTCGATGATCAGCAAGCGAGGGCGATGCTGGTGGAGACTCGAGGCAACCTGCTTCAGGAAACCGTCCAGTCCGTCCTGCATCAGCGCATGGTAGCCGGAGACGAACAGCATCTTCTCGGCGACGGCCTTTGCGTCGAAAAAGCTGAGGGCGCTGAGATGGCCAAGAAGCTTGTCATGCGATTCGGCGATCAAGGTCATGTACAGCACGTTCTCGCCCTGACTGACGCGATGAAAGCCGATCTGGCTCGACAGAATGGTCTTGCCGGCGCCGGCCATGCCTTCAATCAGATAAAGCGCGCCGCTAACGAGGCCGCCACCCAGAATGGTGTCGAGGCCAGGCACGCCAGTTTCGACATTGGGCCGGTCTGATGCTGGAAATGCGGGGCTTGTCATTGTTGAATCGTATGCAAGGGTTCAAACAGGCGTAGTGTCGACCGAGGCCCGGTGCGACGCAATAGCCCTGTCAAGCAGCAATCCGTGTGCCCGAGGCGCGATCGTCGTGCTGGCCAGCGCGGCATCGCATGGCACGCCTCGAATTCTATCGCCCTGGAAAGATCAGCGCTTTCGCGGCTAGGGGTCGACCTTCGCCGCCGCCTGGGCAATCCGGTTGCGGACAATGCCGATCGCATGCTTGAGCGCGTAGACGTCCTGGAAGTAACGTTGTGGCATGCGGATCTGGTTGGCATGTGCATCGATGTACTCGATTTCATCGCGCCATTGTGTAATTTGCTCTGGAGTGGGGTGACTGGTTCTCCATATTTCATCTTCCAGAGTCTTGATCGCGCGATACCAGACCACCAGGCGCTTTTTGATCCGCGTCTCCGCCATGCGCGGCAACGCCTGCAAGAGGCCCAGCAAGATGGCCATGAAGGGCAGCAGGATCAGCAGACGTCTTTCGATGAAACTGGCCAGCCAGAACGGCAGGTAACGCTGCAGGAAAGGACGGCCGGAGCGGAAGTAGCGCACGCTTTCTTCGGAAACCGGAAATTCCCCGGTGTTGAGATTGGGAAACGCACCACGCGAAGTGAAATAGTCTTCGCCGCCGTGGACGGTTTTGGCCGCGTCCAGAAGCAGATACACCAATGCGGGATGCAGCGTGTCTTTGGATACGAGCAAGGCGGTCGCAGCCAGAAGCGTCACGTCGGTCTGCGGCAGATCGTTGACGATGCTGGTCGCGGCGCGCGGAAAAATCACTTTCGACAGCGACGGGAATTTCTGCACCAGCGCGTCGGCCTGCGCGAAACTCATCAGCTTCAGATCGCTGTTGAGCAGTGTCGTCTGCATCGCGGCATCGGGCCTTCCGATAAAAAAAGCGGCATCCAGCTGACCGCTTTCGAGAGCCTGATAGGCCCTGGCCGCCTCCATTTCGACGAGCGTCGTATTGTCGCGGGTGATGCCGCTATAGCCGAGCAACACCTGCGCGACGTTGAGCAGGCCGCTGCCGGGAATACCAATGGAAACCCGTTTGCCGCGCAGCTGGGCCAGGCGGTTGATGGTGTCGTCGCCGCGATAGAACACCCAGATCGGCTCGTACGAGACGGCGGCAATCGTCTGCAACTGGTCGCTTTCTTGCGGACTGGTGGTGCCCGACTGGATGAAGCCAACTTCGTACGGGCTATCGGGATCTTTGAGCCGCTGATAGTTTTCGACCGACCCGGACGAGCTGCGTATATCCAGCGTGATGCCATCGCGCTTCAGGATCGGTGCATAGCGGTCCGCGAAGCCGCGATAGATGCCTTTGTCCGCGCCTGTCGTGATGACGATGGTGTGCCGGAAAGCCGGCTCGAGGACGGCTGCGAGTCCCCAGCCTAGCGCAGCCACCACCAGCACCACGCCGACAATGAGAAGCCGCCGGCGCGCCGGCGTGATGGGCGGTTTCTGATTGCGATGAAGCGCTGGATCATGCCTGGCCATTGTTTGCCCCTCGCGGGTGGTGACAAACAGCAAGCATGGATAATGCAGCCCCGGGGGCCCCTTGTCGAGGCCGCCCCGCGGTTATGCGGCCTGACTCAGGATAACCACCCCTTGATCGACGCCGCCATAGTGGCGCTCGAAATGCCATAGCGGTCATGAAGCGTCGGCAGCGCGCCGGCAGCGAGGAACGCGTCGGGCAGTCCCACTTGCCGGAACGGGCACGACACGCCTGCGCGCATCAGCTCCGCGGCCACCGCTTCTCCCAGCCCACCGATCACCGTGTGATTTTCCGCTACGACCACGAGCCGTCCCGAGCGTTTCGCTTCACGCAAAATCGTCTGTGTGTCGAGCGGCTTGATGGTCGGCACATGGAGCACGCCCACGCCGATCCGGTCGCTCTCGAGTGCCTTGGCCACTTCGAGTGCACGCATGGTCATCAGACCGGACGAGATGATCAGCACTTCTGCGCCGTTGCGCAGCATCTTCGCCTTGCCGAGTTCGAAGGTGTAGTCGTATTCGTCGAGCACGGCCGGCACGTTGCCGCGCAGCAGGCGTGCATAGACGGGTCCGTTGTGCGCCGCGATGGCCGGCACCATCTGCTCGATGTCGAGCGCGTCGCACGGGTCGATGACGGTCATGTTCGGCATGGCACGCATCAAGGCGAGATCTTCGGCGGCCTGGTGGCTGGGACCATAGCCGGTCGTCAGACCCGGCAGGGCGCAGACGATTTTCACATCGAGGTTGTCTTCGGCGATGGTCTGATGGATGAAGTCATACGCGCGGCGCGTGGCAAAAACCGCGTACGTGGTGACAAAAGGTTGCGCGCCTTCGTGGGCCATTCCCGAGGCCGCGCCCATCAGCAATTGCTCCGCCATCCCCATCTGGTAGAAGCGTTCGGGAAACGCCTTGGCGAAGATGTGCAGGTCCGTATATTTGCTGAGATCCGCGGTCATGCCTACGACGCTTTGCTTTTGCCGCGCCAGTTCCACCAGCGCGTGACCGAAGGGCGCGGAGCGCGTAATCTGCCCTTCGCCGGCGATCGAAGCGATCATGGCCGAGGTCTTCAGGCGCGGTTTGCTCAAGGTTGCGCTGCTCATGCTTGTCTCCCTGCTTCGAGTGCTTCAAGCGCCAGTTGCCATTCGTGCGCATCGACGCGGATAAAGTGGTTCTTCTCGCGCTGTTCGAGGAACGGCACACCGCGGCCCATGCGCGTGTCGGCGATGATCATGCGCGGTTGCGCGACCGGATGCTTGCGGGCCGCATCGAACGCGGCTGCTACGGCGGCAATATCGTTGCCGTCGACCCGCTGCGTGAACCAGCCGAACGCCTGCATTTTTTCGACGAGCGGCTCGAAAGCCATGATTTGCGTCGACGGGCCGTCGGCCTGCTGATTGTTCACGTCGACCACCGCGATCAGGTTGTCGAGCTTCCAGTGACTCGCGGACATGAGGCCTTCCCAGATCGCGCCCTCGTCCAGTTCGCCATCGGAGAACAGCGTGTACACGAAGGCACGCGAACCTTTGCGCCTGAGTCCGAGGCAGCGGCCCACGGCAATCGTCAAACCCTGGCCGAGCGAGCCACCGGACATCTCCATACCCGGGGTGTAACTGGCCATGCCCGACATGGGCAGCCGGCTATCGTCGCTGCCGTACGTTTCGAGCTCTTCGGCAGGCAGGATGCCTGCTTCGAGCAATGCGGCGTACAGCGCGATAGCATAGTGCCCATTGGAAAGCAGGAAGCGGTCGCGGTCTTCCCATTCGGGGTCTTCCGGGCGATACCGCATTGCACCGAAGTAGGCGACGGCCAGTACGTCGGCAATGTCGAGCGCTTGCCCGATATAGCCTTGTCCCTGGACTTCGCCCATCAACAGCGCGTTTCTGCGGATACGGTAAGCATGCTCGGCAACGGTTGCCGTGGGCACGCTGGCTGGACTGTTCATGTTGTCTCCTGTGATCAGTCGGAATGATGGAAAGAATTCAGCGGTTCACCGATTTCGCGGGTACCAGAAAGACGAGTGCTGCGCCCAGCGTGACGGCCGCCGAGATGAAGATCAGCCCGGCCGTCGATTTGCCGGTGAGATCGTTGAGCCAGCCCACGATCGCCGGAGAGAAGAAGCCGGCGAGGTTGGCCACGCAGTTCACGGCCGCTATGCCCGCAGCGGCGGACATCCCGCCAAGCAAAGCGGTCGGCAACGACCAGAACTGTGAAGAGGACGCGAGGATGCCCGCTGCAGCCACGCTCAGACAGACGATGGAGGCCGGCACGCTGCCGAGCGTCGGCAACACCGCGAAGCCCGCTGCGGCTATCAGCATGGGAATGGCAAGATGCAGACGGCGCTCGCGATGACGGTCCGCACTCATGCCGATTAACGGCAGCGCGATGATGGCGCACAGGTAAGGAATCGCGGTGAATACGCCTACCCACAGCGGATCGGCGACACCGGATTTGCGGATGATCGTCGGCAACCAGAAGGTCAGGCCATACTGGCCGAGCACCACGCAGAAGTAGATCGCGGCCATTAGCCACAAGCGGCGGTCGCCGATAAACGACTTGACCGAGAGGTGCGCGATCTTGTGCGCGTTGTCGCCGGCAACGTTACGGGCGAGCAATGTCTTTTCCGCTTGCGTCAGCCACTTCGCTTTTGCAATGCTGTCGTCGAGATACAGCAGGATCGCGATACCCAGTACGAGTGAGGGCAGCGCTTCAAGCAGGAACAGCCACTTCCAGCCCGCGAGGTTCAGCTCGCCTTGCAGAGAGTGCATGATCCAGCCCGACAGCGGACCGCCGATCATGCCGGCCAACGGAATCGCCATGAAAAACAGCGACAGCGCTTTGGCCCGGCGCGCAGCGGGGAACCAGTAGGTCAGATAGAGGATCACGCCGGGCGCAAAGCCGGCCTCCGCAACGCCGAGCAGAAAACGCAGCACGTAGAAGGCAGTAGGCGACTTGACGAAGACGAAGCACGCGGAGATCACGGCCCACGTCAGCATGATTCGCGCGAGCCATTTGCGCGCGCCGACGCGGTGCAGAACCAGGTTGCTTGGTACTTCGAAGAGAAAATAGCCGAGAAAGAAAATGCCCGCACCCATGCCGTAGACGGTTTCGCTAAAGCGCAGGTCGTTCAACATCTGCAGCTTCGCAAAGCCCACGTTGACCCGATCGAGATAGGCGCCCAGATAGCACAGCATCAGAAAAGGGATGAGACGGCGGCTCACTTTCGCGTAGGTTCTCGATTCGAAGCTGGTCGCGTCGGTGTGCGGCAAGACGTCGCCGACGCCGGGCGAAGCGGTGTACTTCGATTTCATGTCTGTCTCCTGTCGATGGGAGCGAGTGCAAAGCACCGACTCCCATCCCATGCACCTTGTTGCGCCCATGACCCCGGGTTTGCCCAGGTGCCTGGAATGCAGCGTCCCTGGCGGCGGACACTGTCATCAATGAATGAGCATGCCGCCGTTCACATCGAGCGTGATGCCCGTGAGGTAGGTCGACAGGTCGCTGACCAGGAAGAGACATGCATTCGCGACGTCGGCCGCGTCGCCGAGCCGGCCAAGAGGAATGCCTTTGACAATGTCGACGCGCATGTCCGCGGTGAGTTTGTCGCCAGTGATGTCGGTCTGGATCAGACCGGGTGTGATGGAGTTGATGCGAATGCTGTCGGGGCCGAACTCGCGGGCCATGGCGCGCGCCAGACCGAGTACGCCGGCTTTCGCGGCGCTGTAGTGCGGACCGCCGAAAATGCCGCCGCCACGTTGCGCCGATACCGACGACATGCACACGATGCTGCCGCCTTTCTGCTCTCTCATGACCGGCAGGACCGCTTGCGACATATAGAGCGTGCCGCGCAGATTGACGTCGACGATGGCGTTAAAGCCCTCGGCGCTGATGTCCAGGGTACGCACCGGCTGGGTAATGCCGGCATTGTTGATGAGGCCGTCGATGCGGCCATAGCGCTCGAGCGTCGCCTTCGCGGCTGACAGGCAGGCGGCCTTGTCGGTGACGTCGCAGGCGAGGCCCAGATGCGCGTCGCCGAGATCGGCAGCGGCGCGCTTTGCGTCTTCTTCACGCAGATCGAGGATCACGATGCGCGCCCCCTGGGCGGCCAGCGCTTTGGCAGTCGCCTTGCCGATTCCGCGTGGCGAAGCCGCGCCCGTGACGATTACGACCTTGTTCTCGAGCAGCATGGTTGTCTCCTGAGTGTTGATGTGATGAACCAAGTGTCTACTGCAAGATGGGTCGCATCAACGACGTACAGCTCAACTATGCTTGAGAAATTTTCAGGTGACGTGCTGCAGGCGACGCGAAGGTCCGCGTGCTGGAATACCCTGGTGCGAACGACAGTCCCGATGCGGGTTACCGGGCGGGACGTTCCATGCGGGCAATCTCCCGCTCAATCCACGCAATGAAGCGCGTCACGCGCGGCAACTCGGCGTTTTGCGGCGGATAGACGAGATGATGCGCGCCCACTTCGACCGCGTGCGTACTGTCGAAGACGGGCACGAGCGCGCCTTGCTTGATGCGAACGGAGGCGAGCATCAGGCTTTCGAGCGCAATGCCGAGGCCCAGCGCCGCCGTCTCCAGCGACATGTAGGAACGGTCGAACGAAAAGTCGAAAGTCTTATGGGCCGCGGATACGCCGGTACGACCGAACCATTGCTTCCACTGCACGAGCGGCGTCTCCGAATAGATGAGACGGTGCTTCAACAGATCTTCGGGGGTTGCTACCGGATGGCTTTCCAGATATCCGGGCGACGCGAGCGGCGCGATGAATTCGTCGCGCAACGTCCTCACTTCCAGATCGCGCCAGTTGGCATAGCCGTGGCGCAAGTCGATGTCGTAATAGCCGCTCGTAAACGATACGTCCTCATACGAGCAGGCCAGATTCAACTGGATATCGCCATTGGCTTCCTGAAACGACGCGAGACGCGGCAATAGCCACATCAGCCCGAAGCTGGGACTCGAATGCACCCGCAGGATTTCGACGTCGGCCCGGCTTGAGGCCCGCTCGGTTGCGCGGCTGAGGTCCGCGAGCGAGCCCGTCACGTCGGACAGATAACGCTCGCCTGTGGGCGTCAGCACGAGCCCGCGCCCTGAACGATAGAACAGGGGCTGCCCGATGATCGATTCGAGGTTGCTGATCTGATGGCTGACCGCCGACGCGGTGAGCCCCAATTCTTCAGACGCACGATTGACGCTCTTCGTTCTGGCCACGCTCTCAAAAGCGATGATGGCTTTCACCGGTGGGATGCGCATAGTGAATTTATTTCAGATGCAGTTGAATGAAACCGCCTTGTTCGCACGCCATCTGCACTGCCATTCTGTCACCAGGCCGTACCACCTGAGAGCCCCGAAGCACCCCATGCTGACCCCGGCAATTTCAAAGGCAGCGAGGTGACCAGCCATAAACATACATTGCGCAGTGCAACAACTGCGTAGGAGACAGTCATGAATTATCCGACTTTCCAGTCGAAAGCGCGATGCGCCGAGCTTCAACTCAAACATTCTCGCCCGATGCGCCCGGCAATCTCGTAAGCGGCATGCCCGCGTGGTTCGGCATCACGCGTATCACTCGTTACCACTGCGCTGACAACACCCGGTCGCAAGACAACAGAAGTGTGCAGCGGCAAGCGGCAATCGCGCAAGGAGACAACCCATGGCTGAGCAACGGTATCTGTTGACGGCACGTTCGATCGTCAAAAGTTTCGGACCCACGAGCGTGCTGAAGGGATTCGATCTTTCGATCGCCCCCGGTGAAGTGCACGCCTTTCTGGGCGGCAACGGCGCAGGCAAATCGACGCTGATCAAGATCATCTCCGGCCAGTTCGAGCGCGATGGCGGCACACTTGAATTCGACGGACAAGACACCGAGGCATCCGCGAGTGGGCATGTGGCAGCGGGGACGATCGCGGTCGTCAATCAGGAGCTCGCGCTTCTGCCGCATCTGTCGGTTGCCGAGAACATTGCCATGCCGCGGCTGCGGCGTGGCACCGCCCGATACAGCGAACGCGCGTCGATGGATATCGCGATCGAAGCGCTGTCGCTGATCGATCCGCACTTCGCACGTGTATCGGCCGGGAGGCTGGTCGGCGAGTTGACGCTGCATGAGCGGCAACTGGTCGAGATTGCCCGCGCGCTGGGGTCGGGCGCAAGGCTGCTGTTGCTGGACGAGCCGACCGCGAATCTGACTGCAGCGGAAACCACGCGGCTCTTTTCGGTGATACGCCGCTTGATTGCCGATACCGGACTCGCAGTGCTGTTCGTCTCGCACCGGATGCGCGAGATTCGCCAGATTGCCGACGTCTGCACGATCATCCGCGACGGCCGGACTGCTGTCGACCGCATTGCGCTCGATGCGATCACGGACCGCGAGATCGTCGAATGCATGGGGCAAAGCGTGGTTGTCGACGAAGCGGCGGCAAGCGTCGCGGAGTCGGCGGAACTGGGATATGCAAGCGAGGCCGTGGAGCAGCACGGCGTGGGCCACGCACAGGCTATCCATGTGAAGACGCAGGGCGGCGCACTTCGCATTGAACGGGACGGCGTAGCCATCGAGGTTCCGGCGGGCGCGATCATCGGCCTGGCCGGCGCGCCGGTTGGCCCCTCTTCGCTGATCGACGCATTGACCGGCATCGCACCTGCAGGTGTATGGGCCATCACGCGCGACGGCGCACGCGTGAGCTATGCGCATCCCTCGGCCGGCGCGCGCGATGGTGTCGGCTTCGTCTCGGGCGACCGCTCGAACAAAGGCATTCTCGCGACGCTGCCGATTATCGACAATCTTGTCGCGGCAGCACGCGTCGTCAACCGGCGCAGTGTAGTGGGACGCAGGGAGATTGCACAGAGCACGCAACTGCTCGACGCGCTGAAGATCCGCGCGGGCTCGCTGTGGGATTTACCGGCGACCTTGAGCGGCGGCACGCAGCAAAAGCTGCTGATTGCCCGCTGGCTGTTGCTGCGGCCCAGGCTGCTGGTACTCGAAGAACCGACCCGCGGCGTCGACATCCGAACCAAGCGAGAAATCTATGCGTTGATTCGCAAGATGGCGCAGCAGGGCACCACCATCGTCTGGTGGTCGACCGAATACATCGAGCTGGTCGAGCTGTGCGACACGGTGCTCGCGTTCGATCTGGACGGCAAGCCGACCGAGGTACTACGGCATGCCGAGGTCAACGAAACGCAACTCGCCGCCGCAACGGGCATGGCTGCCTGAGGCCGGTTCGCGACACAACGATATTTACCTTGGAGACAGACATGAAATCAGTCACTCACCCAATCGAGGAGAGGCACGTGCGGCACGGCGGTGCGGGCCGCCGCCTGTTGTCGGCGTATCGCACCGAGATTGCCATCGCGATCGCGATCATCGTGATCGAACTCGCGGTCGGCATGGTCGTGCCGGCCGCGCTGTCCGGCGGCAATATCTCCAACGTCACGCAGGCGGCGGCCCCGCTTGTCATCATGGCGTTTGGTGTGCTGCTGGTGATCATCACGGGTGGCATCGATCTGTCGGTCGGGTCGGTGTTCTCGCTGACGGGTATGGTCACCGGTCTTGCGATGGCGCACGGCTACGGCGCGATATTCAGTAGTTTCGCGGGTCTTTCAGTAGGTATCCTGATCGGTGCCATTAACGGTGCGCTCGTCACCTTCGTCGGACTCGCTCCATTCGTGGTGACGTTGAGCACCTACGCGATTGCGGGCAGCCTCTCGTTCATCGTCACAGATGGACACTCTCTGCCTATCTCCAATCCCGACTACTGGCTGCTGAATTCGGGAACGCTGGTTCCCGGCCTGCCGAACTATGCGCTGTGGTGCGTGCTGCTGCTCGTCGCGATCGAGTTCTCTTTGCGCAAGATCGTGGCAGGACGATGGCTGTATGCAATCGGCAGCAGCAGTTCGTCGGCGCGTGTGATCGGCATTCCGGTCAATCGGGTCCGGCTGTGCGCTTATCTGCTGTCGGGGTTGTTCGCTTCGTTCGCCAGCATCGTCAGCGTGTCATACATCAGCAACGCGGAAGCCACAGCCGGCTCGAGCCTGATGCTGCAGGCAATCGCGGCCGTGGTGATTGGCGGCGCGAGTCTGTTCGGTGGCACGGGTTCAGCGGTTGGCGCACTGCTCGGTGCGCTGATGATCACCATTATTCAGAACGGCGCGAATCTCATTGGCGTCAACAGTTTCTGGCAAGGCACTGTCACGGGTGTCGTGATTCTCATTGCGGTCCTGGTGGACCGCGTTACCAAAGCCCGGCGTTAAGCACGGGTTCGCTCAAGCTAGCAGTAAGGAGACAATGATGGACAAGCGCGCGTCAAAATCAGGAAGCGGGTTCTCGGGCCGGCCGTTTGCACAGGTGATCGCAGCGTCGGTACTGGCGCTCGCTGCGGCGCTTGCGTCGCAGATGTCGGTTGCGGCCGGCAAGCAGACAGTGGCGTATATCGCGCCCTCGCTCGATATTTCGTACTGGCAGTGGGTTGCGTATGGCGTGAAGCAACGGGCGCAGGAACTCGGCATGGACTACGTCGAATTTACTTCCGAGAATTCGCCGGCCAAGCAGATGGACAACGTTCGCACCGCGCTCACGCGTGGCGTCAGCGCAATCGTGATGGGGCCCGTCAGCTCGACCAGCACGCCGCCCGTGCTGCGACTACTGAAGGAGAAGTCGGTTCCGGTCGCGTTCGCGGGCATCGGGCCGCAGGCCGGTCAGACGGACTATACGTCGGCAGTGACCGCAAACAACTACGACACCGGTAAGGCCGAGGGTGCGTACGTCTGCAAACTGGCGAAAGAGCGCGGCAGCAACAAGGTCGCGATGCTGTCGTTGCCGCAGGACCGCGAGAACGCGCAGAAGTACATGAAGGGCGCACAGGAGTCGTTCAAGGCGGATGGATGCAACCTCGTGCAGGTCCTGGAGACGCACGGACTGACCGTCAACGAGGCGGTCCAGCAGGCGAACGACGTGCTCACGGCTCACCCGGACGTCAAGGCGATTTACGGCATGTACGACGAAGCCGCAACCGGCGCTGCAAAAGCTCTGCAGACGCGCGGCAGCGTGGGCAAGGTGGCGGTGGTCACGGCCGACGGCAGCCCGACGACGATCAAGTTGCTGCGCGACGGCACGATTCAGGGCATCTTCTTGCAGGAGGCCGTGGGGCAGGGCATCGACGCCACCACCCAGGTCTTCAATGCGCTGAATCATAAGCCGACCATGCAGGAACTCGCGCTCAAGGAACCGCTTGTCACTAAGGAGACCATCGATCAACCCGATGCACAAGCGACCGTCAAGCGCGTCTATCCGCCCTCAGCGGGTAAGTACTAGAAACCGGAGTTGATCTGGGGCGCGGCCGCTCGTTTGCTGCGAGCGGCGCGCACTCACCGAATTGAGCCTGTGAGGAGACACTGTGGACAATCTGCCTGTTATCGACCCGCATCATCACCTGTTCGACCTGAAAACCGGCAACTATCCGTGGCTGCAGGGACCGATGCTCAAACGCGTATTCGGCGACTACTCTGCGATCCGCAAAGACTATCTGATCGACGACTTTCTCGCGGACATCGAGAATCAGAATGTGGTCAAAACGGTTCACTTGCAGGTCGAATACGATCACAACAATCCGGTCGCTGAGACGAAGTGGCTGCAAGGCGTTGCGGACGTGCATGGTTATCCGCACGGCATCGTCGCTTTCGCTGACCTTGCCTCGGCGGACGTGCAAGCCGTGATCGAAGCGCACTGCGAGTACAAGAACGTGCGTGGCATCCGCCAGTGCCTGAATTTCCATCGTGATCCGGTGAAGACGTTTATCGACAGTCCGCATCTGATGAGCGATCCGCAATGGCGTCGCGGATATGCGTTGCTTAAGCGGTACGACCTGTCGTTCGACTTGCAGCTGTACTACACGCAGATGGAAGAGGCGCTCGCGCTGGCACGTGCCTTTCCGGACACACCGATGGTGCTGAATCACACTGGCATGCCGGTTGACCGTGCACCCGAAGAGATCGACGCGTGGAAAAAGAGCACGACCCTGCTGGCTTCGGCCGACAACGTGTTCTGCAAGATCTCGGGGCTAGGGATGGGCGACTGGAAGTGGACGGTTGATAGCATCCGCCCGTTCGTCCTGCACGCAATCGAAGCATTCGGCGTCGGCCGTTGCATGTTCGCGAGCAACTTTCCGGTCGACAAGCTGTTTAGCAGCTATGACGACGTTTTCAACGCGTTCAAGGAAATCACACGAGGGTTCTCGCCGCAGGAACGCGCCGCGCTGTTTCATGACAACGCGCAACGGGTGTACAGGCTGTGACATGAGCGGCCGCCTCAATCGCCTGGCCGGTCAGATACAGCAACGCGGCGTAGCGCTGGCAGAGCCTGCCCAGCACTACGCCGCGTCGAATGTCGAACTTACGACTTCTTTTGATCCTTCGAGGGCGCCTTTGCCACGGGAGCCGGCTTGCCTTGAGGCAGCGCATGCGCCGCCGGCATCGCGTGGTTCTGCGCCATTGCATTCGGATGACCTGGACCACCGGCGTGATCCATCGGTCCATGCGCCGCTATGGTGTGGTCTGGCAAGTGACCATCGTGATGCATCATGACCGTATGAAGCTCGTCTCTGCGATGGAAGACGTCTTGCCGGTGATCGCCATGCGCATAAAAATGCCGATGCCGCTTGCCGTCCGGTCCGACTACCCAGATATACGTGTTGCCGCCCACTATCACGACGTCGCTATCGACCACGGCCGAGATGTACACATCATTGGGCATCGGCTGATAAGCCTCTTCGACAATCACAGGTGGCGGCGGTGGCGGCGGCGGGGGGCTGAGTGCGCCCGCGAGTACTTCGTTCACCTTGTTCGGGTCGACCACGAGCTGGCCCTGCTCGTTAGTCGCACACCCCGCAAGAATGGTCGCGCAAGCGACCGATGCGAGGGACATTCTCAATGTTATTTTCAACTCTAATCCCGGTAATTGATTGTTATAAACAACTCGCTTTTTAACGGCTGCGCGTGCAGCGTTCTTGACGGTCGCCGGGACGATTCTTGCACCAGGTGTGTTACGGTCTGTTACGGTAAGGAATTCGACAGCAGCGTGAACCAGGCGTGGCTCTGTTATTCAACACATCGAAGCCGTAGGAGGTTCTGGCCACCCGCTATAGGGACGGGTTCCTGAATCATCAGGAATCCTCGGCATTATCCGGGGCCATGTGCAGAACTGGATGTGCCTGTCAGTCGCCCGACGTTTGATGAAACCCCGGATCGAACTGTTTGCCGACAAACGCGATATGCGCGAACATCGCCTGTTGCGCGGCATCGGGGTTGCGGTCTCGCACCGCGAGATAAATGGACTCGTGCTGGCCTAGCCGCAGGGTGGACTGAATCACGGCGTTCGAGTTATTGACGGTCGCGTCGAACGTGTTCGCAGCGATATGATCGCGCAGCATCGTGATGACGCTGGCGTAAAACTGGTCGAGCATCCGGTTGTGCGCGGCAGCCGTAAGTGCTGAATGAAACTCGCCGTCGACTACGGCTTCTGCATCCACGTCGTGAGCGACGACCGCATTGCGCATTTTCAGCAAGATCGCCTCGAGCTTGTCCAGCTCTTGCGGTGTCGAACGCTGCGCAGCGAAGCGCGCAGCCGCACATTCGAACACCAGGCGGAATTCGAGCGTTTCTGATCTGAGCGGCGGGTTTTCCGCCACCAGTTGCAGCCACGGCGCGCTCAGCCTTGCGGGCTGTCTCTGCACCACGTACACGCCGCTGCCGGGCTTCGTTTCGAGCATGCCTCTACTGACGAGCCGCTGGATCGCCTCGCGCACGGTTGAGCGCGACACGCCCATCAATTCCGCTAAGGTTCGCTCCGCAGGAAGCCGCGTCGAAGTGCCCCAACTGCCTTCGAGCACTTTTTCTTCTAGCTGTCGAACGGTCTTGTCGAGCGCGCTAGGCGAAAGACTGTGAAATGCCATTCCGGTGCTTCCAGAAAGTGGTCTGACCGATTTGCCTCGCCTCCTGATCGAAATCACTATGTGCCACAGCTAGAAGGCGGACGGCCGGTCTTGGCCGATGCTTACGAGCCCCACATTTCAAGAGGAAAACATGGCGGATTCTACCTCACTGGTCATCACGCTGCATGGAGACGATGACGTTGCGATCGCGCGTGGCGCAATCGCGGCCGGCACGGTACTGCAAGAACTGGGCGGCCTCGTCGTCGCTGACGACATCCCCGCTGCGCACAAAGTTGCCTTACGCGCGCTGAAAGCCGGCGATCCGGTGCGTCGCTATGGTCAGATCATCGGATTTGCGACGCAAGCCATCGAACCGGGCGCGCATGTTCACACACAAAATGTCTCGATGGGCGATTTCGCCCGCGACTACGCCTTCGGTACCAACGTCAAACCGGTGGCATCCGCACCGCAAGCGCTGACGTTCCAGGGCTTTCGTCGCGCTGACGGTCGCGTGGCCACGCGCAACTACATTGGCGTGGTCAGCACCGTCAACTGTTCCGCGACGGTGACCAAGCTGGTCACGCAGCATTTCTCGGCGCCTGGCGCGCTGGACGCGTGGCCGAATGTCGACGGCATCGTGCCGATCACCCACAGCTTCGGTTGCTGCATCGACCATAACGGCGAAGGCATCCAGCAGTTGCGCCGCACGATTGGCGGCTACGTGCGGCATCCGAACTTCGCCGGCGTGCTGGTCATCGGGCTGGGCTGCGAGGCGAACCAGATGGGCGCCATGTTCGTCGCCGAAGGCGTCGAGACGGGCGAGATGGTCGTACCGCTCGTCATTCAGGAGCAGGGCGGCACGCAGAAGACGGTCGATGCGGCGATTGCTGCCGTGAAAAAAATGCTGCCGGTGGCGAACCTTGCAGAGCGTGAGCCGCTGCCGGTGTCGCACCTGAATATCGCCTTGCAGTGCGGCGGCTCGGATGGCTATTCGGGCATTACGGCCAACCCGGCGCTGGGCGCTGCGGTTGATCTGCTGGTCCAGCACGGCGGCACCGCGATCCTCAGTGAGACGCCGGAAATCTACGGCGCCGAACACTTGCTTACACGCCGCGCTGTCACACCGGAAGTGGGGCAGAAGATCGTCGAGCGCATTCACTGGTGGGAAGGTTACGCGGAACGCGAGAAGGGCAGCATCGACAACAATCCGACCCCGGGCAACAAGGCCGGCGGCCTGACGACGATCCTCGAAAAATCGCTCGGCGCGGTGGCCAAGAGCGGCTCGACGCCGCTGGTGGACGTGTATCGCTATGCGGAGCCGGTGACCGCGAAGGGCCTCGTGTTCATGGATGCACCTGGCTACGACCCGATGGGCGCCACCGGACAGATCGCCAGCGGCGCGAATCTCGTGCTGTTCACGACTGGCCGCGGCTCGTGCTTCGGCGCCAAGCCTGCGCCTTCGATCAAGCTCGCCACCAACACGAAGATGTACACGCGCATGGAAGATGACATGGACATCAACTGCGGCGACATCATGGACGGCGGCGCCACGGTCGAACAAAAGGGCCGCGAGATTTTCGAAATGATCATCGACGTTGCATCGGGAGCCAGGAGCAAGAGCGAAGCGCTCGGCGTAGGCAACGAAGAATTCGTACCCTGGATGATCGGCGCGCAAATGTAAATGTAAAGAACCCCACGAGCGCGGCCCCAATGGCCGCGCTGATTAATAAAGAAAGGAGACTGGGTACATGGAAGTCTGGCATCAGAACTATTTGCCGTTCGATAGCATTGGCCTCTCCGCGCTCGCGGCGAGCGGGCCGATCATTCTGTTTTTCGTCTGTCTGGCGTTGCTCAGAGTGAAAGGGCATGTTGCCGCGGCGTTGACGCTGGCGCTCTCGCTGGTGATCGCGGTGGCGATCTTTCACATGCCTGTCGCGATGGCGCTCGCCTCGGCGTTCTATGGCTTTTTCTACGGCATGTGGCCGATCGCGTGGATTATCGTCGCGACGGTTTTCGTCTACAAGGTCGCGGTCCGCTCGGGACAGTTCGACATCATCCGCAGTTCGATTACGGGCCTCACTGACGACCGCCGCTTGCAGATGCTGCTGATCGGCTTTTCGTTCGGCGCGTTTCTCGAAGGCGCCGCGGGCTTCGGTGCGCCGGTGGCGATTACCGCCGCGCTGCTCGTCGGGCTCGGCTTCAATCCGCTTTACGCCGCGGGCTTATGCCTGATCGCCGACACCGCGCCGGTTGCCTTCGGTGCACTTGGGATTCCGGTGATCGTGGCGGGCCAGGTGTCGGGCCTCGATCCGTTTTCGGTGGGCGCCATGGCTGGCCGGCAGTTGCCGTTCATGTCGATCTTCCTGCCGTTCTGGCTCGTCTTCATCATGGACGGCAAGAAGGGACTGCGCGAGACATGGCCTGCTGCGCTGGTGGCGGGCGGCAGCTTCGCGCTGACGCAATATCTGACGTCGAACTTTCTTGGACCGGAACTGCCGGACGTCGCATCGTCGATTGTGAGTCTCGTCGCGCTCGGTGTGTTCCTGAAGATGTGGCAGCCCAAAATGGCCTTCGCGCCTTCAGTCAGCGGCGGCGGCACGGCTGCTTTCAGCGCGGGACCGGTTGGGATGGCGGGTGGCTTTGGTGGTGCGAAATCGCCGAGTCCTTATCCGATGAACACGATCGTGAGGGCCTGGTCGCCGTTCTTGTTCCTCACCGCGACGATTACGGTATGGGGTCTGGGTGGCTTCAAGGCGCTGTTCGGAGCCAAGGGCCTGCTGGCCCCAACGACGCTGTCGTTTCACATGCCTTTCATCGACAAGCTGATCATCCGGGGCGCGCCGGTGGTCGCGACACCGACGCCGCTCGACGTCGTGTTCAAGCTCGATCTGCTCGCAGCGACCGGCACCGGCATTTTCCTCGCGGCGCTGATTGCCATCGTGTTCCTGCGGATGCCCGCAAAAACGGCGCTCAGCACGTTTGCTGAAACGCTTCGGGAACTGCGTCGCCCGATCTTGTCGATCGGTCTCGTGCTCGCGTTTGCGTTCGTCGAAAACTATTCGGGCATGTCCGTGACGATGGCCTTGCTGCTCGCCAAGACGGGCGCGGCGTATCCGCTGTTCGCGCCGCTGCTCGGCTGGCTCGGCGTGTTCCTGACGGGCTCGGACACCTCGTCGAACGCGTTGTTTGCCGCGTTGCAGGCGACCACCGCGCATCAGATCGGCGTGTCGGACATTCTGCTGGTGGCCGCCAATTCCACCGGCGGCGTGGCGGGCAAGATGATTTCGCCCCAGTCGATCGCAGTCGCATGCGCAGCAGTCGGATTAATCGGACGAGAATCCGATCTGTTCCGCTTCACGCTGAAGCACAGCATTGGACTGGCCGTGATCGCCGGCATCATCACCTTCAGTCAAGCCTATTGGCTGACCGGAATGCTGGTGAAATAGGCGCTTTCAGTGCTCAGACGGCGGCCCGCAGCGGTTCAGATGCGGGCCGCCTGTTTCGAGCCGCCTGTTTCGAGCGGCGGGTAGCCGAAATTAGCGGTGAGTGGTGGCCGGTGCCTGATTGTGGGCGAGCGCCGCCTTTAGACGCGGCAACTCGAATCGCACGCCGCTGCCTGATTCGAGCGTCGCCGCCAGTTCCAGCAACGGCACGATGCGCCGCTGCTTCTTTTGCGCGTGATTCTGCGCGATATCGGCAATTCGATGCCGCAAAAATGGATTCATGAAGCGATCCCGCACCTCCACCAGATAAGCGAGCGCATCGTCGCGCTTGCCGAGTGCGTCGAACACCGGCTGCACTTCCTGGGTCCACACTGCTTCCAGTTCGGCGCGCAACGTGGGATCGTTCATCGCCTGATAGACCGTCTCATCCGGCCTGCGCGCATCGCGCAACCAGCACTCGGCAAGAAACGTGTGTCCGAGGTTCAGCAAGAACAGTTTGAGTCGTTCGAAATGCGCTAGGTTATCGGTCAGCACGATCGAAGGATGCGTGCATGGCATCGTCAGGCGCGGATGTCGTTCTATCGCCCATAGCGCGTACGGCTCGGCGACTGCGCCGACCGGTTTGATCGACTCGGAGACGATCCGGTCCACCAGAGAATTGGCCCACACGCAATGATCAGTCAGATAGCGCACGAATTCATCGGGCAAGCGCTGTTGCGACGCGAGTCCCGCCACGATTGCCCGCAGCACCTCGCCATTCTTCTCGATCAATTCGCACGGAAACAAGGACAGCGGTGCATCGGGCTGGGCTTGCCAGCGCGCGTATAGCAGTGAGAGCAGCTTGGCGGGAAAACTGTGCGGCACGCAGACGGGGTCGGCGGGATCGCTGAGTTTGTCGCGCTCGTCGAGCAGATAGCCGCGATCTCCCGTATTCGACACGATGATCTGTACGGGGCCGCAAACGGCCTCGCGAACTCGCGCCCAATCGGTGCGTGCCTGTACGGCCTGGCGGATGGCGCGGCCGGTGAGTGCTTCGTCGATCACTTCACCCGCACGCAGTCCGCGTATCCGCACCGGATACCCGCTGCCGTTTGCGAGGGCGGCGATACGCTCGGCGTTATCCGCGCTTTCGGTGGTCTGCACGACGGCAATGCCACCCAGTGCTTCGCCCGACTCGAGCGCCTGCGAGACGAACAGATCGACATGCGCCTGCAGGAAGCGGCTCGTGCCGAATTGAAGGATCGGCTGTGTTAAGGGTCCGGAGGGTGAGGAAGGCCTGCTTGACGCCGCTTGCGACACACCCATGCTCAACACTCCACGATTGCTTTGACGACACCGCCCGACGGATCGAGCAGCGACGCGAAGCGCTCCGGCACATCGGCGAGCGCGAGACGGTGCGTGTTGAGCGCGCGATCCGGAATGAGTCCGGCGCGCATTGCCTTGACGACCGTGTCGAAGTCCTCGGCGGTCGCATTGCGGCTGCCCAGCAGCGTTGCTTCGCGCTTATGGAACTCGGGATCGGCAAAGCTGATGGTATTCGGCACGATCGACACCAATACGTACTTGCCGCCGTGTGCGATGAACTCGAAGCCGCGCTCCATGGCTTTCGGGTTGCCGGTTGCATCGAATACGACGTCGAAGAAGTCGCCATCCGTGAGTGCCGAAAGCTGCGCCTTGTCGTTCTCGCCGATCTGGACGGCCGCGTCCACGCCGAGCTGCTTCACACAAAAGTCGAGCCGGTCGGCGCGCGTGTCGAGCACCGTCACGTTGGCACCGCGCAGCTTCGAAAAGGTCAGCGCCGCCATGCCGATCGGCCCCGCGCCGACCACCAGCACACGTTCGCCTTCTTTCACGTCGCCGCGCCTGACCGCATGCGCGCCGATGGCGAGGAATTCGACCATTGCCGCCTGATCGAGCGTAATGCCTTCGGCCTTGTGGACGAACTGCGCGGGTACGCTCAGATATTCGGTGAACGCACCGTCGCGATGAACGCCCAGCACCTGGATGTTCATGCAGCAATTGGTCTTGCCGCGGCGGCACGCAATGCATTTACCGCACGACAGATAGGGCATCACGTAGACCGGATCGCCGGCGGCGAGGCCGCTGTCGGCCGGCGCTTCCTCGACGATGCCGGACAACTCGTGGCCCATCACCCGCGGATACGCGAGATACGGCTGATTGCCCGTGAAAATATGCAAGTCTGTCCCGCACACGCCGACCCGCTTCACGCGCAGCAGCACTTCGTTTTTCTCGGGGACGGGGCGGCTTCGTTCATGAGCGCGCAGCGTGCCGGGGGTCTCGCATATCACCGTGAGCATAACAATCCTTGGTTCGGCGCCGCGGTGAGCGGCGGGTGAATCTGTTCAATCACAGGCGACCCCGGCGGCTTGCATCAAGCGTGTGCAACCAGGGCCGCCGCATCCATCAATACAACACGTTCTTTGCTTCGGGCTTGTCGACGTTGTCCTTCGTGACCATCACCACGCCCGTGTCGAGCGACTTGGGCACCGGCTTTTTCTCGATCAGGCTGACCACCGTTTTGACGCCGAGCTCACCCATCTGATACGAGCCTTGCACCGCAGTGGCGGAAAGCGTGCCGTCCTTGACGAAGCCCTGAATATCTTCGTTGCCGTCAAAGCCGATTGCCACCACCTTGCCGGCCTTGCCCGATTGCTCCAGCGCGCGGCCCATACCTACAGCGGTCGGCTCATTCGCGCCGAAGATGCCCTTGAGGTCCGGGTTGGAGGTCAGCGTGTCGGTGGTCTGATTCAGTGCGGTCGCCATTTGCGAGTTCGAATAGAACGGGCCGACAACCTGCAACTGCGAATGCGCCTTCAGATACTCACGGAAGCCGCCCACGCGGCCCACTTCCGAACCCGCGCCTGCCACGTAAGACATGACGGCAATCTTGCCGGTCGTCCCGACCCGCGCGATCAATGCCTGCGCGCACAGTTCGCCGGCCTTCTTGTTATCCGTGGAGAGGAACGACTGGTAGTACTGCTTGCCCGAGTCGCTGAGCGCGGAGTCGATGATCACGACCGGAATATGGGCTTCCCATGCCTTCTTGACGGCAGGCACGAGCGCGTCCGGATCCGACGGCGCGAGGACGATGCCGGCCACCTTGCGGTTCACGGCGTTCTCGACCATGTTCACTTCGTCGGCAATAGCCGTTTCCGCGGCGGGACCCTGGAAGGTCATTGTGTAACCCTTGAGGTCGCCCATCGCCGAGTTCGCGCCTTTCTGGACATTCTGCCAGTAGTTCGAGCTCGAGGTTTTCACGATCACGGCGATTTCACCGCCGGCGGCATGGGCGAGGCCGGTTGTCAGCGCGAGGGCGGCAGCAACGAGGCTCAGTTGGAACGTGCGCATGTCTCTACTCCTATGGTGGTTTTGTTGTCGTACATGGACTTCTCGCCGCTGCAGACGGTGTTGACCCGAAGCGTCGATGGATGTCACCGGCGATTGCGAAGCTGGTCGATCCAGACAGTGCCCAGAATGACCAGGCCGATGATGATTTGCTGAATGAAGCTCGATACTCCATTCATGTTCAGGCCATTGCGCAGGATTCCGATCACGAACGCGCCGATTGCCGTGCCCGAGATCGTGCCAACGCCGCCCATCAGCGACGTGCCGCCGATCACCGCGCTGGCGATCGCGTCGAGTTCGTACATCACGCCTTCATTCGGCTGCGCCGTCAGCAAACGCGACATCAATACGCAGCCGGTGACCCCTGCGAGCGCGCCGGACAGCACGTACGTGAACATCGTCACGCGCGCCACGTTGACACCCGACAGACGCGCGGCTTCCGCATTCGAGCCGACCGCGTAGATGTGGCGGCCAAGCGTGGTGCGGCTCAGCATGATCGACACCGCCACGGCGATCACGATCATCAGCAGCACGGGATAGGGAATGCCGGGGAACGTCACGTTCGGAAAGCCGTCCGCGCCGATGGTCTCGATCCGGAACAGCGAGCCGTTGCCGAGCACGCCGAATGCTTCCCCGAGTCCAGAGACGGGGCGCGCACCGGTGATCTGCAGCGCGAGACCTCGCGCGACGAGCATCATGCCGAGCGTGGCGATAAACGGCGGCAGGCGCATGCGCGTGACGCACAAGCCGTTGACGGCACCGCACAGGCCACCGACGACGATGCCGAGCAGCATGCCGATCGTCACCGGCACGCCGGCCTTGACCGCCAGCGCCGCGACCACGCCGGACAGCGCGAGCACCGAGCCGACCGACAGGTCGATGCCGCCCGTGATGATCACGCAGGTCGCGGCGACGCCGAGGTACGCGATCGAGGTGACTTGCAGCGCGACGGTCATCGCGTTGTCGACGGTATGGAAGGCGTCGCTCGTAAACGAGAACACCACGATCATCACGATCAGGCTGCCGAACGCGGCAAACTTCTGGATCAGGTCCTTGCGCCGTTCGTTGACGAGCGAAGGCGCGGGGCGCACGACGGTGCTCATTGTGCGGCTCCCGGTGTGCCTGACGAGATGGCTGAAGTCGTGGACATACCTGATGTCCCCACGCGGCCCGAGGCGTAATGCATGATTTCTTCCTGACTGGTTTGACGGGTTTCGAGGACGGTGACGAGCTCGCCCTCGTGGAACACGGCGACGCGGTCGGTCATGCCGAGAATCTCCGGCAATTCCGAACTGATCATCACCACGCCGATGCCTTGCGCGGCGAGCTGGTCGAGCAGCTCATAGATGGCGAACTTGGCGCCGACGTCGATGCCGCGCGTGGGTTCGTCGAAGAACAGCACGCGCGAGTCGCGGAACAGCCATTTGCTGATCACGACCTTCTGCTGATTGCCGCCCGAAAGGTTGCGGGCAATCTGCTTCACATTTGGCGTGCGGATACCCAGTGTGTCGATATAACGCTTCGCAACCGCCGTTTCGTCCGCGAAACGGATGAAGCCGAAGCGGTTCGACACCGCGTCCATATGCGCGAGCGTGATGTTGCTCGACACCGGCATATTGAGCGCGAGCCCGTGTGCCTTGCGGTCTTCGGACAGATACGCGATGCCGTGTTTGATCGCATCGATGGGCGAGTGGATCGACAATGTCTCGTTGCCGAGCGACACCGTGCCGCCATCGAGCGGATCGGCGCCGAAAATGGCGCGCGCCACTTCGGTGCGGCCCGCGCCCATCAAGCCTGCGAAGCCGAGAATCTCGCCACGCCGCAACTCGAAGCTGACTGGACCGAATACGCCGGTGCGGGTCAGTTGTTCGACCGACAGCAGTACGTCGTCAGTCGGAACTGAAGTGCGGACCGGAAACTTTTCTTCGAGCGAACGGCCCACCATGCGTGCGACGACCTGATCGATGGTGGTGTCGCGGAACACGTCGGTCGAGACATAGCGGCCGTCACGCATTACCGTGACGCGATCGACGATGGCCGTCATTTCATCGAGCCGATGCGAGATATAGATGATGCCGACACCCTCGCGCTTCAGCTCCAGAATGATCTTGAAGAGCGCGCTGGTCTCGGACTCCGTGAGTGACGAGGTCGGCTCGTCCATGATCAGCACTTCGGCGTCGAGCGAGAGTGCCTTGGCGATCTCCACCATCTGACGCTGTGCAACGGAGAGCGTGCGAACTAGCGTGCCCGGCTCGATGTCGACGCCAAGGCGGTCGAGGCAGCGCTGTGCGTCGGCGCGCAGACGGGCGCGATCGACAAAAAAACCGCGACGCGGCTCACGTGCAAGGAAGATGTTCTCCGCGACCGACAGATGCGGCACCAGGTTCAGTTCCTGGTGAATGATCGCGATGCCTACCGCTTGCGCTTCCAGCGACGAAGCGAAGTGGCGCTCGCTGCCCTTGTAGATGATCGAGCCGTCGTCAGGACGGTACTGGCCGCTGATGATTTTCATCAGCGTCGACTTGCCCGCGCCGTTTTCACCGCAGACCGCGTGGACTTCGCCGCGTCTCAGGTCGAAGCTGACGCCGTCGAGCGCGAGCACGCCGGGAAAGCGCTTCGTCACATTGGCAAGACGCAGAAGCTCGGCTGAGGTGTCCGGCGTAGCGGCACCGCGCCGTGCGTGGGCGATGACGTCTGCGTCGACGTCACTCGCGGGCCGGGACGCCGACCGCTCGTTCTGGACGGCTTCGGAGTCCGTTCGTGCCGAAATGGGCGGGCACGCGGCGGGCTGGCTTGAGGATTCCAGCAAGTCTGTCTCCAATGTGTGACGCCGCTGTCGCGCGGCGTCGTTCCGTTCATGGCGGATCCGACCTGTCGCCGTCTTTCCGTGAGGTCTGAATGGACGGGCAGGGTGTGCATCGATCTTAGGAAAGCCAGCAGGATTGGTCAAGCCAATTGACTGCGTTTTTGGATCGATGGCCGTATGCTAGCTTCGTCAGACGGATAGGGTAAATCGGGTATTCCCTTGTATTGGCTTGAAAATAGGTCGTTGCGATACCATCCGATGGGGCCATCACCTATAATTTTGTTCCAGGCATTCCCACTAAGTGGCCCGACCAATTCAGGCGAGCGCGGCCAGCGGGAGTGCGCCTGGCGCACCTGCGGAAAACTTCTGGAGATCGAATTTGACAGGCATGCAAATGAAGCAGCCCGAGACGCGGCGCCTTTACCAGCAGACTGCCGACCGGATTCGCGAACTGATTCAGGCGGGCGGATTTGCGCAGGGAACGCGCTTGCCGCCGGAGCGCGATCTGGCGCAGCAGCTTGGCGTCTCGCGACCGTCGCTGCGGGAGGCGTTGATTGCGCTGGAGATTGCCGGCTCGGTTGAAATTCGCCAGGGGTCCGGCGTGTATGTGTTGCGCGCGCCGGAGCGTTCATCCGCGGGGATTGCCGCGATGGGCGAGAGCCCGTCTGAGTTGATGCAGGCGCGCGCGGTGCTGGAGGGATCGGTGATCGTGCTGGCGGCGGCGCAGATTACGCCGCAAGGTCTGGCTCAGTTGCGCGAGACGCTGGATGCGATGCGTGCGCAGGTCAAGGCGGGGCGCTCGGCGCTCGACCATGACCGGGCGTTTCATCTGTGCATTGCGGAGATGAGTGGCAACTCCGTGCTGGTAAGGATGGTGGCGGAACTGTTCGATGAACGGCATAGCCCGATTTCGTCACGGTTGAGCGGGCGCGCGGAAACGGGGCAGACATGGGTGACTGCGCTGGGAGAGCATGAAGCGATTTATCGAGCGTTGGAGGAGCGCGATCCGTTGGCCGCGCAGTCGGCAATACGGAGCCATTTGATGGCTTCGGAGGCGCGATGGATTGAAGTTGGGTGACTGTTCTTGTTGTTTGCCTACGGCGTTGGCGGGTTTTTGCTTTGCTTTTTGGTTTATTAGTGTTTTGGTTGTTTGGCTGTGGCGTTGGGCTTTACTTTTATTCTTGGTGGTCTGTTAGTTCGCGCCTATGTCTGCTTGCCTACGGCGTTGGCCTTTCCTTGCATTCTTAGTGGTCTGTTAGGTTCGCGCCTATGTCTGTTTGCCTACGGCGTTGGCCTCTCCTTGCATTCTTAGTGGTCTATTAGCTTCGCCCCTGTGCGGGGCGGCACTCACTTTCTTTGCCGCCGCAAAGAAAGTAAGCAAAGAAAGCGGGCTCACACCGCCAGCCAGTAGGTGTCCATCTCTGTCGTATACCGGAAACGGCCCAACACGAGACGCGCCCTCGCGCAGTTGCCTTCGTGACACAGCACTCATCCGCTCCAGCGTCCGCTACGCGTTCGCCGTCGGGCACAACTCCTTCTGCAAAACCTGGTGGGCCACCGCATCTTGCGGAGTCGCAGGCGTAGGCCCCTACAGCTTTCGCATGCTGGACCACGTGTCCCGCATCCGCTTTCCTGTGCAGACCAGTCCGCGACGCACGCAATGCGGAGTGGGGTGGATGAGCGCCTTGTCACCGGCGATGGTTGTGCGAGGGACGATCTCGTCTCGGACCCATGCCGCGTGAGCGGTGAAAGCGACACCTACTGGCTGGCGGTTGGAAGCCCGCTTTCTTTGCTTACTTTCTTTGCGGCGGCAAAGAAAGTGAGTGCTGCCCCGCACAGGGGCGAGGCTAATAGACCACTAAGAATACAAGGAAAGGCCAACGCCGTAGGCAAACAACCAAACAGCGCCACAGGCAAACAACCAAAGCGCCGCAGGCAAACAGCAAAGGACCAACCCCAATAAACCAAAAGCAAACCCCGACCCCGTAGGGCCCCAGTGCATTAAAAAGAATATTTTTGAATGCCAATTGACAGTTCCGGTCAACCAAACCCTCACTTTTAACGTTACTCGAACTCCACATAGTGGAATTACAGCCCATTCGGCCAGAATTCCATATAAAGCTATAAGACCAAGTAGTGCTCGCAGCGCTCGCAATGCAGTACCTCAGGACCTATGCCTCGCCGTTATAACGACCGTTTTCACAATATTGCTGAAATCAAGCTCGCCAACCTCAAGGTTCCTCAGCTAATAAGCAACCCCGCATCCAGGCTCTTCCAGCGCCGCAATCTCTCCCCGCTTCTCACGGCGGGGATCGCCGTCGTGCTGCTCTGGGTGCTGCAACGTCTCTCCCGAACCGTCGACTACCATTCGGTCATCCGTCATCTGCGGCATCTGAGCGCCGCCGAATGGTCCGCCGCACTGGCCGCGACCGCGCTCAGCTATGCCGCGCTCGTCGCACGCGATGCCGTAGGCCTGCGTCATATCGCGGCGAAAGTGCCCCGTTCGTTGATCGGCGTGGGCGGCGCGGTCGGGTCGGCACTCGGCAACGCGGCAGGCTTCGGCGCATTGACTGGAGGTGCGGTACGTTGTCGCGTCTACGGCGCGGCCGGCGTGACGCCCGTGCAGGTCGGCCGCCTCACGGTCTTCACTAGCGTGTCGCTTGCGTTGGCACTCGTGCTGATGACGGCGCTCGGTATGGTATGCAGCGCCGGACCGCTTTCGGCGATGCTCGGCGTGGCGCCTGCGACCGTGCGCATCGGCGGCGCGACGACGCTGGTGGCGTTGGCCGCGCTCGTCGCTTGCTGCGGGAGGCAAACGAGGTCGCTGCAAACCCGCTGGCGCTGGCTCTCGTTCGACGTGCCGGCACGGCGCGATTTCGTCGAGCAGATGGCGCTCGCCGTGGTTGATGTCGTCGGCGCCGGGCTCGCATTGTGGGCGCTCTTGCCGCATCCGCAGATCGGCTTTGCGAGCTTCATCACCGTCTATGCCGCGGCGCTGCTGCTCGGCATGATCGGGCATACGCCCGGCGGCGTCGGCGTGTTCGAGGCCGCGATGATGTTCGCGCTCGGCAGCGACGTGAAAGCGCCGGACATGCTCGCGGCACTCTTCGCCTATCGCGTCATCTATTTCGGCTTGCCGCTGGCGCTTTCCGCGGGCGTGCTGGCCGGCTTCGAGGGGCGCACATTGCGCAGCCGGCTGCCGCTGCGGCATGTGGCCGGAGTCTCGAAGCTTGCACCGCTGTTTCTGAGCCTCGTGACCTTCATGGTGGGCTCGATGCTGGTGGTGTCGAGCGCGACGCCTGCGTTTGCGCATCGCATCGCGCTGCTGCGCAACGTGGTTCCGCTCTGGCTGCTCGAAAGCTCGCAGATGCTATGCAGCATCCTCGGCGTGCTACTGCTGTTCGTCGCGCGTGGCTTGTTGCGACGGCTCGACGCGGCGTGGTGGCTCACCCTGGCGCTGGCGGCGGCAAGTCTGGCGTTGTCGGTGGTCAAGGGGCTGGCCTTCATCGAAGCCGGCGTACTCGGCGTGCTGATCGTGTTGCTGCTCGTCACGCGCCATCGTTTCAATCGCCGTTCGGCACTCTTTGCCGCGCGTCTGAACGCGGGCTGGCTTGTTTCGGTGGCGATGGTGCTGATGTTCGCCGTCTGGGTGATGCTGTTTGCGTTTCGCAACGTGCCGTATAGCAACGATCTCTGGTGGCAATTTGCGTTTAACGAGCACGCACCGCGGGCCTTGCGCGCCACCCTCGCGGCGAGCCTCTTTGCGGCCAGCTTTGCATTCTGGCAACTGCTGCGTCCCGCGGCTGGGCGCTTCGTGAAGCCCACTCAGCAGGATCTGCTGGATGCCGCGCGCATCGTGCGTGCGCAAACACGCAGCGACGCGGGCCTTGCGATGATGGGCGACAAGAGTTTTCTGTTCTCGGCCTCGCGTGAAGCCTTTCTGATGTACGCCAAATACGGCCGCACCTGGGCCGCCTTGCACGACCCCGTTGGACCGCGCAGCGAATGGCCCGGGCTGATTCGCACGTTCATTGAACTCGCGCATACGCACGGCGGCCGCGCGGCGTTTTATCAGGTGCGTGCCGATGCGTTGCCGCTCTATCTGGACGCCGGCCTCACGTTGATGAAGCTGGGCGAAGAGGCTCACGTCGCGCTCGACAAATTCGATCTGAGCGGAGCGCGCCGTGCGCATCTGCGTTACGCATTGAAGCGAGGTGAGCGCGACGGCTGTGAAGTCGAACTCATCGAGCCCGCCGATGTGCCCGCGCACCTCGATACGCTGCGGCAGATTTCGGACGGCTGGCTGGGCGGCCGCGTCGGGCGCGAAAAGGGCTTTTCAGTCGCGGCCTTCCACGACGACTACCTCGCCGCGCAGTCGGTGATGCTGGTGCGCCAGGCAGGCATGCCCGTGGCGTTCACCACGTTCATGACGACCGACCTGAACACAGAAGCGACGGTCGGCGTGATGCGTCACCTGCCGCAGGCATCGCCGTATGCAATGGACTATCTGTTCACGCAACTTGCCCTGCGTCTCAAGGAAGCCGGGTTTCGCTCGTTGAGCCTCGGCATCGCGCCGTTTTCCGGCATGCAGCCTACACCGCTCGCGTCCATGCCGCATCGCGTCGCAGCGATGGTGTGGCGCTTCGGTGGCCGTTTCTACAATTTTCGCGGGCTGCGTGCTTTCAAGGGCAAATTTCAGCCCCATTGGGAGCCGCGCTATCTCGCCACGTCAGGTGCTGTTGGCGTGTTCCTGACGCTCGCTGACCTTTCGCTGCTGGCAGGAGGCCGGCGTTCATGAGACTTCATTCTGGATTCAAGGCTGTGCGGGGCCTCGCCGCCATCGCCGGATTGTGTGCGTGCGCCATGGCCCATGCAGACGGCTCCACGGTTTCTGGCGGCCGCTATGGCGACGTGAGCGTGGCGCGTCCGTCCGGTCCGCTACGGGGTTTTGTGGTGCTGTTTTCATCGGGTAATGGCTGGACGGCGTCCGATCAGCAGGCGGCCCAGGCGCTTGCCCACGATGGCGCGTTGACAATCGGCGTCGATACCGGCCGCTATGCAGCGAATCTCGCGGCCAAAGCGGAAACCTGTCATCAACTGGTAAGCGATGCAGAAGCGCTTAGCCACCAACTGGAGCGTGAGCTCGGCTCGAGCCGTTATTACGCACCCATCCTGGCGGGCAGCGGGCAGGGCGCCACGCTCGCAATGCACGTGCTTGCGCAGGCGCCGGCGAATACGGTTGCCGGCGCGGTATCCGTCGACCCGCAAGCCGTCCTCGATGCGCGCTTCAAACTTTGCCCGCCGGATCCCACCGTGAGTCGCGGAAAAGGCTTGCCCGGCTTCATGGTGGCCGGCGTGACAAGCACGGCGGAAGCAGGGGCAACGGCGCAGGCCGAACACTCGGCGAATCGCGAGTTCACGGCTTCGACGGCCCCGCATGCGGTGCAGGCTCCACTTGCGCCGCTGCCGGCCACGGCACCGCGAAGGTTTGCCGCTGATGCCCCGCTCGCCGAGCAACTCAGCACACTCATTGGCCCGCATTTGCTACCGCTTGCGGTGGACAAGCAGGACGTCTCCGATCTGCCGCTGATCGAATTACCTGCCGCGCATCCGGGGCGCCTGCTGGCAATCGTCATCTCCGGTGACGGTGGCTGGCGCGATCTCGACAAGACGATTGCCGAATCGCTGCAAAAGGACGGTGTTTCGGTCGTGGGCTGGGATAGCCTGCGCTATTTCTGGAGCGAGAAAACGCCTGAGCAGACGAGCCAGGATCTGGCGCGCGTGATGCAAAGCTACGCGGCACGCTGGCACACGGATCAGGTTGCGTTGATCGGCTATTCGTTCGGTGCCGACGTCATGCCGTTTGCCTATAACCGCTTGCCCGTCGCGTTGCGTGAAAAGGTGTCGCTGGTTTCGCTGCTGGGTTTTGCACCTGCTGCCGACTTTCAGGTCCGCGTGACAGGCTGGCTCGGCATGCCCGCCAGCGAAAACGCATTGCAGGCGAAGCCGGAGTTGCAGCGCATATCTCCGGGTATCGTCCAGTGTTTTTATGGCGAGCACGAGACCGACACGTTGTGTCCAGCACTCGCGGGAACGGGCGTCGAAGTCATTCGCACGCCGGGCGAACATCACTTCGACCGCGACTACGACGCGCTGGAAAAGCGCATCCTGTCGGCGTGGAAGAAGCAGATCGCGGCGCACGGTTGATGCTGGGCGCGGCTTTGTTCAGTCGCGCCGGCGACGCTGCATCAGATTGTCCCGAACAGCGCGCGCGGACGGTCCTTGAGTGTGCCCGTCAACAGGCGTAGCGCGCTCACCAGCTGATCGCGGCTCGTCGCACATGCGAGGTTGATGCGCACACCGTGCTCGATCTCGGAGCGGTCCACCGCAAACGCGGACGACGGCATCACTACCACGCCGCGCGCCTTTGCATTGGCGGCGAAATCGTCGGCTCGCCAAGGCGGCGGCAACTTGAGCCACACAAACATACAGGCCGGATCGGTCTGCAACAATTCTTGCGGCAACAGCTCGCGCGCGAGACTCTGGCGGGCGCGGATTTCGGCGAGCTGTGCGTCCATGATGTGACGCGCGGTGCCGTCCTCGATCCAGATCGAAGCAATCAGCATCGACATCGGCGCGGGCATCCACGCCGTGGTGCGTACGGCTTCCGCACACAGCGCCGAGCTGTCCGGTGGACTCAGCAGATAGCCGAGCCGCAGTCCCGGCGCGAGAATCTTCGACGTCGCGGCGATATGGAAGGTCAATTCCGGGCACAAGCTCGCGATGGTGGGCAGGCGCTGCGACACCAGCGGTCCGTAGACGTCATCTTCGATGATCGCCACGCCGTGCCGACGCGCGATATCGACGAGAGCCATCCGGCGTTCGAGGCTCATGGTGGTGACGGTCGGGTTCTGCAGATTCGGCACCGTGAAAATGGCCTTCACCGGCATCCGCTTGCACACGCGTTCTACTTCGTCGGTCAGCAGCCCGTCGCGGTCACTCGGAATCCCGACAATCTCGAACTGAAACACCGGCGCGAGCGCCTTCAGGCCGTAGTAGGTGAGCTGATCGGCGAGGATCACCCCGTCTGTGCCGATCAGGCTGTTCAGAATGGCATACAGACCGTGCTGCGCGCCGCTTGTCACCACCACATGATCGACCGCCGGCTCGAACCCCGGCGCGGCCATCCAGCGGGCACCCGCGGCGCGCGCCCACAACGGCCCTTGCGGCGGTTGATATTCCTGCAGTTGAGCGTAGCGCGGGTCGCGCGGCAAATCCGCCAGCGTGCGCGCGAGACAGTTCAGGAACTCGGCGGTCGCCGGCCGGTTGACGGTCAGATCGATTGGCGCATTGCTCGTCGTCTGCGCGGGTTCCACGCTCGGCATCGCGCCGCCCGTCACCAGCGAGCCGCGCCGCTTGCTGCCTATCACCAGTCCCCGTAGCTGCAATTCCTTGTAGGCGCGCGACACGGTCGACACGTTAATGCCCAGCTCTGTCGCCAGTTGTCGCTGGGGCGGCAGCCGGCTGCCCGGCGGATACACGCCGCTACGAATCTCATTCTCGATCGAACTCGACACCTCGACGTAGGTGGAGCGCTTCGCCTGAGCCGGCGCGCCATTGGTGACGCGCGTTGCGTCTTTGCCAGAAGCCATAAGAACCGGTGTCTCCATACAAAACTGGCTTTGTCCGCAATTGTGCGGAGGTGTGGCGATTCTATACCAGAGTTGCCGGACTGCAAGCCCTGCTGACAGTACAGGCAGACCCCGCGAGGGCCGGCAAGGACCGCACCCGGGAGCATCCAGGGAAAATGCCAGGGCCACACAATGTGCGTTTTAATTGCACACAAAAAAATATTGTGTGATTCTAGGTATCAGAGTTTGTCTGGTGATGGGTACCTTGACGTTGTCCGACACCAGCAGGCTGTGTCGAGAAATCTGTTCGCAGGAGTGTTCCGATGAGCTTTCCACAATCCCCCGAATCGGGTGCCGCGCCGCAACTCGGCGGCGCCCTTCGCCAGCGGCATGTGACGATGATCGCGCTCGGCGGCATCATAGGTGCCGGTCTCTTTGTCGGCAGTAGCGCGACCCTGGGTACGGTCGGGCCCGCCGCCTGCATTTCGTATCTCGTGGCCGGAGTTGTCGTGCTGATGGTGATGCGTATGCTCGGCGAAATGGCATTGGCGGTGCCGGGCGTCGGCTCGTTCACCGAATATGCACGCATTGGTCTGGGCAA
Organism: Paraburkholderia sp.; assembly: GCF_036488795.1. Lineage (GTDB taxonomy): Bacteria > Pseudomonadota > Gammaproteobacteria > Burkholderiales > Burkholderiaceae > Paraburkholderia. The sequence continues at coordinate 62,900 of NZ_DASXHA010000063.1, forward strand.
CTGGGCCGGCTTCACGAGCGGCTGGCTTTACTGGTACTTCTGGGTGATCGTGGTCGCCGTGGAAGCGGTGGCGGGCGCGGCCATCCTGCAGCGCTGGATTCCCGCCCCGGTGTGGATGATCGGCCTCGTGCTGCTGTCGATCATGACGTTGATCAACCTGATGTCCGTCAAATCGTATGGCGAATTCGAGTTCTGGTTTGCGTCGATCAAGGTCGCGGCGATCATCGTGTTCATCGCAATCGGCGCGGCGTATGTGTTCGGCTTCGGCCATACCGGCAGTGCGCTCGCGAATCTGACCGGCCATCGCGGTTTCATGCCGTTCGGCGCGATGTCAATTTTTGCGGCGGTGCCGACGGTGATCTTCGCGGTCGGCGGCGCGGAGATCGCAACGATCGCTGCCGCCGAATCGGACGATCCGGCCAAAAGCGTCGCCGCCATGACGCGCTCGGTCATCCTGCGGGTGATCACGTTTTACGTCGGCTCCATGTTCCTGATTGCGTGCATCGTGCCGTGGAGCAGTATCGTCACAGGGCACTCGCCGTTCGTCGCGGCACTCGAAACCATGCGTATTCCCGGGGCTGCCGACATCATGAACGCGATCGTGCTGGTCGCCGTGCTGTCCGCGCTGAATTCGGGCCTCTATGTGTCGTCGCGGATTCTGTTTCGCCTCGCTGAGCGGGGCGACGCGCCGAAGTCGTTGCTGAAGCTGACGCCGCACAAAGTGCCGCGCCTCGCGGTGCTGTTGAGCAGCGTGGTCGGCTACGTGGCGATCGTTGCGGCCATCGTGTCGCCGCAGGGCGTGTTCCTGTTCCTCGTCAATGCATCCGGTGCGGTCATGCTGTTCGTCTATCTTGCGACCGCGCTCGCGCAAATCCGCATTCGCCACCGCATTGAAGCGAGCGCGCCCGAACGTCTGACACTGAAAATGTGGCTGTTTCCTTGGCTTTCTTATGCGGTGGTGGCGGCGATTGTCGGAGTGCTCGCGGCAATGGGCGCTGATCCGTCGTTGCGGCCGCAACTGATGGCAAGTCTCGCGAGTCTCGCCGTCGCATCCGCAGCGTATCTGTTGACGGCGAAGCGTCAGCACAGCGGCGCGACTGCCACGGGATATCGCACGCCGCTGGGCAAGCATGCAATGGAAGGGCGCAAGTGATGTCGGAGATCGCTATCGTCGGAGCGGGTTTTATCGGCCTTGCGAGCGCGGCGTCGCTGATGCGCGACGGTCATCGCGTCACGCTGTTCGATCCGTCCGGCGTCGGGCAGGGCGCGTCGTTCGGCAATGCCGGTACGTTCGCGCACTACGCGTGCATTCCCGTGAACAACCCGTCGGTGTTCCGCGATCTGCCGCGCTTCCTGTTGTCCAATCACAGCCCTTTCCGCTTGCGATGGGGCTACCTGCCGCAACTCGCGCCGTGGCTTGCGCGTTTCATGATGAGTTCGCTGCCGCGCCGTTACGAAGCCAGCGCCGCTGCACTCGCGGTCTTGCTTGGACGGGCGCAGGAGGGCTATGCGCCGCTGCTGGCGAATGCTGAACTGGCGCGCTTCGTCAGATCCCGTGAGTGTCTCTATCTGTATTCCAACGCGGCTTCTTTCGATGCCGCGCGTCCCGCACTCGATCTGCGCCGGAAGCTAGGCGTCGCTTTCGACGTGCTGACGGGGACGCAGATCCGTTCGCTGGAGCCGTCGCTTGCGCCGATCTTCGAGCGCGGTGTGCTGTTCAGCGACAGCTGGCATTTCTCCGATCCACAGGGATTCTTGCAGACGCTTTACGAGCAGCTCGCGGCGCAAGGCTTGACGCTGAAGCGTTCAAGCGTCAGCGCGGTGCAAGCTAGCGCGGATGGAGCGAGCGTGATCGTCGATGGTGTGGCAAGCCGTTTCAGTCACGTGGTGATTGCCACGGGCGCGCGTTCCGCTCAATTCGCGAAGCAGTGCGGCGACGCCGTGCCGCTCGACACCGAGCGCGGCTATCACGTGCGTTATCCCGGCGCGCAGCAACTGATTTCACGGCCCGTCGGCTGGGCTGAACGCGGTTTTTACATGACACCCATGAGCGACGGCATTCGCGTCGCCGGCACGGTCGAACTGGCGGGTTTCAACGAGACGAGAAACCGCTCGTTGATCGACCTGCTGACATTTTCATCGAAGCGCGCGTTACCCGCGCTCGATGCGCCGGATAGCAGCTGGCTCGGATTTCGTCCGACCCTACCCGATGGCGTGCCGGTGCTCGGCCGATCGAGCGCAAGCGAACGCGTGATCTACGCGTTCGGCCATCAGCATCTTGGGTTGACGTTGGCAGGCATTAGCGGACGCGTCGTCGCGGACCTGGTTGCACGCCGT
>NZ_DASXHA010000144.1:0-25937 GCF_036488795.1 Paraburkholderia sp.
CTCCTGTCAGGCGGGGAAAATGCGGCAAATGCAGTGGCCAATGCGGCAAAGGCAGTGGCAAACGCAGGCAGAATGAACGGAACAACCAATGATCATGCGCCCGCGCATCGCGGGCACGGAGGCGCAATGAAACATGGGGAAACGGTCAGCATCATTTTGATCGAGGACGACGACGGCCATGCGACGCTGGTCGAGAAAAATCTGCGCAGGGCCGGTATCTCCAACCGGTTCCTGCGGTTTTCCGACGGTCAGCAGGCGCTCGATTACTTTTTCGGCAATCCGCCAGTCGGCGAGGCGGCCGCCGGATATCCGCAGCGCCAGGACCTGACCAACTTCGTGGTACTACTCGACCTGAAAATGCCGCGCGTCGACGGCTTCGAGGTCCTGCGCCGCCTGAAGGAAGCGCCGACCACCGCGGCGGTGCCCGTCATTGTCCTCACGACGACCGACGATCCGCGCGAAATCGACCGCTGCTATGAATTGGGTTGCAACGTCTACATCACCAAACCGGTCGAATATGACGCGTTCATCGAAGCCGTGCGGCGCCTCGGGTTTTTCCTGCAGGTGGTGAAACTGCCGCCGGGGCAGCGTCTCGCCGCATCATGATCGGCGCAGCGTCGCGCGTTGGGCTGTGGGCGCAACCACCCTCGTGAGAATCTTAGGCACGCGAAGCAAGACTGGAACCCGCGTGAAGGCAGACAGAGACCCAGGCCAAGAAGAACCCGTATGACCGACGAAGTATCCACTCAACCTGCAGCGTACGTGCTTGTCGTCGATGACGACGAAGGCATCCTGCGGCTCGCGCGCAAATCGCTCGAGCGCGCCGGTTGCCGCGTCGCGCTGTGCTCGAGCGTGGCGAACGCGCACGAGCGTATCACCGGCGCCGAGCCGGACCTGCTGGTGCTCGACTATCAGCTCGACGGCCCTGAAACCGGGCTCGATTTCTTCCGCCGCCTGCGCGCCGAGGGCGTGCGGATTCCGGCCATTCTCGTGACCGGCTTCACGGACGAGTCGCGCGTGATCGAAGCGTTGCGCGCCGGCATCTCGGACGTGGTGCCGAAGTCGGGCGATTACCTCGACTATCTGCCGGAAGCCGTCGAACGCGTGCTGGCCCAGGTGCGCCTGCAAAAGGCCTCCGCGGAGGCTGTGCTGTTGCGCGATCGCGAAGAGCATTACCGCACCCTGTCGGAGGCGCTGCCGCATCTCGTGCTGACCTGCGGCGCGAATGGCGAATGCGACTTTCTGTCGAAGCAGTGGTTCGCATATACGGGTCTCGACGAAGGCAGTTCATATGGTCTCGCGTGGCTCAATCCGGTCCACCCGGACGACCGCGAGGAGGTTCGTCAGAGCTGGCTGAAAGCGGTCAGGAGCGACGCGGACGACTATCGCCACGAGTTGCGGATTCGCCGTCATGACGGGGCGTACCGCTGGTTCGACGCACGCATCGTGGCGATGCGCGACGCGGATGGCGTCATCTCCAAGTGGTTCGGCAGTTGCACCGACATTCATTCGCAACGCGAAGCGATCGAAGAGCACGAGCGGCTGCTCGCGTCGGAACAGGCCGCGCGTCACGCCGCCGAAGAAGCCAATCGGGCCAAAGACCGCTTTCTCGCGATGCTCTCGCATGAACTGCGCACACCGCTCACGCCGGTGCTGGCGGGGGCGCGCGTGCTCGAACTGATCCCGGAGCTGCCCGAGCCGGCGCGGCAATGTGTGCTGATGATCCGCCGCAACGTGGAGCTGGAAGCGCGCCTGATCGACGATCTGCTCGATCTCACGCGAGTGGCGAATGGCAAGCTGCGTCTGTCGCTCGAAACCGTGGACGTGCACGAGGTGATCGACAGCGTGCTGGAACTGTTTCGCAGCGAGATTCAGGTGAAGCAGCAGGACGTGCATATCGACAAGGCGGCCCAGCATCACTATGTGCTCGCGGATCGCGCGCGGCTGCAGCAGATGCTGTGGAACCTGATCCGCAATGCCGCCAAGTTCACGCCGGACGGTGGGCACATCTATGTCCGCACGCGCGACGAGCGCATGCACGTGCAGATCTCGATTGAGGACACCGGCATCGGCATCGAGCCTGAGCAGATCGGCAAGCTCTTCAACGCGTTCGAGCAGGGCAACCAGAACATGACGCGGCAGTTCGGCGGGCTCGGGCTGGGGCTCGCCATTACCAAGGCGCTGACCGATGTGCACGGCGGCACGGTGACGGCTCGCAGTCCGGGCGCCCATTGCGGCGCGACCTTCACGATCACCTTGGCGACGGCTGCGAAGCCGGTGGAAGAGCCGGTCGCGGTCGCGCTGGCCGAGCCGCATCCAGCGGGACTGTTGACTATCCTGCTGATCGAAGATCACGTCGACACTGCTGAAGTGATGGCGCAGCTGATTCGCGGGCTCGGTCACGAGGTCACGGTGGTTGGACGCGTCGCGGATGCGCTCGCGGCTTCGCAGTCGGCGGCGTTCGATCTGGTGGTGAGCGACGTGGGCTTGCCGGACGGCACGGGGCTCGATTTCATCAAGGCTTTCCGCGAACACTCCGATGTGCCGGCAGTGGCGCTGACGGGCTTCGGCACCGACGAGGACGTGCGCCGTTGTCTCGGGGCAGGCTTCACGTCGCATCTGACCAAGCCGGTCAATTTCGTGCAGCTCGAACAGCTGATCGAAAGCGCGGCCAATCTGAAGGCCGAGAACACTGCCGGCGGTGATGCGCGGTAGATTTCCTGTAGTGCGAAGCATTGTGCTGGCAACAGCACGGCTTAAGGCATGGAAAAAGGCCTGCTGTGAACCGATTCACAGCAGGCCTTTTGTTTGATGCTTCGCACTTCGCACTTCGCACCACGCGCAGAACGCGCAGAACGCGGGTGGCGCCTGCGATATCTAGCGCAGCGGCGCGCTCTTCAGCGAGTCGCGGATTTCACGCAGCAGCAGCACGTCTTCCGGCGTGGGAGCAGGCGGCGGCACGTCTGCCGGAGCCGGCTTGCGCAGATTGTTGATGAACTTCACCATCAGAAAGATGATGAACGCGAGGATCAGGAAATTGATCAGCACCGTGATGAATGAGCCGTAGCCGAACACGGCGACACCGGCCGTTTGGAGGTCTTTATATGATTCGGGACTGCCCTTGAAGCTGGCGGGGATCTCGCCGAGCCGGACAAACTTGTTGGAGAAGTCGAGGCCGCCAGTAGCGAGACCGACGACCGGCATGATCAGGTCTTTGACAATTGAATTGACGATGGTGGAAAACGCGCCGCCGATAATCACACCGACTGCCAGATCCATCACGTTGCCCTTGAGGGCGAATTCCTTGAATTCCTTGATCATGCTCATAGGGGGATCTCCTTGAAGTCGATTGCCCCATGATAGCTAACGTCAGGAGTATAGGGTAGTGCTTTCAGGCCGCTGCTTCAGTCAGGAAACTATGACTCCAGCGCGCGCGCCCGCTCGATGTGAGCGGCAAAGCTGACCGTATCGATGTTGGTGCCGCACAGCAACACACCTACCCGTTTGCCCTGCAGCGTTTCGCGCAACGGGCCGAGCAGGGCGGCCGTTGCCGCCGCGCAGGCGGGTTCGACCGCGACCTTCAGTTGCTTGAACAGCGTGAGCATGGCCGAGCGCAACGCGTCATCCGGGACGGTCACGAGACGGTCGATATGCCGCCTGCACAGTTCATAGCTATATTGTTCGGTATGCGGCGCCATCAATGAATCCGCAATGCTGTGCATCTGGCCCATCCTGATCGTATGGTTGGCCGCGAAGCTCTTGCCCATTGCATCGGAGCCCTCAGGTTCGACGCCATACACATGGATACGCGGATTCGCGAGCCGCAATGCGGTGGACACGCCCGCCGCCAGACCGCCGCCGCCGATGGGCAGGATCACCGCGTCGAGATCGGGTGTTTGCGTGGCCCATTCGTAGCCTAGCGTGGCCGTACCCAGCACCGTGCGATACCCATTGAACGGATGCACGAAGTAGCGGCCTTCTTCGGCTTCGATGCGCCGCACGATCTCGAATGCTTCGGCATGGCCGTCGGCCACCACGATCTCGGCTCCGTATTGACGGCATAGCGCGATGCGCGCGGGATTGGCCGTGCGAAACACCACCGCCTTCGCGCCAATGCCCAGACGCATGGCGGCATACGCCACCGCCACCGCATGATTGCCGCCGGATACACAGGTGACACCGGCGCTGCGCTGCGCGGCGTCGAGCGCCAGCAGATTCGTGAACGCGCCACGTGCCTTGAAACTGCCGCTTGCCTGCAGCAATTCGAACTTGAAGTTCACCACCGTGCCTTCCAGCGACGGGAAGTCAAGCTTGTCGAACACCGGCGTGCGGGCGACCCACGGCGCCAACGCAAAATGCTGGGTGGCGATGTCGTCGAGCGTGGGGATCGGCTCGCCGTCGATCGTGTGGTTGGTGTGCTGCGGTGTGGCGGTGGACATGACGGGTGCCAGGCGGTGTTCGTTATGTTTTGAGTCGGGCAGTCCGGCTCAGTTCACTGCAATTGCGTTGATACTGTGTGCCCCAATCCGATGCAATCGAACTGGGGCGGATGGGGTCAGGACTCAATGCGCGTGCGCGTCGACCGACATGCTGTGGATGAACTTGCCGAGGAACCGCTCGCATGCGACGAGCTGTTCGAGCGCGACGAATTCGTTGGCCTTGTGCGCCTGCTGGATGTCGCCCGGCCCGCACACGATGCTCGGAATTCCGGCCAGCGAAAACAGACCCGCCTCGGTGCCGTAGGCCACCTTGCGTTTGTCCTGATCGCCGGTCAGTGCGCGCACGAGTTGCGTGATGGCGGCCTGCTCCGTGGAATCGAGGCCCGGTGCGGCAGCAATCTTCGAAATCTCGATGGCGGCGGACGGGTGTTCGCGCTGCATCCTGGGCAGCAGCGTTTCACGCGCGTATTGATCGATGCGGGCGAAGATCGGTTCCGGCGCGAGCGTCGGCAGGTTGCGGAATTCGAACTGGAAGCGGCATTCGGCGGGCACCGTGTTGATCGCGTTGCCGCCCTGAATGGTGCTGGTCTGCGCCGTGGTGAACGGCACGTCGAAGAGTTCGTCGAACGGGCCTTGCTCGCGGAACTGATCGGCCATATCGCGGATGTAGCAGATGAGACGCGCGGCATATTCGATCGCGTTGAGCCCCTTCGGCGTGAGCGACGAATGCGCAGCCTGCCCGCGCACGCAGCACTGATAGGTGTTGATGCCCTTGTGGGCGATGATCGGGCGCATGCTGGTCGGCTCGCCGACAATGCAGCCTTCCGGCTTGATGCCGCGCTTGATCAGATCCGCGATCATCAGCGGTGCGCCGACACAGCCCACTTCCTCGTCGAACGAGAGCGCGAGGTGGATCGGCTTGGCGAGCTTCGTGCGCTGCATCTCGGGCACGAGCGTGAGCGCCGCGCCGATGAAACCTTTCATGTCGCAGGTGCCGCGACCGTACAGCTTGCCGTCGCGGATTTCCGGTTTGAACGGATCACTGTCCCACTGCTGGCCGTCGACCGGCACGACATCCGTGTGGCCGGACAGCGCGATGCCACCATTGGTCTGGCCGTCGTGCGCAGGAATGGTCGCGAACAGGTTGGACCATTTGCCGCTCTTGTCCTGCGTGAGCGTGGCGTCGAGACCGAGCGTGCGCAGTTCGTCGCGCACGGTTTCAATGAGCCCCAGGTTGGGATTGCGGCTCACCGTGTCCATTGACACAAGGCGCGTGACCCAAGGGAGCGACACGGGCGATGTAGGGGAGGATGAGGTGGGAGTTGCGGCAGGCGTTTGCGAGGGACGCGCTGATTCAGCGACGTGGGACATGACAAGGCTCCGGCTTTTAAGTCATTCGATCATACCCAAAAAACCCTACCCGGACCAAAGCGTCAATATGCTGGATACGGCTTTGCCGCATCGCAGCATCGCGATTGACGGTGATTTCATTCGAGGTGATCCAGGCTCCCGCCGAAGCTCGACGGGGCCTGATTGACGGCTTGACCGATTGCCGGCGGCTTCGCTCAACGTGCCGCCGTGGTGGCGGCGCCACGGGCGGGCGCACCGCCGAGCGCGCGCAGCGTTTCTTTCACCGTGGCGACGCGCACCGCCAGATCCGGGCTGCGCGTTTCGATGCGCAGCTTGTCCTGGCCGGCCAGCTTGATGTGCTTGTGTTTCTGCACCATCTCGATGATGCGCATGGCGTCGATGGGCGGATTGGGGATGAACTGCAGCCCGATCACCGCCTCGCCCGCATCGATCTTCGAAATACCAAGCGGCTTCGCCGCCAGCCGCAGACGATGCGTTTCCACCAGCGCATGCGCTTGCGGCGGCAATTTGCCGAAGCGGTCGATCAGCTCTTCCTGAATGCCGTCGATCGAATCGTTGTGTTCGCAATTTGCGAGGCGCTTGTAGAGCGACAGCCGCTCCTGCACGTCGCCACAATAGTCGGCCGGCAGGATGGCCGGCGCGTGCAGATTGATCTCCGTGGTCGCCGCGAGCGGCGCAGTGAGGTCGGGTTCCTTGCCTTCCTTGAGCGCCTTCACCGCGTCGTTGAGCATGTCGGTATACAGCTGGAAGCCGATTTCCTGAATTTCACCGGACTGCTTGTCGCCAAGCACCTCGCCCGTGCCGCGAATTTCGAGGTCGTGCATGGCCAGATAGAAGCCCGAACCGAGCTCTTCCATCTGCTGGATGGCTTCAAGACGGCGCTGTGCCTGTTTGGTCAATCCCTGCGGATCATGCACCAGCAGGTACGAATACGCCTGGTGATGCGAGCGTCCCACGCGGCCACGCAACTGGTGCAATTGCGCGAGACCGAACTTGTCGGAGCGGTGAATCAGGATCGTGTTGGCGCTCGGCACGTCAATGCCGGTTTCGATGATGGTCGTACACAGCAGCACGTTGGCCCGCTGCGCGACGAAATCGCGCATCACGCGTTCGAGTTCGCGCTCATGCATCTGACCGTGCGCGACCGCAATGCGCGCTTCGGGCACGAGTGCTTCGAGCATCTGCCGGCGGTTTTCGATGGTCTCCACTTCGTTGTGCAGGAAGTAGACCTGACCGCCGCGCTTCAACTCGCGCAACATCGCTTCGCGAATCACGCCGTCTTCTTCGCGGCGCACGAATGTCTTGATGGCGAGGCGCTTTTGCGGCGCGGTCGCGATCACCGAGAAGTCGCGCAGGCCTTCGAGGGCCATGCCGAGCGTGCGCGGGATCGGCGTGGCGGTAAGCGTCAGCACGTCGACTTCCGCTCTGAGCGCTTTCAACGCCTCTTTCTGGCGCACGCCGAAGCGATGTTCCTCGTCGATGATCACGAGGCCCAGCCGCTTGAACTGCACATCCGACGACAGCAGCTTGTGCGTGCCGATCACGATGTCGACGGTGCCTTCGTTGATCTGCTGGATCGCCGCGTTGACTTCTTTGGTCGACTTGAAGCGCGACAGTTCGGCGATCCGCACGGGCCAGTCCGAAAAGCGGTCGCTAAAGGTCTGCGTGTGTTGTTCCGCGAGCAGTGTGGTGGGCGAGAGCAACGCGACCTGCTTGCCGCCCATCACCGCGATAAACGCCGCGCGCAGCGCGACTTCCGTCTTGCCGAAGCCGACGTCGCCGCATACGAGGCGGTCCATTGGCTTGCCGCTCGTCATATCGCCGATCACCGCGGCAATCGCCGCAGCCTGATCCGGTGTTTCTTCGAAGCCGAAACTTTCCGCGAACTTCACGTAGTCGCGCGGCTCGAGCTTGAATGCATGACCTTCACGCGCGGCGCGGCGGGCATACAGGTTCAGCAGTTCGGCGGCCGTGTCGCGGATCTGCTGCGCGGCCTTGCGCTTGGCCTTTTCCCACTGGCCTGAGCCGAGCGAGTGCAAGGGCGCGCTTTCCGGATCGGCGCCGCTATAGCGCGAGATCACATGCAGCTGTGCGACGGGCACGTACAGCTTGCTGTCGCCCGCGTATTCGAGGTGCAGGAATTCGGTTTCGCCTTCGCCGAGATCCATCGTGACGAGGCCCATGTAGCGGCCAATGCCGTGCTGCGAATGCACGACCGGGTCGCCCACCTTGAGCTCGGACAGGTCGCGCACCATCGAATCGACGTTGCTGGCCTGCTCCTGCCGGCGGCGTCCGGCGCGGCGCGCGAGCGGGCCGTAGAGCTCGGTTTCGGTGATGATGGCGATGCCTTCGCCCGGCACCGCGAAGCCGTTCGAAAGCGGCGAGACTCCCAGCGTAAAGCGCGCGTCGCCGATCAGCCAGTCGTTGAAGCTATCGCTTGACGACGGCTTCAGATGATTGTCGGCCAGCAGTTGCAGCAGCGTCTCGCGCCGGCCCGCCGATTCCGTGGCGAACAGCACGCGGTTCGGCGTGGTGTCGAGATAGGTGCGCAAGGCCGCAACCGGGTCGTCGGCGTGACGGTCGATTGCCAGGTTCGGCAAGGGCGTGGACCACGCCCCCCCGCCGTCGGCGGGCAGCACGAGGCGCGCGAACGGCTTGGCGAACGTGAAGAAGTCCTCGTCCGACAGGAACAGGCGTTGCGGCTCGAGAATGGGCCGGTCGCGGTCATGCGAGAGAAAGTTAAAGCGCTGCTTCGTGTCGTTCGTGAAGCGTTTGATTGCGGCGTCCAGATCGCCGACGAACGCCAGTTGGGCGCGTTCGGGCAGATAGTGGAACAGCGTTGCGGTCTCTTCGAAGAAGAGCGGCAGATAATATTCGATACCCGCCGACGGCACGCCGTTGCCGATGTCCTTATAGATCGACGCGCGGCTCGGGTCGCCTTCGAACACCTCGCGCCAGCGGCTGCGAAAAGCGGTACGGGCGGCCTCGTCGAACGGGAATTCGCGACCAGGCAGCAGACGCACGTCCTTCACCGGATAGAGGCTGCGCTGTGTATCGGGGTCGAACGCGCGGATCGAGTCGACCTGGTCGTCGAACAGGTCGATCCGGTACGGCAGCGGCGAGCCCATTGGGTACAGGTCGAGCAGGGAGCCGCGCACGCAGTATTCACCTGGACGGACCACCTGGCTCACGTGTTCGTAGCCGGCCAGCGTCAACTGCGCCTTCAGTTTGGCCTCGTCGAGGCGCTCGCCTTGCGAGAACGAGAACGTGTAGGCCGCCATGAACGAGGCGGGCGGCATCCGGTAGAGCGCGGTGGTGGCCGGCACGAGGAGAATGTCGCAACGGCCTTCGCCGAGGTCGTGCAGGGTGGCGAGGCGCTCGGAAACGAGGTCCTGGTGCGGTGAAAAGGTATCGTAAGGCAGCGTTTCCCAGTCCGGCAGCAGGCGCACGCGGGCGTCAGGGGCGAAGAAGCTGATTTCCTGCGACAGCCGCTGGGCGTCGACGGCGCTCGCGCAGACGACCGCCAGCAACGGCACCTGCTCGCGGTAGGCGAGGTGGTAGCGGGCGATCAGCAGGGCGTCGGACGAACCGTGCGTGCCGTCGAAGGCGAAACGCTGGCCGGTCTTGACGAGCGCGACGGGCGAGGTGGACTGCGATGATGCGGCGATGTCTGGCATAGAGGAGAAAGCGGCCCTGGGGTCACACGTGAGCGGCAAGTTTACGCGCGTCGTGGCATGGATGCGAAGGACCTATTATAAAATCCGTCCTTCACTTTGACTTCGCGGCGTCCGCACCTGTGACTTCCCGTCTTTTTGCATTGATTCCGTGCGCTGGCACCGGCAGCCGTTCCGGCGCCCCGATGCCCAAACAATATCGTACTGTGGCCGGTCGCGACCTGCTGCATTACTCGCTGGCGGCTTTCGACGCGTGCAGCGAATTCGCGCAGACGCTGCTCGTAATTGCGCCTGACGACCAGCATTTCGACGCCCGCCGCTTTGGCGGCTTGCGCTTCGCGGTACGTCGCTGCGGCGGGGCGTCGCGCCAGGCTTCCGTGCTGAACGGCTTGCACGGGCTGGCCGAATTCGGCGCCCGCGACGAGGACTGGGTGCTGGTTCATGACGCCGCGCGTCCCGGCATTACGCCAGGGTTGATCCGATCGCTGGTCGGCGCGCTGAAGGACGACGCGGTGGGTGGCATCATGGCGCTGCCGGTGGCGGATACCTTGAAGCGGATTGCCGCGGACAGCGGTGGCCGGATTGCCCGGACCGAAGCACGCGATGGCCTGTGGCAGGCCCAGACGCCGCAGATGTTCCGCATTGGCATGTTGCGCGAGGCGATTTTGCGCGCGCAGCAGGACGGTCACGATCTGACGGATGAGGCGAGCGCGATTGAGTGGCTGGGTCACGCGCCGCTGTTGGTGCAGGGCAGTCTGCGCAATTTCAAGGTCACCTATCCGGAAGATTTCGATCTGGCTGAGGCGATCCTCAGCCGGCCGTTGGCTTCCTGAACAGTTTTATTGTAGATAACCGGACTTCAAGTTATGGATTTCAGAATCGGACAGGGGTATGACGTGCACGCACTGGTAACGGGGCGGCCACTGATTATTGGCGGAGTGACGGTGCCATACGAGCGTGGTTTGCTTGGGCATTCAGATGCCGATGTGTTGTTGCATGCGATTACCGATGCGCTGTTTGGCGCTGCCGCGCTGGGCGATATTGGGCGGCATTTTTCTGATACAGACGCCAGGTTTGCTGGCGCGGATAGCCGGGTGCTTTTGCGCGAGTGCGTTGCGCGGGTGGTTAAGGCCGGGTTTTCCATTTGCAATGTTGATAGCACGGTGATTGCGCAGGCGCCTAAGCTTGCGCCTCATATTGAGGCGATGCGGGTGAATATTGCTGAGGATTTGAAGCTGGCGCTTGATCGGGTTAATGTCAAGGCTAAAACTAATGAGAAACTTGGGTATCTTGGGCGCGCCGAAGGGATTGAGGCTCAGGCTGCGGTTTTGTTGATGAAGGTGTGAGGTTTTTGCCTTGCAGGCGGCCTCGTGGTTGTCTGTGGCGCTGGCCTTTCCTCGATTTGCCATTTGCCATTTGCCTGTGGCGTTGGCCTTTCCTTGTATTCTTAGTGGTCTATTGGCTTCGCCCCTGTGCGGGGCGGCACTCACTTTCTTTGCCGCCGCAAAGAAAGTAAGCAAAGAAAGCGGGCTTCCAACCGCCAGGCAGTAGGTGTCGCCCTCGCCGCTCACGCGATATCGGTCCGAGGCAAGATCGTCCCTCGCACAACCATCGCGCGTGACAAAGGGCTCATCCATCCCACTCCGCACTGCGTGCGTCGCGGACCGGTCTGCACGGGAAAGCGGGGCTACGGCTCTCGTCGTCCAGAATGCGAGAGCGCTGAGGCCCACCGGCCTGCAACCCCAGGAGACGCGGTGGCCCACCAGTTTTTGCAGAAGGAGTTGTGCCCGACGGCGGGCGCGTAGCGGACGCTGGTGCGGATGAGTGCTGAGTCACGAAGGCAACTGCGCGAGGGCGGATCTTGTGTTGGGCCGTTTCCGGTTTGCGACAGAGATGGACACTTATGTGCTGGCGGTTGGAAGCCCGCTTTCTTTGCCTACTTTCTTTGCGGCGGCAAAGAAAGTAGGTGCCGCCCCGCACAGGGGCGAAGCTAATAGACCGATAAGAATACAAGGAAAGGCCAACACCGCAGGCAAACCACCAAGGACTTACCACCAAGCATCAAGCACCAAGACCACCACAGACAAAATTCATTCCCATCAACGCTCCATTTAAAGCGTTGCCCCACCAACGACACGGTTACACGGACATAATTCTTCCGTTTGCAGGCCGTCCAGAATACGCAGTACTTCTTCCGGATTACGACCTACGTTCAGGTTATTCACAGAAACGTGCTGGATCGTATTGTCCGGATCGACGATGAACGTCGCCCGCAGCGCCACGCCAGCTTCCTTGTCACGCACGCCGAGCTGGTCGATCAGCTCGCCCTTCACGTCGCCAAACGAATAATGGTTCAGCTTGCTCAGGTCCTTGTGCTCGCGGCGCCATGCCAGCTTCACGAACTCATTGTCGACGCTGCCGCCCAGCAGAACCGCATCGCGCCCGGCGAAATCATTGCTCAACTTGCCAAACTCCACGATTTCGGTCGGGCACACAAAGGTGAAATCCTTCGGGTAGAAGTAAATGATCTTCCACTTTCCCGGGAATGACTGTTCGGTGATTTCTTCGAACGCCGTTACGCCGTTTTCTTCATAATTGTTGAAGCCCGGCTTGGCAGCGGTCACGGTAAAAGCTTCAAGTTTGTCGCCAACGGTTTTCATGCGGACTACTCCTATGAATGCTGGAAAACAGCCCTGTTCAAACTACCTGATCGCTTTAACGAATACTTTACACAAATAAAAAATATATTCTATTGATGCATTGCGCCAATAGGGTCCGGCTAATTATTTGGATGGTTGTTTCATCGCGCCAATCGTGTGTTCAACTGCCGCTACTTTTCACGCCCTGACAGTTGAATAGATGTGCGTGGGGCCAGAGCGAGATCCTGCAGGTTGGGTATCCGCTCTGCGAAAAGGACGTGGCCTAGCTGCCCTTGGCGAGCGGAAACTCAATCGTGACTTCGAGCCCAGGGCCGGGCGAGCGATTGCGTAGACGCAGGCCGCCGCGATACCGGCCAACCAGCCGCTGCACGATCGCCATGCCGAGGCCAGTGCCGTTGGCCTGGGTGCGGGCCGAATCCACCCTGTAAAACGGCCGTGTGACCAGCGCCAGCTGGTCTTCGGGGATGCCTGGCCCTTCGTCCACCACCGAAAGCTCCACACGCGAATGCGATACGCGTGTTTCGAGGATCACGTGCGGAATGCCGTCGCCCTCGCTCAAACCGTACTTGCGGGCGTTCTCCAGCAGATTGCCGACCACCCGCCGCATATCGGTTTCGTCGGCCTCGATAACCGCCGAGGGCGCGAGCCGGGTGATCAGGCGCATGCCGTCCTCGGAAGACATCCGCGCCGCCAGTTCTCCCGCGATCACGGAAAGGTCGACAGGTTCCGGGACGCGTTGCACCGGCCGCGCATAATCGAGGAATCGACCAATGATCATGTCCATCTGCTCGATGTCGTCGACCATTGCGTCCTTGGTGGCCTGATCGGACGGGCTCATTTCGGTTTCGAGCCGCAAGCGCGCGAGCGGCGTGCGCAGATCGTGCGAAATGCCGGCCAGCATCAACGCACGATCCGCCTCCAGTTGTTCGAGGTCCTGCACCATCTGATTGAAACTGCGGTTGGTTTCCGCCGCCACACCCATGCCGCGCTCCGGCAGCGGTTCGGGCGACTGCCCGGAGCCGACCTTGCGCGCCGCCATGGCGAGCCGGGCGAACGGCCGGTTGACCAGACTCGTGATGAAGGCCGCGCCGAACAGCGAAAGCGCGAGCGCAAACACCCCCCAGCCGGCCCATTGCAGGCCGGTCGCGTTATCCAGCTGATCGCGGTCGAGCGCGACCCAATAGTCGTCATCGTCGATCTTGAAGCTGATCCATACGCCGGGGATGTCGTTGACCGATTGGGCGATCACCGTGTCGTCGCCCAGACGCCCGCGAATGTCGTGCTCGATCAGCCGGTTCAAGGATTCGTCCGGCTGGAGCTTGTATTTGTCGGTGGTTTCGCGCGGATAGACGCGCACCCCTTCATTGCTCTCCAGATCCTGCAGCAACGCGCGCCGCAGGTCGGGATCGGAATAGAGCAGTGCGGTGCGCGTGAGCTTCACGATGGCAACGAGTTGCAGCGCGACGCGCTGCGCGCGCGGCTCGCGTTCGATCACCCTGAAGCTCTGGAACCACGCGGCGAGACTGACCGCGATCAAGAGCGCGATCAACAGAAAGGTCCGCCAGAAAAGGCCGCCGAACGCGAGCGTCAGGAGGCGCCGGTCGATCCGCATGGGCCCTTCTTATCTGAAAGCAAAAACGGAAAGCGCGATCAAGCTCAGGCTGCGCCGTCAGGAATGAACACGTAGCCCAGACCCCAGACGGTCTGGATGAAGCGCGGACTGCCCGGATCCGGTTCGATCAGCTTGCGCAGACGCGAGATCTGCACGTCGAGGCTGCGGTCGAACACTTCGTATTCACGGCCGCGCGCCAGTTCCATCAGTTTTTCGCGCGATAGCGGTTGCCGCGGATGGCGGGCGAACACTTTCAGGACGGAGAACTCGCCAGTGGTCAGCGGGATTTCCTGGCCGGCCTTGGTGAGCGTGCGGGTGGCGAGGTTGAGTGCAAATTCCCCGAACTCGAACACTTCAGTGGTTTCCGACGGCGCGCCCGGTAACTCGGACGGCGACTGCCGGCGCAGCACGGCGTGAATTCGCGCTACCAGCTCACGCGGGTTGAACGGCTTGGGCAGATAGTCGTCAGCGCCCATTTCGAGGCCGACGATCCGATCCACATCCTCACCCTTGGCCGTCAGCATGATGATCGGCGTGCGGTCGTTGCTGCCGCGCAGGCGGCGGCAGATCGACAGACCGTCTTCACCTGGCAGCATCAGGTCGAGCACGAGCAGGTCGAAGCGCTCGCGCACCCAGAGCTTGTTCATGGACGGCGCGTTTTCGGCGACGTAGACGTTAAAGCCCTGCTCGCCGAGGTAGCGGCGCAGCAGATCGCGCAGACGCGGATCATCGTCGACGACGAGGATTTTCGAAGGGTTTTTGGTTTCCATGGTCGGCATCTTAGCGCGATTACAAAGTGATGCGAGTTTGCACCATTTATCGGGTTACAGTCAGTTACAAAATTTACCCGCACTGTGGCACGACGTAAAGCGTGCACGCGTAGACTGCTTTACTGAATGCGGCTGTTCGGTGGATACTTCACTCGACTAAAATTCTCGCTCCCGGTCTTTCCGGGGTTTGTATTCGCATTTAAGGTAGCCGGTTGCCGCACCACGAAGGGAACAAGATGAAGGGAGGGGTTTGGCCGAATGTGCGCCTGAGCGTGATTGCGCTGGCTGTGGCCGGCACACTCGCGGGCACATTAGGCCCTACGCTCGCCCATGCCCAGTCAACCGACGAACGGGCATCGAACGCCCACGTGCCGCATACTCACGGCACCAGACAGCCTCATCAACCGCACACCACAACGCCTGATCACTCTGCATCAGACGTCATGATGCGCACTGCAGTTCCCCCCGATCTGGATCAACGGCGCCGCGACGGTCATATGACGCCCGAAGAGCGGCGCCTGCTGCGCCAGCATATCGAAGACGCCGTCCGCGAACTGTATAAGCGCTAGGCTCCGCAAGTCATCGCGCTGGTGCAGCATGGGCGTGGACTGCGTCCGAAAAACCTCGCTTTACTTCCCTCGTCGATTTTCTGCTCGTCTCTGTCGTTGGGTCGCCAGAAGGGAACGCCTGCATCATGCGGGCGTGTTTTCCCGCAGACCAGATAAACGCGCATGTTCGATCCACGCTGAAAACGTTGTTCACGCGCAAATACGGCAAGCGGACGGTGTGGTTGATTGTCGCGGTTGTTGCGTCTACAACCGGTTCGCTGCCGGGCGCGCCATCTACGGTTGCACAGAACGGCTCAGCCTATGTGGAGCGTCCCGGGCATGGGAGGCGTCATGCGCCCGATGCTGCGCGGGGCGAATCGGCGCGGGCGCTGCTCGTCGATGACAACGGCTGCTTCTCAAGGCGCGCTTCGCGTTACGGAGCATTACGAGCGTGCTGAGTGAGCGAGAGGACGCCGTCGCCTTCGCGCCACCGACCAAACCCGTGATGCTCTTCCGGCATATCCACTTCACGCCCGGCCACCTCGGTTGCCCGATATCCGCAGTCGCATGGGCCAGGGTCGAGGGAACGCGGCTATGGTGCAGCGCTCGATGGCGCATTCGGGTCGGGGCGGAGTACGCTTCGACATCGACCATCGGCGCGCGCAATACAACACGGCGCCACTGCAATCGCCACAGGCTGGGTTGCCTCTCACGCTAGTCGATGCAATCGCAACCGATTCGACAGGCAGCGCCTATCCGGGAAGCGCTGCGGATGGATCCGGGGTTTCAGCCGAGACGGGGCAGGCAGGTTGAAACACGCGTGCCACACCGGGCCAGCACGCGTGTCACGCCCGGCCAACACGTGCCACGCCCGGCGGACGCGATGCCGCCCGTCAAACACAAACGAGGTGCAGCATGAAACGGCGCGACTTTCTTGCAATGACCTCTGCGGCCGGTGCCACGTTGCTCTGGCTGCCATACGCGTGCGCCGTACAGCCGCAGCCGCAGGTGTCGGGCCAGCTGGAGGACGCGCCGTTGCCGCGAAGTTACGGCAATCTGCTGATTCTCGTCGAACTGAAGGGTGGCAATGACGGCTTGAACACTGTGATTCCATACGCCGATCCGACCTACTATCAAATACGCAAGAACATTGGCATCAGGCGCGAGCAGGTTATTCAACTCGACGAGCGCAGCGGCTTGCATCCCGCGCTGCAGCCGTTGATGCCGCTGTGGAAGAGTCAGCAACTGGCGATCGTGCAAGGTCTCGGCTATGCGCAGCCGAACCTGTCGCATTTCCGTTCCATCGAAATCTGGGACACCGCTTCACGCCCGGATCAATATCTGCGCGAGGGGTGGCTCACGCGGGCGTTCGCGCAGCAGAAAGTGCCGGCGAGTTTTGTCGCGGATGGCGTGGTGATCGGCAGTGCCGAGATGGGTCCGCTCGCCCATGGCGCACGGACCATTGTGTTGACGCATCCGGCTCAGTTCGTCAACGCTTCGCGGCTTGCGATGCCGGTATCGCTGCGCGAACCCTATCCCGGGCAGGCGCAGATTTTCGATGTCGAACACAACTCCGTGAGACTCGCCGATCGCTTGCGTGCTCGCGCAGGCCACTTTCCATTGAAGACCGTGTTTCCCCCGGGCGCATTCGGCATGTCGATCGAGGCCGCGATGCAGGTGCTGGCCGCCGTGGACGCCCCGCAGGAAGTGCCCTCGGGGCGCGCCTCGCAGGAAGTCCCGCTGGGAGGCGCAGCGCAGGGTAGACCGCTGAACGGACGCGGGGTTGCGGTATTACGGCTGACGTTGAACGGCTTCGACACACACCAGAATCAACCGGGTCAGCAGGCCGCATTACTTAAGCAGCTTGCCGAAGGCCTGGCGTCGATGCAGGCGGCCCTCGTCGAACTGGGCCGCTGGAACACGACCATGGTGATGACTTATGCGGAGTTCGGCCGGCGGCCGCGTGAGAACCAGAACAACGGCACGGATCACGGCACCGTCGCGCCGCATTTCGTCATGGGCGGACGGGTGCGCGGTGGTTTATATGGTGCGGCGCCCGTGCTGGGACAACTGGAGGGCAGTGGCAACCTGCCGGTGGGCGTCGATTTCAGGCAGCTCTATGCGACGGTGCTCGGCCCGTGGTGGGGGCTCGATGCTACGGCGCTTCTTCAGCAGCGCTTCGAGCCGCTGCCGTTGTTGCGCGCTTAACGTCAGACGCAAGGCAGGTTTGCGCCGGCTTAGCGTTGACGGGCGGCCCGCCACGTGATCCAGAGCTTGCGGACAGGCGTGAGTGCAATACGCTGATGCAGTACGTGGTAGCCATCCCGTTCGATCTCATCCAGCAACGCCAGCGCCAGCGCCGCCAGCGCCCGCAGGGTGCGCTGCGTGCGTCGTTCGGCGGCGGGGAGCGCGGCGAGGGCGGACTGGATGCCGTCGCGCGCGCGCTTCGTCTGGAAGCGCATCAACTCGGTGAAGGCGTCGCTGTATTTGCGGTTGATCAGATCCGCCGCTGTGACATTGAAGCGCTGCATCTCGTCGATCGGAATATAGATGCGTCCGTGACGTGCGTCATTGCCCAGTTCCGCGACGAGCTGCGCCAGCATCAGCGAATGACCTAGCGGCTCGGCCCACTCGGCGGCACGCGCCGGATCTTGTGCGGTGGTGCGTGCGATCAACGCGGCGAAGTTGCCGCCCACGTCCTGCAGATAACGGCGCAGATTCGGGTAGTCGAGGTAGCGCGCCTGATCGAGGTCCATTTCGAAGCCGGCCAGCAGCGCCTGGAGCGCCGCATATTCAGTCTGCACGTCGCCCAGATGCGCCGCCAATGCCTTCGACACCGGATGCGAGGGCTTGCCTGCAGCAAGCGCCGCCGTTTCGTTCTGCCACCACGCGAGCTTGGTGCGGCCAATGGTCGGATCGCTGGTTTCCTTGACCGTCTCTTCGAATTCGCGGCGGAGCGCGAACAGGGCGGTCAGAAGCGGCTGGCGTCCCGCAGGCGCCTGGCGGAGCGCGTAATAGCTGCTCGATCCCGGAGGCGCCGCCTTCTGCTGGCAATATTCGTCGAAATTCACTTGAATGGAGAGTGAGGAGGCCAAGAAGGTGCGCGGCGTGCTTGCCGTGCGGACGTTAACCAAAAATTGTAGCATCGACATCTGTCAGGCAAATGCAGACAAGCGCAAATCAATCGGTTAGAATCTCGCGCTTACGCTTTCGGGCGGTGTTTCACTGGCTTGCCAGGTGGGGCGCAGCCGCTAGCGAGCCAGACATCGGGCGCGGTGCGCAAGTGCTTAGCCCGGCTGCGAGGATGGCGAAATTGGTAGACGCACCAGGTTTAGGTCCTGACGCCAGCAATGGTGTAGGGGTTCGAGTCCCCTTCCTCGCACCACGTATTTGAAAAAGCCCCGCCAGGCGATCTACCGGCGGGGCTTTTTGTTTTGCATTTGCCGCGTGCCGGGCAGGCGCGGCGTGCATATCCAGCGCGCGCCTGTTTGTCTCGGATGCTTGCGCAAACTGGTTGCGTCCGCAACCAGATGCTTCCATTCTGAGCCGCGAGTACATCACGCTGTGAATGATGGGCAGGGTCCTGCTGGCGATCGCGTCACGTGTCGGGATATGCTCGGTGTGATCGATCTGTCCCACATGGAGGCATGTTCATATGAATTCGAAACAGGTTCGGACCACCGTGGTCGGAGCCGGCGCGATTGGCGGCCTGATTGCTGCCGCGCTGGCCCGCGCGGGGCACACGGTTAGCGTGCTGGCGCGCGGCAAAACACTTGACGCGATCCGCGCGCAAGGCATCCGGATCGTCGACGGTGAACGCGAAACCGTCGCCCTCGTTGCCGCCGAAGAAGACGCTTCCGCGCTGGGTGTACAGGACTTCGTCGTGATTGCGCTGAAGGCGCAGACGCTACCCGCGATTGCGGCGAGTCTCAAACCGTTGGTCGGATCCGGGACGGTCATCGTCGCGGCCATGAACGGCTTGCCGTGGTGGTTCCTGAGCGATTTGCCAGGACCGTTGCAAGGCCGTTGCATCGAGGCCGTCGACCCAGGTGGGATCGTTTCGGCGGCGTTGCCGCCCGCTCAGTCGATTGGCTGCGTCGTGCATCTGTCCTCGTCGACCGACGCGCCCGGTGTCATTCGACGCGGCGGCGGCAATCATCTGATCGTCGGCGCGCCCGTCTCGTCGCTTGCCGCGCAAGCCGACGCGTTTGCCGGGGCGTTGCGGGAGGGCGGTTTCGAGGTCAGCGTGTCGGAGCAGATCCGCACCGATATCTGGGTAAAGCTGTGGGGCAACATGAACATGAACCCGTTGAGTGCGCTGACGGGCTCCACGGCGGATCACCTGCTCGACGATCCGCTGACTCACGCGCTAGTGTTGCGGATGATGGAAGAGGCAGATGCGGTAGGTGCGCGGTTGGGGCTGTCGACCGGCATGGGGGCGCCCGAGCGGGTGGCATTGACGCGCAAGCTAGGTGCGTTTCGAACTTCCATGTTGCAGGATTTCGAGGCGGGCCGGCCCCTTGAGATCGGGCCCATTCTAGGTGTGTTTCCAGAGCTTGGACGTAAGCTCGGCGTGTCTACGCCGTTTTGCGATGCGGTGCTCGGGCTATTGCGTCAGCGGGCGGCGAACAGCGGCCTTTAAGCGAGAGAACCGGCGGCGGTTCGAACAAGCACGGCTGTTCGCGCTCGGGCAGGCCGCTGGTTAGCGCATCAGGCAAAGTATGGTCCACGCGCATAGCCCGCGGCAGCAAGAACGGGTGACGCCGCGTATCGAATCATTCGCTGCGCTCGAGGACGCTCGCGATCACCTTGTCCAGAGCCTCTCCAAAGGCCGCTTTTTCCTTGTCGTCGAGACAGTCGAACAGGTCCGTGTTCCATTTTCGCGCGACCGGCATCACCTTGCGAAACAGCTCGCGCCCTTCGCCCGTAAGGGATATCAGCACGACCCGTCCGTCTTCTTCACTGGCTTCGCGATCCACGAGTCCCTGCTTGATCAAGGCTTCGGCGGCGCGACTCGCCTGACTTTTGTCCAGATTGGCATGACGTGCCAGATCCATGATCGAAAACGGCCCGAATGACCCGACCGCAGCGATGACACGCGCCTCCGGCAGTGTGACGCCGAGTTTTTCCTGATATCGGTCCGCGATACCGCGGTCGGCAAGCTTGCTCAGCACATGCAGACGATACGTCAGAAACTGTTCGAGTCCGGCTTTGGCGGAGGCCTTCATGGTCGTCCCGGTCGTAAGTGGAGGCGGTCGTGGCGCTGTTGATTGTTCCCGCAACCGTCCCACCGGTCAACGCGTGCCGTACTTCAGACGCGTCAATTGTTCGGCTTCATTGGCCAACAGCCGGGCGGCGTCCCGAATCGCGACCTCCAGCGTGATCGGGCCCGGCGCCGGCGAGAAGCAGCCGCTGAAGAATTGGGCGAGCCGCGGGAGCGCGCTGGAATCTACCGCGCCGGAGAGCAAGGTGGCCGGCACGCCTGCCGCCTGCGCGTGGCGGCAGGCAATGAAGGGCGCCTTGCCGTGCAGCGTCTGGACATCCGAGCGGCCTTCGCCGGTGATCAGCCAGTCCGCTCCCGCGAGCGCGGTGTCGAGACCAATTTGCCGGGCCACCGTCTCCGCGCCGGGTTCGAACTGCGCGCCCAGCATGTGCAGCGCAAAGCCGAGGCCGCCTGCCGCGCCTGCGCCCGGCAGATTGCGCGCCTCGCGCTTGAGCGCGGGCTCCAGCACGTCGGCGAAGCGGCCGAGCGCTGCATCCACACCGGCGATCTGTTCGGGTTTTACGCCTTTCTGGGGGCCGAAGATGGCCGTGGCGCCGTGTTCCCCGGTGAGCGGATTGTCGACGTCCGACATGCCGACGAACGACGCATCGGCAACGCGCGCGTCCAGTTGCGAGGCATCCACGTGCGCAAGCCGGGCCAGCTGCTCGGGGGTGGGTTCGAGTTCCTGGCCTTGCGCGTCGAACAGCTTCAGGCCGAGACCGACGAGGAGACCGGCGCCGCCGTCGTTCGTGCTGCTGCCGCCGAGTGCAACAAAGAAGCGCCGCACGCCGGCGTCGAGCAGCGCGCGAATCGCTTCACCCATGCCGCGCGAGCTACGAGCCTCGACCGGGACGCCCATGCCGACCGGATCCGTGATGCCGACGATTTCGGCCGTCTCGACGATAGCGCTGCCGTCGGCAAGCAATCCTGTGACCGCTTCGCGGACCGGGCCGGCCGCACCGCGCACCGTCAGCATGCGGCGTTCGCCGCCACCCGTGAGCATTGCATCCAGCGTGCCTTCGCCGCCATCCGCCATGGGGCAGATGCGCACGACCGCGTCCGGCCGCGCGCGCGTCACACCGGACGCAATAGCCTGCGCGACCTGTTCGGCGCTCAGCGAGCCTTTAAAAGAATCAGGGGCAATGACGACGACGGGCGCGGACGACGGGTTCGGCATGGTGGCTCTTGATAGTTGGATCGTTACGGTGGCAGGCGCGAGCGGTGTGTACCCCTGACGCGTCCGCTAGCTTATCAGCATGCCGCGAGCGGCTGAATATGTCGAATGGCATAGTGGGGATCGAACCGGCGCCGCACGCGCAGAGCGGCCCGGATGCGGTTGAAGGCTGCCCAAACGGCCGGGAAATGGCCTGAAAACGTCGGGAAAGCCGATAAAAATGAGCGCCAATGGTCGAATCCCGGCTAGCGGCGCGAATAGTTTGCTAAAATATTCGGCTCTTTAGACCCCAACCGTGCTGCCGGTGGCCTGCAAGCCCGCGGCGCAGGCGCTGAATCGATGCGAAGCGACATCGAAAAGCGGCACGCAGAAGATAACTGATTCGCTCGAATAATTTTAGGACGATTGAAGCCATGGCTAACGTTGTTGAAAACCTCGGCAAGCTCGAACGCCGCGTAACGATTTCCCTGCCGAAGGATGCCGTGCAGAAGGAAGTGGACTCGCGTATCCGCCAACTCGCGAAGAACGTGCGCATGCCGGGTTTCCGCCCGGGCAAGGTGCCGCTCAAGATGGTCACCCAACAGTATTCGGGCCAGGTGGAAGCCGAAGTGCTGAGCGATAAGGTCGGCAAGGAATTCTTCGACATCAGCCGCGCGGAAAACCTGCGCGTCGCCGGTCAGCCGAGCTTCGCGCCGAAGGTCGATGCAGCTGAGGGCGACTACGCTTTCGACGCAACGTTCGAGGTGTACCCCGAAGTGAAGCTGGGCGACGTCGCCACGGCTGAAATCGAACGCACCACGACGACCATCAGCGAAGCGGAAATCGACCGCACGCTGGACATCCTGCGCAAGCAGCGCGTGCACTTCCACGCTCGCGGCGAAGCCGGCGAACATGGCGACGGCGGCTCGGACACCGCAGCGAAAGACGGCGACCGCGTGACGGTCGACTTCGTCGGCAAGATCGAGGGTGAAGCGTTCGAGGGCGGCAGCGCTGACGACTTCGCGTTCGTACTCGGCGAAGGCCGCATGTTGCCGGAATTCGAAAAGTCAGCGCTTGGCCTGAAGATTGGCGAGTCGAAGGAATTCGACCTGGCGTTCCCGGCCGACTATCACGGCAAGGACGTGGCCGGCAAGACGGCACAGTTCACCATCACGATGAAAAAGATCGAATGGCCGCATCTGCCGGAAATCGACGCTGATTTCGCCAAGTCGCTCGGCATCGAAGACGGTGATCTGGTCAAGATGCGCGCCGAAATCAAGGACAACCTTGAACGTGAAGCGAAGCGCCGTACGCAATCCATCGTCAAGAATCAGGTGATGGACGCGCTGCTGAAGATCTCCGAACTCGACGTGCCGAACGCGCTGATCGAGCAGGACCAGCAACGCCTCGTCGAAATGGCTCGCCAGGACCTGACGCAGCGCGGCGTGCCGAACGCGGCAGACGCGCCGATCCCGGCTGAAATGTTCAAGGAACAGGCTGAACGCCGTGTCAAGCTGGGCCTCGTGCTGGCTGAACTGGTGAAGGCCAACGACCTGCAGGCGAAGCCGGAGCAGATTCGCGCCGAAGTGGACGAATTTGCAAAAAGCTACGAAGACCCGAAGGAAGTCGTCCGCTGGTATTATTCCAACCAGCAGCGCCTTGCAGAAATGGAAGCCTACGTCGTTGAAGCCAACGTCGTCGATTTCGTGCTCAGCAAGGCCAAGGTGACGGACAAGGAAGTGAGCTTCGAAGAGCTGGCAAGCGCAACGGCGCAAGCTTAAGCGTCGCTGCAACGGCGTGCCGGCTGTCGTAGCGACGGCCCGCACGCCGTTTTTTTGTCCCGCGTAGAGTATCGGCGCGGGTTGCGCATGGGGTTTTGCGCACTTGAATATGGCGTTGTCGTACTTACCTGTCCGGTATCGAACAAATATTCCCAGACAAGGATTCATTGCATGACCTTTCGCGCCCAAATGCTGGACACGTTGACCTCCCAGTCGTCGCGGGATCTCGAAGCGCAGGCGCTCGGACTCGTGCCGATCGTCGTGGAAACGAGCGGTCGTGGCGAGCGCTCGTATGACATCTACTCGCGCCTGCTGAAAGAGCGCGTCGTGTTTCTGGTCGGCGAAGTGAATGACCAGACCGCTAACCTGGTTGTCGCGCAGTTGCTGTTCCTCGAAAGCGAGAATCCGGACAAAGACATCAGCTTCTACATCAACAGCCCGGGTGGTTCGGTGTCGGCCGGTATGGCGATCTACGACACAATGCAGTTCATCAAGCCGGACGTCTCCACGCTGTGCATGGGTCTTGCAGCCAGTATGGGCGCGTTCCTGTTGTCTGCCGGCGCCAAGGGCAAGCGTTTTGCGCTACCGAACGCCCGGGTGATGATTCACCAACCGCTCGGCGGTGCCCGTGGTCAGGCGTCGGACATTGAAATTCAGGCGCGTGAAATCCTGTATTTGAAGGAACGCCTGAATCAGTTGCTCGCGAACCACACTGGCCAGCCGGTCGAGCGCATTGCGCGCGACACCGACCGGGACAATTTCATGTCCGGCGACGACGCCCAAGCTTACGGTCTGGTGGACCAGGTGTTGCACAAGCGTCCATGATCTGGTGCGTTTTTGCCCCATTATGGTGCTCCTTTGGGAGCACTTTATTTAGGGGCGAAAACGGCAGCGGGCATGTTGTGAAATAATCAAAACTCGTCCGAGCGCCTGCGGCAAGCGCCGTCACAGCTGTTGCTCATTGCCCCAACTGCGAGGCTGGGGCAAACGGCGTATCATGTAATCGAGTGTCCGGAGGCTTACACATCTATGGCGGACAAAAAAGGTTCTAACAGCGAAAAGCTGTTGTATTGCTCGTTCTGTGGCAAGAGCCAGCATGAAGTCAAAAAACTGATTGCGGGCCCGTCGGTGTTCATCTGTGATGAATGTATCGACCTCTGCAACGAAATTATCCGCGACGAGGCTGCAGGCGCCGGAATTGAAGCGGGCTTGTCCAAGTCCGATCTGCCGAGTCCGCAGGAAATTCGTGAGATTCTCGACCAGTATGTAATCGGTCAGGAACGCGCGAAGAAGATTCTTGCGGTGGCCGTGTACAACCACTACAAGCGCCTCAAGCATCTCGACAAGAAGGATGAGATCGAGCTGTCGAAGAGCAACATCCTGCTGATCGGCCCGACCGGTTCCGGCAAGACTTTGCTCGCGCAGACGCTCGCACGCCTTCTGAACGTCCCGTTCGTCATTGCCGATGCAACGACGCTGACGGAGGCCGGCTATGTCGGCGAAGACGTCGAGAACATCATTCAGAAGCTCCTGCAGAACTGCAACTACGAAGTCGACAAGGCCCAGCGCGGCATTGTCTACATCGACGAAATCGACAAGATCAGCCGCAAGTCGGACAACCCGTCCATTACCCGCGACGTATCGGGCGAGGGCGTGCAGCAGGCTTTGCTGAAGCTGGTCGAGGGCACGATGGCGTCGGTGCCGCCGCAGGGCGGACGTAAGCATCCGAACCAGGACTTCATTCAGGTTGATACGACCAACATCCTGTTCATTTGCGGTGGTGCATTTGACGGCCTCGAAAAGGTCATCGTTGACCGTACTGAAAAAACGGGTATTGGTTTCGGTGCCAGCGTGAAAAGCAAGCAGGACCGCGACGCCGGCGAAGTGCTGCGCGAAGTGGAACCGGAAGATCTGATCAAGTTCGGCCTGATCCCCGAGCTGATCGGGCGTCTGCCGGTGGTCGCCACGCTTGGCAAGCTCGACGAAGCGGCGCTGATGAAGATTCTTGTCGAGCCGAAGAACGCGCTCGTGAAGCAGTACCACAAGCTGTTCAATATGGAACGCGTCGAACTCGAGATTCGCCCGGCTGCGTTGCAGGCGGTCGCGCGCAAGGCCATTCGCCGCAAGACGGGCGCCCGCGGACTGCGTTCGATCCTGGAACAGGCCTTGCTCGACGTGATGTATGAGCTGCCGGCGATGAAAGGGGTTAGCAAGGTCATCATCGACGACAACGTCATCGACGGTGACGGCAAACCGCTGCTGATCTACGAAGATGCCCCGAAGGTCGCGGGCTCGAATTGATCGGCTTTAAAGGTTCCGCTAAAAAGGCCGTTCATGGCAACGTGAACGGCTTTTTTGTTTATCTTGGGTTAGGATGGTTGTGTTTCCTTTGGAGTCACTGAACTTTTCCCACACGCGGAGGCCTTGCAATCGTTTTTGCCGGCCTCACCTATCGAACGAACTGATACCACTCATGGGGAAATGAAATGTCAGGAACCCAACTCCTCCCGCAGGAACGCACTACACTCCCGCTGCTCCCGCTGCGTGATGTAGTCGTTTTCCCGCACATGGTGATTCCGCTCTTCGTAGGCCGCCCGAAGTCGATCAAGGCTCTCGAAGCAGCGATGGAAGGCGGCAAGCACATCATGCTCGTCGCCCAGAAAACG
>NZ_DASXHA010000156.1:0-12622 GCF_036488795.1 Paraburkholderia sp.
ACCCTCTCAGGGAGTGTGGGAGCCACCAAGTCCCGCATTCGCCTCGTCTTTGCTTGATAAGTTTGGTTTGAATTTGAACAATTCAATGAGGAAGTTCAGGCTCAACACCCCGAGTCGGCAAGCCTGCTTTATAGCAAATGCCACGCAAGAAACAGGATGGTTCCACTATCTTGCGGAGGGGAATCGTAGTGACAATGCAACGGATTTACATGATGGCTGGTTTGGTCGCGGTTTCTTGCAACTGACAAACCCTAACGGAAATATGGGGGGTGGTAATAATAACTATTATAAATATTTTAAATTTCTTGGGCGACATCCGAACTTACCACCGGGACCACAGGAGTTACAGTGGCGCAACGCGGTAGCGAGAGATGACTATCACGCGAGTCATAGTGCAGGTGTTTACTGGATTTGGTCTGGAAAATCGATGCCGACGGCTGATAATCCTTCACGTCCACAAGTGGGTAGTGCGAATAAATACGCAGATGCGCTCGGCACAAACGAAAGAAGAACAATTCGTACAAATGCGGGGACGAAGGTATGGTATTACAACCAGTCTTTTACGAACTGTGCTGCGGCAGTGAACTATCCCGGTGCTATAGGCCAGAATCCACCAAACATGAATGGTTTGGTGGATCGATCGACGTCGTTCACTAATGCATTAATGGTCTTGGCCGATATTGCTATTTTCAAAGGACCAAATCAAGAGGACCTAACGTGGCCAGAAAATTTCACAAGGAGACCGCAGTGAAGAATATTCTCTGTGCATTATTGGTATGGTTTTTCTTTAATGGAATTGCAGGCGCAGAGTATGCGCCTGATAGTCATGATGAACGTCAAGAAAATATTGATCTATTGTCGAATCAGTGCGGATATGCTCTTGATGAAGATATTGCATCAAAAATAACGATTTCTTCAATCAATAAAAATGAAAAAGTCGTCTCTTTTGATTTTTATACCCTGGTTAAACTGGTAGACAGACCAATTCAGGGAAAGCTCTCCTTTGGCTGTTTTGTGACTGGCGCGAACACGTTGACCCCAGGCGCTGCGCAGAAAAGGACCGCGGCCGACGTAATTACCTCAGAGGATTCAGGTGGGCGATATGCGCGCAAGATCGCATGGCAACGGAAATATGAAGGAAACGGTTGGGTTGGAACGATCGCATATGTAAATTCGGTGTTCGGCGACCAGGTAAGGTTGGCTTCTCCTGATTATTTTTTAATATGTCCTGATAAAAGAAAGTTTCCGTGCTTTTCTTTCGAGGCATTAAATAAAAGACTCAACAGGAAGGAGGCTGATCGAATTCCCAAGATGCTTGGTGGAATTGGAATAATTGATTCTCCATCAACGACTCCTGAAACATCCGGCAAGTAATTATAAATATTATTCCGAGGATTTTGATTTAAATTATGCAATCCCTCGTCGCAAAGGTGACAAACTGGAGCACGGTGGCGAAGTCACCGGCGACTCCCTCTGGACCGAATTCATGGGCAGGCCGCTCGCCCGCAAGGGCGACGACGCGATCTGCACGGACCGACCACGATTGACGAGGGCTACGACAGATTCTCTGACCGTGATGGCACGCCCGTCGCCATGCATCATTACCACTGCACTTGCGGTTGCGGGCTGATCTTTATCTGCAATCCTGTTTCCGAAAAGATGTCCCGGAGCACGGCGCTGTGTGGTGCTTTGGGATATTGCTGGGCACAAGCTACGATGGTACCTGCACGATAAATGCGTCGGGTTCGCTCTGCAAGCTATGTTTGTAATTGACTCGGTATTCCATGTTTTGAGCAAGGCCGGGGATTGGTTGTAGTGTCGAATGCCCCGTTTGGAAAAGTGGGCGACGGCGATCGGAGAGGTCTTCGCTTGTCACCGCCAATCCCAATGCTGGTGCGGCGGGCCGCAGATTGGGGCAGGTTGAAGGAGCCGAATTTCAGGGATCGCGACGGTATACTTGAGGAGTAAATCGACGGCATGCCATCAAGAATACCGTTACGAAAAGCTGGCTGACGATGGTTCTGGCGAGACGATGATAGACACTTGAATCGACAAAATGCTAATTACGTCAACGGTTTAGATCCGTCCTGCGACGCACTGAGCATCCGCTCCACATACCGCGCAATCAGATCGATCTCCAGATTGACCTGGGTGCCTTCGCGCAGATGTTTGAGCGCGGTCACTTCCACCGTATGCGGGATCAGATTGATCGAGAATTCGCAGCCGTCGTCGCGGTCGGTGATCGAGTTGACCATCAGACTCACGCCGTTGACGGTAATCGAGCCCTTGTATGCCAGGTAGCGGCCAATCTCGCGCGGGGCCAGCACACGCAATTCGTGCGACTCGCCAACCGGTGCGAAACGCATGACCGTGCCGAGGCCGTCGACGTGTCCCGAGACAATGTGGCCGCCCAGCCGGTCGTGCGCGCGCAGTGCCTTCTCCAGATTGACGTCGCCTGGTTCGCCGAGACCGGCCGTGCAATTCAGGCTTTCGCGCGACACGTCCACCTCGAATGAGTTCGCCGTCTTGGCCACCACCGTCATGCAGGCGCCCTGAATGGTGATGCTGTCGCCGAGCTGGACGTCTTCAAGATCCAGGCCGCCCGCGTTGACGTTCAGGCGCACGCCCGCGTCGCCGTCGTTGCCGAGGGGCTTGACTGATTCGATGCGGCCGACCGCCGCGACGATTCCGGTAAACATGGTGCGGGTTCCTTGCTTATTTCGAAGTGGGGTGAGGCGCGGACTGAGCCGCAAAGCGCGCCAGAATCCGTACGTCGTCGCCGATCCGGTCAACGCTGTGGAAATTCAGACGCACGCGGCCTTCCAGCGTGTCGGGTGCGACGAGATTGAACATGCCCATCGAGTCCGTGCCGAGCAGGCTCGGCGCCAGATAGACCAGCAGTTCGTCGACGCAGCCTTCGCGCAACAGTGAGCCGTTCAGCTTGTAGCCTGCTTCGACATGCAATTCATTGACGTTGCGTTCGCCGAGCACCTTCAGCAGGGCGGGTAAATCGACCTTGCCCGCGCTATTGGCAAGCTGCACGATTTCCGCGCCGCGATCGCGCAACGCGTTCGCGCGATCCGTGTGGCGTTCGTCCAGATTGCCGCAAAAGATCAGCGTCGGCGCGCCGGCAAGAATCTGCGCGCCCGGCGGCACGTCGAGCTGGCTGTCGATCAGGACGCGTTGCGGCTGGCGCGGCGTCTCGACGGCGCGCACGGTCATGCGCGGATCGTCTTCCCGCACCGTGCCGATGCCCGTCAGGATCGCCGATGCCCGCGCGCGCCACGCGTGGCCGTCGGCGCGGGCCGCTTCGCCGGTAATCCACTGGCTCTCGCCGGAGGGCAGGCCGGTGCGGCCGTCGAGCGTCGCCGCCACCTTCATGCGCACCCACGGCCGGCCGCGCGTCATGCGCGACACGAAGCCAATATTCAGTTCATACGCTTCATTCGCGAGCAGCCCGCAACGGACTTCGATGCCCGCGTCGCG
The DNA here is from genome assembly GCF_036488795.1 of Paraburkholderia sp. Taxonomy (GTDB): domain Bacteria; phylum Pseudomonadota; class Gammaproteobacteria; order Burkholderiales; family Burkholderiaceae; genus Paraburkholderia. The sequence continues at coordinate 3,487 of NZ_DASXHA010000156.1, forward strand.
CAGCATCCTGAGGCCGCGTCCGGAAACCTGCGGATTCGGATCTTCCATCGCGGCGACCACGCGTTCGACCTGCGCCTCGATCAGCGCATTCGCGCACGGCGGCGTGCGGCCGAAGTGGCTGCACGGTTCAAGCGTCACATAAGCAGTGGCGCCGCGCAGATCGTGACCGCGCGAGCGCGCGTCTTTCAGCGCGCGCACTTCGGCGTGATCCTGGCCGGCTGGCTGCGTGAAGCCTTCGCCGATCACTTCGCCGTTCTTGACCAGCACGCAACCCACGCGCGGGTTCGGATCGGTCGTGTACATGCCGCGCCTCGCCAGAGCGAGCGCGCGTTCCATATGGACGAAATCGGTTTGCGAAAACATCGGCGTCCGTTGAGGTCTTTAGTGTGCGGTTCGGTACGGTTCAGTTCAGTGCAGGTCGGTCCTGCTCAATGCCTGGATGCACCGTACTCCAGATGTCCTTACGCCACCAGCGAGGCGAACGCGCCGCGTGCCGCGTCGAGGGTCGCGTCGATGATCGCGTCGTCGTGCGCGATCGACACGAAACCCGCTTCGTAAGCCGAAGGCGCGAAATACACGCCCGCGTCGAGCATCTTGTGGAAAAACGCGTTGAAGCGCGGCACGTCGCTCGTCGTGACTTCGGCAAAACTGGCCGGGACCTTGTCGGCGAAGTAGAGGCCGAACATGCCGCCGAGTGAATCGGCCGCGAACGGCACCTTCGCTTCGCGGGCCACTTTCGTCAGACCCTCTGCGAGCCGCGTGGTGCGCTGAGCCAGCGTGTCGTAGAAACCCGGTGCCTGGATCAGCTGCAGCGTCTTCAGACCGGCGGCCACGGCGATCGGATTGCCCGACAGCGTGCCCGCCTGATAGACCCCGCCGAGCGGCGCGAGATGAGCCATGATGTCGCGCCGGCCGCCGAACGCCGCGGCCGGCATGCCGCCGCCGATCACTTTGCCGAGGCAGGTCAGATCCGGTGTGATGCCGTAGACCTGCTGCGCACCGCCGAGGGCGACGCGAAAGCCGCACATCACTTCGTCGAAAATCAGCACGGAACCGTACTCCGTGCACAAACGGCGCAGCGCGTTGAGGAACTCAGGCGTGGCGCGCACGAGGTTCATGTTGCCCGCGACCGGCTCGACGATCACCGAGGCGATCTCGTTGCCGAAGGCTTTGAACGCTTCTTCGAGCGCGGCGACGTTGTTGTATTCGAGGACGGTGGTGTGCTTCGCGATATCCACCGGCACGCCCGCCGAAGTCGGATTGCCGAAGGTGAGAAGGCCCGAGCCGGCCTTGACGAGCAGGCTGTCCGCGTGGCCGTGATAGCAGCCTTCGAACTTGACGATGCGGCTGCGGTTCGTGAAGCCGCGGGCGAGGCGCAGCGCGCTCATGGTGGCTTCCGTGCCGCTCGATACCATGCGCACCTGTTCGATGGACGGGACCAGCTTGCAGATTTCTTCGGCGATCTCGACTTCCGATTCCGTCGGCGCACCGAACGAGAAACCGTTCACCAGCACCTTCTGCACGGCTTCCAGCACCTCGGGATGCACGTGCCCGAGAATCATCGGACCCCAGGAGCCGATGTAGTCGATGTAGCGCTGGCCGTCAGCGTCCCAGAAGTACGGGCCTTGCGCGCGTTCGATGAAGCGCGGCGTGCCGCCCACCGAGCGGAAAGCGCGCACGGGCGAATTGACGCCGCCGGGAATGGTGAGCTGGGCGCGTTCGAAAAGAGCTTCGTTCCTGGAATTGCTGGACATGGACGTTGGACCCGCCTGATAGAAGTGCAGAGACGCGCAAAATGGCTGGGTTGAAGGCGGCACGCGCGCCGCGGCGGTGCCCGGCTTGCCCACTCGCGTCCAACCCGCCTTGCGGCGGCTGAATGGTTAGCTGAAATTGTACCGGAGTCGCGCGCAGTCGGCCCGAGGCAGGCACAGCGGGCGCTTGCGCCCGGATTGCGGCAGATTGTCCCGCGGCGGCGCACGCGACAAGCAGCCCGGCAACGTTTTCTGGCGCGATAGTTTATTGGTATCCTCGGCGATCATGCGTGACATCCTCATCCCCGCGGCGGCCGAAACCGCCGACCCCGCGACTTCCCCGCCTCAGGCGCCCACCCCGGCGCCTGCTGGCGGCGCTTCGCGCGCGAACTACGTGTACGCGCAGCTGCGCGACGACATCTTCGAATTGCGGCTGTTGCCGGGCGACCGTCTGACCGAAGGCGCCATCGCCGAACGCTTCAGCGTCTCACGCACGCCCGCGCGCGAAGCCCTGCAACGTCTGCAGGGCGACGGCCTGATGCAGGGCTACGTGCGCGGCGGCTGGGAGGTGGTGCCGATCGACTTCAAGCGTTTCGACGACCTGTACGAGATGCGCGAGCTGATCGAAACTTTCGCGGTCCGGCGAATTTGCCGCCATGGCGAAGCGCTTTCCGATCAGCTGATCCAGTTGCTCGATCAACTCGACGCCATCTGGCAAGTGCCGCCGGCGAGGCGCCTGACCGACGGACGCGGTGTGGCGACACTCGACGAAGCATTTCACCTGGCGCTGGTGTCGGCGGCGGACAACGACGAACTCGCGGCGGCCCTGCAGCGGGTGACCGACCGCATCCGCGTGGTGCGGCGGCTCGATCTGGTCTACGGCAATTGCATCGACGATACCTACGCTGAGCACGCCGCCATTCTCAACGCCATCCGCGCGCGCGACACCGAAACGGCGGTTGCCCTCGTGACCCGCCATATCGAGGGCAGCCAGGCCGAAGTGCGCAAGCTGACGGTGCACCGTCTTCATAGCGTGCGCACCAAGGCGGATCGTGCGGCCGTGGCCGGCGCACCGCCGAAGGGCCGCGGCATCCTTTAAACGTGCATGCCGAATGCCGCGGCCATGGGTGTCAGCGGTGCGGCGTTCGGTCGCGCTTCGTTCCCAAACGCTGATGGAGTAAGGGTTTTCCTGTCCTGCGACACTCCCTCGCATGGCCATCCGGCACGCTTCTCGCTAATGTCGACGAGCTTGTATACATAGCCGGCCGGTCATGAACGATCCGCTGGCGCCGGTGGTCGTTTGAGCTGAGGGAACATGTCGTCAGAGTTTTTGAATCCAGCGCGGGGCATCCGCGGAATGGCGGTTGCGCCGCACTCGCTTGCCTCGCAAAGCGCGTTGGCAGTCTTGCGCGATGGCGGTAATGCGGTCGAGGCGATGATCGCCGCCGCTGCGACCATCGCGGTCGTATATCCGCATATGAATAGCATCGGGGGCGACGGCTTCTGGCTGATCGCGCCGCCGGGCGGCGAGCCGGTCGGCATCGAGGCCTGTGGCGCGGCCGCGTCGGCTGCGTCGATCGAGGCGTATCGCGCACTCGGTTTGCAATCGATCCCGTTTCGCGGACCGCTGGCGGCGAATACCGTCGCCGGCACGATTTCGGGCTGGGACTTCGCGCACAACTGGTCGGCGCAGACGCTGGGCGGCAGGTTGCCGCTCGCGCGACTGCTCGAAGACGCGATTGCCTACGCGCGTGACGGCATTCCGGTCACGCGCAGCCAGGCGCGCTGCGTGGCAGCGAAACGCGAAGAACTCGAGACGGTTGCCGGCTTTGCCGAAACCTTCCTCACCGGTAGCGACGCCACGCGCGTGCCCGCTGCCGGCCAGCGCTTCACGCAGCCGCGCCTCGCGGCCACGCTCGAGCATCTGACAAGGGCCGGTCTGGACGACTTCTACCGCGGCGATCTGGCACGCAGCATCGCCGCGGATTTGCAGGCTGTCGACAGCCCGGTGTCGCTGGCGGATCTGCAGCAGCATCGGGCCCGGTCGCGCACGCCGCTCGCACTCGCGCATTCGCTCGGCGGTGTCTACAACATGCCGCCGCCGACGCAAGGTCTGGTGTCGTTGCTGATCGTCGGCATTCTCGACCGGGTGCTGCGCGACGACATGGACCCGCTCGGGCCGGAGTATGTCCACGTATGCGTGGAGGCCACCAAGCTCGCCTTTGCGATACGCGACAAACACATCACCGATCCCGATCACATGGACATCGATCCGCAGTCGCTGCTCGCCCCGGCCGCGCTCGATGCGCTGGCCGCGCAGGTCTCGCTGACTGCGGCCGCGCCATGGGGCAAGGGGCTCGGGCCGGCCGACACGGTCTGGATGGGCGTGATCGACGGCAACGGCGTGGCCGTCAGTTTTATCCAGAGCATTTACCACGAGTTCGGCAGCGGCATCGTGCTGCCGCGCACCGGCATCAACTGGCAGAACCGCGGCTGCAGCTTTTCGCTCGACCCGGCCGCGCGCAATCCGCTCATGCCGGGGCGCCGCCCGTTTCACACCTTGAATCCCGCGCTCGCCCGTTTCGACGACGGCCGCACGATGGTCTACGGAAACATGGGCGGCGACGGTCAGCCGCAATCGCAAAGCGCGGTGTTTTCGCGGATCGCGCATTTCGGCTGGAACCCGCAGACCGCGATCGACGCACCGCGCTGGCTGCTTGGCCGCACGTGGGGGCAAACCAACGAATCGCTCAAGCTCGAGGCGCGTTTTCCGTCCGCGACGTTCGATGCGTTGCGCGCGCTCGGCCATGACGTGGAACAGATGCTGCCTTACGACGAAGCAATGGGGCATGCCGGCGCGATCGTGCGGTACGACAACGGCTGTCTCGAAGGCGGCTTCGATCCGCGCAGCGACGGCGGAGCAGCGGCCTGGTAAGCGCAGCACCGCTTGCAAACAGGCGCTCGGCGTCCTGCAACAGGTTCTTTTGAAGTGGTTTGCGCCGTGAGTACTTGCGCTTGCGGCGTGAAACGAGGCAGGCCGACCCACGGTTCGGCACGGAATGCAAAACGGAGAAACCCAATGAACACCCGCACGCCTACATTGAATGGAGCCGCCACGTCCGGGGCATTTGCCGCGGCGCCATCCGAACGGACCCGCTGGTTGCAGCTGGGTCTCGGGCTCGTCTGCATGATGACGATCTCCAGTCCGCAGTACGTATGGACGCTGATGACCAAACCGCTCGCAGCGAAGCTCGGCATTGCCTTGCCGGAACTGCAGGTCACGTTCTCCATCCTGGTCCTGCTGCAGGCATTTTTTTCGCCGTTCCAGGGCGCGCTGATCGATCGCTTCGGGCCGCGCATGCTGATCTCGATCGGCACCCTGCTGGCAGGCGTAAGCTGGGTGCTCGCGTCCTATGCGCATAGCACGTCGATGTTGTACCTCACCTATGGCGGCGTCGGCGGTCTCGGCACGGGCATTGTGTATGTCGGCGTGGTCGGTCTGATGGTCCGCTGGTTTCCGGATCGACGCGGCTTCGCAGCCGGTGCCGTGGCGGCGGGCTACGGCATGGGCGCGATTCTGACGACCTTTCCGATCTCGGCATCGCTCGCTTCGCGCGGCGTCGAAGCGACGTTGTGGCTCTACGGCATCATCTTCGCCGTGGTGGGATTCATCGCCGCGCAAGGCTTGCGTGTGCCGCCGGCCGAGCTGGCGCAGAGCGTGGCCAATGCGCAGACGGCCAGGCCGGTGCGCGACTATCGGCCGTCCGAGATGCTCAGGCAGCCGCTCTTCTGGCTGATGTTCGTGATGATGACGATGATGGCCACTTCCGGCCTGATGGTGACGTCGCAGATGGCGACCTTCGCGACCGACTTCGGCGTCAGCAAAATTCTCGTATTCGGGCTTGCTGCGTTGCCGTTGGCGTTGACGATCGACCGCTTCACAAATGGCCTGACGCGTCCTCTATTCGGCTGGGTATCGGATCGTCTGGGTCGCGAAAACACCATGGGTTTCGCCTTCGCGCTGGAAGGTATCGCGATGACGCTGTGGCTGTTGACGCGCGATAACGCGGTGCTGTTCGTACTGCTGTCGGGTGTGGTTTTCTTCGGCTGGGGCGAGATCTTTTCGCTGTTCCCGTCGACGCTGACCGATACGTTCGGCACGCGCTACGCCACCGCGAACTACGGATGGCTGTACATCTCGTTCGGCGTTGGTTCGGTCTTCGGCGGACCGCTTGCCGCGTTGCTGCATCAGCATACCGGCAGCTGGATTCCGGTATTCGGCTGTGCGATTGCGCTCGACCTGAGCACCGCGGCGCTGGCGATGTTTGTGCTCAAACCCGCGCGCGGCAGGTTTGTGCGTGCAAGCCGGTGAGATGGCATAAGACGATCTGGGCGGCGCGCTGATCGGCCGCCTACGTTGTGAAACAGGCCGCGCCCAACGTGGGATCAGGGCGCCGGTTTAGGCTTCGACGCGCGTCGAGGCGCTGTGCTGGATGTCGTGTCTTGCGAACGCGTTGCGGATGGCGCTGCAACACTGCGCTTGCCGCGTTCGGCCCCGCTTTCTGCGGCGGTGCCTGTCGCGTTGCCGTTCTTCCTGGTCTTCCTGAATTCCTCTGATTTCGCGTGGCCCGCGTCTGCGCTTGCGTCAGCGCTTGCGTCAGCGTTCTGCGTGAGCGCGCGAAGTGACGCCTTGCTGGGCTGCGTGGGTCCTGACGGCGCGGCCTGCTTCGGTGGCTTGCGCTTGCCGGTCAGTTCGGCCCAGCGCTTCTCCAATGCACCTTCCGCTACGGGCTTGATCACCGTGCCGGACGATTGCGCGTCCCACGTCTGCACGGAGAAAGGGTGCACGCGCAACGACTCGCGTGTGACGACCACATGCTGATGGGCGTCGATCAGCCAGTCGTAGACGAAGTCGATGCATAGACGATAACCGCGCTTCGTATTCGGATCGGGCACTTCGTACGGCGCCCGCGTCACGTAGCCGGAGCCGAACACACCTTTAGGCTCTTGTGCGACTCGATGGAGAAATACGCGGTCGCCAGGCAGGATGCCGCGCGCGAAGCCGCAGCCCCAGACATCCGTGACTGCTTCACCGGCGGCGACACGTTTGGCGACCTCGGGCAGCTCCGGCCAGGGCCATTTTTTCGGGCTCCAGATCAGCAGAAAAGCGGTCATGACGGGACGGGGAAAGAGACGTTGAATGGGTGATCGCGCGACAAGGCGTGAGCTTAACCGATCGCCGCTTCGCCGTATGCATGGCCCCCGGCCAGGCCAGGCCGCGACACGACACGACACGTGCGGCGATTGCGTGGTACGGGACTCCTGATCATCATCTGACACAGTGTGTCAGTCCACGAGCAGGTGGCCGCAGGCGTTGCCTATGATCGAGCAAACGGGCTTGCGCTGTCGGCGGAGGGCGAGATGCCCGAAAGGCCGTCGCGTACAATTGCGGGACTCGCGCTGCAGTGATGGCGCAGTTTTCACCATTGCTCGCACACGGATTCCGTGTGCGGGCGGACCGCTTCTCCTGGATTCCCATGTCTCACGTTACCAAGCGCCGGCCCGATGGCCGGCTGATCCTGTTGCTCGGCGCGCTGGCCGCCTGCGGTCCGATTTCGATTGATATGTATCTGCCGAGCCTGCCCTCGATAGCGCAGGCCTTTCTGGTCACGACTGGCGCTGCGCAGACGACGCTGACGAGTTTCATGCTGGGTTTTTCGGTCGGAATGCTGCTATACGGACCGCTGTCCGATTCATTCGGCCGGCGCCCGGTGCTGCTGGGCGGGATCATCATGTACGCGCTGGCGAGCATTGCGTGCGGCGTGGCGTATTCGATTGGCTCGCTGGTGACGTTCCGGTTCGTGCAGGCGCTGGGTGCGGGGGCGGCATCGGTGCTGGCGCGCGCGATCGCACGCGACGCGCACGAACCCACCGATGCGGCGCGCGTCTTGTCGATGCTGTCGATCGTCACATCGATCGGGCCGTTACTGGCGCCGCTGATTGGCGGGCAGTTGTTGCTGCTGGGCGGTTGGCGCGTGGTGTTCGTGGCGCTGACGATTTTCGGCACGGTATGCGCGGTGACGGCATTCCTGCGCGTGCCGGAGACGTGGCCACGCGAGAAGCGCAAGCAGTCGGCGGTGCTGAAGTCGTTTGCGGCGTACGGGACATTGTTGTGCGATCCCGTGGCGTGGGGGCACATGTTGTGCGGCGGGATGGCGTTTGCGTCGATGTTCGCGTACATCACGGCGACGCCGTTTGTGTACATCGAGTATTTCCATGTTTCCGCCCAGCATTATGGATTTCTGTTTGGGCTGAACATTATTGGCATCATGTTCGGCAACTTCCTGAATACCCGGTTGGTTGGCCGGCTTGGGTCGTTGCGGATCATCGCTTTTTCGGCGGCTGTCAGTTGTGGCGCTTCCCTGTTTGTTTCGCTCGTCTCTTTGACTGGCTGGGGCGGGTTGTGGTCGATTGTGGTGGGGTTGTTCTTCGTAGTGGGAGTCGTGGGGTTGTTGTCGGCTAACTGCACGACCGATCTGATGCATCGGTATCCGCAGAATGCCGGCGCGGCGGCTGCCGTGTTCGGTGCAATGCAGTTGGCGTTAGGTGCGCTGGCCAGTTTTGCGGTCGGACTTTGGGGTGGGGTTTCGCCTACCGGCATGGGGGTGACGATCGGCGTGGCCGGGGTGCTTTGTTATTGTGGCAGGGTGCTGGTTGTCAGGTGGCATGGGCGGGGGGTAGTAGGGGTTTAGGTTTTTTTGTCTGGCTGACGGCTTTTGTTGTTTGCCTGCGGGGTTGGCCTTTCCTTGTATTCTTAGTGGTCTGTTAGCGCGGCCCCTCGGTTGCTGACCTACTGCGTTGGCCTCTCCTTGCATTCTTAGTGGTCTATTAGCTTCGCCCCTGTGCGGGGCGGCACCTACTTTCTTTGCCGCCGCAAAGAAAGTAGGCAAAGAAAGCGGGCTTCCAACCGCTAGCCCATAAGTGTCCATCTCTGTCATGTACGGGTAACGGTCCAACACGAGACCCACCCTCGCGCGGTCACGTTCGTGACACAGCACTCATTCGCTCCAGCGTTCGCTGCGCGCCCGCCGTCGGGCATAACTTCCCTTCCGTTCAGTTCGGTGGTCTGCGTGCTTGAGGTGCGCAGCTAATGAGCGGCGCATGTAATTCGTACGCCTTATCAATTTGCGCATTGACACAGCGGGCCGCAGCCTCGGCTTTCCCCTGTAAGCCGGTCCGCGACACACGCAGTGCGGAGTGGGGTGGATGAGCCCTGTGTCAAAGTCCTGTGTGGTGCGAGGGACGATCTTGTCTCGGACCAATACCGCGTGGGTGGCGAGGCGCACACCTACTGGCTGGCGGTTGGAAGCCCGCTTTCTTTGCCT
>NZ_DASXHA010000181.1:0-4417 GCF_036488795.1 Paraburkholderia sp.
CGGTGCGTCGGGTCCGTTATCTGTTTATAATCAAAGCAATTTTAAAGGATTCGAAGGTGGTTGTATGCTGGATCGTGAAGGCTTTCGCCCGAACGTCGGCATCATCCTCTTGAACGCGCACAACGAGGTGTTTTGGGGCAAGCGGCTCCGTGAACATTCCTGGCAGTTTCCGCAAGGGGGCATCAAGTATGGTGAGACCCCCGTGCAAGCGATGTATCGGGAGTTACACGAAGAAACCGGCCTGCTTCCGGAACACGTCAAGATCATTGGTCGCACGCGCGACTGGTTGCGCTATGAGGTGCCGGACAAGTTCATCAAGCGTGAAGTACGCGGTCATTACCGCGGCCAGAAGCAAATCTGGTTTCTGCTTCGAATGGTGGGGCGCGATTGCGACATTTGCCTGCGCGCCTGCGACCATCCGGAGTTCGATGCCTGGCGCTGGAACGAGTACTGGGTGCCACTCGACTGTGTGATCGAGTTCAAGCGGGATGTGTATCAGTTGGCGCTGACGGAATTATCCCGTTTTCTGCGCCGTGCTGCGCCGCGTACGGAAAAACCCGGCGGCCATCATGGGCCGCGCTATCCCCGGATAGTGCAGACCGTGACGGCGATGCAGGAGGTGTCTGTCGGAACCGTCACGGTCGAGACTTCGATCAGTACCACGATCGAGTCCGACTGCGGCCCCGCGGACAACGCCCTGACCCAGCCGGGTCTGCGCGATTAATCCCGGTGCGGCTCTCAATGCCGCACCTCATGCCGCATCTGCCGGCGCGGCACCTGGACCGCTGCGCCGGCGTTTCGAGGAAATCATATTGAAAGCACTTGCTCTCGTCGTGGCGTGCGTCGCCACTGGCGCCCTGCTGGCTGGCTGTTCGAGCGCCAACAAACCGACCAACAAGGACGACAGCGCATTTGTGTACCTGTTCGACCGCAAGTCGAACTGGACCGAAAACAAGGTCGAGACGCTGCCTGCGCTGCCAGTGGCGGCCAATCTGATCCCGTTCGATGTCTCGGGCAACACGCCACTGACGTTCGCGGTGGACTCGAAGTCGCTGACCGTGGGCGACGACGGCGTAGTGCGCTACACCGTGGTCGTGACAAGCCCGGGCGGCGCGCACAACGTGAACTACGAAGGGATTCGCTGCGACACGTACGAATGGCGACAGTACGCCGCACTCAATGCCGATCACGACGGCTGGGATGACACCGTCGCCACGCCGTTTACGCGCATCGAAAATGGCGCGCTCAACGCGTATCAGGCGTCGCTCTATCAGGACTATTTCTGCGAGAGCAAGGTTCCGACGGGCAACGCGAAGAAGATCATCGACAACATGCGCTACAAGCGCACCGCGGCTTCGCAGATTCACTGACGTCGCTTCAGGCGCAAAGAAAAAGCCGTTTCAGCAATCCGCTGAAACGGCTTTTTTTATACGCTACAACGCGCCGGCTATCAGACCAGCACGAGATTGTCGCGATGGATCAACTCGGGCTCCAGCATGTAGCCCAGTACCGATTCGATCTCGCCGCTCGGATGCCGCTGGATCAGCTTCGTTTCCGCACTGCTGTAGTTCGTCAGACCGCGCGCCACTTCCCGCCCGGCGGCGCTCAGGCAGGCAATCACCTCGCCACGCGCAAATGCACCCTGCACGCCCACGACGCCAATGGGCAGCAGGCTCTTGCCACCGTCGGTCAGCTTTTCGACAGCGCCGTCGTCGATCACCACGTGGCCGCGAACCTGCAGGTGATCGGCCATCCATTGCTTGCGCGCTGCCATGCGCGCCGTGCGTGCGATCAGCTGGGTGCCGATTGCCTCGCCCGCCGCGAGGCGCGCCAGCACATCCGGTTCCCGGCCGCTTGCGATCACCGTATTGGCGCCGCTATGCGCCGCGCGCTTGGCGGCGAGAATCTTGGTCAGCATGCCGCCGCGGCCGAGGCTCGAACCCGCGCCGCCGGCCATCGCTTCGAGGTTTGCCGCGCCTGCGTCGGCCTGTTGAACGAGCGTAGCGGCGGGGTCCTTGCGCGGATCTGCGGTAAACAGACCTTGCTGGTCCGTGAGGATGATCAGCGCGTCACCTTCGATCAGATTCGCGACCAGCGCGCCGAGCGTGTCGTTGTCGCCGAACTTGATCTCGTCGGTGACGACGGTGTCGTTCTCGTTGATGATCGGCACCACACCCAGACGCAACAGCGTCAGCAAGGTGGAGCGCGCGTTCAGATAGCGTTCGCGGTCGGCCAGGTCGGCGTGCGTCAGCAGGATCTGCGCGGTGCGAATGGCGTGTTCGGCGAAGCGGCTTTCATAGACTTGTGCAAGCCCCATCTGCCCGACCGCGGCAGCGGCCTGCAGTTCGTCGATTTCACGCGGACGCCTGGTCCAACCCAGGCGCTGCATTCCTTCGGCAATCGCCCCCGAACTCACCAGCACGACTTCTTTGCCCTGCGCGCGCAGAGCGGCAATCTGCGCCGCCCAGCGGCCGATCGCGGCATGATCGAGACCGCGCCCGTCATTCGTGACGAGGCTCGACCCGACTTTCACTACCAATCGCCTGGAGTCTGCGATGACGGAACGCATTGTGCGCGGTCTCCCAAGATGATGCGTGATGCGCGCCGGCTGCCCTTTGCGGACTCGCCAGCGCCCAAGCCATGCCAGTTATTCCTGCGGCTCGACCGGCTCGCCCGAGGCTGCACCTGCCTGTTTCTCGCGAAAGCGTACGTCAGCAGCGAGGTCTTCCGCTTCAGCCTGGCGTTGCGCGTCCGAATGCGCTGCGATGTGGTCATACACCGCGTAGCAGAGCGCTTCGCAACCCTGCCCCGTGAGCGCCGAGATTTCGAAAACCGGACCGTCCCAGCCGAAACCTTCAAGGAACGCGTTGACGCGCGCTTCGCGTTCGTCTTCGGGGACCATATCGAGCTTGTTCAGCACCAGCCAGCGCGTCTTCTCGAACAGCAGTTCGTCGTACTTGCGCAGTTCGTTGACGATGGCCTTCGCCTCCGCGACCGGATCGACCGCCTCGTCGAACGGCGCAATGTCGACGATATGCAGCAGCAGACCGGTCCGCTGCAAGTGGCGCAAGAACTGGTGCCCGAGGCCCGCGCCTTCCGCCGCACCCTCGATCAGACCGGGAATGTCCGCGATCACGAAGCTGCGGCTCGGCCCGACGCGCACCACACCCAGATTCGGGGCGAGCGTGGTGAACGGATAGTCCGCGATCTTCGGCTTCGCGTTCGAAACCGACGAGATGAACGTGGACTTGCCGGCGTTCGGCATGCCGAGCAGGCCGACGTCGGCCAGTACCTTCAGTTCGAGGCGCACCATGCGGCGCTCGCCCGGCTTGCCGTCGGTTTTCTGGCGCGGCGCGCGGTTCGTACTGGATTTGAAATGCAGGTTACCCAAACCGCCCGCGCCGCCCTGGGCGATCTGGACGCTCTGGTTGTGTTCGGTCAGATCGGCGATCAGTTCGCCGGTTTCCATGTCCGAAATGATCGTGCCGACCGGCATGCGCAACGTGATGTCGTCGCCGCCCTTGCCGTAGCAGTCCGCGCCACGGCCGTTTTCGCCGTTGCGCGCCTGATGCTTCTTCGCGTAGCGGTAATCGATCAGTGTGTTGATGTTGCGGTCTGCGACCGCATAGACGCTGCCGCCGCGGCCGCCGTCGCCACCATCCGGACCGCCGAACGGGACGAACTTCTCGCGGCGCATCGACGCGCTGCCATCCCCTCCGTCGCCGGCGATGACTTCAATCCTCGCTTCGTCAATGAACTTCATGCGTAACTCCGTCCCGTGTTTAACGCTATTTTGCCGCGCCTGCAGTGCGTTGACCAATCATCCGAATGGCCAGTCGCGCGGGCTGACGACATGACTGCCCGCAATGAATCTGCAATGTACCTGCAATGAAAAAGGCCCCGCTAACTTCGCGGGGCCTTTGTTCCGGTCCTGAAGCCCGTGCCTGATTAAACTCAGGCTGCTGCCGGGACTACGTTGACCAGATGCTTCTTGTCAGCGCCTTTCGTCGTGAACTTGACGTGGCCGTCCGTCAGCGCGAACAAGGTGTGATCCTTGCCGATACCGACGTTTTCGCCCGGATGCATACGCGTGCCGCGTTGACGCACGATGATGCCACCAGCGTTGATGGCTTGACCGCCGTAAACCTTCACGCCGAGACGCTTCGACTCTGAGTCGCGGCCGTTACGTGACGATCCGCCTGCCTTTTTGTGTGCCATTTGTTAGCTCCTTAACCGGTGCGCTTACGCGTTGATCGCGTCGATGCGCAGTTCGGTGTAGTTCTGGCGGTGGCCGCCATGCTTCTGGTAGTGCTTCCGGCGACGCATCTTGAAGATGGTCACTTTTGCGTGACGACCTTGCGACACGACGGTAGCCTTGACGGAAGCCCCACTGACCAGCGGCGTACCGAACTTAATC
>NZ_DASXHA010000041.1:0-14476 GCF_036488795.1 Paraburkholderia sp.
CAAGTCCTATCAGCAAGTCCAGAAATGGTCCATGCCCCGACGCATCCGACTGGTTCACCGGGTCGCCTGCGCAGTACCCGTAACCGTGCGGGCCGCCCCCGCCAAACGGACTGAGACTATCCCATGCACTGAAGCGTCGGATGATAGGGTTAAAACTACGATAACCATTGCCCAACAGATAATTTCCAGTCAGCGCCGAGCGGCGTTGACCGATATAACCTAGTGAAACGGTGTTCAAATTAGTTGTCATTTCGGTATTCTCGTTTTTAAACTTTAACGGTCTGCCTTGTCGGATATATCGGCGCACAGACTCAGTGATGAAGGATCAAACCTGCGCGACGGATACTCACCATAATTTTGACGGGATCGAAAACGTCAGAGGTGACGGTCTTTTTGGTCATGATGAACCTCGCGAAGAAAAATAACGATTGGCCATGCCCGCTGGCAGACGGTTTAGGAATCTCCCGCGGCCGGTATCCGGGCGGGAGGGCTAAGCGCGAAAATCAAGAACCGAACGGCGCTGAGGTATAACCGTACGCGTTGCGGACGGTATGGAGGCGCAAAGATGACGTTACCTCTTTTGCGTCAGGAATTGCGCAGCATAAAATTGATATGGATCAACTAACACTATTTCGTCTTCAGACGGGTTGCTGTGATTTGGCCAGGTTCTATGGCATTAATCATCTTTGATGGCCAGTGAGTAGAGGGGGTTCTTTACCCACGACTCATTTGACGGGATGATTCACTGTCAATTAACAGAAAGCAGAAATCCACAGTCAGCTTTGTTTTTGTGTTTAATCTGCAATCGATCATTTGATATCGGATCTGCATGAATTTGTTTTAATTCGTCTATCGTAAAATTTCAAGTAATCAAACAGGATATTTTGGAGTGCATGAAATGTAGAGTGATAATGTTTCATCTCGTTGAGATTTGTCGCTCTCGAAAATAAACATATTGATTATTGCAAATCCTGCTTTTGCTGACGCGGCGGTAACATCTGCGAGCGCAAAAAATTGCTGGTTGAACCGCATGGCGAGGGAAATTGACCATAGCCGTCAGACTGGCACCGCTCTTCGGGTCGTGCAGTGTCGAGGTGCTGCGCCTGCGGAGAGGGAATTCGAGTCACGCGCAGGTAGAGAATTCACGCGCCGCCGGTTAGCGGGTATGGGTGCGCGACCGCTTTCACCGGTGATGTGCCGGGGTTCACGGCGAGCGGATGCCGAGCGAGTGGCCGAACCGCGACTCATCGAAAGACCGGCGCCATCAGCAAACATCACGGTGGCGAAGTTAACAGACCGCTAAGACAATAAGGAAAGACCAACGCCGCATACCGAACACCCAACCACCCATCAGCCAGACAAACATAAAACCAAAAAAAAGCCCGCTCGATTGAGCAGGCTTCAAAAAACACTCGGAGTTACGCGGCAAAAAACCCAACAACACCGCGAACCGCGATCATAAGACACCAATATGAACGCGCCGTGACCCCATCACAAATCGAAAAACACGGTTTCCTTCTCGCCCTGCATAAAAATATCAAACCGATAAACCGTCTTACTGGTACCCGGAACCCGCCGCGCGATCAACGTCTCGCGCCGCTCCGCGGGAACCAGCCGCAACACCGGATCAGCCGCATTGGCC
Source organism: Paraburkholderia sp. (assembly GCF_036488795.1). Classification (GTDB taxonomy): domain Bacteria; phylum Pseudomonadota; class Gammaproteobacteria; order Burkholderiales; family Burkholderiaceae; genus Paraburkholderia. Next base: position 1,643 of record NZ_DASXHA010000041.1, read on the forward strand.
GCAACTTCATCATCGAAGTAGATCCGCGTAAACGTATGCAGCAGCATTCCCCGCATCGTCACAATCACGTTCAGATGCGGCGCGTCAGCTTCATTCGCGCGTCCCGGCTTCACCGTCTCGACAATGAACCGCTTCTCCGGATCCGTACCCGTGCCAACTCGTGCAAATCCACGAAACCCGCGTTCTTTGACCTCGTCCCGTGATGCCGGATAGCGCCCTTCGCTATCCACCTGCGACACTTCGATCATCGCGTCGCCCACCACCTTGCCGTCACCGTCGAACACCTGACCAATAATCGTGATGTGCTCGCCCGCCGCCTCGTAGTCGGCAACCATTGGCGTGAACAGGCTCTTGAGGTCGAAATTGTATTGCTCGGGACACAGCCCGTAAGCGAAGTACGGACCAACCGTTTGCGACGGCGTTTGCTTAAGTGCAGTCATGGCTTAGCGCTCCATCGGAGTTTCATTGCGGCCGCGCAGCACGATGTCGAATTCGTACCCAAGCGCGTAGGCCTCTTCAGTCGTATCCAGCGAAAAGCGTGACACCAGCCGCTCGCGTGCATGTTCCGGCGTGCCCTGGAAAATCGGATCGAAGGCCAGCAGCGGATCCCCCGGAAAATACATCTGCGTCACCAGTCGCGAGCCGAAGTGATCGCCGAACAACGAAAAGTGAATGTGGTTCGGACGCCATGCGTTCGGATGATTGCCCCATGGATACGCACCCGGCTTGATCGTCAGGAAACGGTAGCGTCCTTCGTGGTCGGTCAGGCAACGCCCCGCGCCGAGGAAGTTCGGGTCAAGCGGCGCGTCATGCTGATCCGCCTTGTGAACATAGCGTCCCGCTGCGTTCGCCTGCCACACTTCAACCAGCGTATTGCGCACCGGGCGACCGCCTTCGTCCAGCACGCGCCCCGTCACGATGATGCGCTCGCCCAGCGGCTCGCCATTGCGTGCGGCATTGCGCGTCAGATCGTTGTCGAGCGCGCCGAGGTCTTCAGCGCCATACACCGGCACCCGCTGGTCGCGCAGGCGCTCCTTCAGAGGAATCAGCGGACGCGTCGGACCGCGCTTCACGGACGAACCGTAGCCGGGATAGACGTAAAGAGGATGGGACGCGAAGTCCCGCGGGGTGAGGATGGACTCGTCCATGCGGTGTCTCCCTGGAGGAATTGTGGGGATGTGAAGCTATGACGCGACTTTATCCAATCCAAGAAGTTATGCAAAATGACGTTTTCTCGTATCTCGTATAACCTGTCGTTATGCAACGCAGCCTCGCGGACAGCCGCGTCAAATTCCGTCATCTCCAGTGCTTTCTGGCCGTCGCGCAACTCGGCGGCGTGCAGAAGGCGGCCGAAAGTCTGTCCATTACGCAACCCGCCGTCTCCAAGACCGTCGCGGAGCTCGAGGCAATTCTCGGCGTCAAGCTGTTCGAGCGGGGCCGCCACGGTGCGGTGCCGACCCGCGAGGGTCAACTGTTCATGCCGCACGCCAGCGCCTGTGTCAGCGCCCTGCGGCAAGGTGTCGATCTGCTCGCACGGGCCGAGGGCGTTGCGTCAGCGACCCTGGAAATCGGCATTCTGCCGACCGTCGCGAGTGCGCTGATTCCGTCGGTGCTCAAGCGTTTCGCCGTCGAATGGCCGCGCGTGATCGTGCGGCTTGCGACCGGCTCGAATGCCGAATTGCTCGAGCGGCTCAAGGCGGGCAGCATCGAATTCGCGATTGGGCGCCTCGCCGACCCTGAACGCATGATCGGACTCAGCTTCGAGCAGCTATTCAGCGAGCCGCTGATTGCCGTGGTGCGCGCGGGGCATCCGCTAGAGTCGAGCGCCGGGCTGCCGGCCGCGCTGCTCGAAGGCTTCACGGTGGTGGTGCCGCCGTTCGGCACGCTGATCCGGCAGTCGGCCGACAGTCTGCTGGCGGCGTGGGGTGTGCCGCCCTTGTCGGCGTTCGTCGAGGTGCTGTCGGTGTCGATCGGGCGGGCGCTCGCGCTCGAAAACGACGCAGTCTGGTTCGTGCCGCAGAGCGCGGTCGAGTATGAACTGGCACACGGCATGCTGGCGCGCTTGCCGTTGCCCTTTGCCGGGACGGACGAGCCGGTGGGCCTGATCCGCCGCTCCGACACGCAGCCCTCGCCAGTGGCGCATGCGTGGATCGACGCGCTGCGCGTCGTCGCGCGGCAGCGCATGGCCACTGCGGCGGCAGGGCAGGCGGACATGCCGCGGCGTCGCCGTAAAGGCCGGTGATGCAGCGCGGCAATGGCCCTCGCATCATGACCCAAGGACCATCTTATTGCAGGGATGGCAAACACCGCGGCAAGCAGGCTGGCGCAAACAGGCGGGCAAACCGGCTGGCAAACCGGCCAGCAAGCAACGCCACGACGACCCGCGCAGATGAACCATCCAGTACAAAATGCAGTTGCGAGCGACCCTGACCCGGTGTACAAACACGGTGCGAAAGCCGTCGCCGGGCCGCGACGTTGCGCAATTGCGATGGTCTGCGTAAAACATCAGGAAGCGTGTCGAACGTATGTTTAAGGAGAATGCCATGCCCAGCGACCTGCCCACCCCGAGCGCCGCACTGAAGGCGGCGTCGGACCCTGAGCACAATCCGCTCGGCACTGCCGGTATCGAATTCGTGGAATTTGCCGCGCGCGATCCGCAAAGCATCGGGCAGACCTTCATGCAACTTGGCTTCAAGCCGATTGCGCGCCATATCAGCAAGGACGTCACGCTGTACCGCCAGGCGGAGATGAATTTCCTGCTCAATGCCGAACCGGATTCGTTCGCCGCGCGCTACGCAGAGGAATATGGCGCCGGCATCTGCGCGGTCGGGATTCGCGTCGCGGACGCCCAGCTCGCGTTCGACCGCGCAATCGAACTGGGTGCGTGGGCGTTCGAGGGCGAGAAGCTCGGCAAGGGCGAACTGGTGATTCCGTCCATTCAGGGCATCGGCGATTCGCACATCTACTTCGTCGACCGCTGGCGCGGTCGCGGCGGCCAGCGCGGCGGCCTCGGCGATATCTCCATCTTCGATATCGACTTCCGCCCGATCGAAATCGACACGGCGCAAGCCGACCTCAGCCACGCGGGGACGGGTCTCGTCGCGGTGGATCATCTGACCCAAACGGTGGGCGCCGGCCGTATGCAGGAATGGCTGGATTTCTATCGAGACCTGCTGAATTTCCGCGAGATTCACGAGCTGCACGCCAACTGGCACGTGTCGGCAGAATCGCGCGTGATGGTGTCGCCGTGCGGCGCGATCCGCGTGCCGCTTTACGAAGAGGGCACGCGCCGGACGAGCCTGATGCACGAATATCTGCCCGATCATCCGGGCGAGGGCGTGCAGCACATTGCGCTTGCCACCGACGACATCTTCGCCAGCGTGAAACAGTTGATTGCCAACGGCATTGAACTCGTCGAGCCGCCGCCGCGCTATTACGACCAGCTCGACGCGCGTTTGCCGGGGCACGGACTCGATATCGAACGGCTCAGGCGCGGCCGGATCCTCGTGGACGGCGAGATTGGCGCGGACGGCGTGCCGCTGCTGTTTTTCCAGACCTTTGTGCGGCGCCGGACCGGCGAAATCTTCTTCGAGATCGTGCAGCGCAAGGGGCATCACGGCTTCGGCGAAGGCAATCTGAGCGCGCTGGCGCAAGCCCGCGCGTCCTGATCCGGCTCGCAGGCCGTGGTTTAGCCTTTAGCCTGCGCTGTTTTCCGCGGTCAGCCGTGGGTTTGCCGCTGCGTACGTCGCCGCCTCCCTCAAGAGCCACTCGCGGAAGCTGGCGAGCGGCTTGCCGTGGCTGAGTTCAGTCGGATAAACGAGGTAATAGGCCGCTTCGGTAACCGCCGGTGCATCGAACGGCACGGCGAGGCCGGGCCGCTCGAGTTGCGCATCCACGAAGAAGCGCGGCACCAGCGCGATGCCGAGTCCCGCCGCTGCAGCACTGATCAGCATCGTATGCAACTCGTAGCGCACACCCTGCATGGCGCGGCTGTCGTCCACACCGAGGGTCTCGAACCAGTTGGCCCAGCCGTCCGGGCGAGTGGTCGAATGCAGTAGCGGGTAGTCGAGCAGGTCCGCCGGATGGCGAACGGGACCTTTGAGCAGGCTCGCCGCGCACACGGGAATGACTTCCTCGCGAAACAGGAAGTCAGCGGACGTGCCGGGCCAGGTCGGCTTGCCGTAGTGGATTGCCGCTTCGAAGTGCGTGTCCGCGAATGGAAAGGTGCCGGTGCGCACACCCATATTCACGCGTATGTCGGGGTACCGGGCGTTGAAATCGCCCATCCTCGGAATCAGCCAGTGTGAGGCGAACGTGGGCAGCGCCGCCAGTTCCAGATAGCCGCCGCCGCTGCCGTGCGCGACGATCGACAGCGTATCGCGGTCGAGCCCTTCGAGCGCGCGCCGGACCTGAGCGCTATAGACCTTGCCCGCCCTGGTGAGCACCACACGCTGCTTCACGCGCACGAACAGGCGCACGCCCAGGTTGCTCTCCAGCGTGTTGACCTGGCGCGACACCGCGCTTTCGGTCAAAAAGAGCTCACGGGCCGCGTGCGTAAAGCTTTCGTGGCGAGCCGCCGCTTCGAAAGCGAGCAGCGCGCCCATATTGGGGATCTTGAACTTTCGCACATTGATTCCGAAAACGCATCAAGTCTGGATTTTATCTCGCTTTACGGGGCGGCCGCGGATTCGAATAATGGCGCATCAAACGATGCCGCGTGTGCGCCCAGGCGCAGCGCCGGCAAGTCCCCCAGCCTACGCGGGCCTTGCGATGCCCGCTTTCCCGAGAAATACCATGCAGACCGTGCGCAATGCGAATATCGAACAACTGCTGCTGAAGCTGATCGGAGCCGACCAGACGGCCGCGCTCTTCAAGACGCTGAATCATCCGCACATTCTCAACGAATGGGAGCCGGGCGTCGTGACCCGCGCCGAACTCGCGCAGGCGCTGAACATGGTGCTGTTCGAAGACCTGCTGGCGCGCTCGGCGAATGGCCGCGCGTACACGCAGGACGCGCTGGCTGCGGGCGGCAGTGTGTACTTCGATCACGGCGCGCTGCGTACCGTGCGCTGGGCGCATAGCGGCGCGCTGCCGCCGGGTGAAGCCGCGTTTGCGCGGATCTTGCGGCCGCTCGGCTTTAGCATCAATGGACGCTATCCGCTGGACCGTCTCGGTATGACGGGCCGCGCCTGGGCGCATGATGACGCGCCGGATCAGATCGCGCAGTTCTTCGTCAGCGAACTGCATCCCGAGCGCTTTTCGGCTGAGTTCCAGCAGGCGGTGACGAATGTGATCGGCGCGTCGCGCGATCCGCTGACGCCGCGTGCCACTGCGCAGCTCTGGGAGCTGGAGCGCGACGGCGTGCTGCCACTCGACGCGGCGCATGAACTGCTGCCGGTGATCGTCGGTGCGTTTGCGCGTCAGCACGAGATGCCCAGCGAGGCGGATTACGAAGTGTTGCTGAAGGAGTCGGCGGAGATGACGTGGATCGCCACCGAAGGCAACGCGTTCAATCACGCGACGGATCGCGTCGCCGACGTGTTCCAGCTTGCCGATGATGAAAAAGCCAAGGGCCGGCCGATGAAGCCCGAAGTCGAGTGTTCGCGTTCGGGCCGGGTGTTTCAGACGGCATATCGTGCGGATATTGTGCAACGCGAATTCCGCGCGGCGGATGGCAGCACGGTGACGCGCGACGTGCCAGGTTCGTTCTATGAGTTCATCACGCGCAAACGCACGTTCGATCAGGACACACGCCGCTGGCAAACCGACTTGCGTTTCGATGCCGGCAACGCCCAGGGCATCTTCAAGATGACCGCGAGTCAGGCCGCCTGATTTCGCGGGCGCGGGCGTTTTGACGGGGAGCCGGCAGGCAGGTGTCGTCAAACGACGAAGCGCCGATTGCGCTACATTGGCAACGTCTGCAAACAACGCAACCCAGGCAACTGCGCCAACCCCAGCAAGCGAGGCAACCGCGACCGTGACTCACGAAGTTGATACCGTTCCTGACAATGGCTTACACATGGCAGCCGCTAGTGCCGCCACGTCGTTTCGCGGCACCGCTGCCGTGCTGCAATCGCTCGAGGCTGATCTGCGGCGGCACGTGCGTGGCGAAGTGCGCTTCGATCAGGCGTCGAAAGCGCTGTACACGTCGGATGCCTCGAACTACCGGCAAGTCCCGCTGGCCGTGGTCGTGCCCGCCGACATAGACGACCTGCTCGCCACCGTTGCCGCGTGCCGCCGCAACGACGTGCCGTTGCTGCCGCGCGGCGGCGGCACGTCGCAGAACGGACAATGCGTCAACGTCGCCGTGGTGGCAGACGCGAGCAAATATGTGAACCGCGTGCTTGCCGTAGACCCGGTAGCGCGCACCGCCATTGTCGAGCCAGGGGTGGTGTGCGACACGCTGCGCGACGCTGCGGAACAGCACGGTCTCACGTTTGCACCCGACCCGGCCACGCATAGCCGCTGTACGCTCGGCGGCATGATCGGCAACAATTCGTGCGGCGCGCATTCGGTGATGGCCGGCAAGACGGTCGAGAACGTCGAAGCACTTGAAATCGTCACTTACGATGGCGCACGCTTCTGGGTCGGCCCGACCACGGACGAAGAACTCGCACGCATCATTGCCGCCGGCGGCCGTCAGGGCGAAATCTACGCGGCGCTCAAGCAGTTGCGCGACACCTACGCCGAGTTGATTCGCGCAAGATTTCCGCAGATCAAGCGCCGGGTGTCGGGTTTCAATCTGGATCAACTGCTGCCGGAAAACGGCTTCAATGTCGCGCGGGCGCTGGTCGGTACCGAAGGCACGTGCGCCGTGACCTTGCAGGCCAAAGTGCGTCTGGTGAAGAGTCCCGCCAGGCGTGTATTGCTCGTGCTCGGCTTCGACGATATTTTTGTGGCTGCCGATGCGGTACCGCATTTCATGCACTGCGGACCGATTGCGATCGAAGGGCTCGATCGCGCCATCATTCGAGGTCTGCAGGCACGTGGCCTGAAGAAGGAAGAGATTGCGCTGTTGCCCGAAGGCGATGCGTGGGTGGTGCTCGAATTCGGTGCGGATACCCACGACGACGCCGTGCGCGAGGCGCGCGCAGCGGCTGAGTATTTCGCTGCGGGTGCCGCGGGCAAAAACGTTTCGATGGTGCTCGTCGAAGAACGCGCCTTGCAGGCGAAAGTGTGGTCGATTCGCGAGACGGGCGCGTCGGCGGTCGCCTTGTCGGTGGACCCAACGCGTCCTGATCCGGTGGTTGGCTGGGAAGATGCGGCGGTCGATCCGCAGCGTCTCGGTGACTATCTGCGTGCCTTTCAGGCGATGGTCGACCGTTACGGCTACGAAACCAGCCTGTACGGCCACTTCGGCGATGGTTGCGTACACGCGCGCATCACCTTCGATTTGCGCACGGCTGAAGGCATCGCCACGTGGCGCCGCTTTCTGCGCGAGGCGGCGGAGCTGGTGGTGGAGTTCGGCGGCTCGCTATCCGGCGAACACGGCGACGGTCAGGCGAAAGCCGAATTTCTGCCCATCATGTACGGCCCCGAATTGATGCAGGCCATGGAGCAGTTCAAGGCCATCTGGGATCCGGCGAACCGTCTCAATCCCGGCAAGGTCGTGCATGCCTACCGCGCCGACGAGAACCTGCGCATAGGGCCGGCCTACCGGACGGTGACCATGCAAACGAAGCTGACGTTTGCGAGTCAGGAGGGCGACGGTTTTCAACGTGCAGTGGAACGGTGTATCGGCATGGGCAAATGCCGCTCGCTCGAAGGCGGCACGATGTGCCCGAGCTATCGTGCCTCGCGCGAAGAAAAGTATTCAACGCGGGGCCGTGCGCATCTGTTCTGGGAAATGCTGCAAGGCGAAGTGATCACGGATGGCTGGCAAAGCCGCGAAGTCAAGCAGGCGCTGGATACGTGTCTGGCCTGCAAGGGCTGCAAGTCCGACTGCCCGACGCATACGGATATGGCTTCGTACAAGGCCGAATTTCTTTCGCATTACTATGAAACGAATCGTCGCCCGAGGCAGGCGATGTTCATGGGACGGATTGGCGAATGGGCCCCCCTCGCGGCGCGCTTGCCGCGCCTCGTCAATTTCATGAGCTCAGCGCCCGGCTTGGCGCCGTTAGGCAAATGGATTGCGGGTGTTGCACAGGCGCGCCAATTGCCGAAATTTGCCCGGCAGACATATCGGCAGATTGCACGGCGTACGAACACCTCCGCGCCTGCGCCGGGCGCGAAGAAAGTGATTTTGTGGGTCGATACGTTCAGTGACCACTTCTCGCCGGAGATTGCGCAAGCCGCTGCCGACGTGCTGACCCAACTGGGCTGGCACGTCGTGCTGCCGAAGAAGCGCCTGTGCTGCGGGCGTCCGCTTTACGACTTCGGCCTGCTCGAGCGCGCGCGCGAATTGCTGGTGAACGCACTGGATGAACTCGCGGATGACATCGCCGCAGGTGTGCCGTTAGTCGGTCTTGAACCAGGCTGTTTGTCCGTCTTCAAAGACGAATTGCTCAAACAGCTACCGGATCACGCGCTAGCGAAACGCCTGTCTGCACAGACTTTTCTATTCTCCGACTTCGTCGTACGCGAACCATTTGACTGGCCGACGCTCGACGCCGAGGTGCTCGTGCATGGGCATTGTCACCAGAAGGCATTGTTCGGCATGCAAGGCGATACGGCCTTGCTGGAGCGCCTTGGCGTGAAGTGGAAACTGCTCGATACCGGTTGCTGCGGAATGGCTGGCTCGTTCGGGTTCAACGCCGACCATCATGCGATGTCCGAGAAGATTGGCGAGGACAAGCTTTACCCGGCGATTCGCAATGCGGCGGCTGAAACGATCGTGTTGACCAACGGTTTTAGCTGCCGAGAGCAGATCGAACAGGGCACGGGGCGTCATGCATTGCATATCGCGCAACTGGCGCAGCGGGCGCTGGCCTCGCGAGGCGTCGAGCAGGTGGGCGGCGCGGCCGCGATGAATGCGAATGCAACGCCGCAGTCGTCTTTGGCGTGACCGGTCCTTGCCTACTTTTTCACGGTGTCCGCTGGCGGCGGAATGTCGGCGCTGGTGGCCATCCACAGCACTTCAGCGTCTTCGTCGCTAGTCGACACCGCCGCGTGGCCCGTGCGGCTGTCGAAGTAGATGCTGTCGCCCGCGTTCAGATGGGTCGGCGCGTACAGCTCCGAGTACAGACACACGCTGCCGCTGATCACGTAAAGGAACTCCTCACCTTCGTGGCGGCCCCAATCGTCGAATGCGTCAAGCGTGTGCGCGGAGATGCGAATCCGGAACGGCAGCATCGACTTGTGGGCGAGATCGGTTGCCAGTAATTCCATTTGATAGCCGCGATACGCGTGGCGTTGGCCGGCGTCCTTGCGCGTCAGCGCCCGGCGGCCGCCGGCGCTGACTTTCGGGGTTGAGCCAAACAGCTCGCCAATCTCGATCTTGAGGCCAAGCACGATCTTCTGCAGAACGTCGAAGGTCGGCGACATCAGGCCGTTTTCGACTTTCGACAGCGTCGAGCGCGATACGCCGCACAGGCGGCTCGCAGTTTCCAGCGTCAGATCCTGCGCCTGGCGAGCGGCCCGCACGCGCCGGCCCAGATCCGAGGTGGATTGCTCGGCGGGTTTGGTGAGATGGGTATCCATGGGATGTGGGGAGCAAGCACGCGCCCGATGGCGTGCAATGTTTCCGATCATAACATCGGGCGAGGGCGGCGGCGGCCCGACCCGCCGCTGGCGCGTGAATCCGGCAGCGTGCCCGGCTGGCTATTTTCTCATCGGAAACTCGTGTTATGACGTGATGCAGGGTGCCTCGCCAGGTGAGGACGCTTTGCAATGCCGGGTTCGAGGCGCGTAATAGTTGAGGCGGACAGCTGGTCTGGCCCGGGCAGCGGCCCCAATGAAAAAGGCTCTGGTTGCTGAACAACGCAAACCAGAGCCTTTTTTTGCTGCTTTTCTACTTACCGGTCGAGAAACGACTTCAGTCGATCTGCCCGGCTCGGATGCATCAGCTTGCGCATTGCCTTGCTCTCAATCTGACGGATCCGCTCACGCGTCACGTCGAACTGCTTGCCGACTTCTTCAAGCGTATGGTCCGACTTCGTGTCGATCCCATAGCGCATGCGCAGGACCTTTGCTTCACGCGGCGACAGTGAATCGAGTGCGTCGTCGATGGCGATGCGCAAGTCGGCCTGCACCGCAGCTTCCGCCGGCGACGTAGCCGCGGAGTCTTCGATCATGTCGCCGAGCGTCGCGTCGCCGTCTTCGCCCATGGGCGTTTCCATCGACACCGGCTGACGCGCAATCTTCAGGATGCTGCGTACTTTCTCTTCCGACAAATCCATCCGCGCAGCCAGCACGGACGGATGCGCTTCCTGTCCGGTCTGTTGCAGGATTTCGCGCGAAATGCGGTTCAGCTTGTTGATTGTCTCGATCATATGCACCGGCACGCGAATCGTGCGCGCCTGATCCGCCAGCGAACGCGTCACGGCCTGACGCACCCACCACGTCGCGTAAGTCGAGAACTTCCAGCCGCGCCGGTATTCGAACTTGTCCACGGCCTTCATCAAGCCAATGTTGCCTTCCTGGATCAGATCCAGGAACTGCATGCCGCGGTTGACGTATTTCTTGGCGATGGAGATCACGAGACGCAGATTCGCCTCGATCATCTCGCCCTTCGCCTTACGCATCTTCGCTTCGGCTGCGACCATCTTGCGGTTGATGTCCTTCAACTGCTTCAGCGGCAACGCAACCGTTTCTTCAATGGCGATCAGCTTTTGCTGTTCGGCTTGAATGGCCGGCAGATTGCGTTCCAGCGCCGCGCCGAATTCCTTGGACTTGGCGGCCATGCGCATGGTCCAGCCCAGATCGGTTTCGTGGCCCGGGAAGGTCTCGATGAACAGTTCGCGCGGCATGCCGCTCTTTTCCAGCACGATCTGCTGCACGCGACGCTCAATGGCGCGAACCTGCGTCACCTGATGATGCACGTCGCCGCACAGCCGGTCGATGGTGCGCGCGGTAAAGCGCAGCGCGGCCAGTTCCTGCTGGATTTCCTCGCGGGCACGCAGATGCGCCGCGGCCGACTTGGCGTCGTTCGCTTGCAGCGTGCTCACTTCTTCGAAGCGCGTGCGGACGCGAGCGAAGATTTCGAGGCAGTCGGCAGTCAGCTTTTTCAGGCGCGCTTCGTCGACGGCGCTGGAGTCCGCGCCGACGTCGTCATCTTCGTCGCTGTCGTCGTCGCTCGCTTCGCTGTCGATGTCCGCGGCTGCTTCGACGCTGTCTTCGGCCACTTCTTCCGTCGCCGTGTTTTCGTTCAGGCCATCGACCAGTTCGTCGATGCGCAACTCGCCGGCTGCGACCTGGTCGGCGCTGGCCAGAATGGCCGACACGGCCGACGGGCACGCGGCGATTGCTTGCACCATTTCGTGCAGACCGTCTTCGATGCGCTTGGCAATGGCGATTTCACCGGCGCGCGTCAGCAATTCCGTCGCACCCATCTCGCGCATATACATACGCACGGGGTCGGTGGTGCGGCCGAATTCCGAGTCCACCGTCGACAATGCAACTTCCGCTTCCTCGTCGGCCTGGTCGTCCGAGACGACCGGCGAGTTGGCGTTCAGCAGCAGCGCTTCGGCGTCCGGCGCTGTCTCGTAGACAGCCACCCCCATGTCGTTGAAGGTGGCGACAATGGTTTCCATTGCCGCGGTTTGCGCGAAGTTGTCGGGCAGGTGATCGTTGATTTGCGCGTGCGTCAGATAGCCGCGCTCCTTACCCAACTGGATCAACGCCCGCATCTGACGTTGTTGTTCTTCGACTTGCTGCGATGTTTCGGCAGCAACTGGGATCGCTTTACCCGCGCCCTTGCCCTTGGCAGTACGCCCGGCAGGGGCTTTGATTGAGTATCCGGCCGTGTTATCTCCGGAATCGTCCCGATCGAAAGGATTCAATGTCTTCTCCTCGAAGGCTTCGCTGTGAGGCGCAAGACGCGGCGCTCAGGCGTTTCGGCTAGGCCGCAACATCACCTGAGTGATACATGCGGCTGGTTATCTATGCTCGCAAAGAGCGAAAAGATTGGCCCGCACGAAGCGGGCCCATAGAGGCGCGCGAAATTCGCGCGGCCAGCGATTGTACACGAACTAGAGGTCGATCTCCTCCGAACTGCGAGATAAATGTAGAGAATGGTCAACTGGTGTCCGCCCTGGGGGCAGATCACATACAGGGACGGACTCCCGTGTGTTCGGCGATCGTTTCCGGGCTCGCATCATATGTAGGGGCGCCGTTGCTGTATTGCAAGGAGTGCTCGGCGGCCGCTGTACCGCGAAGGGCCGCGGCGGCACAAAAGCGTGAACGATGTCTTCATGGCACCCTCCGGCGCGTTGAAGTTGCGAACGCGCGGGGCGTCCCTCTCATTCCTCTCATGTATGCGTTGGCAGGCGTGAGTTCGCACGCGAGGTGATCGCATGTGAGATGAAGGAAAGGAGCGCGACGGTCGTGATCATCAGCGCAGTCATCGTTGTCTTCGCAGCCGCTGAAAAAATTTTCGCGAATACGCTTGACGGCATGCGAACGGCATTCCATAATTCGCCTCCCGTTTGATGACGGACGCGAAGAAAGCAGAGCTTCTAAGCGAGTGATCTTTAAAAATTAACAGCCGATAAGTGTGGGCGCTTGATGGCGACGCGGTCGGGTTCCTTGGAGCCTGACGTTAAAGCGAAAGTATCAAGTCTCACACAGTAATGAAAGGAAGGTTTTCCTGTCTTTGGACAGGTTAATCATTCGTCAGTACGTTGAGTGAGCGACCGGTTGGTAAAACAACCGAAAACAGTAACAGGTTTGAAC
>NZ_DASXHA010000086.1:0-13056 GCF_036488795.1 Paraburkholderia sp.
CGGCATCGCCGTATTGCCGGAAACCATGGTTCGCGAAGACATCGACATGGGGCATCTCACGCATATCTTGCCTCGCTGCACCACATCGGACAGCAGCGTCGAAATTTGTCTCTTCTATTCGCACCGCGAACTTTTGCCCGCCAGACTCAGGACCTTCGTCGATTTCTGCATTGAGTTTTTCAGGTCTCCGGCGCGCTATGGCGGCAAAGATACGCAGATGGTGTTGCAAAGAGCGAGCCGTCGCGAAGACGACGAGCTGGCCACAATGTGAGATGTCCAGGCGCGCGACGGCGATTGAGAACGCGGGTGCAGAGTCAGGATGACTTTGGCTTCTGCTTATTGCCTGGCAGTCTGACCATCTTTCAGTTCACCGGGCGTCGGCAAGGTGAACTGAAAGATGGCGCCTTTCGGCGAGTTCGCTGTTGCCCACAAGCGTCCTCCATGACTTTCCACGATCGAGCGGCAAATCGGCAGTCCCATCCCCAGGCCGTTGGGTTTGGTTGTATAAAATAGCTCGAAGACGCTTTCAGGATGCTGGATGCCGAATCCTTCGCCGGAATCCTGAACGGCGATCAGAAGTTCCTCGTCGTCCATCTTGCTGGATCGGATCAGAAGCGTTCGCTCGCCGCCGTTCATCCCGCTCATCGCTTCTATGGCGTTCATGATCAGGTTGAGTATCACTTGCTGAAGCTGCACCCGGTCTCCCTGAATCTGCGGCAAGCCGTCGGCGAGCTGCACGTTGACCTCGATGCCGTACTTGTTCGCTTCACTGCGCATGAGCGCGATCAACTCAAGAATCGTTTCGTTGATGTCCAGACCATTCTTTCGTTGCGGCTCTTTCTTGAAGAACGCGCGGGTCCGGTCGACAATGTCGCTCGCGCGAGAGCTGTCCGCGACGATCCTGTTGAGCGCCTGGCGCGCCTCGTGCATGTTAGGCGGCCGCGCTGCGAGCCAGCGCAAGGCGGCACTGGCGAAGGCAGAGATCGCGGTGATCGGCTGCTTCACTTCATGGGCGATAGACGCCGATAGTTGCCCCATGGTCGCCACGCGGTTCGAGTGGGCGAGGACCATCTGAAGGTCGAGATAGCGGCGCTCGCTTTCGCGCACTTCGTGTTCCGCGCGCTTTTGCTCGGTCAGGTCGAGTATGAAAGCGACGCCCTGACCCTCGCGATCGCCGAACGCGGCCGCGCCGACCAGCACCGGCACCCGTCGGCCGTCCTTGCGGCAGTATTCTTTTTCGAACGGCCTGGCGCTTCGCGTCGCCCTCAATTCGGCCCTCGCCAGTTCGTCGCGGTGCTGCCACTCAGGCGGAGTCAGGTCCGGCCACCTGATTCGCCCTGAGAGGAGATCTTCCCGGCTGTAATCCACAATGCGCAGAAAGGCGTCATTGGCTTCGGTGACGTTGCCTTCGAAGTCCCAGATGTGGATCCCGATGATGTTGGAGTCCACGAGGCGCCGAACCTTCGCTTCGCGCTCCTGAAGATCGGCGTAGAGACGGGTGTTCTCCAGCGAAATCGCCGCTTGCGAAGCCAGCAGGTCGAGCAGCGTGGAGCGGCGCGCCGTAAACACATGCGACGTCGCCGTGTTCTCGAGATAGAGCAGGCCGCCGAGCTTGCCCTGTCTGACGAGCGGCAGGCAGAACACGGAGCGGGTCGTTCCGCGCGCCAGGTAATCGTCCTGGGAAAACATATTGGGTGCCAGTGCATCGTCGATGATGACGCTCTTTTGCGTATGGATCACGTAACGCAGAAGAGCGGCAGGAACCGCAGAGCTGGCAGGCGGCTCCCGGTTCAACGCGATGCCGTCGCCATGGATATGCGCCTCCGCCTCGATCCGGTAGCCGTCCGGCTGCTGCGGAACGATCAACAGACCGCGGTCGGCGCCTGCAGCCTGCAGGGCTATCGTCATCAGCCGCTCGATCAGGCCGGTCAGTTCGATCTCGCTGGAAAGGGCTTGGGATGCCTTGAGGAGTGTCGCGGCGTCGAACTGCCGCCCTTCGAAGTTGAGCGTCGAGGTCGGTTTGCTGCCGTCCTGACTGGCAAGACGGGGATAGTGCTCGTCGAGCTGGGCCACTTTGCCGTCGGCCCCCCAACGCGCAAAACAATGCCGGGCGTTGCGCAAATACGCGTCGGCGCTCGTCCTGAGACCGCTGGCGAGATAGAAGCGCCCGGCAAGTTCGTTGGCGATACCTTCGTGGTGCAGAAAGCCGTTTTCATGAGCGGAGTGGACCGCCTGTTCGTAGAGGCGCATGGCGTCGAGCGGGCGGCCCTCCAGACGGGCAAGCTCCGCGCACACCAGTGCGTAGCGGTTCTGATAGTTCTGCGGGCAGTGTGTGGCCCACATTTCGAACTTCTTGAGTTTTGCGGCAAGCGTGTGCCGCCAGGCTTGCTGCTGTTGCGCGGATGCCTCCGGATAAAGCGCTGTCAAGGTGAGCACGTGAAAGTAGTGAAAGGTCGCTTCGATCGACAGCGCCATCACAGAACTGAGAACCGCCTCCGCCCGGTCCGCGGCCACCAGCGCGTCCGCATACCGGCCATCGAGAAACGCAAGCACGACCTTGATGATGCGATATACGCCAATCGCGCAGCCGAAATTCGACTGGATGATGGCTTCGTAGCAGGCTGCCTCGTCGAACGTATCGTCGTTCAGCTGCAACGTGTCATTTGTCTTCCCCTGTAGACAGACGGCGAATTGCCGCTCGACCCGGATCAGTTCATAGACCGCGTCGTTGTGACTGTCGCGCGCGAGCCCCGCGTACTTGTCCGCGAGCGATTGCGCATCCTCCAGCACGGTGCCTGTTTCGAGCGTCTGCCAGACCGCGTTAAATGCGACGTTGCCGGCGAACACGAAGTCGCCGACTTCCATGCACGCGGTGGTCGCACGTTCGAGAACCGGCAGATTGGTCGCGATATGGCAGCGCCAGAAATTGACATGGGCGCCGTACAGATGAAGCAGCTTTCCAGTCAGGCGCCGGTTGCCGAATTTTTCGTTGAGCTTCAGCGACATTTCCGAAAATTGCACCGCGGTGGGGATATCGCCGATCAGGGAGACCAGCATCAACGCGTAATTGCCATAGGCGAAACTGGAGTTGTCGGTGTTGCCGTGCTGCAGCGAGAGGTTGACCGCCTTGAGCGTAATGAGCGGGTAGTACGCGGGCCGCGCAGCGAAGGCGCAGTTCATTGCCTGAAGGAGCAGATTGACGATTGCGCGGATCGCCGGATCCGTTGTGACCGGCGCCTCGGCCAGTCGGGCAATGGGGCGCCCGGCCTGATTGACGCCAACGTCGCGCAATGCATCGTGGACAGCCGCTTCGATGTCCTGATCGGTCTCGGGAAAGAGGATGCCGAAATCGCGCAGCGCAACCAGCGCGACCGCGAAGCTTTCGTCATATCTGCCGGCGAGCTGATACAGCTCGATGCGCAAGCTGAAGACTTTCGCACGATCGAGACTCGCGCGCGCTCTTGCGAGCATCATGTCGGCCAGCGCGTCGGCTTTCGCAAAGTCGCCAGCCAGATATTCGCATTCCGCGAACGCGAGATAGAGCTCGAATGTGCTGTCGTAGCGCTGCGTCCATGCGTCGGGCGACAAGAGCGCGGCTCCCTGCGCCAGATAGTTGCGCGCAGCCGCGTAGGCGGTCGAATTCATCGCGCGCCGGCCCGCCATGAGATTCAATGCAACCACCTGCTCACGCTCGGTCTGCGCCACGATCAGCGCCGCGCTGCGATTCAGGTGGTTGAGGATATCGAAGATTGCATCTTCAAGCGCTTCTGGTGCGGTCCGCGACACCAGCGCCCGGCCGATCCGCAGATGAGCGGCGGCGCGCTCGTCGGCAGGGATCAGCGCATATGCGGCCTCCTGCACCCGGTCGTGCGCGAATTCATAGGCGTTGGCCACGCGAAAAACGAGGTTCGTCCGCACGGCTTCCCACAGGTTCGCGTGCATGGTCTCTTCAGATCCGCCCTGAACCCACGTCAGTGCCGTGACTTCGGCGACGTTGCCGAGGCAGGCTAGCTGGCCCAACGCGTCTTGTGTCAGACGCGGCAAGCGGCTTAGTCTGGCCGCCATCAGATCCGCGACGTTCTCCGTAAAGCCCTTCGCGTGAATGCGCGGCAGATTCCAGTGCCACCGCGCGGCATGGTGGTCGAATGTGAGCAGGTCTTCGTCGGCGAGCGCCGTCAGAAACTGGATCGTGAAGAACGGGTTGCCGCCCGTTTTCTCATGCACCAGTTGTGCGAGCGGCCGGGCAGTCGCGCTGTCGCAGTGAAGCGAATCGGCCACGAGTTGCGTCACGCTATCGGGCGTCAGCGGTGCGAGCTCGATGTGCTGCACCTTGCCTTCGGCGCGGCTGATCGACTCGAGCGTGCGTGCAAACGGGTGCGCCGCATCGACCTCGTTGTCCCGGTAGGCGCCCACCAGCAGAACGTGCTTCACGTCCGGATGGGTGACGAGGTGAGCGAGCAGGTCGAGTGTCGCCGTATCGACCCATTGCAAGTCGTCGATAAAGAGCGCGAGCGGATGCTCGGGCCGCGCGAATACGCCGAGAAAGCGGCGAAATACGATCTGGAAGCGATTTTGCGCGTCCTGTGGCGGAAGCGCCGGCGCGCCCGGCTGCTCGCCGATGATGAGCGCAAGCTCGGGGATCAGATTCACAATCAGCTGACCGTTGGGCCCGAGCGCCTCCAGAAGTGCGTGCCGCCACGGCTCGACCTCGGCGTCGCTCTTGCTCAGCAGATTGCGCACGAGCGACTGGAAAGCCTGCGCGAACGGCACATAAGGGATGCCGCGTTTGTACTGATCGAATTTGCCGGACGCAAACAGGCCGCGCGGCGGCACCAGAATCCGGTGCAACTCGTTGACGACCGACGATTTGCCGATACCGGCATAGCCGGCGATCAGCACGAGTTCAGCACCGGCGCCGGCCACGATTCGCTCGAATGCAGTCACAAGCGCCTCGATTTGCACTTCGCGGCCATACAGCTTTTCGGGGATCAGCAGCCGGTCGGACGCGTCGTGCGTACCCAGCGGGAAGGCTTCGATGCGGTGCTGCATCTGCCATGCCGCAAGGCACGAACGAAGGTCGGCCTCGACGCCCGACGCGGTCTGGTAGCGCTCCTCAGCGGCCTTGGCGAGCAGCCGCAGAACGATGCCTTCGACAGCCGCCGGAATGCCGGCGACGCGCTCGCCGGGCGGTGCCGGCCTGCGCGCGATGTGGCAATGGATCCATTCCATCGCGTCCGAGGCGGTGAACGGCAGCGCGCCGGTGAGCATTTCGTACAGGGTGACGCCGAGCGAGTAGAGATCGCTGCGTGTGTCGATCGAGCGGTTCATGCGTCCCGTCTGCTCGGGCGCCATATAGGCAAAGGTTCCGGCGACGATCTCCGGCGGCGCGGGCGGCTGATGTTCATGCGGCAGTTGCGAGGCAATGCCGAAGCCGGTGAGCCGTACGTTGTCGTCGCCGTCGACCAGCACGTTTGCCGGCTTGATGTCCTTGTGGACGAGACCGCGCTGATGAAGCTGGCCGATCGCTCTTGCCAGGTTGACGGCGATGCGCAGGAAGCGCGTGAGTTCGAGGGGGCGGCCGAGCGCCCGACTGAGGGGCTCGCTGCCGTCGTCGTCGAGAACCAGGATGGCGGGCACGCTGCGCCGATCGAGCGCGAGAGGTTGAGCCGCCCAGCTCGAGTCGAGCAGCGAGGCCAGGGCATGCTCACGCTCGAGACGGATCAGGGTTTGCGAATCAGGGCGCGCGCCGGCAAGCACGAGCACCGAAACTGGATTGCCGGGCTGCCGCGCGCGATACAGCGAAAAGTCGCCGTCGTCGTTGAGCGGCTCCAGATCATACCCGGTGAGATCCATCCTGAACCTCCTTGTCCCGCTGCGAACCCCGTCCGCTGGCATTTTCCGCGCTTCTCGGCTGGCTGGCTATGCCTTCTCGCGCGAATCTGCACGCGGCACCCGCGCGATCGTCAGGCGTCGCGTGCCCACCTGAAGCCTGGCGAGTCCCGCATCACTCGGCTGAAGGTGACGCTGACGGCACGTTTGGAGGGGTCGCGCGGCTTGCCGAAGGATGCGTCTGTATCAATCTGGTAGCGGAGCGTGTCGCACCAAGTGGGAAAGCGGCAATCGTTACCGGAGGCTAACAGGCAGGCCTCAATCCTTTTGCGCCAGCAGGCCCTGAATTGCGGCCTCGGTCTGTGCGTAGTCGCCCTCGCCGAAATGCTGATAGACCACATGGCCTTGCTTGTCGATCAGGTAGACGGCTGGCCAGTACTGGTTGTCATAGGCGTTCCACGTTGCATTCTCGTTGTCCAGCGCCACCGGGTAACGGATATTGAAGCGTCTGATCGCCGCCTTGACGTTGCCGGTATCGTGCTCGAACGCGTACTCCGGCGTATGCACCCCGACCACGACGAGCCCCTGGTTCTGGTACTTCCGATACCACTCGGAGACGTAGGGCAGCGTGTGAATACAGTTGATGCAGCTGTAGGTCCAGAAGTCGACGAGCACGACTTTGCCGTGCAACTGTTTGATGGTCAGCGGATCGCTATTGAGCCATGTGTCGATGCCGGTGAATTCGGGCGCGGGAGAAGTCGCATCGAGCGGGCGTGCCGGCGCGCTGTGAGTCGTAGGCATGGTGGCAAAGATGGCCAGTGCGGCCAGCGCTGCGATGGCGCTCGCGATAGTGAGTCGGGTGAACATGTCAGGGTCCTTGGAGGGCGGTAAGCGGGCCTCGCACGCGGGTTTTGGGCGAACCTCGGGTTCGGTGTGGCATAGACACATTGAAACGTCGGCATGTATCTGGCCTGTGTCGTGCTGGACGCGCTCCTGCAATGTTTTGTATCGGGACGCAGCCTGGATACATTGCGACACAAAAGGCCGCGCGACGTCGGCTGTGAAGAAGCGTTACTGACGCAGAAGCGCGCTGCATCACCGCGCTGGCGCCGCGCTCGACGCCAGCTTCGCAGTTCATGCCAGACCGGCCACGGAAACCTAACGCTGTAGATCCACTGCGCCGCCGGTCTGCGACGCGCCGTCGTTCGGGTTGCCTGCGGGCGATGTCGCGGCGTAGTTCACCGCGTCGCGAGTGACCCGCACGCTGGCGGTCGCAGCCTGAATATCGGCCGGATACGACGACGTAACGCGGTGCGGGTTGTAGCCGGTCTGTTCCAGTTGAACCAGTTCGGCGCGCACCTGGGCGCGGGTCAGGGCGGTGGTGGATTGCTGCGCCGATGCGATCACCGGAACGCTCAGCAACGCGGCAACGAGTGCCAGGTACGGACTTTTCTTCATGATAGGGATAACGAAATAAATGGGAATGGATGAGTGGCGTAGCCGCGGACGAAACGATCAGTGGTGTGCGTAGAGGCTGTCCGACGTCAATACGGCCATGCGGCTGCCCGATTGCGAATGCCCGGCGGCTACGCCACCGTAGCCGGTTTGTGCATCAGCGGTGGCGCGTCGCTCGGCGCTGACGGTTTCCGCATTTTGACCGCGCTGCGAGGCAGGCGCGCCGACGGAAGCCCGATAAAAGGGCGCTGGCCCGTAGCCGCTGGCAAACACTGGAGCGGCGGCAAATACGGAGACGGAGGCGAGCAGGGCGGCAATCAGTCTGGTTTTCATGGTGGAACTCGAGTAAAGGTACGGAATCGGGGAGGGTGTTCGGCATGGCCGCGCGCAAGGCGCGACCGCACGGGCTCAGATCAGGTTGATGACCACGTCGATGTTGCCGCGGATCGCTTTCGAATACGGGCACGTCTGGTGCGCGGCATCGACGAGCGCTTGCGCGACTTCACGCTCGACACCCGGCACGCTGACGTTCAGGCGTGCCTGAAGCTGATAACCCGCGTGGTTGGTGCCGAGGTCGACTTCGGCCTCGACGGCGAGGTCGGCCGGAAGCACGACCTTCATCTTGCCGGCCGCCAGTCCCATCGCACCGATGAAACAGGCCGACCAGCCGGCGGCAAACAGCTGCTCGGGATTGGTGCCGCTGCCCGCTGTGCCAGGCGTCGACAATCTGATATCCAGATTGCCATCGGAGCTGCGCGAAGTGCCGTCACGGCCGCCTGCGGAGGTATGGGTCTTGCCTGTGTACAGGACTTTTTCGAGCTTGATCATGGTGAATCCTCGGTGAGTGGCAGATAAAAAAGTGTTTACAACGCATGCGATAAAAGCGGACGGGATGGATGATCGATCAAATGGATTGCAATGTCAAGCACACACGATGAAATCGTATGCGATACAATGCGCACCAAAGCGGTGATGCGGAGTGTGCCGGCAGGGCGTTTGTATCGCAGTGTATCTGCCGTGTGTACTGATACATCGGCTTGCATAAGCCGAGTTTGTCGACACACGCCGGATACGTCCGTGCGCTTCAATGCATCAATCCCAATCCATCCGTCGCCACGGTTGCTGATGAAGTCATCAGAAAGGAAACTGACGTATGTTCCTCATTGTTCTCGCGTATCTGGGCGGTGTGCTCACCATCCTGAGCCCCTGCGTGCTGCCCGTGCTGCCACTCGTGTTTTCTCGTGTGGATCAACCCTTCGTGCGGAACGGGCTACCGCTCCTGACCGGCATGGCGTTCACGTTTGCCGCAGTCGCCAGCCTGGCGGTGGCAGGCGGGGCGTGGGTCGCGCAAGCCAACCTGTATTGCCGTGCGATAGCGTTGGCCGGTTTCGGCGTCTTCGGCCTTGCGCTGCTGCTGCCGGCCTTTGCGGAACGACTCATGCGTCCCCTCGTGAACGCGGGAAGCCGTCTGGAGAAAATCGCCGGGGTTGATCGCGCGAATCCTTCCGCCGCATCGTCGTTCGTCATGGGGATCGCGACGGGACTGCTGTGGGCACCGTGCGCGGGTCCGATCCTCGGACTGGTTCTGACTGGCGCAGTGGTGCATGGGTCGAGCGGCGGCACCACGCTGTTACTGCTTGGCTACGCGGCAGGTGCCGCGACCTCGCTGGCCGGTGCATTGCTGATCGGCCGTCGCATTCTGGGCGCCATCAAGCGGTTCCTCGGAATGGGCGAAGCTTTTCGCAGAGGCATGGGCGGCGTGATCCTGTTTACCGTGACTGCAATGGGGTTAGGCCTCGACGCACACGCGCTTGCCCTGGCGCCTGCGGTCAATACGGCCGGCGTTGAGGATGAACTGGTGCGCCAGCTATCAGGCGGCGCCGTTTCCGCGAACCACCAGGCCGGGGCGGGCGTGATGCCGGTCGCGCTGGAGACGCCGGTCGCATCCACGCAGGCTTCGAACGCCGACTATCGGGTGGACACCTTGCGTGTTTCGATGCCGGCCGCGCAGCCGGCGCTGCCGGTAGAAGGCGTCTTGCCGCCGTTGTCGGGCGCGGTGCAATGGCTGAACTCACCGCCGCTGCAAGCAGCGGATTTGCGAGGGAAGGTCGTGATCGTCAATTTCTGGACGTATTCCTGCATCAATTGTCTGCGCACTCTGCCTTATCTGAAGGCTTGGTCGAAGCGCTATCACGACAAGGGGCTCGTGGTGATAGGCGTGCATGCACCGGAATTCGCGTTTGAGCGCGACATCGGCAATGTGAAGCGGGCAACGGCCGACCTCGGCGTCGACTATCCGGTCGCTATCGACAACAACTACGCGTTGTGGCGCGCGTTCGGCAATCAATACTGGCCCGCGTTCTATGTGATCGACCCGCAAGGCCGTATCCGCTACCACCAGTTCGGCGAGGGCGAGTACGACAAATCGGAGCAGGTGATCCGGCAGTTGCTCGCGGAAAATGGTCATCCGAGCCTGCCTGCGGTGCGCGGCGGTGAACTGGCGAGCGGCACACAGGTCGCAGCGGACGAACACGATCTGGGCTCCGGCGAAACGTATGTGGGCTACAAGGAGGCACAAGGTTTCGCCTCGCCGGAAACGGTGCTGCCGGATCAGGTTCGCACTTATAGCTCGCCCGGGGCACTCGGTCTGAATACATGGAATCTGGCCGGCCAATGGAAGATCGGCGCCGAACGCGCGCAACTCGCGGATGCGCCCGGCAAGATCGTGTTCCGTTTTCATGCGCGCGACCTGCATCTGGTGTTGGGGCCCGCGCCGGATGGCAGGCCGGTCCGCTTGCGCGTAACCATCGACGGCGCGGCGCCGGGCGCATCGCATGGTGCCGACGTAGCGGCGGACGGCAGCGGAGTCGTGGATCGCGTGCGCCTGTACCAGTTAGTCCGGCAGACCGGTTCGATACGCGATCGGACCTTCACGGTCGAATTTCTCGATCCGGGGGTGAGCGCCTACGCGTTCACATTTGGTTAAAAATGACTCACTAGCGATTAAAGCGCATGCGATATATAATGGCTCTTTCTTGACGTTTCAGCCGGGCGCTGAAGAGGACGCAGATGGACACTATCGAGAAGGCCGATCCCACCACCCCTAAGCTGGCCGAGTTCCTGTGCTTTGCGGTCTACTCGGCTAATCTTGCCTTCGGTAAGGCCTACAAGCCGATCCTCGATGAGCTCGGGCTCACGTATACGCAATACATCACGGTCATTGCGCTATGGGAGCAAGACAATCAAACCGTCGGCAGCCTCGGGGAAAAGCTGTTTCTCGAATCCAACACGCTCACGCCCATTCTGAAGAAGCTCGAGGCAATGGGTTATCTATACCGGCAACGTGATCCGGCGGATGAGCGTCAGGTGTTGGTAAGTTTGACCCGAAGCGGTCGCCTGCTGCGCGAAAAGGGCCTGGACATGAACCTCGTGGACGCATGTGGCCTGACGTCCCAGGAGTTCGGCAAGGTGCAGAAGTCGATCACTACGCTTCGCAATAACCTGATCAAGGCCGTGCAGGAGCGGGAATAAGTGCGGCGCGGCACCGGTAAACGCTTTACAAGGGTGCGGTGGCAGTCCACCCGATCCGGGCGTGCAAGGTGTGCCGGCAGATCGCCGGCGGCACGCAGCATGCGCCTCGTAGCGCCGTGCGGCCGTCGCTATTGTTGTCGTTTTAAAAACTGTGAATTCGCCGCTGCTGCGTTGATGTACAGCGCATAGTGCCTAGAATGGGTTGTGTGGACAAACGGTTCACGCGCATCAAAGTTTCAATTGAATCGCATGATTCTGCGAAGTGGAGCATCAAATGGACATCCTTGACCTCGCTCGGAAATCGGGAATGACAATTGTTCTTGACGCAAAGATCGGGCGGCAGGAATACCGTACAGTGCATGGCTCAGTCGCAGCGTTAGAGCGGTTTGCTGAACTGGTTGCTTCGTCGTTGCACGACGAACCGGTTGAGCAGGACTGATGTGCGTAGACAGCAATCGCAAACAGGAACAGCAATGAAAGACGACTCATCAAACTTTGGCAAGACCGGGCGCGTGGACGCCACGGGTGACAAGTACGACAAAGGTTCTGTGCTCGAAGAGGGTTTGCAGACGGTCCCCCAGACGCGGGAAACGGTCAGAAACTGGGCATGGACCCATAGCAATGAATCGTATGACTGGATGGACTCGCATAGTCCGTTCACGTCGCAGGACGTGTTTCATTGAATGAGCGCTCAGGGTTACGCAGGCCGGAATGGCAGTTCAGGATACGGCCGCGTACCGCTTCTGGCGGACCGCCAGAATCCCGCTAAAGACACTCTCTTTTGAGTCTCGTGGGCGCCGACGGGTCGTATTGGCGCCGCCTTGCATCTCATCGAAAATCGTTGGCTTGTCTAGCGCTTGAAGCTGGCGTGGAACTGCATGCAGGGTTCCGATATCCTGGGGCCGCGTGCCGGTGCCATGCACGGAACAGGCGCCCGATGCCCGATGCCCCTCTGGTGTAAGATAATCCGGTTCGCTGCGGCGCTTGAGCCTGCCGTAGCAGGCCCGATTCACCGCGCTCACACAGGTTCGGTCTGGTGATAGGGGCGCTCCATAAGCCGCCAATAGAACTCTGATTATTCAGGCGCTGGCTTTGCGAAGGTTGTGGTCTTTTCGAAGGGGTACAAGGCATGGACGTTGCGGACCTCAAGGTACTCGAAGCTGTTGCTCGTCATGGCAGTATGAACAAGGCGGCGGTTGAGCTCCATACAGTGCAGTCAAACGTAACAGCGCGAATCCGCTCGCTCGAGAGAGAGGTGGGGGTGGCGCTGTTTCATCGGCATGTGCGCGGTGTGAGTCTGACTCCGGCCGGGCAGCGCATGCTGCCTTATGCGGCGCGTATTGCCAAGCTGGTTGCGGATGCAAAGCTCGCTGCGCAAGACGACGGTCCTCCGAGCGGCGCGCTTACTCTGGGTACGCTCGAAACAACCGCGGCGCTGCGTCTGTCGCCCATCCTCAGCCGTTTCGCGCGAAGCTACCCACAGGTCCGTTTGTCGCTCACCACGGGCACGAGTTGCAGCCTGACGGCAGACGTTGCCGAGTGCCGGCTCGACGGTGCGTTCGTGGCCGGACCGGTGGATCATCCGGAGCTGCACGTCGAAAGCATCTTTAAGGAAGAGCTGGTGCTGGTGACTCCGCGTACGATGCGCTCGCTCGAATTGCTGCGCTCGGTTCCGGATCTCAAGACGATTGTGTTCCGTATGGGCTGCTCTTACCGTCAGCGGCTGGAGTCTCTGCTCGCGGAGATGGGCATACTCACGGCCACGCCGCTTGAGTTCGGTTCAATGGACGCGATCATTGCATGCGTGGCGGCAGGCATCGGCATTACGTTGTTGCCGCGCGGCGTGGTGAAGGGCGCGGCGGAACAGGACCTGATCGCCATTCACACCATTGCGCCGGACAAGGCCTACGTCGAGACGCTGTTCATTCACCGTCATGACGCGTATGTGTCGAGTGCGATGCGGGCTTTTGTCGAGGTCGCCCGCTCCGAACACGGGGCACTGATGGTCGCCGCATAAGCGGGATACCTGCTGATACCACTGACGCGCCATGGTGCGCGTGGCTTCGAAGCTGCACACTGCGCGCCGTGTGCAATTTGCGGCACACCGTTTATGCGGTCGACAGCTCCGGTGCTGTGTCCTGACGGTATGCCCGATGAAACGAGAATGAATATGCCTCCCCATCAACAATGTGCTTTTCGGGGGGCTACCGAGAACGACAACGGGATGACAACCGAATTATC
>NZ_DASXHA010000068.1:0-27490 GCF_036488795.1 Paraburkholderia sp.
GCCGTTCTGGTGGATGGCGCTGCGGGTTTTGGGTTTTACATTTGACCGGTCGTTTCGTCAGGATATCTTCACCATGCCTGCCGCTCCGGTCCGATTGACGAGCTATTGACCACCACGCCGCTTTACGATGTACCTGTAAAAAGCCAGGTTGCACGCGAGAACCGCGCTTCCTGCGACGGTGACTGAAACGCAAAGATAAAGCAACAGAGAGAGCATCTCCATATCATCGGGATTCGCCAGCGCGTCATTGCCTGAAATCTCCAAGGTCATTCGCAAGAACATATCGACTGCATACGGCATGTTCGCCGGTAATCCGAGAATCACCCGCAGAAGGCCCCACGCGCCGACAGCCGTTACAGCAACGTTCGCAAGAAGAAGCGGCGCGCGCATGGCTATTTTTTTCATTGAACGTCGACGGTTCCGTAGGCTTTCAATGTCGTCCCGGGGACCGGCAAATCCGGTGCTTGAGAACGTAGGTAACGTTCCAGACGGCTAAGTCGGACGGATCGACCACGGTGATGCAGCCTTCGCTTAGACCGCGGGGGCCCATTGGATGAAGCCTGAAGTTACCTCGCTTGACACCATTTATCATGGTCGAGTCGCCAGTGTTCGGATTCCACAGCATGAACCACTTCTTGTGATCGGTTGTACCGAGGCCGAATTCGCCCATCGGGTCATAGAGGAATCCCAGACGTCCGCCTGACTGGCGATCAACGATATAGTACGTTCCTTTGGGAAGTGGCCCGATATCTTCCTTGTCAACGTCTGCCGGATTGTCCCGGCCGTCCTTTCGCCCCGAAAAAGCGACCATTGGACCGACCCCGGAACAATGAAGCAACGACGTTGCCAGACTGTTAAGGTAAAACGTACATTGCACGACGCGCATTTGGAAGGTCCTCATCAGATAAGGTTCCAGGCGTCCTTAAAGATCAGGTTCCCGTCGAGATACGACCATTGAATCTCCTCATAAGCCAATTCAACGACCTCGAAATGATTCCGGTGCGCGTTGATCTGTTCCTTGATGTTTGGCACGCGCGGCGAGACTGACACGACCTTTACGTTGCGCATCAGCATGTTGAAGTACTCTTCCTCCCACCCACCTTCATTGATGCGATACCACTTCAGTTCCGCCGATTGAAGCGTCATCCCTCTCGCGAGCACCCGATACAAAACGGGGGATGCCTTGTCGATTTCCTTCTCGATCGTTAAGGGGCGATGAGAGCGGCCGCCCATCAGTTTGCCGGTATGACGATCCGCTGGTGCGTGCATGCCGTGTGCAAGACTTAGGATCTCGATACTGCCTTCCCGTCCAATCACAGCGCTTGATCCTCTGATAAGCGTTCCATCCTGGTCGGTCAGCCAGAGGTGCAAAGGTATAGCCATAAGTGGGAACTCTCCAGGTTAAAGATATCAATGCGCGGGGCGTAGCCACGCATTGCACATCAGACCCTAGCAGTCCCCGCACTCTTGGATGTCCGGATTTGTAAAGGCGACTCACACCTCGGTCCAGATTCAATGACTGAACGTTTGGTTCATACACGTGACAGGAACAGGCTGCAGCCAAGCGCAGCAGCCTCTCCAAAAAAACTGCCCCCCTCAATGCACCCCACCCGCCGCGATCGCCTCGCTATACACCGCCGCCACCCGCCTTGCGATCACCGAATTGTCGAAGTGGTCTCGTGCATACGCCCGGCACGCCTGCGCGTCCGGCAGCTTCAGCGAACCATTCAGCGCCGCTGCCAGTCCCTCGGCAATTGCACCCGCTCCCGTCGACGGCAACACCAGATCCTGCGACAGCCCCGCCACCGCCTCCGGCAAGCCGCCCACCGGCGTCACCAGCACCGGCGTGCCCGACGCCAGCGACTCCACCGTGATCAGCCCAAAGCCCTCCAGCGCCACCGTCGGCACCACGCTGATCGTCGCCGCGCGATACAGCGTTGCCAGATGCTGGTCCGGCACGAAGCCAAGCAGTTTTACGTTTTCCTCGAGTCCCGCGTCTTCAATCCGCTTCTGCAGCTCTTCCTGTATTCGTCCCTTACCCGCAATCAGCAACAGCACATCCGGTATGCGCTTTTTCAACTGCGCGACCGCGTCGATCAAATCCTCCAGGCCCATGCGTCGCACCAGCCGTCGCACCGCCAGCACGATCGGGCGCCCCTGCGGCAATTGCAGTTTCATACGCGCTTCTGCCGGCGTGATCGGCAGGTTGAACTGCTCGACGTTCACACAGCCTGGCACGACGCGCACCTTCTCCGGCGAAATGCCGTAACGTGAGGTCAGGATCTTGCCGAACGCATCGGACAACACGATCAGACGAGACGAACGCGCATACACCGCACCTTCCAGATAACGCTTCGCACGCTGTCCCAGCGAATCGGCGCCCTCCACGTGGCTCTCGTCGGCCCACGGTCCCTGAAAATGCGACACCTGCGGAATGCCGCGCGTCACGTCAAGGCCAGGAAACGTGTACAGCGCGAAATGCGATGAGATCACATCGGGACGCTGCCGGCTGATCTCGCGGCGCAGCGCGCGGCGGGCCGCCATCAGACGCAAAGGCAACGATTGCGCGGCCGAGCCGAAGCCCTGGATCGCGCCACCCGTATCTTCCGCCACGCGCGCTGAACCGGCTACCACGCCGCGCACCGCGACGCCCGCGTCCGGCAATGCACCCACCAGCGAGTAATACATCCGGTCCAGCCCGCCCGCGCGCTCCGGAAACCAGTGCATGCCGATTTGCAACGATTTGATTGAGTCCGCTTTCATGACTGTGTCCCTTTCGTAGCGTGTTTAGCGCAATTAGCGTGAGTCGCGTATGCAATGTTATTGACGTGAATTGCCTGAAGCGGGTGACGATACCCCTGCATGTTCTATTCGGCTCCCTTGTGGCCGGCCAGCACGTTCGAGGCAAGCGCTTGCTCGTCAGCCGCGCTTGCGCAGCGACGGTCCTCCTGGTGACCCGCCAGTTGCCGGTACAGCGCAATGTATTGCGCGGCCATGCGCGCCCAGCCAAAACCGGTCGCGAGTTCATTGGCCGCCACACCCATCGCGCGGCGCGCATCGTCGGATCGCGCGAGGCGCGCCACCGCGCCGGCCAGCGCCTTGGGATCGTCCGGATCGTCCAGCACGATGCCGCACTCCGGCGTGATGATTTCCGCGCCGCCCGCGGTACGCGCCGTGACCACCGGCAAGCCGGCTGCCATCGCTTCGAGCAGCGACAGGCTCATTGCCTCGTAGCGCGACGGAAACACGAAGGCGTCCACGGAATGCATCAGCACCGGCATTTCCTTGACGAGGCCGAGGAAGTGCACGCGGTCCGCGATGCCGAGCGCGCGTGCCTGCTCCGGATAGGGACTACCCGGCAAATAGCCCGCCACCGCGATATGCACCTGCGCAGGCAGATGACGCAGCGCCTCCAGCACCGTGCCGAGATTTTTGCGCGGCGTGCGCAGGTCGCCGACGAACAGCAGCAGAAACGCATCGGCCGGCAGACCGAATTTCGCCCGATCGCCGCTAGCAGCTGCGAAGCCCGCTGTATCGACACCGTTATAGATCACCTCGACGCGGTTACGCGGCGTGAGACCGATCGCGCGAATTTCGTCGGCAACCTTCTTCGACACCGCCGTGATCACCCGCGAGCGGCGGTAGGCCCAGCGCTCCAGCCAGGAATTCGCGCGCGTATAGACCGACTGATAGGCGGACCACACGCCCTTCGTCAGCCCAAACGGGTAGTACTTGCTGCCGAACCAGCCGCTATGCACGAAGTGCGCGGTATTGACGTCGGCAGGCATCCACGTGATGAAGCCGTTCACGTGCAGCACGTCGAACTCGCGACGATGCGCGCGCAACCACAGCGCGCTCTTTAACGCGAACACCTGCTGACGCAGCAGATTGGTCGGCCACCCGCGGCCAATTTTCATGGGCACCCAGCGCACGTTCGGATGGGCCAGCAGTTCGGGCGCGACGTGTGACGCAACCAGCGTCACCGCGATACCCGCTTCGAGGGCCGCACGCGCGATCTCGTGGTTGACGCGCCCTTGGCCGTCGTTATGGCGCACGACGTGCGTGACTATGGCGACTCTCAATCAGGTGCCTCCGTGCAGAAGAAAGTCCCTGCGGCGATTCTGCTTTTGCCAGTGCGCCGCGGAGATGATCGAAAAAACACTCATGAACAGCAGTAGCCCGCCGGTGCCCACCAGCGAATTGGTGAACACCAGCATGGCAAAAATAGCGAGCCCGAGGCTCATCGACGCGGACACGAACTTGTCGTCGCGCAGCTTGAACGAGGCGAGCACCGCGCGCACCAGCAGCCACACAATGCCGGACAGGTACAGCAAGGTACCCGGCCAGCCCAGCACGAACGGAATGTTCATCACGCCGCTATCGAAGTTGCCGTACTGGCCAAGCTGGCCACCGTCGTTCGAAAGCTTGGTCGAAGTGCCCGTCGCGCCCATGCCTTCACCGGAGACATCGGTGAACGCCTTCTGCGCGAAGGTCGCGTAGAACTCGTTTCGTGCGGCGTAGCTCTGATCGTCTTTGAGGTTGACGATACTGTCGAGGCGCGCCTGCATCCGTTCGGCGACCGGCCCCACTGCCAGCAAGGGCACGCACAGGCCGGCCAGCAGGAGCGCGCTCGCCACGATGCGCAGGCGCACCCGGTTATTCGATTTGACCAGCTGGATGAACAACGCGATCACCCAGCCGCCCCATGTCGAACGCACGAGGCTCAACGCAAACGCGAAAAAGCCGAGGCCGGCGGCGATCCAGCGCACCCGGTGGTTCGCGGCCATCACGTAGACCATCGCGCCCATCATGGCGAACGCGAACGGTCCGGACGAATTCATCGTGCTGAACACGCGCACGCCCATCGGTACGGGGTCGCCCTGCGAATTCATCTGCGAGCCGAGCATCCACAGCGCGTCCCACGGCGGCATGATGAAAAACTGCACGAGGCCGTAGCCGCCCATCACGAGCATGCCCCAGATAAACGTATTGACGATGGTGTCGCGATACGCGGGGTACTGGCGCGTATTGGCCATGATGTGAAAGCCGATCAGGATCGGATAGATCCAGTTCGCGAGGTCGTAGGTGGCCGCGAGCGGCCCGCTCGACACGACCCCGACCATGAACGCGTAAGCCAGCCCCGCGAGCACCAGCAGCACCGGCAAGCCGCGCCGTTGTGCCAGCACCGGGTAGTGACGGATCAGCGACAGGCCGCTGATCATCGTCACGGCCAGCGGTGCGATCTGGATCAGGCTGGTGGGCGTGAAGGCGCCCTTCGACCAGTCCGCAAGGCGCCGCACTTCCGGGCTCAGGAACCACAGCCACCACATGAAACCGACATAACGTGCCGGACTTTTGAAGTACAGCCAGAGACCCGTCATGGTGGCGAGCACGGGAAAGGCGAGCGTCAGCACCGTGCCCTGATGGGCGGCGACGAGCACCGCCGTGATGAACCACAGCAGCGCGGGCGGCCCCCATTCCATCGGATCGCTTTTGAGGCGGCGTTCTGCACCACCCGCGGCGGCACGCGCGATTGTTGCCATCGGTTAGAGGCCTCCGCGTGACTGGCTGTGAGCCGATTGTGCGGATTGCGCGGATTGCGCCGGCTGCGGCGTGGCCTGGCGCGTCGCGGCAGGTTGCCCTACCGGACGGCCGCGCGTCGAGCCACGGCGGCGCAGCAGTTCTTCGGTGATGCGCACGTGCTGCATCGCGAACTGGCGCGTGGTCAGATCGCGCGAGAGCAACTCCTCCGCCGCGGCCTGCGCCTGGCGCAGCGCGTCGTGTGGTGACGCGACGAGGTGGTCCACGGCTTTACGCAACGCGAGCGGATCGAACGGCGGCACATAGGCCGCTGCGCTACGCGAAAAATAATCGTCGAGCGCGCCCACCTCGGTGACGACCATCGGTTTGCCGAGCGCCGCCGCCTCCAGCATCACGGTGATGCCGGACGCGTGCGAGTTCGGCCGCAGCGGCACGATCACGAGATCGGCCCAGTCATACAGTTCGCGCGCTTTCTTCAGACCCGCCGCCGGTGCAATCTCCACATTCGCTGCGTGCAGCCTGGCCGGAATCCGCCGCCGCGTGGCGAGCCGCACCGAGTAACGCGCATCGTCGCCGAACGCCTTGATGAGCGTCTCCCAATCGCGATCGCGGTCGTTGCCGATCGCCGCAATCCGCACCGGCGTATGCGGCTGCCAGCTGCGCGGCACCTGCACCGGGAAATCGATGGTGTTCAGGCCGTAATAGACATGCGTCGCCTTGCGGCCGAAAAAACGTTCGCACAGCTCGGCATTTTCGCTGGCGAGCGTCGTCAGCACGTCGGCGCGTGCAATCAGCTTGCGATACAGCCAGCGCCGCAGCAACCCGTAGTTCGGCCACTTGTCGAGCAGCCACACGCTTTGCGCAAGCAGTAACGGCGGCGCCCCACGCGAGATGTGGCGGCCGCTCATCAGCAGCACCAAAGCCACCGACAGGTATTCATGTTCGGTATGCGTCCAGATCACGTCCGAGCGCAGGATCTCGTCGCGATTGCGCAGCGTATGGATCAGATCGAAGCCGAGCATCGCTTTCAGCGCGCGGCGCAACAGCCGCACGGGCGCATTCTCACGCGTGTCCTGCGAATAGGTCAGCGCGTAGTCGTCCGACTCGGCATGGTGATAGCCATACAGGCAGCCGATGTTATCGCCCTTGCGATAAAAGCGCGGATCGGCGCCATAAAACAGATGAACGTGGACTTTCGTACTCATTCAGGCACTCCGGTCGGCGGGTTGAAAGAGGCGTCTCAAGACGCCGCGGCGCGGCGCGCCTCATGCGCGCCGATGCGCACCGCGCGCCAGCGCGAGAGGCGCGCACGGCCTTGCTTCGAAAGCAGCGCCACGACGACCTGGGCGAAGCCCGGATACACCTTCGTGCCGACCAGCGCGTACCACCACCACGCTGCCTCGCGGCGCAGCGGCGGCAAGTGATCGCGCAGGATCAGATGCAGGTTGTAGGCGGCATTGCGCACGGCCATCATGGTTTGCGCGTCGCGGCGGTCGTCGTCGAAGCGTTCGGCGGGAAAATGATCCACGGCGACGCACGGGTCGTAGACGAGCTTCCAGCCGGCGTTCTTCACGCTCATGCTGAAGGCCATGTCGTTGTGCACCTGAGCACCCGCGCCGCGCAGCCGCGCGTCGAAGCGGATATGGCGGATCGCGGCGCGCCGGTAGCTCATGTTGGCCCCCTTCAGCAGATCCACTTCGCGTGCGCCGCCCACCCCCAGATGGTGATTGCCGATGATCTTGCCCGACGGCGTCAGCTTGCCGACGAGCGGGCGTTGACCATCGAGCACGCGGCCCTTTTCGTGCACCCAGTCACGCCCGCCGAGCGCCCCCAGACGCGGGTCGCCTTCGAAGGCGGCGGCAATTCGCGCGACCCAGTCGGGATGCGGCGCGGCGTCGTCGTCGGTGATCGCGATCACGTCGCCGCTCGCGGCATCGAGACCGCGATTGAGGGCGGCGACCTGTCCCGGCGCTTCGACCAGCGCCACCGAAAGCGGCAACCCGCCCGCCACGGCCGGCTCGCGCAGACAGGCGTGGGTAGCGGTATCGTCCGGACGGGCGACGACCACGACTTCGTCCGGGGCACGCGACTGCCGCTGCAATGCGGCCAGACAGCGCGTCAGATCGCCTGGCCGGCGAAAAGTGGGAACCAGTACCGTTACTTTCATCGCGTCATGCTCCTTGTCGTGTCGTAGCCAGTCGTTTCTGCCGGGTTGGGTACATTGCGCTCGAGGTCTTCCGGTGGCGCATCACGTGCTCAGGTATTCCTGCACGGCCGCATAGCTGCGGTCGTAGCCGCCGCGCGCGCGCGCCGGCATGGCGTTGAAGATGCCGCCTTGGACGTGCACGCCGGCCGCCTGCAGACGCTTCAGCGCATCGGCGATCTCGCTTTCGCTATGGACACCTGAGCGCATCACGAAGAACGTCGAGCCCGCGTAGGCGCCGATGATCGACGCGTCGGTGACGGCAAGTACCGGTGGCGTATCGATCAGGATCACGTCATAGCGCTTGGCGAGGCCTTCGAGGTACTGCGGCAGGCGCGGCGACATCAGCAGCTCGGACGGATTCGGCGGACGGCGGCCGCACGATACGAAGTTCAGGCCGTCGACGGTGGTGCTGCGAATCGCCTCTTCAAGCGAGATCTGACCGCTCAGCAACTCCGACAGACCGTTATCCTGCGGACCGCCCACATAGCGCTCCAGCGCGCCGCGCCGCATGTCGCCGTCGATCATCAGGACACGCTTGCCCGAGTGCGCGAGCAGCGTGGCAAGGTTGACCGTCAGGAAGCTCTTGCCGACCGCGGGCATCGGGCCCGTCAACATGACGACGCGGTTGCGCGCATCGAGCATCGTGAACTGCATCGAGGTGCGCAGACTGCGCAGGCTTTCGACGGTGACGTCCTTCGGGCGCGCATCGGCCAGCACTGAACGCAGCCGGTTGCCGCCGCGCACAAAACTGCTCTCGAGCAACGCCTGTTCCGCGGAGAGCGGCACGAGGCCGTAGATGGGCAGATGGAACATGCGCTCGACGCGGTCCGGATCGTCGATGCCCTTGAACATGTTACGGCGCAGGAACACGAAACCGGTACCTGCGATCAGGCCGAGAATCACCGCCGCCGACAGGATCAGCACTTTCTTCGGCTTGACGGGCGTACCCGGACGCAGCGCCGAATCGACGATGTGCACATTGCCGCCCGTGCCGACCCGCTGCACCGACAACTCCTGGATGCGGTTGAGCAGCAGCACGTAGATGTCTTCCGCGACTTTCGCGTCGCGTTGCAACTGCACGGCTTTCACTTCGGTGGCGGGCAGATCGCGGAAGCGGTCGCTGTACTTGTCGCGCTGCGCTTCGAGCTCGGCCATCTGTTCGCGCGCGGCCTTG
Source organism: Paraburkholderia sp. (assembly GCF_036488795.1). Lineage (GTDB taxonomy): Bacteria > Pseudomonadota > Gammaproteobacteria > Burkholderiales > Burkholderiaceae > Paraburkholderia. The sequence continues at coordinate 8,922 of NZ_DASXHA010000068.1, forward strand.
ATCAACGGATGCTCGTCGCCGTAGCGTTCCTGCAGCGAAGCAATCTGCAAACGCTGCGCCGAAATCTGCTGTTCGTACTGGACGCTGCCTTCCAGGTAGACCTTCGCTTCGTCGCTTGCGTTGATCGAACCTGACTGACGCTGATACGCGGTCAAGGCAGCTTCGGCGCGCTCGAGGTCGCCCTTCAGACGCGGCTCTTCGCTCTTCAGGAAGTCGAGCATCTTGGTGGTGTCGGCCTGCTTGGCTTCGGCATGCTGATGCAGATACGACTGCGCGAGCGCGTTGGCGACCATGGCCGCATGGGCCGGATCCTTGTCCTCCAGCGAGATTTCGATCACACCGGTTTGCTTGCCCTGCTCCTGCACCTGAATCGCGGACTGAAACGCGGTGATCGCGTCGAGGTCGTTGGCGCGCATCACGGTGAACTGGGTGCCAGGACGCGCGACCAGCTTGTTGACGAGGATCGTCACGCCGCCGCCCTGCTCGCTCTGGCCGGTGGCGCCGCGCAACAGCAGCGTGCCGTCAGGCGCGCGCAGTTCGTACTGGGTGTCGGACAGCGCGGTCAGCACCATCTTCTTGCCTTCGAGCGCAGGCTCGACTTCGACCGAATCGACGTCCGCCGTTTCACCGCCCCACGCATAGGTGGTGAGGCCGAACCACGGCCGCCCCAACTGACCCGGCGCGGCAAGACGTGCGGCGAGGCTGCCGAGGAACGGAATCATCTTCGGCTCGACGCTGAAGTTCAGCTTGCACTGCTGAACCACCGGACCGACCACGCCGCGGCTCTTGATGATTTCGATTTCGGCGTCGGTCGGCAACGACGTCTGGCCGCTCGAAATCACCGCGCCGGTCTGCGTCTGCGTCAGCGCCTGCGAGGTGTTGTCGCCCTGCTCGACGCGCACGTAGGCGTCGGCCGAATAGGTCGGCTTGGCGATATAGCAGTAAACGGCGGCGATCGCCACGATCGTCGCCGCGATGGCTATCAGCCACCAGATGTCGTCGAGGATCACCTGCAGCAGTTGACCGAGGACGACGTCCTCTTCTTCGGTCCTGGCCGCAATGGCCATATGAGGATTTGCTTGAGTGCTCACAATTCGATCCCGGTTGGTTCGTCTGGAGTCCTGCGCGGCGTCATGCTTTACCGCATTGCTTACGCCACGCAGGACTATCGGCGGGTCAGGCGCCTAGTTCGTCAATTCTTTTATGTAGAACACCGACTGGATGGCCGGCAGCACTTGCTGAATGACCCGGTTAAACGTGGTCGAAATTGCGGTGCCGACATAGACCACATCAAGCGGTTGCAGCTGGAATTGCGACGACAGCATGATCGAGTCCGGCTGCGTCATGTCGAGCCGGAACACTTCCGGTTTGGTCGGATGATCTTTCATGCCGCGCATCACGTAGATCTGCCGCGGATTGGCGTCGGTGTCGAGAATGCCGGTGGCCTGGGTGAGTGCGTCGGCAATCGTCAGGCGCCCGCGCAGCATCGACACGGTCTGCGGATTCTTCACCTCGCCCATCACGAACACGCGGCTGTCCACACGGTCCGGCACATTGACGATGTCGCCCGCTTGCAGCATCACGTTCTGGCTGGTGTCGCCGCGATCGAGCAGGCTGTTGGCGTCGAGCACGTAAAGCTTGTTGTTGCGTGTGAGGCGCACGCGCTGGATGTCGGCCAGCTCGTTGGTGCCGCCCGAGCGCGTGATCGCATCGACCAGCGTGAGCGGTACGTCGCTCACGGCGAGCGGTCCCGGCGATTTGACCTCGCCCGTCACCTGCACTTTCTGGCCGCGGAACGACAGCACGCGCACATCCACCTGCGGATTCCTGATGTACGGCACAAGACGCGTGGCCAGTTCATTGCGCACCTCGGTCATGGTCCGGCCCGCCACATGCACGCGTCCCACGAACGGGAAAAAGATCGTGCCGTCGGAGGCGACGGTCTGGCCGAACGGATCCGCCTGACCCGGCAACGCTGTGGTGTACGGCTGCTGCACCGCGCCCGCGAAGGTCTGCGTGGTGTTGTCGCCCGTTGATAGCGTGCTGCCGTTCGGCGTCGTCAGTTCGGGGTGATCCCACACGGTGATGCCGAGGATGTCCTGCGGCGCAATCCGGTAGACGTACTGCGACGGGTCCGTGTACGCGCCAGGCGGAAGCGCCTGGCGTTGTGCGGCCGCGGCCTGCTGCGCCTGGGCCATGATCAGATCGGAATCGATCAGTTGTACCGGATAGTTGTCTTGTGGCTTGCTCGGCCCATCCTCATGCAGACGCGAGGTGTCGAGATAGTTGCCGGGCGCGGTCATGCAGGCGGACAGCAGGACCGTCAGCGAAAGAACCGCAGTGAGATTTCGTTTCAGCATATTTTATTCAGCCATCCCATGACCAGGTGATCCATGAGCGCAAGGCTCTCGCGATAGGCGGTTTCTTCGCCGCCATGCGGGTCGACGACATCCGAGTCTTCCCATTTGCCGAGCGGATAGACCTTGCCGCGCGAGGCCGGGTCGAGTGCCTCGACCTCGCTGACCTGGCGGCGTTCGGTCACGAGCACGAGGTCCGCGTCGCGCACGATCTGACGATTGAGGCGCCGCGCGTGATGCACCCCGGGTGTGATGCCGCGCTCGGTGAGCAGGCGCCGCATCACGGGGTCCATGCCGTAACCGTCGACGGCGCGGATACCGGCCGAGTGAAACCGGATGGGTTCGGCCGCAGCGCCGGCAGCGTCCTGCTGACGGGCCTTGAACAGCATCTCTGCGGCTGGCGACCGGCACACGTTGGCGTGACAGACGATCAGAACGTTTGCAAACATAGGCGGTATCCGTGGCTTAGGGTCACTGCGTAGCAGTGGCGTGATCGACGGCATGCTGTTGACCGGCAACCGGTGCGGCGCCTTGCGCGTGCGCGCGGCCGATGGCGTGATACTCGATGCCGAGTTCGCGCATGGCTTCCGGCTCGTACAGGTTGCGGCCGTCGAAAATGACCGGCGCTTTCAGATGCTGCTTGAGGCTGTCGAAATCCGGGCTCTTGAAGACCTTCCACTCGGTGAGAATGACGAGCGCGTCGGCGCCGCGTGCCACATCCATCTCTTCGTTCACGAAGGTGAGGCGTGCGTGCTGCTGCGGGACGTCCTGCAGATCGAGCGCGAAGACCCGCCTCGCTTCGTCGATGGCGACCGGATCGTAGGCCTTCACGCGTGCCCCGCGCTTGAGCAGTTCCGCAATCAGCGGACGGCTCGGCGCTTCACGCATGTCGTCGGTATTCGGCTTGAATGCCAGCCCCCAGACGCCGAACGTGCGGCCCGACAGGTCGTCGCCCAGACGCTCGACGATCTTGCTGGCGAGAATCTTCTTCTGGGTTTCGTTGACGGCTTCGACCGCTTCCAGAATGCGCAAACCGGCATGATGCTGGACGGCGGTGTTGATCAGCGCCTGCACGTCCTTCGGGAAACACGAGCCGCCATAGCCGCAGCCCGCATACAGAAAGTCGTAGCCGATGCGCGGGTCCGAGCCAATGCCACGGCGCACCGCTTCGATATCCGCACCGACGCGGTCAGCCAGATTGGCGAGTTCGTTCATGAACGAGATGCGCGTGGCCAGCATTGCGTTGGCGGCGTATTTGGTGAACTCCGCCGAACGCACGTCCATATACAGCGTGCGTTCGCGGTTGCGGTTGAACGGCGCATAGACACGCTTCATCACTTCGCGGGCTTTTTCGCCGGGCACGTCTTCGTCGCAGCCGAGCACGATGCGGTCCGGACGCGTGAAGTCTTCCACCGCGGCGCCTTCCTTCAGAAACTCCGGATTCGACACCACTGAGAACATGTGCTGCGCGCCGCGCGCGGCCAGTTCTTCTGCAATCGCTTCACGCACGCGCACGGCCGTGCCCACCGGCACGGTCGATTTGTCGACGATCACCTTGAAGCCGCTCATATGACGGCCGATATTGCGCGCGGCGGCCAGCACGTACTGCAGATCGGCGGAACCGTCTTCGTCCGACGGCGTGCCGACCGCGATGAACTGCACGTCGCCGTGTCTGACCGCGGCCTCGACATCGGTCGAAAACTTCAGGCGCCCCGCCTTGCGGTTGCGCGCGATGATCTCCTGCAGGCCCGGCTCATGGATCGGCACGCCGCCGTTGTTGAGCACGTCGATCTTGCGCTGATCGAGGTCGAGACAGAACACGTCGTTGCCGATGTCGGCAAGACAGGCACCCGTCACGAGGCCCACATAGCCGCTACCAATGATCGTCAGGTTCATGAATTTCACCTCGGAGATTTGAATGGTTCTGAAACAGGGCGCATGGCATGTCATGTCAACCGGCGCCCGCTTGGTGCACGCTTCGGATTCAATAAGCGTTGCTGCCGACAAAGCCCTTCCAGAGCGTCAGCACGACGATCTTGATGTCGAGCCAGAAGGTCCAGTTCTGCATGTAGTAGAGGTCGAGCTTCACGCGCCCCATCATCTTTTCGATGCGGTCGGTCTCGCCGCGGTAGCCGTTGATCTGCGCCCAGCCGGTGATGCCCGGCTTGATCCGGTAACGGTGCATGTAACCCTTGACCAGGTCTTTGTAGATGTCGTCGTGTTCGAGCGCATGCGGACGCGGACCGACCACCGACATCTCGCCGCGCAGCACGTTGATGAACTGCGGCAGCTCGTCCAGACTCGTGCGGCGCAGGAACGCACCGACCGCCGTGATGCGCGGGTCGCGGCGCGTCGCCTGGGTGATCTTGCCGGCCTCTTCCTTGTGCATCCGCATCGAGCGGAACTTGTAGATTTCGAACTGGTTGCCGTCGATACCCTTGCGCTTTTGCCGGAAAAACACCGGTCCCGGCGACGACAGCTTCACCATGATCGCGATCACGATCATGATCGGCGACAGCGCGCTCAACGCACCGAACGCGAACAGGCGATCGAATACCCGCTTGGGCAACACGCGCAGATCGGTGATGGGCGACGCCGCCAGGTTGATCGCGGGCACCCCGAGCAGGTCCACCATAGGCTGGCTGAACAGCGTCAGGCTGCGCACATCCGGAATGAAACGGATATTCACGAAGTCGTTGCGCAGCTCCATCACGAAGCGGTGAATGGTCTTTTCCTTCGAGATCGGCAAGGCGAGCCACAACTCCTTGATGGCGCGGTCGCGCACCAGCTGGATCATGGCCGCGAAGTCGCGTTCCACCGGCACCCCTTCGATCGCCACGACCGCGTCCGGGTCCTGATACGGATCGATGGGGCTGTCTTCGTCGTACATCACGAGCGGACTGAAACCGGCTTCCGGACGGCTGCGCATCTGCTCGATCAAAAACTTGCCGTAAGGCGCGCCGCCGACGATCGCCACCCCTTTGTGATTGAAGCCCTCGCGGCGCAGCCCCTTCAGGATCGTGTACACCAGCGTCTTGCTGACCATCAGCAGCACGACGGTAGCGCCTGCCCAATACACCAGCCACAGACGCGACAGCAGCTCCGCGCGATGCAGGCTGAAGCCGATCAGCACGCCGGTGGTTTCCACCATCAGCCAGCCGCCCGACACGCGGAACAACAGATCCATCAGCGGCTTGCCGCGCCACGACAGATAGATACCGAGCGCGGGAAAAAACACCACCACCAGCAGGCAGTCGAACGCCAGCGAAATGCTTTGCATGTCGTCCAGCCACACCCATCGCCCGCTGTGCACGGCGGCCGCGATCAGGGCGCCAAAAGCGACCATCGCGATGTCGATGATTCTCGATAGAACACTCAGCATGCGCTGCACCTCAGTTCGTCAGTCAAGTGCCATCCGTCCAGGAAGCGGGCATTCGCACCGCGTGAAAAGCCGCTAAAGCCGCTAAAACCAATAGCAACCCGCATTTACTTCGCGCAGCGCGCGCGCTTGCAAATGACTGGTTGCCTTTTCGTGTTTCCTTGCGTTGTCCGCTTAATGCGGAACACAAGTCAGAGTGAGTAATTACCCGTACAGGCTAGATAAGGCGGCATTAAAATTCGCGCCGCAAGGCCGCAAAAAATCTCAAATTGTATCGGTCATATTTACCTATTTTTCATACTATTTTTTGAGGTATTTATTACCGTAATTCCTGTTGAACGGCGCGTACACAGCGCCTCTAGGCTCATTGCTGGCAGCACTGGTCTATCAAACTTGCATGAAATGACCGATTCTGGACAACGTCACTTTTCGCTTCTTTTCGACGTGCAAAAGTGCCTGAGTATTTTTTAGACAATTATTTTTCTATTTCTCTGATCGACTGAAATAAATCCGAAATTAATTAATGTCCGTCATTTGGATTTTCTTACATCTTTTTACAACCCGCGTATTTAACGAGCTTTTATTGGCCAATTACGCCGTGATACAAATTGAGGCAATCACCCAGCCCCGAGGAGTTCACCATGACAGCAACGGTTACGGCGTCCATCGCCGACATCCGCCAAGGCGGCGCCGCATCCTTGAACGTCAAACTGAAGGTCCATCCCGTGATTCTTGCGGGCGGTTCAGGCACCCGCCTGTGGCCGATGTCACGCGAGCAATATCCGAAGCAGCTGATCGGCCTGCTGGGCGCCGATTCTCTGCTGCAGTCCACCACCCGCCGCCTCGATGCACTCGATGCCGGTCATCCGCTCGCCGATCAGCTGATGGTGGTGGCCAATGAAGAGCACCGCTTCACCACCGCCGAGCAGCTGCGCACGAGCGGCAAGGCCAGCCATCTGATTCTCGAGCCGGCTGGTCGCGACACCGCGCCGGCATTGACCGTTGCCGCGTTGTCAGTGGCCGCGCAGGACGGTGACGGCATTATGGTCGTGATGCCGGCCGATCACGCCGTGACCGACATCGACGCCTTCCACAAGGCGGTGGCGGCCGGCGTGCAACTCGCAAGCGATGGCCATATCGTCACGATGGGCATCGTGCCCACGCATGCCGAGACCGGCTACGGTTATATCCGTATCGGCGCGGCGCTGGGCAGCAGCGGCCCGATCGACGCGCACCGGCTCGAGCGCTTCGTCGAAAAGCCGCATCTGGAACTCGCCCAGCGATACATCGAATCTCAGGAGTACTGGTGGAACAGCGGCATCTTCATCATGCGCGCGTCGACGTGGCTCAAAGCGATCCGACATTTCCAGCCGGCAATTTTCGAAGCCTGCGAGGCGGCCGTCGCGAACGGCAAGGCGGACGGCGACTTCTTCCGTCTGAATCGTGAGGCGTTCAGTGCGTCGCCGTCCAATTCGATCGACTATGCGGTGATGGAACAGCTCGGCGGCGACCAGACGGTCGCAACGGGCGTGGTCGTGCCGCTGCTGGCGGGCTGGTCGGACGTGGGATCGTGGGATGCGATCTGGCAAATCTCGGAGAAGGACGAAACCAGCAACGTGGGACGCGGCAATGTGATGTTCGAAGGCTCGCACTCCACCTTCGCGCATTCGGAAGGACGCCTGATTGCTTGCGTGGGCACGCACGACCTGGTCGTGGTGGAGACCGCGGATGCCGTGCTGGTCGCCGACAAATCACGCGTGCAGGATGTGAAGAAGATCGTGGGCCGGATTCGCGCCGAGGGCGGCCCACAGGCGGCGAATCATCGCAAGGTTCACCGCCCGTGGGGCCACTACGATTCCGTCGATACCGGCGACCGCTTCCAGGTGAAGCGCATTGTCGTCAACGCTGGCGCGCGCCTGTCGCTGCAAATGCATCATCATCGCGCCGAACACTGGATCGTCGTACGCGGCACTGCGCTCGTCACCCGGGGTGAAGAGCGCTTTATCGTCTCCGAAAACGAATCTGCTTATATTCCGCTCGGCACCACCCACCGCCTCGAGAATCCTGGCAAGATGCCGCTCGAAATTATCGAAGTGCAGTCCGGCTCGTATCTCGGCGAAGACGACATCGTGCGCTTCGACGATACGTATGGGCGTCAATAAAGCACGTCGACCACGATCACGGTGAATCACTCATCTGTCTTGCGGATCCTGCGGCGGTTGCTCCTGACCGTCCGCGGGGCACTGCAGCGCTTCACCCGCTGCTCACCCCGCGTGGGAGATAAGTTCTGACACCGTCGGGAACCGGTCAGCTGCACTCTCGGTGGCGGTTTCGCCCGGATAACGGCGCAACGGCGCACGCAGGGCATTCAGCGGGCCATGCATCGGGGCACCGTTCAGCGGGCTGCTGATTGCGCCGTTCATTGCTGCATTGACCGGAGCATCGGCGTGCACGCCCGTGGAACTGACAGTCGGCGTGGCCGGTATGCTCCGCGCACCCGGCAGGGGCCGCGAGTAACTGGATGGTGCGGGTGCGTTGGCCGCCGCATTCATCATGCTGCAGTGGCGTTCGATCCACAGGCGTGCCCATTCCAGCGCATATTCCTGCGCTGCATCCGGATCCGCGAAACGCGGGCCAACCAGACCCGAGCGCTCGACACGGCGCCCGTCTTGCTCGATCTCCGCCCACGCGCGATACATGGCGCCCGGCACCCGTTCGGCCGCAACGTAGATCGCGAAGCCGCGCCGGTCCAGCACCTGCGTGCCGCGCGAAGCGAGGCTCATGGGCTGCGGACTGCGGGGTTGATCTCGGTGGCGCGTCGCGCCCAGTTCGTCCGCACGATTGAAGCCGCGCCCGGAACGCTCCAGACGCTGCGCGGGCTCGGACTGAACCGCTTGCGCGGGCTGCATGGACTGCACCGTTGGCACGCCTTGCATGAGCACCGTGACGGGTTGCGCGAACTCTTCGGGCATCGTGCCGGAGAGTTGCCGGGTCATGTCGGCGAGCGGGTCGAGCGAGCGCCAGCCCGGCGTCACGCCGGCGGGCGCACGCCATGACTCTGGACTCTTCCAGCTCACGCCACGCGGTGCGTCGTCGCGCATACTGGCCACGACCGGTTGCGGAGCAGGTTTGGCCGCCACGACGGGGGGCGCCGCTTGCGGGACGTAGACGAACTTGCGGCCGGTTTGCGACAGCAGCCGGATCATCTCCGTCAGCGTGCCGTTCAACTGCCATTCTTCGAAACGGCGCCGGCATGTGGGACCCGACGGGTAGCGGCCGGGAAGCTTGGACCACGGCTCGCCCGTTGTCAGAATCCATAGGACCGCATTCGCCACGATACGCGGCTCGGCGCGCGGCCGGCCGCGTCGGTTCAACCGGACGGCCGGCTCATCGGAAACAAGCGCCGTTAGCAGCGCCCATTCGTCATTGCTTAGCTCATCGAAAAACATGCGGATCTCCACACGGCTTGGCAAAACCAGGCCGCGGCGTTGGACAGCCACGAATTCAGCGTTCCCGATTCGTGTAGTGTCCTCGGTTGCACAAATATGTTTTAACGTTCGGTGCGATTCGCGAATGTTGCACTGCGATAGTGCGAACCGTCCCCACCGCGAAGCACAAAACGTGGTCTCACTCGTGCATTGGAGAAATTGTGCACGAAGCATACCATTACCAGGGTTTGCATGAATATGACAATGACAAGTGTTACGGATGGAAACAATCTTGTCGCCTTTCGCGATGTCGTAAATTCATTGGCCGTGGCAGACGTTCCTGCGGGCGCAACAGAACCAGCACATATCGCGCAGAGCCTTTATTTGGAATTTCCGCGTGATTTGACGTTAAGACGTCGCAATTCTTTTATGAATTTTTATCGGTGATGTCTCGTGCGGCGGCAGGCGACTTCGCGCGCCCGCCACGCCCTCGACACAGCGGCACGGCCGTCTTGCAGCGCCGCGCGTGCGCTGCAAGTGCGAGCCGCGCTGCCGGACTTATCGCACTGGATTCGCTGCGTGCTCGCCCGCCACGGTCATCCATGGACGCACGCGCCAACGCGTTACGAGCCCTTCCTGCACGTATGGATCTGCTTGTGCGAAGGCTTCGGCCACAGCGGGCGAGTCGCCTTTGAAGAGCAGCATGGCAGTGTCGGTCGGCTCGCCGAGGGCACCGCCGAGCATCAGTTCACCGCGCTCCGAAGCAGCCCACGCAAGCTTGAGGTGAGCATCGCGATAGAGTGCGCGCCGCTCGAGATAGTCGGCGCAAAGGTCGTAGATCAATAGATAGTGCATGAATATGTCTCGCCAATAACCATTCAAATAGATTAGAAAGAGTCAAGCATGTCAATATTGCGGCATTACATTTTTTACGGAATATTCTGCCGGTTTTTATTGAACGTGCTATTGCCTGTCATCGAACATCTGTTATAAGCCCCCTTGCGGTCTCCGGTTGCAGCCCAATCAATGGCGAGAGTGAATCCCATATTTTGACACTTAAAAATTAATCTGTATTCCGTACTATCCCGCCAGTTCCGGCCGCGTAGCTTTCCGGATCCCTCTGCTGCGGCGCGGCACGAAAATTGCGCGCCTCGCATGGCCGCCACCTGCGCGCCTCGCTCTTTGGCGCCGCCGTGCTGCTAAGGGAAACCCCGCCCCGCCGCCTGTCAACCAGCTAACACCTTGCGGCGTTTTCACTGACAGTTTTGCCATAATAGTGGCGGCGATGGGCAATGGATGCCTGAGACGCCCGGAGTAAGACGACCAGAACAGTTTCACTACCGATGGAGTGTCCCATGAAGATCCAGTCCGCTTTCGCCGCCCTCGTCCTTGGCGCGGTACTCGTCGCTCCCGCCGCCTTCGCCCAGAATAGCCAGCAGTCGAAGATGACCACCTGCAACAAGCAGGCGGGAGACAAGAAAGGCGACGACCGCAAGGCCTTCATGAAGTCGTGCCTGTCTGCCACGCCGACCGCCGCGCCGATGACGCAGCAGGAAAAGATGAAGGCCTGCAACACGCAAGCCGCCGACAAGAAAGGCGATGACCGGAAAGCCTTCATGAAGACCTGCCTCAGCAACAAGAGCTAGGCGTCACACAGAGGCTGGGCGCGCGAGCCGCGTTCAGCCTGTGCGATTGCCGGCGTCAATTCGCCGTCCGGCTCGCCCAGCCATTCGCATCGCCGCCGCATCCAACCTGCCTGAGCCGTTCCATGGCATTCGCATCGAGCCTGCGGCAGGTTCCTCCGCACACTCTTCCCGTGTTTTCGCCCGGCTCACGCCTTTCAACTGCATTAGCCCGAACGCGACATTTTCTTCTATGATGGCTGCGGAGACGGCCCACCCATAAAATACGATGCCCAGCGGGCCGCCATCTTGTCGTTGATGCCAAAGCGCATCGAACGGAGGCAAGAATGGTATGGAGACACAAGAACCGCTGGTTCAGGCGGTGGCTGGTGGTCATCGTCTTTTGGGCGGTGCCGGTGGCCATTGTCGCCGTGCGCGAAATCCAGGAGGAGATGGCGTACAACGGCGTCGATCTGGAGCGCGCCCTGACCACGTGGACCCTCACCGACGCACAACGCGCAGCCGGCGCCGCGGCCCGCTGCCACGGCGAGCCCGACGAGGCGCGCGCGGCCGGCTGCCCGGCCGAGGTGCTCGCTGCCAACGCGGCTCGCCAGCAGGAGGCCCGCGACGAATACACGCTGCGCCGTTCCACGCTTTTTGCGTACCTTTGGCATGCGTTCGTCGGCTACTGGGTGGTGCCGGCTGCCGTGCTGTTCGCAATCGGCGCGCTGATCGGCGGGATTCGCCGCGCGTTGCGCCGGCCGCCGCCCATCAAAAGCACGTCGAACCAATGAGCGCCCACCGTTGCTCACGGGTCGCCTGCGGCATCCATGCAACATATTCAGACGCTACCCGGGCATTTATTTCAACCGGTCCACGCGCGCCAATCGGTAAAAAATGGCTCGCTGCGCGGTTTGCGTACTTCCCTCGACGCACGCAAAGGAAACGCGCGAGACACGCACCGGCCATTGCGATCGCCCCGCATGAGGCTCGACCAGCTCCGTCCCTTGATCGGTCAGATTTACCCAACTGCTTAACAGATTCGCCGCAAACGCCCGCCCCACAAGGGTTTCCGCCAAAGGCGCGAACGCGCGTTTTACGCGTTCGTGTGATATAACTCAACCAGCAACCTGGCAGAACCAGGAGGTTGCATCCAGGAACCACGACGGAGAAAAACGATGCAAAGACGAAACTTCATGTTGAAGACTACTGCTGCGCTCGCGTTCGGAGGACTTGTACTCGCTGGCTGCACCACCTCCTCGGGCACCCCTGACAATGCGGCGACCGATATGTCGAAGCGCCAGTCGATCGACGCAAGCGTCGACGGCACGATGTCGCGCCTCTTCCAGACGGTGCCCGGTTCACGTGAGCTCGTGTCGAAGGCGCGTGGCGTGCTCGTATTCCCGTCGGTCATCCAGGCGGGCCTGATCGTGGGCGGCCAGTATGGCGAAGGTTCGCTACGGGTGGGTGGCAGCACGGTGGGCTACTACAGCACCGTGTCGGGTTCGTTCGGCCTGCAGGCCGGCGCGCAATCCAAGGCCATCATCTTCCTGTTCATGACCCAGGATGCCCTCGACAAATTCCGCAATACCGACGGATGGTCGGCAGGCGGCGACGCGTCGGTTGCGCTGATCAAGCTGGGTGCCAACGGCGCGATCGACACCACCACGGCCACCGCACCGGTCGAAGTGTTCGTCATGACGAACGCCGGCCTGATGGGCGATATTTCGGTCAACGGCACCAAGGTTTCGCGCCTGAAGATCTAGGCGCGTGGGACAGAGGCTTCCAGATGCACTTCGGAAGCCTCCGCCGCAAAAACGAAACGGCGCTGCATCTTGCAGCGCCGTTTTTCATATGCGCCCACAGTTCGTGCCTCCCCGCACGGGCCACGCCCGCTGCGAGCTTCAGCGCGGCGCGGACGTGTCGATCACCTTGAAGCGCGAACGCTTCTGCGCGCGAATCACCGACTGATACGCGTCGACGTACTGCTGTGCCATCCGGTGTGACGTGAAACGCTCTTCGAAGCGTTTGCGCACGCCTGCGCGCGGGACCTTGTTCAGCCGGTTCACCGCTGCCACCGCACCGATCTCGTCCTCGACAATAAAGCCCGTCACGCCCTCTTCCAGCACTTCCGGCACGGCGCCGCGATTGAAGGCGATCACCGGCGTGCCGCAGGCCATTGCCTCGATCATGACGAGGCCGAACGGTTCAGGCCAGTCGATGGGGAACAACAGTGCATGGGCGCCCGAGAGAAATTCGGCTTTCTGATCATCGGCAATCTCGCCGATGAATTCCACATACGGCAGCTGTAGCAACGGCTTGATATCGCGCTCGAAGTATTCGCGATCGGCCGCGTCGACCTTCGCCGCAATGCGAATCGGCAAGCCGCAGCGGCCGGCGATGCGAATCGCCGTATCCACGCGCTTTTCCGGCGAGATGCGGCCGAGAAAGGCGAGATACCGCGGCTCGACCGGCTGCGGCGTATAGAGCTGTTCGGGTAGCCCGTGATACACGGTTGTGAGCCAGCGGGCTTGTGGAAGCGGCTGACGCTGTGAATTCGAAATGGAGATCACCGGCGCAGTGTTGAACGTGTCGAACACCGGTTGTTGCTCAGGCAGGTCGAGGCGGCCGTGGAGCGTCGTCACGAACGGCGTCTCCTGGCGCTTGAACACCGAAAACGAGTAGTAGTCCATGTGGAAGTGCAGCACATCGAACTGGTCGGCCTGACGGCGCACCAGTTCCATCAGCAGCATGTGCGGTGCGATCCGGTCGCGAATGCCCGGATCGAGCCGCAGCGCGCGCGGCCAGACCGCTTCGAGCCTGGCGCTGGTTACTGAATCGCCGCTCGCAAACAACGTGACGTCATGACCAAGGTCCACCAGCGCTTCGGTGATGTACGACACGACGCGCTCCGTCCCGCCGTACAGCTTGGGCGGCACCGATTCGGTCAAGGGGGCGATCTGCGCAATCCTCATTATCTGTCTCCATGTAACTGACGCCGTGGCCCCGGGCGCTTCTCCCGGCTGCGTTCCAGGGAGCCCGCGCCGTCAAGGCCAGGCGCAGCGGCGCACGAGTATGCCAGCGCCAGTGTCTCCAATCAATGCAGCGAGCCGGCGCCTTGCGCTCGTCTTAACGCGGCCTTTGCCCTGCCTGCGCACGGGAAATGCACCCGGCGCGCGCCAGCTTACGCTGCTGATCGGCGATGGCTTGTCTGCCATCGCTCATTTGTGACGCTGATCTGTCATGAAGTGCGATTATTGCCGATCGCGATCGAAAAAGCCCCTATCCTTTCAATTCCTTTGCGCTGTTACAAACGGGAAACATCCGCCAAGCGTCCGGTGTGAACGAAGCGTGTACGCCGAACCCGCTTGTGCCGGTCAGCGGCGCCGCCCCGCTCCGGGCTGGCTGAGCGGCACGCTGCGCAGGTCATGCATGAACGAGTCGCGCCACACGCCGAGGTCGCTCTTGCGCAACGCAGCCATGTTGATCTCGTGACGATGCTGCCGTGCTTCGAGCGGCATCGACAGCGCGCGTTGCAGCGCCTCGCACATGCCCACGGCGTCATGCGGATTCACCAGCAGCGCGCCCGTCAGCTCGTCGGCGGCGCCGGCGAAGATCGACAGCACCAGCACGCCCGGGTCGTCGGGATTTTGCGCGGCCACATATTCCTTCGCGACGAGGTTCATGCCGTCATGCAACGGCGTGACAAAGCCGATCTGCGACTCGCGGAACAGCGACATCAGCTTCCAGCGGTCATAGCGCTGGTTCAGATATCGGATCGGCGTGTAGTCGAGCCCGGAATAGCGCCCGTTGATACGCCCCGCTTCGTATTCGAGATCCTGGCGGATCTGCTGGTAGGTGGCGACGTCCGAGCGCGTGGGCGGCGCAATCTGCACCAGCGTGACATTGCCGCGCCATTCGGGCGAACGCTCCAGCAGATGCTCGAACGCACGGAAACGTTCGACCAGACCTTTCGAATAATCGAGCCGGTCGACGCTCATGATCAGCTTGCGCCCTTCCAGGCTTTGCTTCAGGTCGAGCACGTGCTGGCGGCTCTCGTAACGCTGCGCCTGTTCGGCGATCTCATCCGGAAACACGCCGATCCGGTAGACACCCGTGCGCAATTTGCGCCCAAACGCTTCGGCATGGCCGTCCGCCGTGACGGTGCCGCGCGCGTGGCGCGTCAGATAGTCGTGAAAAGCCTGCTGGTCGGTGGCGGTCTGGAAACCCAGCAGGTCGTAGCAGCACAGCGACTTCACCAGCTCTTCGTGCGGCGGAATGTTGAGCAGGATTTGTGGCGACGGAAACGGAATGTGCAGGAAAAAGCCGATGCGGTTCGTGACACCCTCGTTGCGCAAGGCTTCGGCGAACGGAATCAGGTGATAGTCGTGGACCCAGATGACGTCGTCCGGTTCGAGCAGCTTGATGAGCCGGTGCGCGAGCCACGCGTTGACGCGCCGGTAGCCTGCGTACTCGTCGCGCTCGTAGCGCGCGAGGTCGTTGCGGTAGTGAAAGACCGGCCACAGTGTCGCGTTGGAAAAGCCGCGATAGTACTGGTCGTAGTCCTTGCGCGTCAGTCCGACGGTGGCGAACGTGACCGCGCCTTCCTGTTCGAGCGTCGGCCCGGCATTGGCCACGGTTTCGCTGACGACGTCACCGCTCCAGCCAAACCAGACGCCGCCGGCGTCCTTCAATGCGCCGAATACGCCGACCGCCAGTCCCCCCGCCGATCCTTTGGTTTCTGTCGGTGTAGCCACACGATTCGACACGACGATCAGTCGGCCCATGTCTGTTGCCCTCCTCGATGCGGGTAGCGCACGCCGCGCCGCCCAAGGTTCGCCTTGATGGAATGGTTAGTTCGACCGGCCGAGGAAGGGATCAGTTGCACCGCTGTCGAACAGGCGCCGGCCTGCGACGCCTGGTGCCGTGAGTTGCCGGGCGCCGCCGAACAGGCGGGCGGCAAACGCTGCCCGCGCCGAACGCATGGTGCGTCCAGTTGCAACCGGGCGCGCGCGGGACTACACCCGCGCGTCTTGCAACGCTTTAGCTACCGTTCTCGTTGCGGCAAGGAAACGCCTTGCCCAGTCCCAGCGAAATTGCCGTACTGGCGTTATAGCCGGCCACGTTCGGATTCTCGGCGATGTACTTGCGCACCGCGTCCGTCAGTTGCTGCGAACGGGCCTCGGGCGGCAGGCAAAAATACTGGCCGACGCGCGGGCCGGTGGTGCCGCCAATCGCGTCGATCGTATTGAAGACGCCGTCCGCCGCGCCTTCGATATACGCCGCGCACGCACTACGCGACGCCACATCCGTTTTCTCGCACAGCCTGTTGAGGTCGTCTGCCGTGAACGCGAATGCCGAGACCGGTACGGCAAGTGCGCTGGCGCAAATCAAAACCCGCAGCATGGTGATCCTTCCATGGTAATTATCGAGCGGTCTGATGCCGCATGGAAACGGCGCGCTCCAGAGCGCGCCGTAGCCGTTATTCTGCACTGTTTCCGGCATGCGAGGCATGCCGTCGGGCTCACTTCTGCTGCATTTGCTGCATGCGCGCCGTCAGACCTTCGACCACATCCGGTTCCTTGTATTGCCTGGCGAAATCGAGCGCGTTCATGCCGATCTGATTCTTCACGTTCAGGTCCGCGCCGTTGTCGAGCAACAGCTTCACGGTCGACACATGGCCGCCGCGCGCTGCCATCATCAGCGGCGTGGTGCCGTTCGGCGAACCGGCGTCGACATAGGCCGAATGGTCGAGCAGCAGCTTGACGATGTCGTCATGCCCGTTGGCCGCCGCATAGTGCAGCGGCGCCCAGCCCTTCTTGTTGACTTCGGCGTCCTTGCCGATCAGCAACTGCACCATATTCATGTCGCCGTTCAGCGCGGCCAGCATCATCGCGTTTTCGCCGGCTTTGTCCTGGATTTCGATATTGGTCTTCGGATTGGCAACCAGTGCCGCCGCGACCTTGTCTGATTTCTCGCGCGCGGCGAGCACGAGGAGCGGCATGCCCTGGTCGTCGGTCATGTTCGGATCCATGCCGTTCGACAACTGCTTGTTCACTTCCTTGACGTCGTCGAACTTGACGGCCTTGATCATCGTGTCGGCGGGCGCGGCCTGAACCGGCAAGGCGGCCAGCGCGGCGCAGGCTACGCCGCCCGCCAGCGCGAGGCGCACAGCCCCGCGGCGCAGCGCCGCGAAGCCACGGGCGCGTGCCGCCAAGGGCGTTTCCGAAGGAGTCTGTGTCGAAGTTTGCGTCAAGTTATAGCTCATATTTGGCTTTAGGAGTCGTCCGTATCCTGTTGATAAGATTGAAATTCAAGACTCAAGCGCCGGCTGGCGCGGGAATCCTGAAGAGCCGGAAGAAGTTGTCCGTGGTGGCGGCGGCCAGGGCCGCCTCCGGCATGTCGCGTTGTTGAGCGATGAAGCGTCCGACATAACTTACGTACGCAGGTTCATTCGGCTTGCCGCGATACGGCACCGGCGCGAGGTACGGTGAGTCGGTTTCGATCAGCAAACGCTCGAGCGGCACGCGCCGCGCAACGTCCTGCACGTCCACCGCGCTCTTGAACGTGACAATGCCTGAAAGTGAAATGTAGAAATTCTGCGCCAGCGCCTGCTCGGCAATCGCCCACGGTTCGGTGAAGCAATGCATCACGCCGCCCGGCTCGCTCGCGCGCTCCTCGGCCATGATGCGCAGCGTATCCTGCGCGGACGAACGGGTGTGGACAATGAGCGGTTTGCCGGTCTTGTGCGCTGCGCGGATGTGCGTGCGAAAGCGTTCGCGCTGCCATTCCATATCCGCGATCGTGCGGCCTTCGAGGCGGTAGTAGTCGAGGCCCGTCTCGCCGATAGCCACCACCTTGGGATGTCTGGCGAGTTCGACCAGCTCGGCCACGCTCGGCTCCTGGGCATCCTCATGATCGGGGTGTACGCCGACCGAAGCGAAGACGTTCTCGTACGCCTCGGCAACCGCCAGCACGGACGGCAGGCTTTCGAGGTCGACGGACACGCACAGCGCATGCGTGACCGAGTGGCTGCGCATGTTCTCGATGACCTGCGGGAGGCGGTCGCCGAGTCCTTCGAAGTTGATGTGACAGTGCGAATCGACAAACATGGTGGTGTCCTGCGGTGAATCGAATGGGTGTGGGGCCAGCCAGCGTGCATCAGGCAGCGGAATCGATCCGCCGGCCGAGAATCAACAGGTCGCGCTCGATGCCGTCCAGCACCGCGACGCGCGGCAGCGCACCCCACTCGCCAAAGCCAAAGCCGCGGAACAGGCGCAGGCTCGCTTCATTGTGGCCGAAAATGAAGCCCAGTACGGTATGGATGCCGAGCCCCGGCGCGGCCGACAGTGCCTCGGCCAGCAACTGCTTGCCGAGTCCTTTGCCGCGTGCTGCTTCGTCCAGATAGATGCTGACCTCGGCCGTCCGCAGATAGGCCGGGCGGCCGTAAAAATCCGAAAAGCTCAGCCACGCGATGATCCGGTCGCCGTCTTCCACCACCCACAGCGGCCGCTTTTCCGGACCATGGGCGTGAAACCAGGCGAGCCGGCTCTCGACGCTCACCGGCTCCAGATCTGCGGTGACCAGGCGCGACGGCACGGTCGAGTTGTAGATGGCGACGATGGCGGGCAGATCGTCGAGTGTGGCGTCGCGGTACGAAAGGCTCATGATGGCGGGTGTGTCGGGTGGTGGTTCTGAAAAAAGTCAGGTATGGACAGGTGCAATCGGGGCTTAGCCGGGCCGCGAATCGCGTGTCATTGCGCTACGCCGCGGCCAGGGCCGC
>NZ_DASXHA010000088.1:0-41456 GCF_036488795.1 Paraburkholderia sp.
CCACTCCGCTAAACTCCCCTTTCAAACAACTTCAGGAGACGGCGATGACGCCAAAGGATCTGCTGCTCGCGCTGGTCGTCGTCGTGGCGTGGGGCGTGAACTTTGTCGTGATCAAGGTGGGGCTGCACGGCGTACCGCCGATGTTGCTCGGCGCGTTGCGCTTCATCCTTGCCGCGCTGCCCGCGGTGTTTTTCGTCAAGCGTCCCCAGTTGCCGTGGCGCTGGCTGCTCGCGTACGGCGCGACCATCTCGTTCGGCCAGTTCGCGTTTCTGTTTTCCGCCATGTACGTGGGCATGCCGGCCGGTCTCGCATCACTCGTGCTGCAGGCGCAGGCGTTCTTCACGCTGATCTTCGCCGGCCTGTTCCTGCATGAGCGCTTTCGCGCACCCAATGTCGCCGGACTGGTGATTGCCGCCGGCGGGCTCGCCGTGATCGGCATGCAAGGCGGCCACGCGATGACGCTCGCCGGCTTTGTGCTGACCTTGTGCGCCGCCGTCTCATGGGCGCTCGGCAACATCGTCACGAAGCAGGTCGGCAAGGTCGATCTGGTCGGCCTCGTCGTATGGGCGAGCCTGATTCCGCCGCTGCCGTTCCTCGCGCTGTCGTACTGGATCGAAGGACCGCAGCGAATCGCAGCCGCTCTGTCGGGCCTCGGTGCCACGTCGATTTTCGCGGTGGTGTATCTCGCGTTCGTCGCCACGCTGCTCGGCTACAGTTTGTGGAGTCGTTTGCTGTCGCGCTATCCGGCGAGCCAGGTGGCGCCGTTTTCCCTGCTCGTGCCGATCATCGGGCTGGCATCCGCCTCGGTGTTTCTGGACGAGCAACTGTCCATGGCGCAGATTATCGGCGCGGTGCTGGTGATGGCCGGTCTGGTGGTGAATGTATTCGGCGCATGGCTCGTGCGGCGATTCGTCCCGGCCCGCTGACGAGGCGCGCATCCCGCCGGCATCTGACGAAGAAACGGCCGCATGCAGCGGCCGTTTTAGCAAGTGCGGCAGCGAAGCCGTCCGTCAGGTCATGCGGTTTTTCGCGAGCGGCGGATTGGCCGCGAAATAACGCTTGATGCCCTTCAGAATCGCGTTGGCCATCTGGTCGCGGTAGGCGTCGTCGTTCAGGTGCTTTTCCTCGTCCGGATTGCTGATGAACGCGGTCTCCACGAGGATGGACGGAATGTCCGGCGCCTTCAGCACGGCAAAACCGGCCTGTTCGACCGAGCCCTTGTGCAGCTTGTTGATACCGCCAATCTCGTTCAGCACGAAATTGCCGTAGCGCATCGAATCGCGGATCTGCGCGGTGGTCGACATGTCGAACAGCGCGCGATTCACCGCGGCGTCGTCCGATTTGATATTGATGCCGCCAACCTGATCCGACGAGTTCTCCTTGTTCGCCATCCAGCGTGCTGCCGCGCTCGACGCGCCGTGCTCCGACAACGCGAACACCGACGAGCCGCGCGCCTCGGGCGTGGTGAACGCGTCCGCGTGGATCGACACGAACAGGTCGGCGCCGACGCGCCGCGCCTTCTGCACGCGCACGTTGAGCGGCACGAAGAAGTCGTCGTCGCGCGTCATCATGGAGCGCATGTTCGGCTGCGCGTCGATCTTCGCGCGCAGCTTCTTCGCGATGTCGAGCGCGATGTGCTTCTCATACGTGCCCGCGCTGCCGATCGCGCCTGGATCTTCGCCGCCATGGCCCGGATCGATCGCGACGGTCAACAGGCGCACCGTATTGCTCTTGCCGGATCTGGGCGTGCTGAACGCGTAGGTGTCGTCGCCGCTGTCGTCGTCATTGCCGCGTGCAATCGCGGTAGGCGGCGCCACGGGTCGGGACGGCGGCGTGAGCGTCGCCGGAGCCCGCGGCGTCGGCGTGACATGCAGCGGCGGCATGGGCGGATGCGGCACGTCCGCAGCGGGTCCGCCGTTCTGCGCGTAGCGGTCGAAAAATGCTTCGCTGTTGTCGGCAGCCGGCGGCGTGGTGCCGGGGCCGCTCAGGGTGGAGGGCGGGGCGGCATTTTCGTTCAGGCTCTGCTGCTTGTGCTCGGATTGCGCGAGCAGATCCATCATGGGATCGGGCGGCACCGCCGGATAGAGGTCGAACACCAGCCGGTATTTGTAAGTGCCGACCGGCGGCAGCGTGAACACCTGCGGCTTCACCGAACCCTTCAGGTCGAACACCATCCGCACCACGTGCGGCTGATATTGTCCGACGCGCACTGCCTGAATCTGCGGGTCGTTCGGCGTGATCTTGGAGACGAGATCCTTCAGTTCCTGGTCGAGATCGAGACCGCTCAGATCGACCACGAGGCGATCCGGGCCTTGCAGCAATTGCTGGGTGTTCTGCAGGGGTTGATCGGATTCGATCGTGACGCGGGTGTAGTCGCGCGCGGGCCACACGCGTACGCCGAGGACCGAACTGGCCCATGCGAGACGCGGTGCGACGAGGCCGAGCACGAGCGTCGACGCGCCGGCGCGCAGAATCTGCCGGCGTCGCCAGTTATGCGTGGCGGTCGCTGCCGATTCGATCGAGCGAAATGGTTTGATTAACATCTTTCTAGACATGCTTTTCCTGATTCGCTGTACGCCCGGGCAATCAGCACCCGGCCGTCGCCGTCGACATCGAGCGAGAAAACGAGATCCGGCAGCCCCAACAGGCCGCCCGCACGCTGCGGCCACTCGACGAGGCAAACCGCGCCGCTGTCGAAGTACTCGCGAAAGCCCGCGTCGGCCCATTCAGCCGGATCGGTGAAACGGTACAGATCGAAGTGATAGAGCTCAAGTTCCCCATCGGGTCTTTCGACCGCATAGGGTTCGACGAGTGTATAGGTCGGACTGCGCACGCGCCCGGTGTGCCCGAGGCCGCGCAGGGTTGCGCGTACGAGGGTGGTTTTGCCCGCGCCGAGGTCGCCCGTCAACTGCACCTGCAAGCCGTGAAACGGCGTTGCGCCGGCGCTGGTCCGTTGTGCGTGACGCACGCTCTCGATGGCCTGTGCGAAGCGCACACCGAACGCACTGGTGGCGGCTTCGTCTGCGAGCGCAAACTGGCGTTCGAGCAGGACAGCGGCGGCCGGTTGGAGCGAGCGATCGGAGTTGTCGGGCATTCTCGTAAAATGGCGTGATGAACCGAAGTCCGGAAGTCCCTGTTTCCTGCACGCCTGCGTCCGATGACGATGCGCGTGCCCGGCGTCATTTCGACAAAGCGGCGCTGGTCGCGCTTGCCCTGCGCATCAAGACGTGGGGCCGCGAACTGGGTTTCGGCGCGGTCGGTATCAGCGATACCGATCTCTCCACTGCCGAGGCGGGACTCGCCGCGTGGCTCGAAGCGGGCTACCACGGCGAGATGGATTATATGGCCAAACATGGGATGAAACGCGCGCGGCCCGCTGAGCTTGTGGCCCATACGCGACGCGTGATTACGGTTCGCATGGCCTATTTGCCCGCTGCGGGGGACAACGGAAAGCTCGACGAAAGCGCCGTGTCGGATGGGCCCGCCGCGCCTGCCGCGCCGCCTGCCTGGCGTGCTCACGAACACGCGCGGCTCGCGGATCCGGCGGCGGCGGTGGTGTCGATTTATGCACGTGGCCGCGATTATCACAAGGTGATGCGTAACAGGCTGCAACAACTCGCCGAGAGAATCGAAGCGGAAATCGGCGCGTACGGTTACCGCGTGTTCACCGATTCGGCACCTGTGCTCGAGGTGGAGCTCGCGCAAAAAGCGGGTATCGGCTGGCGCGGCAAGCACACGCTGTTGCTGCAGCGTGATGCCGGTTCGCTGTTTTTCCTCGGTGAGATCTATGTCGATTTGCCGCTGCCCGCCGACGCGCAGATCACGCCCGACGACGCTCCCGAAACCCCGGGCGCGCATTGCGGCAGTTGCACGCGGTGCATTTCGGCATGCCCGACCGGGGCGATCGTCGAGCCGTACAAAGTGGATGCGCGACGTTGCATTTCCTATCTGACCATCGAATTGAAGGGCAGTATTCCCCTGGATTTGCGCCCGCTAATCGGTAATCGTGTGTATGGCTGCGACGATTGCCAGCTCGTGTGTCCATGGAACAAGTTTGCCCAGGCGGCGCCCGTGGCGGACTTCGGCGTACGCCACGGACTCGATCGCGCGACGCTGGTTGAACTCTTCGACTGGAGCGCCGACGAGTTCGACACGCGCATGCAAGGCAGTGCGATCCGCCGTATCGGCTATGAGTGCTGGCTGCGCAACCTGGCGGTCGGCATGGGCAATGCGTTGCGCGCGTCACCCGCCAGCCTTTCCGGCGAAGCGCGTACGGCGATCGTCGACGCGCTGCGCCGACGTGCCGGGGACGCGTCGCAGCTCGTGCGCGAACACGTCGAATGGGCGCTTGAAGCGGCGTGATCAGGCGGCGTACAGTAGCGGCATTCCGTACTGTGCTGGCCACGCAGTGCGCGAGCGTCGGGTGCCGGCGCTCGCACCGGTGCAACCTTAAGCAAATGGGCAAGCCATCATGTTCAACGCAGTGATCGACGCGCCGTTCGGCAAGATCGGCATTCGTCTCGAAGCCGATACGGCGGTGCGCGAGATCGTCTATTTGCCGGACTCGGTGCACAACATCGCGCCTGAGACGCCGCTGGCGAAGCAGGCGGCAGAGCAGATCGACCGCTATTTCGAGCGCGCGGCGGCCGGTTTCGATTTGCCGCTCGCCGCGGTGGGCACCGCGTTTCAGCGGCGCGTATGGGCGGCGATCAGCGAGATTCCGCCCGGCATCGTCCTGACGTATGGGCAACTGGCGCGCCAGGTGGGCAGCGCGCCGCGCGCGGTCGGCCAGGCGTGCGGTTCGAACTACTTTCCGCTGGTGATTCCGTGTCATCGTGTGGTGTCCTCAAGCGGGATTGGCGGCTTTGCACATCACGCCGACGAAGACGACAGCTATTTCCGCAAGATCAAGCGCTGGCTGCTTGCGCATGAAGGTGTGCCCTACGCATGAGCGATACTGTTACCGCCGATATTCCCGCCACCTCCCCGCTGTTCGTGACGAGCAATGCTTCGATCGACGCGTTCTGCGACGCGCTGTGGCTCGAACACGGCCTGTCGCGCAACACGCTCGACGCATATCGCCGCGATCTGCGCCTGTTCTGCGAGTGGCTTGCCCAAAGCCGCAACGCTTCCCTCGATACCGCCAGCGAAGCCGACCTCACCGCGTATAGCGTGGTGCGCCAGAAAGACAAGTCGACTTCCGCAAACCGCAGACTCTCGGTGTTTCGACGCTACTACGCGTGGGCTGTGCGCGAACATCGCGCGCAGGTAGACCCGACGCTGCGGATTCGTTCGGCGAAACAAGCGGCGCGTTTTCCTTCGACGCTGACCGAAGCACAGGTCGAAGCGTTGCTTGGAGCACCGGACATCGACACGCCGCTCGGCCTGCGCGATCGCACGATGCTCGAGCTGATGTACGCGAGCGGCCTGCGTGTCACCGAACTCGTCACGCTGAAGACGGTCGAGGTGGGACTCAACGAAGGCGTCGTGCGCGTGATGGGCAAGGGTTCGAAAGAGCGGCTGATTCCGTTCGGCGAGGAAGCGCACGGCTGGATCGAACGCTATCTGCGCGAGGCGCGGCCCGCGTTGCTAGGTGCCCGCGCAACGGATGCGCTGTTCGTCACCTCGCGCGCCGAGGGCATGACGCGCCAGCAGTTCTGGAACATCATCAAGCGTCATGCGGCGGCGGCCGACGTACATGCGCCGTTGTCGCCCCATACGCTGCGGCACGCGTTCGCCACGCACCTGTTGAACCACGGCGCCGACTTGCGGGTGGTGCAGCTGCTGCTCGGCCACACGGATATCTCGACGACGCAAATCTACACGCACGTTGCGCGCGAGCGGCTGAAGTCGCTGCATGCGGCGCATCATCCGCGCGGCTGAAGGGCGCGTACCCCAGCACTCACACCAGATCGCGCAGCCGGTGCTTGAGGACCTTGCCGGTTGATGCCGCAGGCAGCGCGGCGAGCACCCGTACTTCGGCAGGGCGTTTATACGGCGCGAGACGCTCGCCGCACCACACAATCAATTCAGCCGGCGTCACCGTCGCGCCGGCTGTGAGTTCGACGAACGCGACCACCTCTTCATTGCCTTCGACGGCGCGCCCAATCACCGCCGACTGCACCACTTCGGGATGCGCATTCAGCACATGCTCGACTTCTGCCGGATACACATTGAAGCCGGAGCGGATGATCAACTCCTTGCTGCGCCCGACGATGTGCAGCGCGCCGTCGGTCTCCGCGCGCGCGAGATCGCCGGTCTTCAGCCAGCCATCCTGCGTGACCGCAGCGCGAGTCTGCTCCGGATTGCGGTAATAGCCGAGCATCACGTTTG
Organism: Paraburkholderia sp.; assembly: GCF_036488795.1. Taxonomy (GTDB): domain Bacteria; phylum Pseudomonadota; class Gammaproteobacteria; order Burkholderiales; family Burkholderiaceae; genus Paraburkholderia. The sequence goes on from NZ_DASXHA010000088.1 coordinate 6,334, forward strand.
GTCCGCGCACCCATAGCTCGCCAATCTCGCCCGGTTGGACGTCGAGGCCGTTCACGCCGACGAAGCGCACCGCCACGCCGGGAATGACGTGGCCGACCGAGCAGTCGGTGCGCGGCGCGTCCAGCATGGTTTGCGCGACCGTGGGACTGCTCTCGGTCATGCCGTAGCCGTTGTGCAATGGGAGGCCGTACACGCTTTCGACGTGCGCTTTCAGCGCGGCATCGAGCGGCGAACCGCCCGAGTAAGCAAAGCGCAGATGCGGCGCGGACCAGCCGTGACCTTGCGTCTGCAGATGGTCGAGCAGCTTGGCGTGCATCGCCGGGACGCCCTGGAAGATCGATACGCGTTCTTCGGCGAGCGCACGCCGCACGGCTTCCGGCGCAAAGCGCGGCGCGAGCCGCAGCGTGGCGCCCGCATACAGGCTGCCGAGGCACACCGACGCGAAGCCATAGACGTGCGAGACGGGCAGCACCGCGTACACCACGTCAGCCGGATTGACGCCGCGCAGACGGCTCGAAATGGCCGCGATAAACAGCAGATTACGGTGCGACAGCATCACGCCTTTGGGCGCGCCGGTTGTGCCCGTCGTGTAGATCAAGGCGGCGCACTGGCGATCGCTGCCGGTTTCGACAGGCTCTGCTGTGGCGGTGTCGTCACACGCGTATGCCCACGTGCCGATATCTGGAGCGAGCGCCGGCGCGCGCAGAGCGCCGTGGCGTTGCGCGTGCTGCTGTGCGTCGGGCGAGGTTTCGACGGCATAAGCGACCACGCGCGGCCCCGCGTGCGCGCGGATCGCGTCCAGCTCGGCGGCGGATAAGCGTGCGTTCGACATCAGCGCCCATGCGTCGAGCTTCGCCGCAGCGAACAGCAGCACGATCTGCGCAATGCTGTTCTCCGCGACGATCATCACGCGGTCACCGCCGCGTACGCCCCAGTCGCGCAACTGGGCCGCGGCGGCGTTGACGGCGCACAGCAGTTGCGCGCTAGTCAGGCAACGTGCGTCTTCGATCAGCGCGATATGCTGCGGATCGCGCGCGGCCATCAATGCGGGGATCTCGCTGATGCGCTGTGGCAAAGCGGCAAGCAGCGCGGGAATCTCGATGGCCTGGCGTCCGGGCAAGTCGAAGGTCAATGCTGTCTCCTGAAAACGGTGGGGTATGCGGCACGCCTTGCGTCCGATGATTTGCGAACGATCGTGCCACAGCGGCCAAACGCCCACAATTGGCCGTTCGGCAAATGGCGGTCGCGCGACGCCGCCATTACAATGCGCCGATGAGCAAATCCAGACACGTTTCCGAAACGCCCGCGACGCAGTTTCTGCGGCGCCACGGCGTCGCGTTCGGCGAGCATCCGTACGATTACGTCGAGCATGGCGGCACCGCGGAATCGGCGCGCCAGCTGGGCGTCGACGAGCATCACGTCGTCAAGACGCTCGTTATGGAAGACGAGCACGCAAAACCGCTGATCGTGCTGATGCACGGCGATCGTACCGTCTCCACCAAGAATCTCGCGCGGCAGATCGGCGCGAAGCGGGTCGAGCCGTGCAAGCCCGAAGTCGCGAACCGGCACTCGGGCTATCTGATTGGCGGCACCTCGCCGTTCGGCACACGCAAGGCGATGCCCGTGTACGTCGAGTCGAGTATTCTCGAACTGGAACAGATCTGGCTGAACGGCGGGCGGCGCGGTTTTCTCGTCAGCATTGCTCCGGCCGTGTTGACCGCCTTGCTGAACGCGAAAGCGGTGCAGTGCGCGAGCGTCGACTGAGCAGGGTGCATACCAATCGGAGGGGGCGGTCCGGTTCGGTAGAATGTGGGCCGTTTCGCGTGTGCTGCGCGTGCCGCGTGGGCTGTTGCGCCGCCCGTCGCGCTTTCCGATACCTATAAGAGTCCCTGGATAGAAATGGAAAACCTGATCGTCGCCGTTGTCGCTTACCTGATCGGCTCGGTGTCGTTTGCCGTGATTGTCAGCGCCACGATGGGACTGGCCGACCCGCGCTCGTACGGCTCGAAGAACCCTGGCGCGACCAATGTGCTGCGTAGCGGCAACAAGACCGCGGCCATCCTGACGCTGCTCGGCGATGCGTTCAAAGGCTGGCTGGCCGTGTGGCTTGCCGGCCACTTCGGTCCGCGCTACGGTCTCGACGACACGGCGGTTGCGCTCGCGGCCATCGCCGTTTTCCTCGGCCACCTGTATCCGGTGTTCTTCCGCTTCAAGGGCGGCAAGGGGGTGGCGACGGCGGCGGGCGTGTTGCTGGCAATCAACCCGGTGTTGGGTATCGCCACGTTGCTGACCTGGCTGATCATTGCGTTCTTCTTCCGCTATTCGTCGCTGGCGGCGCTGGCCGCTGCGGTATTTGCGCCGCTCTTCGACGGCTTCCTGTTTGGCGCCAACATCATTGCGCTGGCCATCGTGGCAATGAGCTGTCTCTTGATCTGGCGCCACCGCGGCAACATCGCAAAGCTGATGGCCGGCAAGGAAAGCCGGATCGGCGACAAGAAGAAGGCCGAGGCGCAGACGGCGGCAAAGCGGCCCTGAGCGCCGCGGTACGCCGGCGCGCGCCGCCGAACCACCAGGCCGCGCGCCTTAGTCGCGGAAGTTGTTGAAGTCGAGAGGCGTATCCGTGACGTCCTTACGCAGCAGCGCGATCACGCTCTGCAGGTCGTCGCGCTTGGTACCGTTCACGCGCACCGCGTCGCCCTGAATGCTCGCCTGGACCTTGATCTTGCTGTCCTTCACGAGCCTGACGATCTTCTTCGCGAGGTCGCCCGAGACGCCTTTTTTCACGGTGACGACCTGCTTGACCTTGTCGCCGCCGATTTTTTCAATCTTGCCGTAGTCGAGGAAACGCACGTCCACGTTGCGCTTGGCCATCTTCGACACCATGACGTCCTTGACCTGACCCAGCTTGAAGTCGTCGTCGGCATAGAGCGTCAACTCGTGCTCCTTGTGCTCGACGCGCGCGTCCGACCCCTTGAAGTCGAAACGGGTTGAAATTTCCTTGTTGGACTGCTCGATCGCGTTCTTGACTTCGATCATGTTTGCTTCGCAGACGACGTCAAACGATGGCATTGCTCTCTCCCAATAGTGCCGAGGTAGTTGGCGCCGCCGGACGGCTGCGCACGACGCACTCGCTATAATCACGAACCGGACGTCATTTTACCGACGCCTTTCTCTTTTGCCCAAGGCCGTTGCGGATTGCCGCCCGGCCCGCTCCAGACGGCCCCATATTCCGATGTCTTCGATGTCCCAGTTCGCACCCGCTTCCTTCCATGCCGGCTATCCGCTGCAGGCGCACAACACGTTCGGCTTCGATGTGCGTGCGCAGCTGGCGTGCCAGATCGAGCATGAAGAGCAATTGCGCGAGGCGCTGCGCGACGCGCGGGTGGCAGGCCTGCCGCGCCTGGTGCTGGGCGGCGGCAGCAATGTCGTGCTGACCGGTGACTTCAACGGCGTGGTGCTGCTGATCGCGCTGCGCGGGCGCCGCCTCGTACGCGAAGACGCCGAGGCCTGGTACGTCGAAGCGGCGGCTGGCGAGAACTGGCATGCATTCGTTGCCTGGACGCTCGAACAGGAGATGCCCGGCCTCGAGAATCTCGCGCTGATTCCGGGCACGGTGGGCGCGGCGCCGATCCAGAACATCGGCGCATATGGGCTGGAAATGTGCGAGCGCTTCGCGTCGTTGCGCGCGTTCGAGCTGGCGACCGGCGAGGTAATCGAACTGGACGCGCAGGCCTGCCGGTTCGGCTATCGCGACAGTTTCTTCAAGCGCGAAGGGCGCGACCGCTTTGTGATTACGTCGGTGACCTTTCGCTTGCCGAAGGCCTGGGTGCCGCGCGCCAGCTACGCGGACATCGCGCGCGAACTGGCTGCCGAAGGCCATGGTGACACATCGCCGAGCGCGCAGGCGATTTTCGATGCGGTGGTCGCCGTGCGGCAGGCCAAGCTGCCTGACCCGCTACAAGTGGGTAACGCCGGTAGTTTCTTCAAGAATCCGGTGATCGACGCCGCGCAGTTCGACGCATTGCGGCAGCGCGAGCCGGAAGTGGTGTCGTACCGGCAGCCGGATGGTGCGGTCAAGCTGGCTGCCGGCTGGCTGATTGACCGGTGTGGCTGGAAAGGACGTGCAATCGGCGCGGCGGCCGTGCATGAGCGTCAGGCCCTGGTGCTGGTGAATCGTGGCGGGGCGAGCGGCGCTGAGGTACTCGCGCTGGCTCAGGCGATTCAGCATGACGTGCGCGAACGGTTCGGGGTTGAACTGGAGCGGGAGCCGGTTTGCGTGTAAGCGGAGTGTGACGCCGAATTGAGGGTTGTCAGTAGACGGCGGCCTGCGTGGATGAAAAAAGCCGCTGATCCGCGAGGATCAGCAGCTTTTTGTTATGGCCAGCGCTTTTTAGCTGCGCGTGATAGCACGCGTTTTGGTTCCGCCCGCGCCTTGCGGCGCTTAACTTCGCTGACGCGAAGTTAGCCTTCACCGAAACGCACGTCGTCAGCTACGCTGACGACGTGCGTTTTCCGCGATTCGCATGCGCAGAGCGTTCAGCTTGATGAATCCGCCAGCGTCAGCCTGGTTGTAGGCGCCCCCGTCGTCGTCAAAGGTCGCGATGGTCTTGTCGAACAGCGTTTCCTTCGAATCGCGCGCCACCACCGACACGCTGCCCTTGTACAGCTTCACACGTACCCAGCCGTTGACCTTCTCTTGCGTATGGTCGATCAGCACCTGAATTGCGCGACGCTCCGGGCTCCACCAGTAACCGTTGTAAATCAGCGCAGCGTAGCGCGCCATCAGGTCGTCCTTCAGGTGCGCCACTTCGCGATCGAGCGTAATCGATTCGATTCCGCGGTGCGCCTTCAGCATGATCGTGCCGCCCGGCGTTTCATAACAGCCGCGGGACTTCATGCCGACGTAGCGGTTCTCGACCAGATCCAGACGGCCAATGCCGTGCTTGCCGCCCAGCCGGTTCAGCTCGGTCAGCATTTCGGCCGGGGAAAGACGCTTGCCGTTGATGGCAACCGGGTCACCGTGTTCGTATTCGATGTCGAGGTATTCCGGCTGATCCGGTGCCTGCTCCGGCGACACCGTCCAACGCCACATGTCGGCTTCGGCCTCCGCCTTCGGGTCTTCCAGGTGACGGCCTTCGAACGAGATGTGCAGCAGGTTGGCGTCCATCGAATACGGCGCGCCGCCTTGCTTGTGCTTCATTTCGATCGGAATACCGGCCTTTTCCGCGTAAGCCAGCAGCTTTTCACGCGACAGCAGGTCCCATTCACGCCACGGGGCAATCACCTTGATGCCCGGTTCGAGCGCGTAATAGCCGAGTTCGAAGCGAACCTGGTCGTTGCCCTTGCCGGTTGCGCCGTGCGACACCGCTTGTGCGCCAGCGGCGCGGGCAATTTCGATCTGGCGCCTGGCGATCAGCGGACGCGCGATGGACGTGCCCAGCAGGTACTCGCCTTCATAGATCGTGTTGGCGCGGAACATCGGGAACACGAAATCGCGCACGAATTCTTCGCGCAGATCTTCGATGTAGATGTTTTCCGGCTTGATGCCGAGTTGCAGGGCCTTCTTGCGCGCCGGTTCCAGCTCCTCGCCCTGGCCGATGTCGGCCGTGAACGTGACGACTTCGGCGTCGTAGTTGTCCTGCAACCATTTCAGGATGACGGAGGTGTCGAGGCCGCCGGAATAGGCGAGCACGACTTTCTTGATATCGCTCATGGTGAACTCGTAGCTGGGAGAAAGCGGGGAAAACAAGGCGCGCCGGCCGTTCCGGTGCGCGGAAAAAACGTCATTTTGACACTAAACCGCCGGGATCCCGCGTTTTTGGGACGGGGCGGCGGATCAGCCGGTGCGCGCTTCGGACCGTGAAGTGTCCGGGGCCGCAGCCGGCGAGGGGCGCGGCGCGAACCCGAGAGCTGTGCCTCGTAAGCGAGCTCCGTCGCGCTCCGCGTAGCGCTTGCTCAGTGATTCAGCTTGCCGAGCAGCAGAAATTCCATCAAGGCCTTCTGGACGTGCAGGCGGTTTTCCGCCTCGTCCCACACGACGCTTTGCGGCCCGTCGATCACTTCCGCGCTGACTTCCTCGCCGCGGTGGGCGGGCAGGCAATGCATGAAGAGCGCGTCCGGGTTGGCGCGCGCCATCATCTCCGCATCTACGCACCAGTCGGCAAAAGCCTTCTTGCGAGCTTCGTTTTCTGCTTCGAAGCCCATGCTGGTCCAGACGTCCGTGGTGACCAGGTCGGCGCCCGCGCAGGCTTCGTGCGGGTCGTCGAATTCCTCGTAGAACGGCGCGCTCCCGGCCGCCACCATTGCGCGGTCGAGCTTGTAGCCCGGGGGGGTGGAGAGGCGCAGCCTGAAACCGAGGATCTGCGCCGCCTCGATCCAGGTGTAGAGCATGTTATTCGCGTCGCCAACCCAAGCGACAGTCTTGCCGCGAATCGGGCCGCGATGTTCGAAATACGTGAACACGTCTGCCAGCACCTGGCAGGGATGGTATTCATTGGTCAGGCCGTTGATGACCGGCACGCGCGAATTCTCGGAAAAACGCTGCAGGATGTCCTGGCCAAACGTGCGGATCATGATGATGTCGACCATGCGCGAAATGACCTGGGCGGCGTCTTCAATCGGCTCGCCGCGCCCAAGCTGCGTGTCGCGCGTGCTCATGAACACGGCGTGGCCGCCAAGCTGGAAGATGCCCGCTTCGAACGACAGGCGCGTACGCGTCGAGTTCTTCTCGAAGATCATCGCGAGGGTGCGGTCGTGCAGCGGGTGATAAGTCTCGTAGTTCTTGAACTTGCGCTTCAGAATGCGCGCGCGTTCCAGCACGTACTCGTAGTCTTCCAGCGAGAAATCCTTGAACTGCAGGTAATGACGAATTTTCTTGGCGGTCATGAAACAAATACGGCGGTCTCACCCGGCGAAATTGCCGGACGGCGCCGCCGTCGTTTGTGGTAACTCAATGCAGCATAAAGGATTTTGACCCGTTTGACGAGCCGGCCGAATGGCCAGGCAGTCATTCCTAAAGGCCCGTGGCTTGCGTCAGAAGAGTCCTGTGTGCGGTGCGGAAGGAGGTCCGCTGAGCTATAATCGCAGGGTTTCCTAAAAGCCCGGCAAGCAGGCTCCATGCTTGCAGGACACGGCTCGCGCGCCCGGAAGGCTTTCCTCGCGGTGCGCCGTCATGACGATTGCCAGGGGGCCTTCTGATCGGCTCCAGGGTGCCCGGCGGCGTGGTCCGCGGGGTCGTGTACAACGTGTTCAGGCAGCAGCCGCATTCGCTGGCGTTCAGCTGGGCAGTCACAAGGTACCCGTACATGGCCGAAGCACCTCCAACCGAATTTTTCATCCAGGGTATTACCAGCAACGGAAAGAAGTTTCGGCCGAGCGACTGGTCGGAGCGACTCGCCGGGGTGATGTCCATGTTCGGACCGGGCGCGAAAGGGCCGAATGCCTATCTGCAATATTCGTTGTACGTGCGTCCCACTATGCTCGACGACCTCAAATGCGTCATCCTCGACTCGCGGCTGCGCGATATCGAGCCGATGGCGTTCGATTTCGTCATGAACTTCGCGAAAGACAACGACCTGGTTGTCACCGAGGCCTGCGAATTACCCCCGGAGCACGGCACGCAGCAGAAGCGGCGCTAGGTTTCGCGGCGGGGCAGGTGGCCCGGCTTCTGAAGCGCGCGCCATTTGTCAGGCTGATGAAAACAGCAAAACCCGCGAGTGCGGGTTTTTTTGCGTCTGGAGCCGTCTGCAAGGCCGCAGCGTGCGTTGATTCGAATCTGCGCACGAGCGCTTGCGTCAGTCGCAACAAAACAAAAAAGCCCGCCGAGGCGAGCTTTCTTGACGCAGCGGAAACAGGAGGTAGCCCACCGAAGCGGGCCGACCGGATTTACTGCGCTGCGGACGCTTGCAGACCCTTGATGGCTGCAGCGAGGCGGCTCTTATGGCGAGCTGCCTTGTTCTTGTGAACGATTTTCTTGTCGGCGATGATGTCGATCGTCTTCGACGACGCCAGGAAGAGCTCAGCGGCCTTGGCCTTGTCGCCGGCGTCGATCGCCTTGCGGACAGCCTTGATTGCCGTGCGGAACTTCGAGCGCAGCGCCGAGTTGTGCGAGTTTGCTTTCGCGGCCTGGCGGGCGCGCTTGCGTGCTTGTGCGGAGTTAGCCATGACGGTTCCTTATCCTGTTCCTGTTTCCAGTACCTGACCTTCAAGTGGCCGGGCGCTGCTTTTAGATCGAACCCTTGGAAGCGATTGCCCAAGAGCGCAAAAGTGACGAAATTGCTGATTCAGCTAGGCGAAATCAGGCCCGTTCAGCGGATGCCTGGATGGCGGCGGAGCGCAACCCCAGTGCTTCCCGAAAATTGAGCGAGCTTCGAAACCGGCGATTATAGCAACAAAAACAGGCACGTGGCAAACGGAAATACGTGATCCGCCGTGCGAGCGGACACTGCGTGGGCACCAGGCGGGCACTGCGCGAACATCGTGCAATCCTGTCCGGATCGAACGTCTGCGCGTCAAATCGGTCGGATACGGTTCCCGGCTCGTCGTCCGCACACGCGGCACCCGTATAATAAGCGCCCCATGAATCTATTCCGAGCCCTGCTGACGGTCAGCGGCTTCACGCTGCTGTCCCGCGTGACCGGACTGGCCCGCGAAACGCTGATCGCCCGTGCGTTCGGCGCCAGCCAATACACCGACGCGTTCTACGTCGCCTTCCGTATTCCCAACCTGCTGCGCCGCATCTCCGCGGAAGGCGCGTTTTCGCAGGCGTTTGTGCCGATTCTCGCCGAGTTCAAGAATCAGCAGGGGCACGACGCGACCAAGGCGCTGGTCGACGCGACTTCGACCGTGCTCGCCTGGGCGCTGGCCGTTCTGTCGCTGATAGGCGTGCTTGGGGCGTCGGGCGTCGTGTATGTGGTCGCGTCCGGTCTGGCGCATGACGGCGCGGCGTATCCGCTCGCCGTCACCATGACGCGCATCATGTTCCCGTACATCGTGTTCATTTCGCTGACCTCGCTGGCCTCGGGCGTGCTGAATACCTACAAGAGCTTTTCGCTGCCGGCATTCGCCCCGGTGCTGCTGAACGTCTCGTTCATCGGCGCGGCCGTGTTTGTCGCGCCGCATATGAAGACGCCGGTCTATGCGCTGGCGTGGGCGGTGATCGTCGGCGGAGTGTTGCAGTTCCTCGTGCAGTTGCCGGGTCTGAAGAAGATCGACATGGTGCCGCGCATCGCGTGGAATCCGCTTCGTGCGCTCGCGCATCGCGGCGTGAAGCGCGTGCTGTCGAAAATGGTGCCGGCCATGTTCGCGGTGTCGGTCGCGCAGATCAGCCTGATCATCAATACGAACATTGCGTCGCGCATCGGTCCCGGGGCCGTGTCGTGGATCAACTACGCCGACCGGCTGATGGAATTCCCTACCGCGTTGCTGGGCGTGGCGCTCGGCACGATTCTGCTGCCGAGTCTCTCCAAGGCACACGTCGACGCCGATCCGCATGAGTATTCGTCGCTGCTCGACTGGGGCTTGCGCGTGACCTTCCTGCTCGCGGCGCCCAGCGCAATCGCGCTGTTCTTCTTCGCCGAGCCGCTCACCGCGACGCTGTTTCACTACGGCAAGTTCGACAGCCACTCGGTGGTCATGGTCGGGCGCGCGCTGTCGGCGTATGGGGTTGGGCTGATCGGCCTGATCCTCATCAAGATTCTCGCACCCGGCTTTTACGCAAAGCAGGACATCAAGACGCCGGTGAAGATCGGCGTCGGCGTGCTGATCGTCACGCAGTTGAGCAACTACGTCTTCGTGCCGATTTTCGCGCATGCCGGCCTGACGCTGAGTGTCGGCCTCGGCGCCTGCGTGAACGCGCTATTGCTGTTCATCGGTTTGCGCCGGCGCGGCATCTATATGCCGTCCAGCGGCTGGCTGAAGTTCTTCGTGCAGATGTTCGGGGCATGTCTCGTTCTGGCGGGTGTCATGCATTGGTTTTCCATCAGCTTTGACTGGATCGGCCTGCATGCCGAACCGCTCGAGCGCGTCGTCCTGCTGGCATCGTGCCTCGTTCTGTTTGCTGCGCTATATTTCGGTATGCTCTGGCTGATGGGCTTCAAATACGCGTATTTCAGAAGGCGAGTGAAGTGATCACGACGACGCGGGTTCTCGACTATTTCAGCACGCTGGTCGCCGAAGACGACAGCCTGCCGCTCACCGAGGCGGCGCTTTCGCTCGCACAGGATGCTTACCCCGACCTCGATCTGCAAGGCGCGCTCGCCGAGATCGACGAACTGGTGCTGCGCCTGCAGCGCCGCATGCCGGCGGAGACTGACATCAAGCAGAAGGTCGGTATCCTCAACCGGTTTTTCTTCCGCGAACTGGGCTTCGGCAGCAATCTCAATGACTATAACGATCCGGATAACAGTCATCTGAACGTGGTGCTCAGGCGCCGCCGCGGCATTCCGATTTCGCTGGCCGTGCTGTATCTGGAGATGGCCGAGCAGATTGGCATTCCAGTACGGGGCGTGTCGTTTCCGGGGCACTTCCTGTTGCGTGTCACGACGCCTGACGGCGACGTGATGCTGGATCCGACCACGGGGCATTCGCTCTCGGAATCGGAAATGGTCGACATGCTGGAACCCTACGTGGCGTCGGCCGGCGAGTCGGTCAGCCGCGCGTTGCGCATGTTGCTGCAACCGGCCACGCGCCGCGAGATCATCACGCGCATGCTGCGCAACCTGAAGTCGACCTATCTTCAGACGGAACGCTGGCAGCGCCTGCTCGCCGTGCAGCAGCGGCTGGTGATCCTGCTGCCGGACAGCATCGAGGAAGTGCGCGATCGCGGCTTCGCTTATGCGCGGCTCGACTATCTGCGGCCCGCGCTGGAAGATCTGGAGCGTTACCTGGGCGACCGGCCGGATGCGGATGATGCAACGGTCGTCGAATCCCAGTTGCACGAGTTGCGTCAGCGTACGCAGCACAACGACGGCGACTGAGACACGATCCTTCACCTCATGCGAAGCGAAACGCCGGCGATGCGCACCAAGCGCGTCGCCGGCGTTTTACATTGCGACGGGAGCGGCCGGCCAGGGTTACTTGGGCTGCATCCGGATTGCGCCGTCGAGGCGAATCACTTCGCCGTTGAGCATCGGGTTGTCGAAGATCTGCTTGGCGAGCATTGCGTATTCCACCGGCTTGCCCAGACGCGGCGGGAACGGCACCATCGCGCCGAGCGCGTCCTGTACTTCCTGCGGCATGCCGAGCAGCATCGGCGTTTCGAAGATGCCCGGTGCGATCGTCATGACGCGGATCGCGTTGCGCGACAGGTCGCGGGCGATCGGCAGCGTCATGCCCACCACGCCGCTCTTCGAAGCAGCATAAGCGGCCTGGCCAATTTGTCCGTCGAATGCCGCCACCGACGCCGTATTGATGATCACGCCGCGCTCGCCCAGCGTATTCGGCTCGTTCTTCGACATGGCCGCCGCGGCGAGGCGAATCATGTTGAAGGTGCCGATCAGGTTGATCGAGATGGTCTTCGTGAACGCCTCGAGCGGATGCGGTCCGTCCTTGCCGACCGTCTTGATGGCCGGGGCCACGCCCGCGCAATTGATCAGGCCGCGCAGCGTGCCGAGCTTCGTGGCCGCTTCGACCGCTTGCGTGGCGTCGTCTTCACGGCTCACGTCGCACTTGACGAACACGCCGCCCAGTTCTTGCGCGAGCGCCGTGCCTGCCTGCTGGTTGAGGTCGGCGACCAGGATCTTGCCGCCGTGTTCGGCGAACAGGCGCGCCGTGGCGGCGCCCAGACCTGATGCACCGCCGGTGATCAGGAATACGTTGTCACGAATCTCCATGTCTTCTCCTTTGCTTCGGTTCGGTAATCGTCGAGATCGAATATTTTTTCGATGAACGATTGTAGCGACTATGCTGCAGCGCGGAAAGCAAAAGGGCGGAGTGTCTGCTCGTGCGTGGTGCGGGAGCAAGCCACAAGAATTAATTCGGATAACGGAATAAACAGCAGCCGGATAGCCGCAGGCATGCACGCCGCCGGGAGCAGGCATGACATGGGAGAAAACCGCGCGGGCGTAAAAAAGCCCGCCTTAAATGCGGGCCTTTCATTTCAGCGAACTTCGCTGACGTGCCGCTGTGACGGGTGCCGCGGCAACCTGAACTGCCATTGCGCCTGTCGCATCACGGCAGCGCGCTTACTTCAGTGCTTCGAACACGCGAACGCGAATTTCGTCAACGGTGCCCAAGCCGGAAATGGCGCGGTATTGCGGCGCGCTGAGGCTGGTGGACGGATCGCCGTGTTTCGCCCAGCTGTTGTAGTAATCGATCAGCGGCCTGGTTTGCGCCACGTAGACGTCCAGACGCTTCTTGACCGTTTCTTCCTTGTCGTCGTCGCGCTGGATCAGCGGTTCACCCGTGACGTCATCGAGCATGTCGACCTTCGGCGGATTGAAGCGGGTGTGATACGTGCGGCCCGACGCAGCGTGTACGCGGCGGCCGCTCATACGCACGATGATCTCGTCGAACGGCACGTCGATTTCCAGCACGTAGTCGATCGCGACGCCGGCGTGTTTCATGGCTTCCGCTTGCGGCAGCGTGCGCGGAAAGCCGTCGAACAGATAGCCGTTCGCGCAGTCCGGTTGTTGCAGGCGCTCCTTGACCAGATTGATGATCAGTTCGTCCGACACCAGTTCACCGGCATCCATGAAACGCTTCGCTTCCACGCCGAGCGGCGTACCTGCCTTGACGGCCGCACGCAGCATGTCGCCGGTGGAAATCTGCGGAATGCCGAATTTTTCTTTGATGAAGTTTGCCTGAGTGCCCTTGCCCGCTCCAGGAGCACCCAACAGGATCAAACGCATGTGATATCTCCAGATCTATGTGAATTCTGTGCGGCGCAATGCTTGAAGGTGATCTGCGCGCCTGGTTCAGGGGACCCGCGTTGGACGGACCATGACGTGCCTCGCGCTGCTCGTCGGATCCGACGGCGCTGCGAGGAGACAACGGGACGACTGGGGGCAAACCCTGACAAACGGTCATTGCAGATGGTGCGCACGACCGTCTGATTATGCCATGGGTTTTTACGCTGACGGACCGAATAAAGCCTGTACGCGGGCAAGATCCGCGGGGGTGTCGACGCCTGGCAGCGGCGCTTGCGCGGTCACGAGGACGGCGATGCGCTCGCCATGCCACATGGCGCGCAACTGTTCGAGCGCCTCGGCCTGTTCGATCGGAGATTGGGCGAGACCCGGATAACTGCGCAGGAATCTGGCGCGATAAGCGTACAGGCCAATGTGCCGATAAACCGCCGCAGGGGCAGGTGGGGCGGGCATTTTCGCGATATCCGGCCAGGCCGGCTGATACGCGTCGCGGGCCCAGGGAATCGGCGCGCGCGAAAAGTACAGCGCCACACCGCGGGCGTCGAGCACCACCTTCACCACGTTCGGGTTGAAGACCTCGGCGGGATCGGTGATGGGGTGTGCGGCCGTGGCGATCGCGCAGCCCTCGCTCGCCGCAAGGTGCGACGCAACGCCGCACACGAGCGCCGGGTCGATCAGCGGTTCGTCGCCCTGCACGTTGACGACGATCGTGTCGTCGCTCCAGCCGAATTGTGCAGCGACTTCCGCAAGACGGTCGGTGCCCGACGGATGATCGCCACGCGTCAACACTGCTTCGATGCCATGCTCGCGCGCGACGTCGAGCACCGACTGCGCGTCCGACGCAATCAGCACCTGCTGCGCGCCGGAGGCGAGCGCGCGTTCGGCGACGCGCACGACCATGGGTTTGCCGCCGATATCGGCGAGCGGCTTGTTCGGCAGACGGGTCGACGCGAGTCGCGCCGGAACGACGGCGATGAACGGCGGGGTGGAGGCGGCGGTGGCGTGAGTCATCAAGAGCGTGGCAGACCTGAACAAGGCACGGAACTGGGCGCGCCTCGTCGGGGCGCGTAGAACATGGAAGACCGATGCGGGCTGAGCCGGGTTCGCAGTGCGACCACAGTGGCCCGGCTCAAGCGCCGGGCGCGGGGTTCAGCGGCTCGACCGGCGTGCCTTCCACCGTTTGACGGGCTTCGTCCACCAGCATGACCGGAATGCCGTCGCGGATCGGATACGCGAGCTTGTCCGCATTGCAGATCAGCTCCTGCGCGGCGCGATCGTAGCTGAGCGGGCCCTTGCAGATCGGGCAGACGAGGATTTCAAGCAGGCGAGCGTCCACGGACTTTCTCCACAACTAATTCAATGAGGCGATGATCCAGCGCAGCTTCGACGGGGACAACCCAGATGCGCGCATCGTGCCAGGACCCCAATTTTACCGCATCCTTTTCGGTGATCAGGATCGCGTCGGCATCGACATCGACGAATGGATTCGTGTCAAAGGCGTAGTGATCCGGCAAAGCACGCGTGTCCGGTGCGAGACCTGCCGCGCGCAGCGTCGCAAAGAAGCGTTCGGGCGCGCCAATTCCGGCCGCGGCCAGCACGCGCACCCCGCGGAATTGCCCGAGCGGCCGGCGCAGTGCGGGATTGCCGAGATGCCATGCGTCGCCCGGCGTGAGCGTCAGCGCGAACGTGTTCGGCCAGGGCGGCAAGGTGCGTTCATACGGATTGTTGATCAGCGTCGCATCGCGGCGGCGTGACAGCGGTTCGCGCAACGGTCCCGCCGGCAACAGAAAACCATTGCCGCCGAGACGATGGTCGAACACGACCACTTCGGCGTCGCGCGCGAGTCGATAGTGTTGCAGCCCGTCGTCACTGACGATCACGTCCACCTCACGATGTGCGGCGCACAGCGCCTGCGCGGCCGCGACGCGATCCGGGCAGACCCACACCGGCGCGCCGGTGCGGCGCGCGATCAGCAAAGGTTCGTCGCCACCTTCCTGGGGCAGCGAAGCGGACGTGATGGCGGTTGGCCGGCTTACGCGAGCGCCGTAACCGCGCGACACGACACCCGGATGGAAACCCGCGGCGCGTAGCGCTTCGACCAGCGCAATGACGGTTGGAGTCTTGCCCGTGCCTCCGACCGTCACGTTGCCGACCACCACCACCGGCGCACCGACCCGCACCGATTTCAGCCAGCCCAGTGAGAAGGCCGCGCGCCGCGCGGCGGCGATCGCGCCGAACACGCAGGCAAACGGCGTCAGCGCCCACGCGAGCGGGCCGCGCTCCTGCCACTCGCGCGCGAGGCGCGCTTCGAGGTTGTGGGTCACTTCACTCATGGGAAAAGGCCGGAGGCCATGACGCGCTGCGATGCAAGAATCAATGCGTTTCTCCAGGTGAGGCGAACGGCGATAGCACAGGACGGACGCCGCACCAGCAGTATGCGGCGACGAAAAGACGCGGGACCGCTGAGTGCCGCGCGGCTTCGAATGACCCGCGAAACAGGCTCGAAGGCGCGCGCCAGCGGACGCTGATAACGCCCTTTAAAGCCGGCACTCTAGCGCGCGAGCGCCGTCCGCGGCAAGTCGCAGCGGTTGCACTTCCGAACGCGCTCGCCGCAACCGGAGCCGGTGCGGGGATCCAGCAACCTGTGGATAACTTTGTGGAGAACCCCCCACCGAAGTGGCTGGAAAGGCCATGGCGCGCGGTTGTGGTCGGTCAGCACCCCTGTTAGTGAGATATTAATGCCATATAAATCAACGGGTTGTCTCGAGATTGCTGGGCTTTGAGCGCATCCCGACAGCATCCTTTCAGCCGCTCCCGCCATGTGGACACTTTTAACAATTCGTACAACGCGCTGGACGCGGATGGCCGCTCGGTCTATCGTCTGTCCGGCCTGTCATCCCTATTCCTCGCATGAATTCCGAAAGTCCTTTCTCGTCGTCGGGCGCCGTCGGCGGCGATGTCGTCGTGCCGGTATCGGCGCTCAATCGCGCCATTGGCACGATGCTCGAACGCTCCTTTCCGCTCGTCTGGGTGGCCGGGGAAGTGTCGAATTTCACGCGCGCTGCGAGCGGCCACTGGTATTTCTCGATCAAGGACGCGCAAGCGCAAATGCGCTGCGTGATGTTCCGCGGTCGCGCGCAATATGCCGAGTTCACGCCGCGCGAAGGCGACCGCATCGAAGTGCGCGCGCTCGTCACGATGTATGAGCCACGCGGCGAGCTGCAGTTGAATGTCGAGGCGGTGCGTCGTACCGGTCAAGGGCGGCTTTACGAAGCGTTCCTGAAACTCAAGGCGCAGCTCGAAGCGCAAGGGCTCTTCGCCGCTGAACGCAAACGTCCGCTGCCAGCGCATCCGCGCGCGATTGGCATTGTTACGTCGCTGCAGGCTGCTGCTTTGCGAGATGTGTTGACCACGTTGCAGCGCCGCGCGCCGCATATTCCGGTGATCGTGTATCCGGCGCCCGTGCAGGGCGTGGGTGTCAGTGCGAAGCTGGCGGCAATGGTCGAGACGGCCAACGCAAGACGCGAAGTGGATGTGCTGATCGTATGCCGGGGCGGCGGTTCGATCGAAGATTTGTGGGCCTTCAACGAAGAAGTGCTGGCGCGTGCGATCGCCGAGAGCGCGATGCCGGTGGTGAGCGGGGTGGGTCACGAAACCGATTTCACGATCGCCGATTTCGCCGCCGACGTGCGCGCGCCGACGCCCACCGCCGCCGCCGAACTCGTCAGTCCGCAACGCGCGCTGTTGCTGCGCGATCTGGATCACCGTCACGCGACGCTTGCACGCGGCTTTGGCCGCATGATGGAGCGGCGCGCGCAACAGCTCGACTGGCTGGCGCGCCGGCTGGTGTCGCCTTCCGAAAGACTCGCGCGGCAGCGTACGCACTTGCAGCAACTGAGCGTGCGTCTTGCGTCAGCGGGCGCACGTCCGGTGCGCGATGCACGAGCGCGGTTTTCGCTGCTGCAGATGCGCTGGCAGCGCTGGCGTCCGGATCTCGCGGCGCATCGCAATGCGTTGAATGCGCTCGCACAACGTCTGGACAGCGCGCTGTTGCGGCAACACGAACGTCAGACCGCGCGCGTCACGACGCTTGCTGCGCGTCTTGAAGTACTGAGTCCGCAACGCACACTCGAACGCGGTTACGCGGCCTTGCTGGATGCGCAAAACGGCCGCGCGGTGCGCGCGCCGTCGACGCTCAGGCCCGGACGTCGCCTCACGGTGCATCTTGCTGAGGGTACCGCCGACATCACGCTTGCAGATGTGCAGGCGCGTCTCGCCGATGGTTTTTGAAAGCTGCGAAATGGGCATTTATCTAGCGTACTTTTGACCGTGACAAGGGCGTGGCGGGAGCACTAATTACGTCATTTACACGGCATGTTCGCGGGCGCCGGACATAAAGTCCGTTGGTTTGCGGGGTTATTCCAAGTCGCCTACAATCGAGTGCTCTACAGCGTTATCCGCAGACTGACTCCCCCACAAACAGATAGAAGGAAAGCACCATGGAACATACGCTCCCGCCGCTGCCGTTCGCGAAAAATGCGCTCGCTCCGAACATGTCGGAAGAGACGCTCGAGTATCACTATGGCAAGCATCACCAGACCTATGTGACTAACCTGAACAATCTGATCAAGGGCACGGAGTTCGAGAACCTGTCGCTTGAAGAGATCGTCAAGAAGGCATCGGGCGGCATCTTCAACAATGCTGCTCAAGTGTGGAATCACACGTTCTTCTGGAACAGCCTGTCGCCGCAAGGTGGCGGCGCACCAAAGGGCGCACTGGGCGACGCTATCAACGCCAAGTGGGGTTCCTATGACAAGTTCAAGGAAGAGTTCGCCAAGACGGCAGTCGGCACGTTCGGCTCGGGCTGGGCATGGCTCGTGAAGAAGGCAGACGGCTCGCTCGACCTCGTGTCGACCAGCAATGCGGCTACGCCGCTCACCACGGACGCGAAGGCGCTGCTGACCATCGACGTGTGGGAACACGCTTATTACATCGACTATCGCAATGCACGTCCGAAGTTCGTTGAAGCGTACTGGAACATCGTGAACTGGGATTTCGCTGCGAAGAATTTCGCGTAAGCTTGGCTGCGGCTCTCAATCACTTGGTGTGAAGCCGCAATAAAAGCAGGACCCGTAGTAATAAAGAAAGCCCTCTGCGCAATGCGAGGGCTTTCTGTTTTTCAGCGTGGCGTTTTGTTTGTGAGGCGTGGCGCCAGGCGGTGGTGCGCCAGAGTGTCATCTACTGCTTTCGGCGTTCTTCGACGCGCGACACCCGTTCTCCGTACCGGCTGATTCGGCCGCATACCCCTTCAATTGCCCTGATTTGCACACGCTTTCGAGGCGCTTGGCCCCCTTGCTAGCGGCCCATCTTGACATGCGCTGCCTGCAATCTCCTCATGAGAATAATGCAATGGCTTTATGGTGCCGGTTGGCTTCAAATTAGCACGCTCATTCTATTTATAGGGCTAACCAGCGCCTTTGGAATGCCAGATGCGCCGGGCGCCATATCCACGATCAGCACGATCAGCGAGATCACGCACGCCGCACAAGGGTGGCGCACAGGAGACAGCGGTCGCTTCGTACCGCAGCAGCAAGGCAATCAAGTCCGCGGCAAGCGGTCATCAGAAAGAGGAGACAGGTATGCGCTTGATCAGTCAGGGTATTTGCGGAGCCACACTGGCTCTCGCCGCCGGCGTTGCGGTGGCAGCCGACTCGAGTGTGACGTTATATGGTGTCGTGGATGTATTTGGCCAATACCTCGACAACGGCGGGCACCATTCGTTTTCCGAGCGAAGCGGTGGCGCGACCGGCTCACAGTTCGGCATGAAGGGCAACGAGAACCTGGGCGGCGGTCTGACTGCGCAGTTCGACCTCGAGACCGGCTTCAACGTCAACAACGGCA
The DNA here is from genome assembly GCF_036488795.1 of Paraburkholderia sp. Lineage (GTDB taxonomy): Bacteria > Pseudomonadota > Gammaproteobacteria > Burkholderiales > Burkholderiaceae > Paraburkholderia. The sequence goes on from NZ_DASXHA010000088.1 coordinate 25,101, forward strand.
CCTTGTTTGCCGACACGTCCGCACTGTTCTATCGCCAGGCGTGGGTCGGTCTGACGCATGACACGTACGGCTCTCTGACGCTGGGCCGTCAATATGAGCCGAGCTTCCGCGTGGTGTACCCGGCCGAGCCGTTTCGCGCGAATGAGGTTTTGTCGCCGTTTTCAGCGAATGTGCTCGCGGTCGATCGCAAGACCCTTTCAACGCAGTATGACTCCGGCCGCGCCAGCAATTCGATCCTGTATCAGTCGCCGAATATGGGCGGCGTCCAGCTTTACGGCATGTATGCGTTCGCGTCGACGGTGTCGCAGCCGATCCCGGCTACCACCGGCAATATGCTGAACGTCGGCGCAAGCTATACGGGTTATGGTTTGTACGCGGGGCTCGCGTATGTGAACCAGCATCCGGGGCAGGAGACCATCCAGGGGCTGCCGACCGCGTTGAGCCTGCTCGGCACCGAACACTTTATCGGCGTATTGGCTTATCGCGTGGGGATCGTCAACTTCCAGTTCAACTATTCGTATCAGCGCGCGAAAGATCCGTCGGCGCACTCGCTTGCCGCCGTGCTTGGAACGGGGCACTCGCTGAGCATTGCCGAGCTGGGCGCGACGATCCAGGCGACGGCTGCGGACACGATCGAGCTTGCCGCTCTGCAGCGCAACGTGCGCGGCGCGCACGACAACGCCCCAGGCTTCGAGATTGGTGCCGACCACCAGTTGTCCAAGCGTACGAGCCTCTATGTGCGCGCGGGCTACATCAAAAACAACGGCACCTCGACGGTCAGTTGGCCGGGCGTGACGGTGGCCGAGCCCGGCACCAAGCAGATACTGGGCACGGTGGGCATGACGCACCGCTTCTGAGCGCTGCCCTGATAGACGGCGGCCCCGCAATAGGGGCCGCCTGAATGGCGCGCTGCACTTATTCCGCGTCTGAAGTCGCCGCTGCCTTACGCGGGCGACGCGCGCGCGTGGTGGATTTACGCGCGGTCTTGCGGGCCACCGGTTCCTCGGGTGTAGCCTGCGCCGGTGCCTCCTGCACAGGTGCTGCGTGGGCAGCTTCAGCGTCGGCTTCGGTTGCGGCTTCAGCTGGCGTGGCCGCAGTTTTGCGGGCCGCTTTCCTGGCTGTTGTCTTACGGCTGCCACGTCCCTTGCGGCGCGTTTCCTGGCTGCCTTCGGATGCCTCGGAGTCGATTGCCGCTGCTTGCGGCACGACCGCTTGTCCGGCAGTTTCTTCAACTGCCTCTTCGATTTCAAAGATCGACGGTTGCGCTTCGATCACGGGTGCTTCGTGATCGCGTTCATCTTCTGGTTCGCTGCTGGCAAACGCCGAGGTCCAGCGTGGCTGTGCGTCGCTGTCGGAAGATTCGGGGGTGCGTGGCGGCTCCGCCGCCTCGCGCGCACCTTTGCGATTGCCGCGTCCGCGGCGTCGCGAGTCGTGCTGCTTGCTGGCGGATTCGGCCGTCACCGCGGCTTCCGAAGGTGCGGCTTCCTGCGGCGCTTCTCGCGGTGCTTCTTGATGAGCCTCATGACGAGACTCATGCGTCGCTTCTCGCTGCTCGCTCACTGAGGCCGTTGCGCTGCGATATACATACGCACCGGACTTCTCGTCTCGTCCGAATTCGAGCAAGCCACGCGCTTGCGCCTCTTCGAGCAGATTGCCGAACGCGCGAAAGCCGTAATACGTTTCGTTGAAATCGGGCTTGCGGCGCTTGATGGCGTTCTTCAGCACCGACGCCCAGATCTTGCCGCTGTCGCCACGCTCGGAAGCGAGCGCATCGAAAGTCTGTACGGCGATTTCCACGGCCTTGGTGCGGCGCGTTTCCAGATCTTCCTTTGGGCGTTTTTCTTCATTGGCGCTGGGCGCGCGCTTCGCTGCGGGCTGCTGTGCCGGACGTGCGGTTTCGCGTTTGACCACGGTGCGCTGACTCTCGCGCACGAGGTCGTCGTAGAAAATGAATTCGTCGCAATTGGCGATCAGCAGATCCGAAGTGGACTGTTGCACACCGACGCCGATTACCTGCTTCGCGTTTTCGCGCAGCTTCGACACCAGCGGCGAAAAGTCGGAGTCGCCGCTGATGATCACGAACGTATTGACGTGCGATTTCGTATAGCAGAGGTCGAGCGCATCGACCACAAGGCGAATGTCCGCCGAATTTTTGCCCGACTGGCGCACGTGCGGAATTTCGATCAGTTCGAAGTTCGCTTCGTGCATCGTGCCTTTGAAGCTTTTGTAGCGCTCCCAATCGCAGTACGCTTTCTTCACGACGATGCTGCCTTTAAGCAGCAAACGCTCCAGTACGAGCTTGATGTCGAACTTTTCGTACTTCGCATCGCGCACGCCGAGGGCGACGTTTTCGAAGTCGCAGAACAGCGCCATGCTGATCGTTTCGTTGGCTGACGCCATGTAATTCTCCAATGAGGCAATCGTCGAACTCGACGGTCGCGACCATGATAGCGATTCCTGCGCGGGGTTAACAGCTTTGTGTTCCGCTGCACGGGCTTTTCAGGATACATCGTACTAGATCGATGTAAACGTCCGCATTTCGCTATTCATTTCTGACTTTTGGCCGCTTACAACTGTCTCCATCGACGGATGCGCAGGATCTGACGATATGCATGAGAACGGATAGTTCGGGCCGGCGGGATGGGCAGGGCACAAATAGACATCACGCAGGCGTTAAGCAGACAGGCAGGAGACAGTTTCACCATGAATCAACCCGAAGCGGTCAAGCTGGCCGGCAACGACATGAATGGCGGCGCCGGCATCGCAGTCGAGAGCCATTCGATCGACTATATCCCCGAGAGCGAGCGTCACGCGCGTCTCGGCAGTCAGGGCCCGTTCTGGTTCCTCGGCAATTTCCACTTCTTCACCATTTCGATCGGCTTTGTCGGTCCGGGCATGGGTTTGTCGGCCGGATGGACGACTCTGGCGGGCGCGCTGGGCATCATGTTCGGCACGATCTTCATGGCCTTTCACGGTTCGCAAGGCCCGGAGATGGGCTTGCCGCAGATGATCCAGTCACGCGCGCAGTTCGGCTATCGTGGCGTGATCCTGGCGTTGTTCGCTACGTTGTTCGTGTTCGTCGGCTTTAACGTCGTCAATGTTTCGCTGATCGTGGATGGCCTCAAGCATGTCTTCGGAATCGACGCGACGCTCAGCGCCGCCGTCGCGATTCTGGCCGGCGCGTTATTGTCCATCTACGGACACGATCTGATGCACAAGGCGTTCAAGTGGGCGTTAATCGCGACCCTGCCGCTCTATGCACTGGTCACGCTCGCACTGATGTTCGGCGCGGGGCACCCAGCGCAGGTCACGCCCGCGGCGGCGGACGTCACGCATTCGGGCTTCAGCTGGATCGCATTCGCCACGCAGTTCGCCATCGGCGCCAGCTACAACATTTCGTACGCGCCGTACGTGTCGGACTATTCGCGCTATCTGCCGAAGCACACGAGCCGCCGCAAGCTGATTACCGCGATCTTCCTCGGTGCGTCGCTGTCCGGCACGTGGATGATCGGCCTCGGCGCATGGCTTGCGCAGCAACTGAAGGCCGAGGACGCGCTGGTTGCGTTGAATCAGGTCGGCGCGTCGATGTTGCCGGGCTTCGGGCATGTGCTCGTGATGGTATCGGTGGCGGGCTTCCTGCCGATCATCGCGCTCAACACCTATAGCGCGATGCTGACGCTGCTCACCGGTGTCGATTCCGTTCGCAAGATCACGCCGACACGCGGCGCACGCATTGCGTCGATCGTGGCGATCAGCGCGGTCGTGCTGTTTTGCGTGCTGGCGATCAAGGGCAACGGCATCGCGATGCTCAACACCTTTCTCGTGCTGATGCTGTATTTCCTCGTACCGTGGACGGCCGTCAACCTGGTTGATTACTTCTTCGTGCGCAAAGGCCGCTACGCGATTCCGCACTTCTTCACGCCGAGGGGCATCTACGGCGCGTGGCAGATGCGCGGCATCGCCGCTTACGTCGTAGGTTTCGGGGCGATGATTCCGTTCTTCTTCGTGTACGACGCACAAGCGCAGAAAGAGGTGTTCGTGGGCTATTTCGCCCATCTGCTCGGCGGCGTGGATATTGCGTGGCTGGTAGGACTGATCGTGTCGGGCGGGGTGTACTGGCTGCTGAGCCGTTCACTGGATCTGCACGCCGAAGAGAAACTGATTCGCAACATGAAGGAGGGTGATTTCGTCGCCATCGCCCAGCGCGTGCACAGCGAAAAATGATCCGGCGCGCGTGCCCTGGCGGGTTGGCAACACCACGACGACAACCAGGGCGCGCACTGCACAGTAACCTGCAACAGCCTTCACAGGTTATTACGAGGTGCCTCCACGCCGAGCGCGTCGCGGGTCACCAGCACATCGTCGATCAGCCCGTAGGTTTTCGCATCGGCGGCCGACATGAAGTTGTCGCGGTCCGTGTCCTTGCCGATCTGTTCGAACGTGCGCCCCGTGCGTTCGGCCATGAGCGCGTTCAGACGTTCGCGCTGATACAGCACTTCCTTCGCCTGAATCTCGATGTCGGCCGCGGTGCCCTGACTGCCGCCGGACGGCTGATGGATCATGATGCGCGCGTTCGGCAATGCATAACGCTTGCCGCGCTGTCCCGCGGTCAGCAGAAAGGTGCCCATGCTCGCGGCAAAACCGGTGCATAGCGTCGACACTTCCGGCTTGATGAACTGCATGGTGTCGAAGATCGCGAGGCCGTCGTAGACCGAGCCCCCCGGCGAGTTAATATAAAAAGAAATATCCTTGTCGGGATTCTCGGATTCGAGGAACAGCAGCTGCGCGACGATCAGGCTCGCGGACTGCTCGTTCACCGGGCCGACCAGAAACACGATGCGCTCGCGCAGCAGCCGTGAATAGATGTCGTAGGCGCGCTCGCCGCGTCCGGATTGTTCGATGACGGTCGGTACCAGACCGAGTCCGGTAAAAGCTGGATAGCTGGAATGCATGCATGCCTCGTCGCAGGTGAGACGGTGGGTTGAACCCGCGCCATTCAAGCGGCGCGAGCGACTGTCCACATGACGAAACGCCGCCCGCAGGCGTGACAGAAAAATATTTGCGCTGGCCTGTCACATCGGAGACGGCTTGCCCGTCAAGCCACATGGCAGCAAACGAGGATGGAATTTGCAGCGGCGCGCGCCAGGGCGCTATGGATGGGGCAAGTCGTTCTGCCGGTTTGCGCTTGCTGCATCAGCTTGCATGACCTACGCGGCGTTCTCCACGACGCCATGATTCAGGAGCTTCACGAATGAAGGAATCAGCAAACGACAAGGCATCCGGCTTCGAAGCCGCGCGCGCAAGGCTCCTTGCGCTCGCTTACCGGATGCTCGGCAGCCGCGCGGAAGCGGAAGACGTGGTGCAGGACGTCTGGCTGAAATGGCATCTCGCGGAGGCCGGCGAGATACGCACGCCGGTCGCGTGGCTCACCACGGTCACGGCGCGTCTGGCCATCGACAGACTGCGGCATTTGCAACTGGAACGCGCGTCGCGGGCCGCAGGATGGTTGCCGGAGCCCTGGCTGGACGACACGGTGCCATCCGCGGAAGAACTGGCGTTGCGTTCGGCGCAGATGTCGTACGGTCTGATGCTGTTGATGGAGCGCTTAAAACCCGACGAGCGCGCCGCCTTCGTGTTGCATGAAGCGTTTGATTGCGACTACGCGGAGATTGCGAAGATCCTCGCGAAGACACCGGCGGCGTGCCGTCAGATCGTGCATCGTGCCAAAACGCGTTTGCAGCGCGCTGGCGCACCTTTGCAGCGGCCGGATGCTTCGACCCATGGGCTACTCGTGGAACGGCTGCGTGAGGCGTTGGAAACGCAGGATAGGGCGGGCCTGCTGCGTCTCTTTAGCGACGCGCCGGAGGTGGTCAGCGACGCGCCTGTCCGTGTGGCCGACCCGGTGTCGGCGTCCCTCGAGTGGGTCGAGACGGTGACTTCGCTCAGCGTGCAGGCTGAGCAAGCCGAAGCGGTGTCGATTGACGGCGCCTCGAGCATTGCGTTGCTGAGGGGAGGCGAAATCACCGCGCTGCTCGATGTCTCGAGCGACGACTCCGGCAAGATCGCGGCGTTGCGGATCGTCACGTGCGCGGCGTATCTGCACACCGCGAATCGCGCTTTCAGCCTCGCGGCGGTCAGGCGTCTGCTCAGGAAGCTGCAACGCAACGCAACAGGCGCCTACGCGGCGCCCGGCACTTTAGTTGCGGTGTGCGGCAACTTCCCAGTTGATGTCGACGCATAGCACCTGCATGCCGTGCGGCGTTTGTGCGGCGATCGACGCGGTTACGCACAGGTGCGCTTCGTTGATCGACAGATACGGCGGCGTCAGATGCACCCGGCCCGGCATCCGCAGCGCGCCGATGAAATACGGCCGGCGCTCCCAGCTTGCACCTTCCGAATGCAACAGCGGCCGGAAGCGCTTCGCGCGTTGCGAGGCGCGTCCCGGCGGCAAGACGTTGTCGCCGATCTGCCGGCCCGAGCCATCCAGCAAGAAACAGCGCGCCGTTTCACCCAGCGTCAGCAGCGGCGCGGTCGCCTGGGCGACCGATTCACCGGCCATCAGCTGGGCACTGGCGGTTTCGAGCGCCTGCACATACGGCTCCAGACGCACGGCTTGCGCACGCTCGCGCGCGGCGACCCGTTCGCGCAGCGCCGCGGACAGGTCGTCCATCAAGCCGGCCGCCGCTTGCGGCTTCACCGGCTCGACGCTCGGCCCGGCGAAATACGCGCCTTGTACGAAGTCCACGTTACATTCGAGCGCGATCAGCGCGTCGCGCTCGGTCGAGAGGCCGCCCATCAGCACCAGTTGCCCCGACTCGTGCAGCAGCGACACGAGGCCCGGCAACACCCGTTCGATATGCGAATGCTCGCTGGCCTGCGCCAGAATGCAGCGGTCGAGCGTGACGATGTCCGGCCGCAGATTCCACACGCGGTCGATATTCGAATGCTTCGCGCCAAAGCCATCCAGCGCGATCAGGAAGCCCGATTTGCGCAGCGAGTCGACAATCTCCGCGAAGCGCGTGGTTTCGCCGCCGGCCTGCTCCGACACTTCGAGCACCACGCGTTGCGGCGGCAGGCCAAGCGCCTTCAGACCGGCCAGCAGCGCGTCGCCGTAGCTCGTGTCCATCAGCGCGGCGGGATGCAGGCTCAGGAACAGCCACTCGTCGTGGCTATCGAACGCATTGAAATTGCCCAGATGCAGCGATTCCGCCAGCCGCCCGAGTTCGAGCAGGTCGCCGCGCCGTGCGGCCTGGGTGAACACCTCGTGCGAGGGCACCTGCTGGGCGTGTTCATCGCGGGCGCGCAGCGACGCGTGATAACCGATCGCGCGCCGGTGCGACACGGAGAACACCGGCTGGAACACGCTGAACACCGTGTAGCCGCCGTACAGGACGGTACGCCGGGAGCCTTCGTCGCCCGCCATCGGACGCGGCGGCTGGAAGCCGGGGGGATCGAGTTCGATTATGCTCATCATGTCAGTCGTGGGGTGGAAGGCGGCGTAGCTGGCACGCATCAAGCACAAGTTTACAGGATTGATCAGCAAGAACCATGCGCGGGCCTGAAAACGCAGTTAGCACGGCGGGAAACGCGGATTGTGCGCGGTGCGGTGCGCCGCGCTCATGCGGCGCACTCGCGTGGTGCGCAGGACGCCCTGATTCGGCGTTCAGGTCCGCTCGGAAGGATCGGTTTTCTGCGCCGAGCGGCGGATGTCCGCGGACAGTTGCGCGAAGATCCAGGACGAGCACGCGGTAATCACGCCGACGCACAGGAACGTCGCGTGGAACGCGGGCAGCGAATTGGCTTGCGTCACCTTGTGGATCAGGCCGGTGAAGGTGGCGAGCAAGGCGCCCGCGACCGTGACGCCGAGACTCATCGACAGCATTTGCACCAGCGAAAACAGGCTGTTGCCGCTGCTCGCGCCGCCGGTGCCGAGGTCCTTCAGCGTGAGCGTGTTCATCGCGGTGAACTGCATTGAATTCACACCGCCGAAGAACGCCAATTGCACGAGCCGCAGCCACAGCGGCTGGTTCACGCTCATCAAGGCAAAGCTCGCCATCGCGAGTCCGACCAGCACCGTGTTGGTCACAAGCACGCGCCGATAGCCATACCGGGTGATCAGCCTCGTCGCAAGCCGCTTGGATGTCATGCCGGCCGCGGCAACCGGCAGCATCATCAGGCCGGCTTCGAACGCGCTGTAGCCGAGGCTCACTTGCAACAGCAGCGGAATCAGATACGGCATCGCGCCGCTGCCGATGCGGGCGAACAGATTGCCGAGCAGCCCGACGCTGAACGTGTTGATCTTGAACAGATCCAGCGGAAACAGCGGATGCGGTTCGCGTACCGCATGCAGACCGTACGCGACAAAGCAGGCGAGGCTCAGGATCAGCAGTACGAGCACGGCGGCGTGCTGGATGCCGAGTTCCGTGCGGCCGTCGAGCGCGAACGAAATCGCCACCATGCCGACCACCAGCAGCAGATAACCTTTGAGGTCGAACCGCGCGGTGTCCGGATTGCGGCTGTCCTGCATGAAGATAAACGTTGCGATGCAGCCGATGACTCCCACCGGCACATTGATCAGAAAGATCCAGTGCCACGAGGCAATCTTCACCAGCCAGCCGCCGAGTGTCGGACCGATCAACGGCCCGATCAACCCAGGAATGGCGACGAACGCCAACGCCGGCAGATAGCGTTCGGCGGGAAACGTCCGCAACACGGCGAGGCGTCCGACCGGCAGCAGCATCGCGCCGCCCACGCCTTGCACGACGCGCCACAGCACCAGCTGATCGAGCGATTGCGCATTGGCACACAGCAGCGAACCGATCGTGAACACGAGGATCGCGCTCATGAACACCTTACGCGTGCCGAGCTTGTCCGCGAGCCAGCCGGAGACCGGAATCATCACCGCCATCGTCAGCGAGTACGCAATCACTACCGACTGCATGCGCAGCGGCAATTCGCCGAGGCTGCCCGCCATTGCCGGCAGCGCCGTGTTGACGATGGTCGAGTCGAGCGTCTGCATGAAAAAGCCGGTGGCAACGATCCACAGCATCACCGTGAGTGAGCGCGCGCTGGGTTGCGTGGTGGAGGTAGCGGGGCTGGATTCGGCGCTCGGCGGACTGGACATGGAGGACGGCTGCTCACGCACCGGACGGGCTGGGGAGGCTACATTCTAGGGAAATCCGCGTGACGTCGCAGTGAAGTTTGCGGTGCGTCGCGCGGTCGATTCGCCTCAGCAAGCCGCGAGGCGCGCCGCCGCAGCGAAGAAGCGCAGGGCGCGCGGATCGTTCGCGTAGGCCGCATTGATGCGAATCCACGGGCTCATGTCCGTGTTCGGCCGGAAATAGCTGCCCGGCGCCACCGTGACGCCGAGCGGTTCGCCGCATTCGACAAGCCGCGTGGAGTCCGAAATATGCGGCACGCGCGCCCATACGAATTTGCCGCCGAGCGGTGCCTCGAACACTTCCCAGCCGCTCGCTTCGAGTGCCTGCACGGTCGCGCCGAGCGCGTCGCGCATGCGCCGCCGCAGCCGCTCCAGATACTTGCGATAGGTGCCGCGTTCGAGCAGCGCAACGGCCACCGCTTCCGCAAAGCGCGAGCCGCCGATGCTCGTCAGCATCTTGATGTCGGCAAGGTCTTTGATGATGGCGTGATGCGCCACCACGTAACCGATGCGCAGCGACGACGACAGGGTCTTCGACAGGCCGCCTATGTAGATCACGTGTTCGAGTTGATCGAGCGTGGCGAGGCGGTCGGTGAGCTCGGCCTGAAAGTCCGCATAGATATCGTCTTCGATGATCGAGAAGCCGTGTTCGCGCGCCAGCTGCAGCAGGCGGAATGCGACTTGCGGCGCGACCGTGGTACCCGTCGGATTGTGGAACACGGTGTTGATGAACAGAAGCTTCGGCCGATGGTGCCGCAACTGCGCCTGTAGCACCTCGAGATCGGGACCGGTGCGGGTGCGCGGAATGCCTACCAGTTTCACGCCGTGCAGCTTCAGCAGGCCGTACAGGTTGTAGTAGCCGGGATCCTCGACGAACATGGTGTCGCCCGCTTTCAGCATGTAGCGCATCAGCAGATCGAGCGCCTGGCTTGCGCCGTTGGTGATCAGGATTTGCGATGCATCCACGCCGATCCCCAGTTGTCCGATGCGGCCTTGCAGATGCTCGCGCAGCGTGGGATTGCCGAGTTGCGTCGCGTAATCGATCAGGCTCGCGCTATCCACGCGCGACACGTGACGAATCGCCTGGCCGATGCTCTCCATATCGCGCCACGCCTCGGGGATGAAGCCGCTGCCGAGCTTCAGCGTCTCACCCGGATGATTGAACTGCTGCAGGATGTGCACGGCTTCTTCTTCCGCGCGGCGTGGGTCCGACGTGCCCTGGCTGCCGCTTGCGTTGCGCTGCCGTTCGGCGACATAAAAGCCCGAGCCATGACGGGAATCGAGGTAACCCAGCGAGACCAGCCGGTCGTACGCCTCGATCACCGGGAAGCGGCTCACGCCGTAATCGGCGGCGAACTGGCGGATCGACGGCAATTTCGCGCCCGGATGGGCAGCGCGCGAACGGATCCACGCCGTGACGCCGGTGACGATCTGTTCGGTCAGCGGCACGCCGTTTTCGCGGTCAAGTTCGATATCGAGTTTCATGAGGACTCTCGCAGCGGGAGCTGGGCCAGCCACTTCCCGGGCAACTGTCAGGTTTTTCAGCTGCACAGTTCCGACCAAACTGTCTGGAAGTGTGCATGGGGTTTCTATCATGGCACGGCAATAATCGAATCACCAAGAAGCCGTTCAAGGAGCATGGCGATGCGTGAAATCCGTACTTTTGAACTCGAATACGGCGAGTCGGCGGCCGCCTGGCGCGTTGCGCAGCCGCTCGTTCTGAAAGTGATGGCCGGCCAGATCTGGCTGACCGTCGAAGGTGACGCGGAGGACTACTGGTTGTCCTCGGGCGACACATTCGAGCTGAGCCGTGGCGCGGTGGCGCGGGTCAGCGCAGGGCAGGGCGGCGCGCGCATGGCGCTGGCGTTCGCCAGCGGTTCGAATGCTGCGCAGGCACGGCCGGCCACGCGGGCGGCGCGCAAATCCCTGTGGAGCTGGGTGCCGCGCTGGTTGCAGACGGCCTGAACAGGCGGTCGCGTTGGCTTCAGTGCCCGGCGTCGTATTCTCCGATGTAGCGCGCACGCGGCCGGATCAGCCGGCCGTCCGCGACCTGCTCCATGGCGTGGGCGATCCAGCCTGTCACGCGACCCACCGCAAATAGCGTAAAGCCGGCGCCGGGCGGCAGCCCGAGCACGCGTTCAATGGCGGCGAGCGCAAAATCGAGAGTCGGTTGCGCCCCCGTCGTATCGCGCACCGCGCGAGCCAGCGCGTGCACCTGCGTGATGGGCGAGCGGGCCGGCGCCGACTCCGTCAGCAACTCCAGCAGCAGGCGGGCGCGCGGGTCGCCTTGCGGATAAAGCGGATGCCCGAAGCCGGACAGCACCGCGCCATACGAGCCGTGATCGTGATGCGCCAGCCGGGTTGCGAGAAAGCGGTCGAGATCGGCTGCGCGCGATGCTTCGTCGAGCAGCGCGGCGACGCGCACCGTTTCGCCGCCGTGTCGCGGTCCCGCTAGCGCGGCGAGGCCGCCTGTCACTGCGCCGAACAGATGGGTTCCCGTCGACGTAATGCAGCGGACCGTGAAGGTCGACGCATTCAGTTCATGGTCGGCGCAGGCGACCAGCGCGGCACGCAGCACGCCAATCTGCTGCCGGTTGCGGATGCTCCACGCCGCCGCGAGCTGCCGATGCAGTGGCTCGTTCGACGCGCCCGTGGAAATCATGGCGGCGGCCAGCAGGCGCATCACCACGCAGGCCGTGTCGAGTTGCGCATCGCGGCCTTGCGCCCAGACGCGCGGCATTTGTGCCGCGGCCGCCGCCAGCAGCACCGAAGCCCGCTCGAGCGGCGCACTGTCGCCCCACAACTTCAGCCACGCGGCCCACTGCGCCGCGCCGATCGGCGCGGGCGGTGCGTCGGCAATCCGCCGTGGACTGCACTCCCACAGGAGCGCCGCGACTTCCTCCAGTGACGCGCTTCGTGCCAGTTCCACGGCATCGTGGCCGCGATATAGCAGCCGGCCGTCGGCGATCAGCGTGATGGAGGACTCCAGCACGGGCACGCCCCAGTCCAGCACCTTTTGCGCGACCTTGCCGGCGCGCTTGCCATCTTCCTTGCGGCGCGCGAGACGCCGCACCTCGCCCGCGTCATAGAGCCGGTGTTTGCCGTGCGCGTCCGGCGACGAGTGCAGCATGCCGCGGCTCACGTACGCGTAGAGCGTCGGCACGCTGATACCGAGTAGGGCGGCGGCTTCGGGGGCGGTCAGATGAGTGGGCATGAAGGGCGAAGTGGATATAAGCGCAGGCGAGAACCGAAGAAATCAATATATATTGATTATATTAATCAAGATTGATTGCGATAGAAGGGAATTCTAGACTCGACCCACCAGATCCTCAACTCCGGTCAACCCGCCACTCCCACTACTTCGATCGTCATGACGCCTCTCCTCGCCCTCGATCACCTCTGGACCGCCGCGGGTTGCGATGCCGCCGCGCTCGACGCCGTCTCGCTCATCGGCAGCGACCCCGGCTTGCCGTCCGTCTACCGGGTCGGCACGCTCGCCACGGCCACCCTTGGGGCGGTCGGCCTTGCCGCCGCCGAATGCTTGCGCCTGCGCACCGGTTGCCGTCAGCGCGTCGAGGTCGACATGCGGCGCGCGCTGGCGGCGTTTCGCAGCGAACGCTATCTGCGCGTCAACGACGGGCCGCCGCCCGCCTTGCGCGATCCGGTGATGGGTTTCTACGCCACGCGCGATGACCGCTGGATTCAGTTGCACACCAACTTCCCGCATCATCTGGCCGGCGTGCTGAAGGTGCTGGGCTGCGCGAACGATCGCGCGGCAGTGGCCGAGGCGATTCGCGGCTGGGACGGCGCTTCGCTCGATCAGACGCTCGCCGAAGCCGGTCTATGTGCCGCGCTGATCCGCTCGCCGCGCGAATGGGCGGCGCTCGATCAGGCGAAGGCCATTGCGAATCTGCCGCTGTTCGAAATTACGCGTATTGGCGATGCGCCGCCTGAACCGGCCGGACGCGGCGGCGCCGACCGGCCGCTGGCGGGGACGCGTGTGCTCGATCTGTCGCGCATCATTGCCGGGCCGGTGGCGGGGCGCACGCTCGCGCAGCACGGCGCGCAGGTGTTGCTGATCAACGGTCCGCATTTGCCGAACATCGCGCCACTCGTGATCGACACTGGCCGCGGCAAGCGCTCGGCCACGCTCGATCTGCGCGACGAGAGGGGGCGTGAGCAGTTGCGCTCGCTGGTGCAGGACGCTGACGTGTTCTTGCAAGCGTATCGCCCTGGCGCACTCGCCACGCGGGGCTTTGCACCAGAGGCGCTGGCGGAACTCCGACCGGGCATCGTGTGCGTCTCGGTGTCGGCGTACGGGCACGCAGGGCCATGGGCGCAGCGGCGTGGTTTCGACAGCCTCGTGCAGTCTGCAAGCGGCATTGCGTGGACCGAGAGCCGGGCCGCGCGGAGCGACGAGCCGAAGCATCTGCCGTGTCAGGCGCTCGACCACGCGACCGGCTACCTGGCGGCATTCGGTGCGATGGTCGCGCTGGCCCGTCGCGCGACCGAAGGCGGCAGTTGGCACGTGCGCCTGTCGCTGGCGCAGACCGGGCGCTGGCTGCAGTCGATGGGACAGATCGAAGACGGCTGGCGCGCGCCCGACGTCGGCATCGACGCTGTGCAGGACTGTCTGGAGACCGTCGATTCCCCGTTCGGACGCGTGCGGGGGACGTCGGCCGCCGAGCGTTTGTTGGAGACGCCAGCGTTTTATGGCCGCCCGCCCGTGCCGATCGGCACGGATGAGGCGCGCTGGGAAAACGGCTGAGGTTCGGAGCCGGGCAGGGCGCACGTGACGCGCGCCCGCTTTGCCTACTTGCGTAGTTCCGCGACGAAATCGTAGTAGTCGTTACGGCAATACGTATCGGTCAGTTCGATCGCGCGCTGGTCGGCCGTATAACCGACACGCGTGATCAGCAGCAATGCCTCGTTCGGCGCAATGCTCATCTGCTGCGCGATCTCTTCGTTCGCGTTGACAGCGCGAAAATGCTGTAGCGCGCGCACGATTCCGAGTCCACGGTGTTCGAGGTAGCTGTAGAGCGAATCGCCGATTGCCTGCGGATCGGGAATCACCGCTGCCGGGAAGGTCGAGTTTTCGACCGCCATCACGATGCCGTCCGCCAGACGCAAGCGCCGCAGGCGCGTCACTGCCGCCGCCGGTGACAATCCCAGCTGGATCACTTCGTCGCGATTGGCGGGCATGATCTCGCGCGAGATCCATTGCGAGCTTGGGCTGAAGCCGCGCCGCCGCAGCATTTCGCTAAAGCTCGACAGGCGCGACAGCGGATCTTCATAGCGTGGCGTGATGAAGCTGCCCGCGCCCTGGGTGCGCCGGATCAGACCTTGTTCGACGAGCAGCGCGATGGCTTTGCGTGCGGTGATTCGCGAGACGCCGAGCGCGTCCGACAGCACGCGTTCCGAAGGCAGTGCTTCGCCGGCATTCCAGCGGTTTTCGTGAATCGCGTTGCCGAGCTTGCGAGCGAGCTGCAGATAAAGCGGCGTATCGTTTTCCGGGTCCGGACGCAGATCGCGCCAACGGTCTTCCGAGGCAGAGTTCATGGGAGAGACGCAAGAAGGGCAAGCGGCAATTCTATGACATTGGCGCGTTGCGTTATAGCGGGCTTTTCACGGGTGGCCGATTTAACCTTTGTCCAGCGGATAAACTGGCGCTGCAACCGGCAACCGAGGGAGAAAGCATGACAAACGATATCGCTAGCGTGAGCTTGCCTGATGGCGAGCGCATTCCGAAGCTGGGGCAGGGCACATGGGAGATGGGCGAGCAGCCGTCGCGCCGCGCGGCGGAAATTGCCGCGCTGCGCGCGGGCATCGAACTTGGGATGACGCTGATCGACACGGCCGAAATGTACGGCGAAGGCGCCACTGAAACGCTGCTCGGCGAGGCGCTGGCCGGACTGCGCGAACGGGTGTTTCTGGTCAGCAAGGTCTATCCGCATAATGCGGGCCGGCGCGCCGTGCAGGCTGCCTGCGAGCAGAGTCTGAAGCGTCTGAAGACGGAGCACCTCGATCTGTATCTGCTGCACTGGCGCGGTTCGGTGCCGTTGGCGGAGACGGTCGAAGGCTTCGAGGCCCTGCGCCGGGCCGGCAAGATTCGCCACTGGGGTGTCAGCAATTTTGACACCGATGACATGGACGAACTCATGTCGGTGCCGGGCGGTGAGGCCTGCGTGACCAATCAGATTCTCTACAACGTGGCGCGGCGCGGTCCCGAGTTCGATCTGCTGCCGTGGCTCGCGGAACACAAGATGCCGGCCATGGCGTACAGCCCCGTGGATCACGCGCGTTTGCCGAAGCGCTCGCCGCTCGATGACATCGCTGCTGCGCGCGGCCTGTCGGTATTTCAGGTGGCGCTGGCCTGGGTGCTACAGCAGCCGGGCGTGTTCGCCATTCCGAAAGCGGGACGCGTCGAGCATGTACACGATAACTTTCGCGCGCTCGAACTGAAGCTCAGCGCCGATGAATGCGCGGCCATCGACACGTACTTCAAGCCGCCGCGCAGCAAGCGGTCCCTCGAAATGCTATGAACGCGGCACCGCGGGGGACATTTCGTTGCGTGTTGGGGTGCCCGCATAGCGAACGTAGATAGCCGATATCAAGGCGTCGTTGCTGTGCGGATCCTGTCTGGCGCCGCCTGGCACGGACTGCGTCCCGCGCCTTGTGTCAGCGAACCGATCCCGCTTTGCTTGGCGATCCCGGCTGCGGCGGTGACGCCCGACCGGGGGATCGGAACGTCACCGCCAGCATCGACCGGGAGGCGTCTGCCGGGCCGCTAGGCCGCGCTGCGAAGGTGGGAACGGCTCGGGGGCGCCGTTCCCATGGATCTAGTGTCCGCTGCCTCCGCCACCGCTGCCGCCGCTGCCGCCGCCACTGCCGCCGCCACCCTTGCCTCCGTGGCCACCGCCAAAGCCGCCGCCAAAGCCGCCACCGAAGCCACCGCCAAAACCACCACCGAAGCCGCCGCCTTTGCCGCCCGCGCCGCCACTTGGGCCGCCGCTTGGGCCGCTGCCGCAACCACAGCCGCCACTGCCACTGCCACTGCCACCGCCACCACCGCCACCGCCACCACCGCCACCACCGCCACCACCGCCACCACCGCCACCACCGCCACCGCCACCACCGCCACCACCGCCACCACCGCCACCACCGCCACCGCCACCACCGCCACCACCGCCACTACC
>NZ_DASXHA010000163.1:0-120735 GCF_036488795.1 Paraburkholderia sp.
CACTTATCGGCTGTTAATTTTTAAAGATCGATTACGCATTCACCACCGAAACCGCACCGCGTTGCATCACCTTCACAACCACCCGGCACCGCTTCGTTCTGCGTCGCTGCATCAGCAGCAGAGAAACGAGATTATGAAGAATCTTTTTCGCTTCGTCAACTACATTTTTTTGCTTTCGCTTAAAACCTAGCTGACGTTACGGCCGCTGGTTTCGGCAGCGGCACTCGTTCGCAAACGAGGAGGCGAATAGTAGGCGAACATCAGCCAGATGACAAGGGTTTGACGAAAATGTTTTTTTGGCGAGTCACTTGCGGGGCGCATTTGCTACAGCGTCAATCGGAATGGCATCGGCCATTGCGGCATATCCTGCGTCACTGGGATGGATATGATCGCCGCTATCGTATTCGCGCCGTAGCCGTACAGGCTGCGCCGGATCGCGCAAAGCCGCGTCGAAATCGACCACGCCGTCGTACGAGTGGCTTGTTCTGATCCACTGATTAACCGCCAAACGGATACTCTCCCGCTGCGGCGGCAGCGAGGCCGGGGTCAGCGTCGCGCCGAAAATGCGGACGCCGCGCCGGTGTGCTTCGCCAATCACGCGCTCATAGCCCGCAATCAGATCAGCCGCTGTCACCGACGTGTGTGGCGAATCGCAATCAAGGCCGGCGCGCGGCGGCATTGAAGAAAAATTGATGTCGTTGATGCCGATCAGCACAATGGCCGTCTTCACGCCCGGATGCTCGAGCACGTCGCGCCCGAACCGCCTTGCAAGCGCGTCGCCGTAACACGGAGAATCGTTGAGCAGCCGGTTCCCGCTAATGCCCAGATTGACAATTGCGGTCGAGCCGCTTCCCTCGCGTGCCAGCCGACGCGCCAGGGCGTCCGGCCAGCGGCGGTTTTCGTTCAGGCTCGAGCGCATTCCGTCGGTGATCGAATCGCCGATGGCCGCAACCGTGGCTCCCGCAGGGACATCCACGGAAAGCCCCGTCACCCATGCGTACTGCGTAAAGCGCTGAGAAAACGCGCCGCCCATTGCATCGCCAGCATGATTACCGGGCAACGACACATAGTTGACCTGACTCGACACCCGGTGCCACGCCACGAGCCGTTGCTCGGGCCCCATGTACGAACTTACGGCGTACGGCGTACCGGCGACGATCTCAAGCTTCGCCGCATCGCTATCCAGCTCGCCTCCGGGCGGGATCACTACCGACGCCTTACCGTTGAACGTCACCGCGACCCCGCCTTTGCCCTGCGCCGCCGCCCCGCCAGCCGAACGCGCGAGGCGCAGCTCCTGAATCACCAGCGGCGCCTTTCCATACGCGTTACTGACGTGGACACGGATCACATCGCCGGACAAGGTCGGGTAGACAATCTGACGGACGGTTCGCCCGGCTACGTCGGGCGCGCGGTAGAGCGCCGGCAAATTGGCCTGCTGTGGGATAGGCTGAAGTGCCGTCGCCCAGCTCGTCACCCAGTGCACGGGAGCATCGGCGGCAAACGCCGCAGGCGAAGCGGCAAGTTGGGACAACAAGGCGGCGCCGCAGGCAGCGGCAAGAGCACGGAGGGTCATTCGGATTCGTATAACGAGATGGACGAAAGACGGCCATTGTGCCCGAACGGTAGCGGCGGGGGACGGTGAGATTGCCGGGAGCTCAGCACCCTGTGTCCGCTAGTCGAAGTGGCATGCAGCCACTCGCTCAACACCCTCAGGCGCGCAGTGCCGACGTCATGTCCAGCGCCAGCGCCTGCGCCACTTCAATGCCGTCGATCGCCGCTGAATAGATCCCGCCGGCATAGCCCGCACCTTCACCCGCCGGATAGAGCCCCTCCACATTCATGCTCTGGTAGTTTTCCTTGCGGCGGATCCGGATCGGCGACGAAGTGCGCGTCTCCACGCCTGTCAGCACTGCGTCGTTCATCGCGAAACCGGAAATCTTCCGGTCAAGCTGCGGCAGCGCTTCACGGATCGCTTCGATCACGTAATCCGGCAACGCCGTGCTGAGATCGGTCGGATGCACGCCCGGCTTATACGACGGCACGACCGAGCCGAGCGAGGTGGAAGCCCGTCCGGCAATGAAGTCCCCCACCAGTTGCCCCGGCGCACAATAATTTCCGCCGCCAAGCTCGAAGGCGCGCTCCTCCCATTTCCGCTGAAACGCAATGCCCGCCAGTGGTCCGCCCGGATAGTCTTCCGGCGTGATGCCCACCACGATCCCCGCGTTGGCGTTGCGCTCCGCACGGGAGTACTGGCTCATCCCGTTGGTGACTACGCGCCCCGGCTCCGAAGTCGCCGCCACCACGGTGCCGCCTGGGCACATGCAGAAACTGTAGACCGCGCGCCCATTGCTGCAGTGATGCACCACCTTGTAGTCCGCGGCGCCCAGTTCCTTGTGGCCGGCAAACTTGCCGAAGCGGCTGCGGTCGATCACACCCTGCGGATGCTCGATGCGAAAGCCGAGTGAGAACGGCTTTGCCTCGATATAGACGCCGCGCTTGTGCAGCATTTCGAACGTGTCGCGCGCGCTGTGGCCAACCGCGAGAACAACGTGCTCGCAGGGCAGCGTCTCGCCGTTGGATAACTGCAGGGCACGCACCTTGCCCCGCTCGATCTCGATATCGTCGACGCGCGTCTCGAAGCGCACCTCGCCGCCCAGCTGGTGGATCGTGGCGCGCATCTTCTCCACCATGCTGACCAGCCGGAACGTGCCAATATGCGGCCGGCTCAGATAAAGAATGTCTTCCGGCGCGCCAGCCTTGACGAACTCGTCGAGGACCTTGCGTCCATAGTGATGCGGATCCTTGATCTGGCTATACAGTTTGCCGTCCGAAAACGTGCCGGCCCCGCCTTCACCGAACTGCACATTAGATTCCGGATTGAGCACCGATTTGCGCCACAGGCCGAAGGTGTCCTTGGTGCGCTCACGCACGGCCTTGCCACGCTCCAGAATGATGGGACGGAAGCCCATCTGCGCGAGAATCAGTCCTGCAAACAGCCCGCACGGCCCCATGCCGATGACCACCGGCCGCGGCGACGCCATATGCTCGGGTGCCGTGGTCACGAAACGATATTCCATATCCGGCGTCACGGCGCAATGCGCCACGCCCGCAAGGCGCTTGAGCGCGGCGGCTTCGTCCTTGACTTCCACGTCGACGATATACGTCAGCTTGATGTCGGCGCGCTTGCGCGCATCATGCGCACGGCGGAATACGGTGAACTGGATGAGCCCGTCTGCGGGCACGCCGAGCTCAGCGAGGCGCGCGAGAACCGCGGCTTTGAGAGCGCTTTCGGGGTGATCGAGCGGGAGTTTGATTTCGCTTAAACGTAACATGGGTACCGGAGATGCAGGGGGCGCGGAATCGCGGCCAATTCGCGATTTTATAGGTTCTGCCACGGCAAAGGGCAGCAACTGCGGAGATCCCAAAGCCAGTGGCACGCATGGCGCGCCTGACCGCCGCGATCCGCGCACGCCGTTTCAGAGCTCGGACGAGACGACGTAACCCTTACGCTCCAAGGCTCGGCGGTGCCACTGGTTGGCGTTCATGCCGCAATAAATCGCGAACGCGATACTGAGAATCAGACTAATGACGTCTGCCGCCGCTCCGACGAACCCAATCAGCGTAATGATCAGATCGACCGCCAGCAGCAGCACTGCCAGCAGCCATAGTCTCTTCATTAAGGCCCAGATGAAGCCGAGCAGGCACGCCGACCAGCTGAAGCCCGTGCTCACGGCGACCCTCTCGTTGCTGGCCGGGTGCTGCAAATAGATCTGTTCCGTCATCTCTTCTGTCCTCATCCTTGCTTTAGTCAACCGCAACGTCCGAACCTGCCCCAAATTTCCACTCAAAAAGATCATTAACCGACCGGTCGGTTGGTTTATACTGCGCAACACAGATCACTTCGGACGAGAGCGTTCGCTATGTACACGCAATCCCTCGACATTCCGGGCAACGTCGCTCCGCTCGACCCTGCCGGCAGTTCGCCCGAACAGGCGCGCTTTGACGCCGTCATGGCTGCGGACGGCAAGATCGAGCCGCAGGACTGGATGCCCGACGCTTACCGCAAAACCCTGGTGCGGCAGATTTCGCAGCATGCTCACTCGGAAATCGTGGGCATGCTGCCCGAAGGCAACTGGATCACACGCGCCCCCAGCCTGAAGCGCAAAGCCATTCTGCTCGCCAAGGTGCAGGACGAAGCCGGCCACGGCCTCTATCTATATAGCGCGGCTGAAACACTTGCGGTGTCGCGCGACCAGCTGATCGACGCGCTTCACGCCGGCAAGGCCAAGTATTCAAGCATTTTCAACTATCCGACGCCTACCTGGGCAGACGTTGGCGTGATCGGCTGGCTGGTCGACGGCGCGGCCATCATGAACCAGATTCCTCTGTGCCGTTGTACCTACGGGCCGTACGCCCGCGCCATGATCCGCATCTGCAAGGAAGAGTCGTTTCACCAGCGCCAGGGGTTCGACGCGCTGCTGTCCATGATGAAAGGCACCGAAGCCCAGCGCGAAATGGTCCAGCAGGCCGTAAATCGCTGGTGGTGGCCGGTTCTCATGATGTTCGGTCCAGGTGACAAGGATTCGATTCACAGCAATCAATCGTCGCAATGGGGCATCAAGCGCATTTCCAATGACGATCTGCGGCAGAAGTTCGTCGACGCCACCGTCGACCAGGCCAAGGTGCTGGGCGTCACGCTGCCCGACCCGCATCTGAAGTGGAACGAAGCCCGCGGCCATTACGACTATGGCGAGATCGACTGGGAAGAGTTCTGGCGCGTCGTGAATGGCGACGGTCCTTGCAATCGCGAACGCCTCGCCACCCGAGTCAAAGCCCACAACGACGGTGCCTGGGTGCGCGAAGCCGCCCTTGCGCATGCGGAAAAGCAGCGCCGGCGTGCCGGGCAGCAAGCCGCATAGTCCGGCGGCACATCAGGCAACGCATCAGGAGATCAGAAATGAACAAGGAATGGCCGATCTGGGAAGTGTTCGTGCGCAGCAAGCAGGGGCTCGACCACAAACACTGCGGCAGTCTGCACGCCGCCGACGCGCCAATGGCACTGCGCATGGCGCGCGACGTCTACACCCGCCGCCAGGAAGGCGTGAGCATCTGGGTGGTGCCGTCCTCCGCGATCACCGCGTCCGATCCGCAAGACAAGGCGGAGCTGTTCGAACCGGCCGGCGACAAGATTTACCGCCATCCGACGTTCTACACGCTGCCCGACGAAGTCAATCACATGTAAGCGCGACATGGACATCACGCCCCAACATCTTTCCTACGTGCTGCGTCTTGCGGACACGGCGCTCATCCTCGGTCAACGCAATGCCGAGTGGTGCGGCCACGGCCCGATTCTCGAAGAGGACATCGCACTGGCCAATATGAGCCTCGATCTGATCGGCCAGGCGCGGTTGCTCTATACGCACGCGGCCACACTCGACTTCGCGCTTACCGGCACGAACCGGACCGAGGACGACTACGCGTACTTCCGCGCTGAACGCGAGTTCGCCAATTACACGCTGGCCGAACTGCCGCACTACGGCCCCCTGTCCGGCACGGCGCACGCGGACAAAGACTACGCGGTCACGATCGTGCGCAACTTCCTTTATGCGACGCTGATGGCGCATCTGTGGACCGCGCTTGCCGCTTCGGCGGACGAGCAGCTTGCCGCGATTGCCGCCAAGTCGATCAAGGAGACGCGCTACCACGTGCATCACGCTGGCGAATGGCTGATCCGGCTGGGCGACGGCACGGACGCATCGCATCGTCGCGCGCAAGCCGCGCTCGATTATCTGCTGCCGTACACACGCGAATTCTTCAGCGTCGACGCGGTGGAAGAAGCCATTGCCGCCGCCGGCATCGGTCCGCAGACTGCGGCGCTGGAAGCTGCCTGGCTGGAAGACGTGCGCGCCACAGTCAACGAAGCCACGCTCAGCTTGCCGGAGCCGGTCAAGCACATCTCCTCGGGCAAGCATGGCGAGCATTCGGAGCACATGGGCTATGTGCTCGCCGAAATGCAGAGCCTTGCGCGGCAACATCCCGGCGCCAATTGGTAAGCCTCAGAGCCCCGACGACCATGACTTCTCCTTCGCCTGCGGCTTTCGCCGCCTCCGTCAAAGACCCGGCGCTCGAACGCGCGTGGGCCGTGCTCGAAGCGGTGCCCGACCCGGAGATCCCGGTCGTCTCGATTCGCGAGCTGGGCATTCTGCGCGACGTCCGGCGTGCGGCCGACGGCACGCTCGAAGTCATCATCACGCCGACCTACTCCGGCTGCCCGGCGATGTCGCAGATTGCGGAAGACGTCGCGCACGCGCTCGACGCGGCGAATCTCGTGCCATACCGCATTGAAACCGTGCTCGCGCCGGCCTGGACCACCGACTGGATGACCGCCGAAGCGCGCGACAAGCTGCGCGCCTATGGCATCGCGCCGCCCACCGGCGACTGCGGCAGCGAAGCGCCAGCCGGGAAAGTGATCCGCTTCGTGCCTCGCGCACTGCCCGCACCAGTCTGCCCGCGCTGTGGCTCCGCGCACACCGAACGCCTCGCGCAGTTCGGCTCGACGGCATGCAAGGCGCTGTACCGATGCCTCGATTGCCGCGAACCCTTCGACTATTTCAAACCCTACTGATATGGCCACTCCGCAATTTCACCCGCTGCGCATTCGCGAAGTGCGGCCTGAAACCGCCGACGCGGTCTCGGTCGCGTTCGACGTTCCCGTCGAACTGCGTGAACACTATCGCTTCACGCAAGGTCAGTTCGTCACGTTGAAGACGCACATCGACGGCGAGGAGACGCGTCGCTCCTATTCGATCTGCGTCGGCGTCACCGACTATGACCGCGACGGCGAGCTGCGCATCGGCATCAAGCGCGTACGGGGCGGCCGTTTCTCGAACTTCGCGTTCGACACGCTGCAGCCCGGGCATACGATTGACGTCATGACGCCTGACGGCCGTTTCTTCACCCACCTGAACGCGGAACAAGGCCAGCAATACCTCGCGTTTTCCGGCGGCTCGGGCATCACGCCGGTGCTGGCCATCATCAAGACGACGCTCGAAGTCGAGCCGCGCAGCACGTTTACGCTCGTCTACGGCAACCGCAGCGTCGATCAGATCATGTTCGCCGAGGAACTCGAGGACCTGAAGAACCGCTTCATGAACCGCTTCGTGCTGTATCACGTGCTGTCGGACGATCTGCAGGATGTCGAGTTATTCAACGGCGTTCTGGATCAGCAAAAGTGCGCGGCCTTCATCGAAAATCTGCTGCCCGCCGACGCGATCGACGAAGCCTTCATTTGCGGCCCTGCGCCAATGATGGATGCCGCCGAAGCCGCGCTCAAAGCGGCGGGCGTGCCGGCGGCGAAGGTGCATGTCGAACGCTTCGGCTCTCCGCTGCCGCAGGCGGGTGTGCCGCCTGTCGAGATCACGGAGAATACGCCCGCAGCCGATCTGGAAATCGTTCTGGACGGCAAGAAGCGCAAACTGCGCCTGCCGTATCAGGGTGTGAGCGTGCTGGATGTCGGCCTCAAAGCCGGCCTTGCGCTGCCCTATGCGTGCAAGGGCGGCGTGTGCTGCACCTGCCGCGCGAAGGTGCTGGAAGGCGAAGTGACCATGGAAAAAAACTACACGCTGGAAGAACACGAAATCCGCGAGGGCTTCGTGCTGACCTGCCAGTGCCATCCAGTAAGCGAGCGCGTCGTGGTCAGCTACGACGAACGCTAGCCTGGGCATAAAACGCGTCGGTCTTCTCCGGCGAACGCCTGAGCGCTTTCAGCTCAACCGCGATCCGCTTACACTAGGGGCCGCTCGGGATCGGGACCTCGTTCCGCTCGCCGCGCGGCCTTTTTTGTTCCCGATTGCCTACGACCCGTTGATGAGCACGATCCACCTGACTAACGGCGATGTCGCCGCCGACTCCCTGCGAACCGCGTTGCACCAGGCTGGGCGCAACGAACGTGTGCTGGCGTTGCGCGACGATCTTGCGGTCGGCCCCCTGCGCGGCGTCGACGACACGCCCAACGTTCGCGCGGATTTCTGGCAACGCGTCATCGGTGACGGCGCGCCACACGCGGACGCGCCGCGCGACTACCTCCGCGAATTCCGCGACCAGGCGGCGGCACTCGAGCAGATCGCGGCCGAGCAATCGCAGGTTGCGGTATGGCACGCCGAGAGCGCGTCCGACCAGCTGACCTTGCGCCGGGTCTGCTACCACCTGCGCAACAGCCCGCAGCGGCTCAACGAGGTACGCCTGTCGATTCGCGATCTCACGGATTGCGGCGCTTCGCCGCATAGCCGCCCGGATCAGGCCACCTCGGTCGGCATGTTCGCGCCTGAAGCCCTGGTCAAGCGGCTCCCCGACGTGGCGCCCATTTCCGTGCTGCGCATCAGCCGGCTCGCTCTCGAATGGCAAGAGGTCAAACAGGCGAATGGCGAAACCCGCCGCTGGCGCGACAATACTTTCACGAGCGGTTCGTTTGCCGATCTCGACACGCTGATCCTCGAGCGCGCCAGCGGTCACTGGCAGCCGGCCGCGCAGATCGGCGCGCAACTGATGGCCGCCGAGCTGGGCTACCTCGTCAGCGACACCGTCGTGCTCTGGCGCTTTCGCGAACTGGCCGCGAATGGTCGCGTCGACCTGCGCGGCGATGTCTCCGGGTGGCGTTCGCTTGAACTGCGCAGCGCCCTTTCCACCTGCAGCAGCTAACCCATCGACGAACCATGGCCCGCACAAGAGCCCCCGACCACGAAACGCAGCGCGACCAGATTCTCGAACTGGCCGCGGCCAAGTTCGCACAAACAAGCTATCCGA
Source organism: Paraburkholderia sp. (assembly GCF_036488795.1). GTDB lineage: Bacteria > Pseudomonadota > Gammaproteobacteria > Burkholderiales > Burkholderiaceae > Paraburkholderia. Next base: position 8,803 of record NZ_DASXHA010000163.1, read on the forward strand.
GCACGTCGATGTCGGACCTCGCGGCTGCCAGCGGTACCTCCAAGGCGCGCCTCTATCACTACTACGCAAGCAAGGAAGCGATTCTGTTCGACCTGCTCGACCGCTACACGAAGCGGCTGATGCTGATCATCGCGGAAGTTGAAGGGGCCAGCCAGCGCCGCCGTCTAAGCGAGCGCGAAACCTTCGCCGAGCTGATTCGCGCGTTTCTGTCCGAGTACGAGACCTCGCACAGCCGGCACGTCGCGCTGTTGAACGACGTCAAATATCTGGTCGACGCGCAGCGCGAAATCATCCTCAATCGCCAGCGCGACGTCGTCGCGGCGTTTGCTCGCCAGTTGACGCGCGCCTACCCGGAGCGCGCAACCCACGAAAACCAGACCGCCCTGACGATGATGGTGTTCGGCATGATCAACTGGACCTTCACGTGGCTCAAGCCTGACGGCAAGATGGGCTACCGGGAGTTCGCCGAGCAGGTGGTCCAGATGGTCGACCACGGACTGAGTTCCGCCGCATAGCATTGCGTCGCAACATGCCTCATCTGCGGATGCAGCCGTGGAGCCGCGTCCGTCGACGGCTTATGCGAACGCTTAATTATCTTTATAAATCATAAGGATAAAAATAGGCTCACAACAAAATAGACAACTTCATCGAATCCATATCCGGGTTTTCCCTAGTTAGGGGATGACATTTCCGCTAGAATCGGTTTTGCGGTGCATCAATTCCGCCCGATTAATAGGAGAACCCAATCATGAACACGCCCACTACTCGCGCCGCCGAGCCGATCGTCGCATCCGATCGCCTGTTGAAGGCAGCCGGTCGCGCGCATGCTCTGGTTCGGGAGTTAACCGCTGTCGATCCCGAACGCCTGCTGACGCACTTTCTTGCGCTCGACGCGGACGACCGCCTGTTGCGCTTCGGCCAGATCGTGCCGGATCACGTCATCGAAAATTACGTGCGTTCCATCGACTTTTCGCGTGACACCGTGTTCGGCGTCTTCGACAACCAGTTGCAACTGGTCGGCGTCGGTCATCTGGCCTATCTCGCCGCCGAAGGCGACAAGCGCACCGCCGAGTTCGGCGTCTCGGTGCTGGAAAGCGTCCGTGGCCAGGGGATTGGCAGCAAGCTGTTCGAACGCGCTGCCATCCGCAGCCGCAATACCCACGTCACCATGCTCTATATGCATTGCCTGTCGCGCAACACGACGATGATGCACATTGCCAAGAAGGCCGGCATGAAGATCGAGTACGCGTACGGCGAAGCCGACGCCTATCTGACCCTGCAGCCGGCTGACCAGTCGAGCATCATCGCGGAAATGCTGCAGGAGCAAGCCGCCGTGTTCGATTACGCGTTGAAGCGCCAGGCGCGCCAGGCATCGAAGATTTTCGAATCGTTCCTGCCGACGGCTGCCGCGGCGTAAGCGGCACACCTGACCAGCAAAACAAAGGGTGGCTTAGCCGCCCTTTGTTTTTGCGCAGTCAAAGCGATCCGCTGCCGTCGCGCTCGCCCCAGGCTGCCGCGCGCTCACAGAATCGGCAGTGCCGTGGTTTCCTTGAAGGTTTCGAGGGAAAAGCTCGACTTCACGTCGATCACCGACGGATGGTGCAGCAAGCGGTCTTGCACGAAGCGCGAAAAGTGCGCCATGTCCTCGACCTGCACGCGCAGCAGGTAATCCGTGTCGCCGGTCATGGCATGGCACGCCACCACCTCCGGCCACGTCTGCACGGCTGCACGAAACAGCTCGGCGTGCGTCGCCCCCACACGGGCAGATCCACTGGGCGCACCGGCCGTGGGGCCGCCGCGCTTTTCCAGCCGTACGTTCACATAGGCGAGCAAATCGAGCCCGAGCATCTGAGCGTCGAGCAGCGCGACATAGCCGCGGATCACGCCGCTCTCTTCCAGTCTCCGGATCCGCCGCAAGCACGGGCTCGGCGACAGGTTCACGCGTTCCGCAATCTCCTGATTCGACAGCCTGCCGTTCTCTTGCAGGATGGCGAGAATTCGCCGGTCGATCGCATCTATCTCGATATTGGCCATTTCCTGTCGCCTGAATGAGTTTTTGAGCTAGAAAATAGCGTAAGCCTACTCAAGCGCGAATAAGTTCGCAAGTTTTCGCCGCGGTACGCGCTTTACACTTGCTTCATTCGGTCGTGCCTGTACGCCCTGCGTGGACCGGTGCGCACCCTCATCAGGTATCAGGAGACAGACATGCAGGTTCAGACCTGGGAGAACCCCGTCGGCACCGACGGCTTCGAGTTCATCGAATACACCGCGCCGGATCCCAAGGCGCTCGGCAAGCTGTTCGAACAGATGGGTTTTACCGCCGTTGCGCGGCATCGCCATAAGGACGTGACGCTGTATCGTCAGGGCGGGATCAACTTCATTGTCAACGCGGAACCGGATTCGTTCGCCCAACGGTTTGCGCGCCTGCACGGCCCGTCGATCTGCGCGATCGCCTTTCGCGTGCAGGACGCCGCCAAGGCTTACGCGCAGGCGCTGGAAAAAGGCGCATGGGGCTTCGACAACAAGACCGGCCCGATGGAACTGAACATTCCGGCCATCAAGGGCGTCGGTGATTCGCTGATCTATTTCGTCGACCGGTGGCGCGGCAAAAACGGAGCCGAGCCGAACAGCATTGGCGATATCGGCATCTACGATGTCGACTTCGTGCCGATTCCCGGTGCCAACCCGAATCCGGTCGGCCACGGCCTCACCTATATCGATCACCTGACGCACAACGTGCATCGCGGCCGCATGCAGGAATGGGCGGAGTTCTACGAGCGCCTCTTCAACTTCCGCGAAGTGCGTTACTTCGACATCGAAGGCAAGGTGACGGGCGTGAAGTCGAAGGCGATGACTTCGCCGTGCGGCAAGATCCGCATTCCAATCAACGAAGAGGGTTCGGAGACTGCCGGCCAGATTCAGGAATACCTCGACGCGTATCACGGCGAAGGCATCCAGCACATTGCGCTGGGCAGCGACGATATCTATCGCACGGTCGACGGTCTGCGCGAGGCGAAGATTTCGCTGCTCGATACGATCGACACTTACTACGAACTGGTGAATCGTCGCGTGCCGGATCACGGCGAGCCGCTCGAAGAACTGCGCAAGCGCAAGATTCTGATCGACGGCGCGCCCGACGATCTGCTGCTGCAGATTTTCACGGAAAACCAGATTGGCCCGATCTTCTTCGAGATCATTCAGCGCAAGGGCAATCAGGGCTTTGGCGAAGGTAACTTCAAGGCACTGTTCGAATCGATCGAACTGGATCAGATTCGCCGCGGCGTGGTGCAGGACAAGGCCTGACGTAGCGCTGCAGCCCATCAACAGAAAAGGGCGAGGATCGCAAAATCCTCGCCCTTCGATGTCTGGCCGCCGTCAGTGTGTTGATTCAGCCAACGGCCGGGAATGAGTCAATGAATGAGAATGGACCGCCTCAGCGAGCCATTACGAGCGCCGTTCGTCCTCTTCGGCTTTCGAGGGTGTGACGCGTGCCGAGGCGATTCGCGCCTGCGCAGTTTGCGCCGTCTGAGCGACCGCGTTCGCGAGTGTCCCCGCGCTACCCGAGCGCACAGGCGCGCTCATTGCGAAAAATGCGGCTGAGACCATCAGGAAGGTCTGGATGTTTCTGGTGTTCATGCGTACTCCTTTTCTGACACCTGTGTGGTGAAGCTCTACCAGTCGCAGAGCGTTGCGCAGGTTTGCACAGGTGCGTGGTTAGACCGGGTTCTCAAGGTCGGTTCCGCAGTTTTGCAGTATTTACAGGTTGTTACAGCGAGCCTGTAACAACCGCCCAACCGGCCTTCTCGCGCTGGAGAGGGGGCGTCCGAACCAGGCGCCGCGCGCCGCATGATTGCATTTTTAATGCCCTGCGGCGGGTTTCTCCTAGTGCTACCATCGTTTAAAAACCATCAATATTGCGACCCCGGCCGACGCATTCACAAGATGCCGAGGCCAACGAGATTTGGCGATCCCAAACTGGGTGGAGGAGTACACATAATGAATGCCCCGCTAGACGCAGGTCAGCGAGCTTCGCTCGAAGCCGCGCTATCTTCCGTCACGCTCGACGACAAATACACGCTCGAACGCGGCCGCGCGTACATGAGCGGCATCCAGGCGCTGGTGCGTCTGCCGATGCTGCAGCAGGAACGCGACAAGGCTGCCGGGCTCAACACCGCCGGATTCATCTCCGGCTATCGCGGTTCTCCGCTTGGCGGACTCGACCAGTCCTTGTGGAAGGCGAAGCAGCATCTCGCCGCGCATCAGGTCGTGTTCCAGCCCGGCGTCAACGAAGACCTTGCCGCCACCGCCGTATGGGGCTCGCAGCAGGTCAACCTGTATCCGAACGCCAGATTCGACGGCGTGTTTTCGATGTGGTACGGCAAGGGTCCGGGCGTCGACCGCTCCGGCGATGTCTTCAAGCACGGCAACTCGGCGGGTTCGTCGCAGCATGGCGGCGTCCTCGTGCTGGCCGGCGACGACCATGCCGCAAAATCCTCGACGCTCGCGCACCAGTCCGAACACATGTTCAAGGCCTGTGGCCTGCCGGTGCTGTTTCCGTCGAACGTGCAGGAATATCTCGACTTCGGCCTGCACGGCTGGGCGATGAGCCGCTATTCGGGCCTGTGGGTGGCGATGAAGTGCGTGACCGACGTGGTCGAATCGTCGGCTTCGGTGGACATCGACCCGCATCGCACGAAAATCATCCTGCCTGAAGACTTCGCGATGCCGGGCGGCGGTCTGAATATCCGCTGGCCGGATCCGCCGCTGGTTCAGGAAGCGCGTCTGCTCGACTACAAGTGGTACGCCGCGCTCGCCTATGTGCGCGCAAATAAACTCGACCGCGTGGAAATCGATTCGCCGCATGCGCGCTTCGGCATCATGACGGGCGGCAAGGCGTATCTTGACGTGCGCCAGGCGCTGACCGACCTGGGCCTTGATGACGAAACCTGCTCGCGTATCGGCATTCGCCTCTACAAAGTGGGCTGCGTGTGGCCGCTCGAAGCGCAAGGCGCGCAATCCTTCGCGCGCGGCCTCGACGAAATTCTGGTGGTCGAAGAAAAGCGCCAGATTCTCGAATACGCGATCAAGGAAGAGCTGTACAACTGGCCCGACACGCAGCGTCCGCGCGTGTTCGGCAAGTTCGACGAGAAGGACGGCGCGGGCGGCGAATGGTCGGTGCCGATGGGCAACTGGCTGCTGCCGGCACACTACGAACTGTCGCCGGCGATCATCGCCAAGGCGATTGCCACGCGTCTCGACAAGTTCGACTTGCCGTCCGACGTGCGCGCACGCATCGCGACGCGCATCGCCGTGATCGAGGCGAAGGAAAAAGCGCTGGCCCGGCCGCGCGTCGAAGTCGAACGCAAGCCGTGGTTCTGTTCAGGTTGCCCGCACAACACCTCGACCAATGTGCCGGAAGGCTCGCGTGCGATGGCCGGCATTGGCTGCCACTACATGACCGTGTGGATGGACCGCAGCACCAGCACCTTCAGTCAGATGGGCGGCGAAGGCGTGGCGTGGATCGGTCAGGCGCCGTTCACGAACGACAAGCACGTGTTCGCCAATCTTGGTGACGGCACCTACTTCCACTCGGGCTTGCTGGCAATCCGTGCGGCGATCGCCTCGAAAGCCAACATCACCTACAAGATCCTCTATAACGACGCGGTCGCCATGACCGGCGGCCAGCCGGTCGACGGCGTGCTGACGGTGCCGCAGATCACGCACCAGCTGGCGGCCGAAGGCGCCACGAAGATCGTGATCGTCACCGACGAGCCGGACAAGTACACGGCGAGCGTCGGCCTCGCACCGGGGATCGACATCCATCATCGTGACCAGCTCGACGACGTGCAACGCACGCTGCGCGAGATTGCGGGCACGACCATCCTGATCTACGACCAGACCTGCGCGACCGAAAAGCGCCGCCGTCGCAAACGCGGCACCTATCCGGATCCGGCGCGGCGTGTGGTGATCAACGAAGCGGTGTGCGAAGGGTGCGGCGATTGCTCGGTGAAATCGAACTGTCTGTCGGTCGAACCGCTGGACACTGAGTACGGCACCAAGCGTCAGATCAACCAGTCGACCTGCAACAAGGACTTTTCGTGCGTCAACGGCTTTTGCCCGAGCTTCGTCTCGGTCGAAGGCGGTCAGCTGCGCAAGCCCAAAGCGTCCTCGGGCGTGGCGGGCGAGGCGATGCCGGTCGTGCCGTCGCCTGACCTGCCTGTGATCGGACGTCCTTACGGCGTGCTCGTGACGGGCGTGGGCGGCACCGGCGTCGTGACCATCGGCGCGCTGCTCGGGATGGCCGCGCACCTCGAAAACAAGGGTGTGACGGTACTGGACGTGACCGGCCTCGCGCAGAAAGGCGGCGCCGTGATGAGCCACGTGCAGATCTCGAATCAACCGGCCGACATCCACGCGACGCGCATTGCCATGGGTGAGGCGAGTCTCGTGATCGGCTGCGATGCGATCGTCACGGCCAGCGACGAATGCGTTTCGCGCATGCAGGTGGGCCGCACACGCGTCGTTCTGAACAGCGCGCATACGCCGACTGCCGCTTTCATCAAGAACCCGAACTGGCAGTTCCCCGGTGCGGACGCCGAGGCTGACGTGCGCGCGGGCGCGGGCGACGCGGGCGTGGATGCGATCGATGCCAATCATTTCGCCGTCGCGCTACTGGGCGACGCCATCTACACCAACCCGTTCGTGTTGGGTTACGCGTGGCAAAAGGGCTGGGTGCCGCTGATGTACGAATCGCTGATGCGAGCGATCGAGCTGAACGCGGTGCAGGTCGAGAAAAACCGTGCGGCCTTCGAATGGGGCCGCCGCGCGGCGCACGACCTGGCAGCCGTGCGCAAGATCACGCAAGCGCAAGGACGCAGCGCGGCCGCCGAAACCGCCACCAGCAAGATCATCTCGCTGCACACGCCGAAGGCGCTCGACACGCTGATCGACAAGCGTGCCGACTATCTGACGGCGTGGCAAAACGACGCCTACGCGGCACGCTACCGCAAACTCGTGGCGCAGGTGCGGGCGGCCGAATCGGCGCTGGATTCAGGCGAGGGCCAATTGCCGTTGACCGAAGCCGTGGCGAAGAATCTTCATAAGCTGATGGCTTACAAAGACGAGTACGAAGTGGCGCGCCTGTATGCCGATCCGGCGTTCATCGAAAAACTGAAGACCAGTTTCGAAGGCGACTGGAAGGTCAATATCCACCTCGCGCCGCCGGCATTCTCGAAGAAGGACGCGCACGGTCATCTGATCAAGAAGAAATACGGCCCGTGGATCCTCAGCGCGATGCGCGTGCTCGCGAAGTTGAAGTTCCTGCGCGGCACGGCCTTCGATGTGTTCGGCAAGACGGAAGAACGTCGCACCGAGCGCGCGCTGATTGGTGAGTACGAGGCACTGGTGGCTGAGCTGATCAGCGGCTTGAACGCGCAGAAGCATGCGCTGGCGGTTGAACTGGCCAATCTGCCGGACGGCATTCGCGGTTACGGTCACGTGAAGGAGAACAACCTGAAGGGCGTGCGGGTCAAGTGGCAAGAGCTGCTGAAGCGCTGGCGCTCGCCACAAGGCGGTCAGGCACAGCACGCCGCCTGAGCGGGTCCACCGGGGTGGCGTGCCGTAACGGGTCTACGGCGCGCCACCCCATAAGCAGAAACGCCACGGAGTTGTTCTTCCGTGGCGTTTTTGTTTGCCCTCTGCAAGCGCCGCAACGCGGCGCTGCATCACGCGGGTGAGTTATTGCGCGTTGACACGCAACTGCGCGTTGGCCGAGGCCACGGCCGTCATGTTGATGATCCGGCGCACGGTCGCGGCCGGCGTCAGGATGTGCACCGGCTTCTCCGAGCCCAGCAGGAACGGCCCCACCGTCACGCCTTCGCCGCCAATCATCTTCAGCAGGTTGTACGTGATGTTCGCCGCTTCCACGTTCGGCATGATCAGCAGGTTGGCTTCACCCGTGAGCGTCGTACCCGGCAAAGCGGCCTTGCGGACCACTTCGGACAACGCCGCGTCGCCGTGCATTTCGCCGTCGATCTCGAGATTCGGCGCCCGTTGCGCGATCAGCTTGCGCGCTGCAGCCATTCGTTGCGCCGACGCCGACGGCACGCTGCCGAAGTTCGAGTTCGACAGCAGCGCGACCTTCGGCGTAATGCCGAATTTCTCGATCTCGCTCGCGGCCAGCACCGTCATGTCGGCGAGTTGTTCGGCGCTCGGCACTTCGTTCACGTAGGTATCGCAGATGAACAGGTTGCGGCCCGGCAGCATCAGCAGATTCATCGCCGCCAGCGTCTGCACGTGTTCGGCCTTACCCAGCACCTGCTCCACGAACTTCAGATGGCTGTGGTACGTGTCGATCATCCCGCAGATCATGCCGTCCGCGTCGCCGAGGCGGACCAGGATCGCACCGATCAGCGTGTTGAACTTGCGCATGGCCGCCTTCGCGACCTCGGGCGTCACGCCTTCGCGCGCGCCGATCTCGTGATACTCCTGCCAGCACTTCTGATAGCGCGGATCGTCTTCCGGATTGACGATCTCGAAGTCTTCGCCGCACTTGAGCTTCGAACCCATCTTCCTCAGACGCATGTCGATCACCGCCGGACGGCCGACCAGAATCGGCCTGGCGATCTTCTCCAGCAGCACGAACTGCGCGGCCCGCAGCACGCGCTCGTCTTCACCTTCGGCAAACACGATGCGCGCCGGAGCCGACTTCGCCGCCGCGAACACCGGACGCATCACCATGCCGGTACGGTAGACGGTGGTGCCCAGTTCTTCGCGATACGCGTCCATGTCCTTGATGGGACGGGTCGCGACGCCCGAATCCATCGCCGCCTGCGCGACGGCCGGCGCGATCTTGATGATCAGGCGCGGATCGAACGGCTTCGGAATCAGATATTCGGGGCCGAATTCGAGCGTATGGCCTTCGTAGGCTTTCGCCACTTCATCGCCCTGGTCGGTTTCTTCGGCCAGTTCGGCAATGGCGCGCACGCACGCCAGCTTCATCTCTTCCGTGATGGTCGTCGCGCCCACGTCGAGCGCGCCGCGGAAGATGAACGGGAAGCACAGCACGTTGTTGACCTGGTTCGGATAGTCCGAACGGCCAGTGGCGATGATGGCGTCCGGGCGCACCTTCTTCGCCTCTTCCGGGCGGATTTCCGGATCCGGGTTGGCCAGCGCGAGGATCAGCGGCTGGGTGCCCATGGCCACGACCATTTCCGGCTTGAGCACGCCGGCGCTCGAGCAGCCGAGGAACACGTCCGCGCCGCGAATCGCGTCGCCCAGCGTGCGCGCCTCGGTGTTGGCCGCGTAACGTTCCTTCGACGGATCCAGGTTGCCGCGCCCTTCGTAGATCACGCCTTTCGAATCGGTGACGAGCACGTTCTGCTTCGACAGACCCAGATTCACCAGCAGGTCCAGACAGGCAATGGCCGCTGCGCCCGCGCCCGAGCAAACCAGCTTCACTTCTTCGAGTTTCTTGCCGACCACTTTCAGGCCGTTCAGGATTGCCGCGGACGCGATGATCGCGGTGCCGTGCTGGTCGTCGTGGAAGACCGGGATCTTCATGCGCTCGCGCAGCTTCTTTTCGATGTAGAAGCATTCCGGCGCCTTGATGTCCTCAAGGTTGATGCCGCCCAGCGTCGGCTCGAGCATCGCGATGGCTTCGACGAGCTTGTCCGGATCGGTCTCGGCGAGTTCGATGTCGAATACGTCGATGCCGGCAAACTTCTTGAACAGACAGCCCTTGCCTTCCATCACCGGCTTGGCGGCCAGCGGGCCAATGTTGCCAAGACCGAGCACAGCCGTGCCGTTGGTCACCACGCCGACCAGGTTGCCGCGCGAAGTGTATTTCTGCGCGTCGAGCGGTTCGTCGAAGATCGCCATACAGGCCGCGGCGACGCCCGGCGAGTACGCCAGCGACAGATCGAGCTGATTCGAAAGGGGCTTGGTTGGCGTGACCGAAATCTTGCCGGGTTTCGGATTCTGGTGATACGCGAGAGCGCTTTGTTTCAGTTGTTCGTCCATTTTCTGGCCTGCGAGACGTAAGTAATCGGGCCGCGCTCAGTGCGCCGTCTGCGTCGCTTGCATGGATCGAATGGGTCATCGAATGCGGCGGTTTTCGCCTGTGCCGGTTGGGCGCGGCGTCGAACCTGAGCGGTCGCCAAGACGGTGCAGAGCTTTCGCGGGGGACTCAGTGTACACCGCGCGGGAGCCATTTCGGCTAGCCTTTGGAGCCGCTAACCACAGGCGAAACAAGGACTTGGTCAGGTGCGACATCGTGCCGCTCAACACGGCGCGCAATGCTGCGACGCGGCATTTCCGCCGCCGCTTTGCAGGGCCTCGCAGCCGCGTGACGGGCAGTTAATCCAGTGTTGCGCCGCGTCGTTCGGGGATCAGAAAGAGCGTCGCAAAGATGTCGAGCAGATAGATGGAAGCGAGCAACGCGAGTGCTGCGCCAAACGAATAGCGCGCGGCCAGCGCGCCGACTGCCACGGGCCCGAAACCGCCCACCGCGCGCCCGATGTTGAACAGCACGTTCTGCGCAGTGGCCCGCGCTTCGGTGGGATAGAGCTCGGAGATCAGCGCGCCGTAGCCGCCAATCATGCCGTTGACGAACACGCCCATGACCGCGCCGCCGATCAGCAGCGCGAAGGGCGTCGTCAGGTGCGCGTAGACGAACACCATCACCACGGCGCCCGCCTGATACGCGAGGAAAGTGGGCTTGCGACCAAAGCGGTCGGCCGCGATGCCGAACAGCCAGATGCCGAGACCCATACCGAGAACGGTCACCGCCGTCCACAAGCCGGATCGGGTCAGCGAATAGCCGAAGGTCTTCGACAGGTAGCTGGGCAGCCAGATCATCAGACCGTAGTAGCCGAAGTTCTGCACCGAGCACAGGATTGCGACCCCGACGCTGGAGCGCGTGGTGCGAGCGTCGGCAATCAGGCGCCGCAATGGCAGCTTGCGCGCCGCAGCGCGCTTTGCATGCGCGGCCCGCTCCACGAATAGCGCTGGCTCTTCGACACGCCGCCGCACCACAAAGGAAACGACGGCGGGTGCCAGTCCCAGCGCGAACATGCCGCGCCAGCCGATCAGCGGCAACAGCAGCGGCGTCAGCAACGCCGCGGCAAGCACGCCGAGCTGCCAGCCCAGCCCCACATACGACGACACCCGCGCTCGCTGCGACGCCGGCCATGCCTCGGCCACGAGCGTCATGCCGATGCCGAACTCGCCGCCAAGGCCGAGCCCGGCGATCGTCCGATAAGCGAGCAGATCCGCGTAGCCCTGTGCCAGCGCACACAGGCCGGTGAACACCGCGAAGATCAGGATGGTCCATGTCAGCATCCGGACCCGGCCGAAGTAGTCGCTCAACACGCCGAACACGATCCCGCCTGCCACCGCGCCGATCAGCGTCCACGTGACGAGCGAGCCCGCCTGGGTGGATGAGAGATGCAGGTCGGCGGCGATCACCGGCAGCATGAAGCCGAGAATCAGCAGATCGAAACCGTCCATTGCATAGCCGAGCACCGCCGCGAGCAGCGCACGGCCCGCATAACCGCGTTGCGCGGATGCGCCGGAGGAGGTGGAAGAAGAAGCGACAGTCATCGAAAGCATCCCGTAGGGGGCGGCTGGGACATCGGCGCGGGGGCCGGGGCTGGGCCGCCAGGCCCTGAAAATCGCGTGAGTGTAATCGGCGTCCGCGCAGGCCACAAGCAAGCCAAAAAGGCCGTTGCCGCCGACCTCATGTCGTCCGCGAGACCCGCGATTACGGGTTTTCACGCACGACGGCCTCCTCGGAATTGTCCGAATCGGGTAAAATATCGGGCTACGCGCGCAGCAAAACCGGCCTGCTCCCAACTGGCTGGCCGCGTGTTCCGCCCATCAGGCGCGGAACGCTTCGCTTGCTGCGCCACCGGGCTCTCGCGCCCGCGCCCTCCCGCTCACATCCAAGGATCCGCCCATGACAGGCTTCGATCGCCAGACGATCTCCGACACGACCGCCAAGATGCTGCTGGAAGTACAAGCAGTTCACTTCAACGCGGAAAAACCGTACATCTTCACGTCCGGCTGGGCGAGCCCGGTGTATATCGACTGCCGCAAGCTGATCTCGTATCCGCGGGTGCGCCGTGGCCTGATGGAAATGGCCGAAGCCACCATCCTGCGCGACGTCGGCTATGAGCAGATCGACGCGGTCGCCGGCGGCGAAACCGCCGGTATCCCGTTCGCGGCATGGCTCTCCGACCGCCTGATGGTGCCCATGCAATACGTGCGCAAGAAGCCGAAGGGTTTCGGCCGCAATGCGCAGATCGAAGGCCTGCTGACCGAAGGACAGCGCGTTCTGCTGGTGGAAGACCTGACCACGGACAGCCGCAGCAAGATCAACTTCATCAACGCGCTGCGCACTGCCGGCGCCACAGTGAATCACTGCTTCGTGCTGTTCCACTACAACATCTTCAAGGAAAGCGTTTCGGTGCTGAAAGACATCGACGTCGAACTGCACGCACTCGCCACCTGGTGGGACGTGCTGCGCGTCGCGAAGGAAAACGGCTACTTCGACACGAAGACGCTCGACGAAGTAGAGAAATTCCTGCACGCACCGGCTGAATGGTCGGCAGCGCACGGCGGCGCAACGGCAGCGCCGCAGTAAGCTGAATCTGACCGGCTTGCAGCCGGGAAGAGTTGAAAAGGGCCACCTGTCAGACGACAGGCGGCCCTTTTTTATGCGCCTCGAACGACCGCAAATGCGCGATCAGGTAGACGGCTTGCCGGGTTCTTCCGCGGAGTACGACGCCAGATTCGACAGACCGTTGCTTTGTGCGTACTGAAACAGTTCGGAATCACGATCAAGGCCGAGTTTGCGCATCGCCGTGTTCTTCTGCGTGCTGATGGTCTTGATGCTGCGATTCAGTTGCTCCGAGATCTCCTTGATCGTCATGCCCGACACGAACAGGCGTACGACTTCCAGTTCGCGCCTGGACAGGATCACTTCGTCGCTCTTGCCGCCCGCGTTCATGCGCAGCGTGTCGAGCGAAGCCTTCACCGACGGGCTCATATATTCGAGATGACGGCTCACGTGCTGAACCGCGAGTCCGATATGGCTCAGGTCGTCCGCCTTGTTGACGACCGAAGTCACGCCGAGTTCGCTTAGCCGTTTGAGCAGCGCGGCGTTCTCGAGCATGGTCAGGACGACGATAGGAAGGTTAGGAAAATTGCGACGTAAATAGCCGATCAGCGGCAAGCCGTCGCCATATTGACCGCCGGGCATTGCAAGATCGGTCACCAGCACGTCGCATGGGACCGTTTGCAGTATCTTGATAAGTTCTGTGGACTGGCGTGCGCGCGCAACGACCTGAATCCCGGGGAATTTGAGCAATGCATGCTCTGCACCAAACAAAATCACCGGATGGTCATCGGCCACGACGACCTTAACTGGATCTTGCATTGAGCTCCCTTCGCCTGATAACACGCTCTCCAAAACTTCAGCCATGCATCATTCTTAATTTCTAGGTTCTGAATTGTGATGACTTGCCTGCGACCCAGCCAACGCACGCAATCCATCTGACTATAGCCGATTTCATGGCGCCCCGGCCCGTCTGCGAACGCCATGAAGTCTCACTGGAGCTAATGTTAGACTTGATTCGCGCTCGGGACGCAAAATAGGGACAATAATGATTGTGAAGATGTGTGCTTCACAAGCCTGATACAACCACGTTGCATGGGACACTGGAGAATCGGCACATGCGCTCGCGTTGCCTGGTCGTTTCGCTTGCTTCGCCCCGCTCCCGAACATCGTCCTTCGCCTTCGCGCTGCTCTGCGTCGCGCTGGCCGTCGCGCACGGCCCGCGTGCGCTCGCCGAGGGCCCGTTTGGGCTGACGAGCACGAGTTTCCACGACGGCGGCACGGTCGACGCCGCCCAGGTTTTCGATCAGGACGACTGCAAAGGCGCGAACCGCTCGCCACAGCTCGCCTGGCACGATGCGCCCGCCGGCACGCGCAGCTTTGCGATCACCATCTTCGACCCCGACGCACCCGGCCCCGGCTGGTGGCACTGGGCCGTCGCGCAGATCCCCGCCAGCGTCAACCACTTGCCGGAAAACGCCAGTGCATCGGGGTTTCTGAAAAAGCTGGGCGCGGTCGAGGCGCGCAACGACTTCGATGTCGAAGGCTACGGCGGCCCGTGTCCGCCGCCTGGCAAGCCGCATCGTTATGTCGTCACGGTGTTTGCGCTCAATACGACGGATTTGCGGCTCGCTCAGGGCCGGCCCGCGCTGATGTTCGACCACGAGATCAACACGGCGACGCTGGGTAGCGCGCGAATCGTGGTGAACTACAGCCGCTAGGCCGCTTTCACCGCTTCATTCGTGTGCCAGCAGCATAGCTGCGCCGTCTGACTGACGCGCGCTCAAACTCCTGGAGAATGGCATGTCGAAGATCGTCATCGTGTATCACAGCGGTTATGGCCACACGAAGAAAGTCGCCGAGGCGGTGCTGGCGGGCACGCTCGACGCCGGTGCCGACGCGAAACTGATCGCGGTCGGCGAACTGGACGATGCCGGCTGGGCCGAGCTCGATGCCGCCGACGCCATCATCTTCGGCGCCCCGACCTACATGGGCGGCGCCTCCGCCGACTTCAAGCGGTTCGCCGACGCCAGCTCGAAGCCCTGGCTCGCCCAGAAATGGAAGGACAAGATCGCGGCTGGCTTTACCAATTCCGGAAGCATGAACGGCGACAAGTTTTCGACCATCCAGTACCTCGTCACGCTTGCCATGCAGCACAGCATGATCTGGGTGGGCACCGGCATGATGCCTGCGAATACGAAGGCCGCGACCCGCGACGACCTGAACTACCTCGGCGGCTTCACCGGCTTGCTGGCGCAGTCGCCGGCCGATGCCTCCGCGGAAGAAGCACCGCCGCCGGGCGATCTGGAAACCGCGCGAGTGTTCGGCGCGCGCGTCGCCGAAGTCACGGCGCGCTGGACTGCCGCGCGCTAACCCGCCCTCATTGGCTTGCATCTGCGGCATAAAAGCTTCATCAGCCTGTCATTTGCACGGCGCAACGTCATTTTTAAGCGCCGTTTGCGCACGCGCCGCCATACGGTCTTAAAATGACGTTCCGGCGCGTTCCAGCGCCGTCATTTTGTATTCCCGCCAGCCAGTGAGATTGAGATGAGCACGAAAGTTTTTGTCGACGGACAGGAAGGCACGACCGGCCTGAAGATTTTTGAATACCTGTCGCAACGCGCCGACGTCGAGATCCTGCGTATTGAAGAAGCGAAGCGCAAGGACCTCGAAGAGCGCCGTCGTCTCATCAATGCGTCGGACGTCACCTTCCTGTGCCTGCCGGATGTCGCCTCGCGCGAATCGGCTTCGCTCGTCGCCAACGATCACACCGTGCTGATCGACGCCAGCACCGCGTTTCGCACCAGCGCCGACTGGGCTTACGGCTTGCCGGAACTCGCCCGCTCGCAACGTGAGCGGCTGCGCTCGGCGAAGCGCATTGCCGTGCCGGGCTGCCACGCGTCGGCATTCGTGCTGGCCATGCGCCCGCTCGTCGAAGCCGGCGTGGTCACCGCGGACTTTGCTGCGCACAGTTATTCGATCACCGGCTACAGCGGTGGCGGCAAGAAGATGATTGCAGACTACGAAGCAGGCGGCAACGACAGGCTCAAGAGCCCGCGTCCTTATGCGCTTGGCCTCACGCACAAGCATCTGCCAGAAATGGCGGCGCACACGGGTTTGAAGTCTGCGCCGGTGTTTACGCCGATCGTCGGCGACTTCTACAAGGGTCTCGCCGTCACCACCTACTTTTCTCCCAGCCAGCTTGCGAAGAAGGCGTCGCCCCAAGACGTGCTCGCGCTGTTCTCCGAGTACTACGCCGGTGAAGCCTTCGTACGCGTCGCACCGTTCAATGCGGACGAAAATCTCGACAGCGGCTTCTTCGACGTTCAGGCCAACAACGACACGAATCGCGTCGACCTGTTCGTATTCGGCAATGAAGAGCGTTTCGTGACGGTTGCGCGCCTGGACAACCTGGGCAAGGGCGCCTCGGGCGCGGCGATCCAATGCATGAACCTCGCGATCGGCGCACCCGAAGAAAGCGGCTTGAAACGCTAAGCGCTTCCCGTCCCGACGGCGCCTCGCCGTCGCTCACCAAAAAGTCGGTTTTCTCAAACCGGCTTTTTTCGTTTCAAATACCCGTTTAAAGCTCCACTCACCGCGCCCTGCTCCGTATTAATCCGGGTTACTTCAAAAAAGCAAATTAAAAGTTAAAACGAAAAATCGGTAATTCGTTCTCTGCCGCCGCCCCGCATGCATAGATTGCCGCCTGGGGAAACACCGGATTTTTCCGCGAACGGTCGTTCGCAGATGATAGAGCCATTTTGCCGTGACGCCTGACTAGCAAGGATGTGCGGCAAAGCAACGAGCACTGCCTCCGTACTCAAAAATCGTTTTTTGTTTAAAAGGCTCGCCAACCTCACGGTGGCCTGAGTCTCGCGTTTCAGCGGCTGTTTGAATCGTTCTTTTTAGACGGTTCTTTCAATTGACAGCCAATAAGTGCGCAGCGAAATTACTTCGCACAATTACACGAAGGGAGACAGCAGCATGTCGGACGTGATAACCCGAGGGCTGGTATTGGCCATTGCCACAGCCCCTTTGCTGATCGCATGCGGTGGAGGCAACGCGAGCGATCCGGCGCCGATCAACACCCCGCAATGTTCCGGAGCGAGCTGCCCGGTGCAGGGTCCGCCGCCCCAGGGCACGGTTGCTGCGCTGTGCCCAGCGACTGCGGACATCGGCAATGGCTCGTATCTGGGTGGCGCCGGCAGCGGCGAGGTGGTGAGCCTGAACATCAACGCCACGGCGATGACGTACAGCCTGACGTGGCTGCAATCGCCGATTCCGCTGCATACCGGCGAAGTCACGCCGACCCGCGCGGGCGTGACGGTCACGGGCGCCGTCGTCCATCCGCCTGCCGGCACACTGCCCACGGCCGAACAGACGCGCTGTGCCTTCATCCTCACGCCGGGCAGCGGCACCGCGGCTGTCGACGGTTCCACCTACTCGACCGCGGCGACCTTCAACCAGGCGAATCCGCCGATGGTTCTGATCGGTCTCGGCGTCGCCGGTGGTGGCATTCCCGGGGCGGCGATCCAGTACAACGGCTTCCAGCCGACCGCTGCTGTGCTCGGACCGCAACTGTCGTCGCTGCTCGGCATCAACCTGTTTCCGGTTGCGGCGCGCAACTTCGACTTCTATCCGTTCCTCGGCTTCACGAGCGTCGACACGAACCTCGCGGACCTGAAGGGCAATTACAACGCGCTCTTCTACCATTTGCAGCCGTCCAACAAATACGCCACCACGGCGACGACGGCTCAGGAATCGTTCGATGGCGCGGGCAACTGCTCGGTGCCATCGGGTGCGAGCAATACGGCATGCGAATCGACGGGGCAGACGTGGACCGCCGTGTCGGGTCAGTCGTACTTCACCAGCCAGGACGCGCCCCGCCTGATGCCCGCGCCGTCGCTGCTCGGCGGCGTGGTGACCTTCCCGATCGCAGCCAGCGCCAACATGATTCTCGGCAAGGTCAACGGACAGGTGATCCCGCTCGTGGTGAGAACCGGCCAGGTGGATCCGACCAATCTGGTGGTCGACGACGAGTCCGGCATCGCAATGCTTGCCGGCGCGACGCAAATCCAGTCGGGTGCGATCAACGGCGGCTACGTGGGCGCCGATTCGAACTTCGACTACACCGCGACGCTGTTGCAAAGCGCGGGCGGGACCTTCGTCAACCCCACCACCTCAAGCGCTGAAAGCGCGTTCGCTCTCGATTACAGCCAGCAGCACACCGGCCTGCTCGGCGTGACGGACACGCAAGGCAACACGGGCAGCCTGATTGCGTCGGGCGGACTGTACGCGATCTTCATCAACGGTGAGGAAAACGGCGGCGTGACGGCCTCGTCGGCCAATAGCGACACGCTGAACCAGCCGTACTTCGGGATAGGCGCGCAGATCAGCAAGTAGTTGCCCGCGCAACGAGTAGAGAACCCGATCAAGAGATGGCTGGACAGGGAGCCGGCCATTCACAACGAGAACATCCAGAAGGGGGCGATATGAAATGGAAATTCCTCACTGCACTGGCTCTGGCAGCGCCGCTGCTTGCGGCATGCGGCGGCGGCGGCAGCAGTTCACCGGCGCCGGTGGTGCAGGCGCTGTGTCCGACCTCGCTTGACTACAACACGGTCTACACCGGCGGCGGCGGCGACGGCGAACTCGTCAAGCTGCAACTCGACACGACCAGAATGACCTGGCAGATCAGCTACATCGAGTCGCCCATTCCGGCCGCGACCGGGACCGTCACTCCAACGCGAGCAGGCACCACCGCCAGCGGCACGCTGACTCAGGAAACCGGCCTGCCGACCGCCAAGCTCAATCAATGCGCGTTCCAGCTGAATGGCGCGAGCCTCGACCCGAACCGTCCGGCGCGCGTCTTCGTAGGGGAAGGGGTCGCGGGCGGCACCATTCCGGGCGCGCGGATCCAGTTCGGCGGCGTGCTCGGCGTGGGCGCCGTGCCCGATACGACGTTCCCGTATTACCCGTTCATCGGCTTCTCTTCGATCGAGACCAACATCGCGAACGTGGCCGGCACCTACAACCAGCTCGGCTATCACCAGATCCCGTCGCAGAACTTCTTGCCGGTCACAGTGGACTCGAAGATCACCATCAATGCGGACGGAACCTGGAGCGAGTGCGATAACAGCGGCATCAACGCCGGCAAGTGTCAGCAGCCTGGCAGCAACCTCGTGCAGTCCTCCGACGGCAGCGGCGCGTTCGAAACGGATAACTTCCAGGGCCAGGCCAAAGCAACCCTCGCGACGACGCCGATCGCCAAGGGCTTCATGATCGTCGGCAAGCTGCGCAACCAGCTCGTGCCGATCCTGGTGCGCACCGGCGCGGCCAATCCGGCGGCCCTGCAGGCCGACGACGAATCGGGCATTTCCATTCTCGCGCCGCAAAGCGCGGTTGCGGTGAACTCGCAGAACGGCGAGTACATCGGCGTCGACAGTCAGTTCGACTATCGCACCACGGCCCTGGAAGGCACGCAGGCCACGCTGCTCGATCCGTTCAACGCGTCGCAGGCATCACTCGCGACCGCGCTGGATCTGGACTTCACCGAGAGCGTGCCGGGCGTCGTGACGACGACCCAGGTGGGCGCCTCGACGGGCACCACCCCGACCGGAAAGATGATCTTCACCGGCGGCGTGTTCGGCTATCTCGATCTGACGACGGCCTCGTCGCCGTACTTCACGATCGGCGCGTTCGTCCAGTAATCGAAGCAACACACTCTGCCACTACGTAACGAGGCGACCGCTCCCGGGTTGCTGCCTGAGAAGCCGTATTGGCTCAGGCAGCTAGCCGGGTCTGCAAGGAACGCGCTGGCGAAGCGGGAAGCTAAACCCGCCGCCGCGCGCAGCAGGGACGCCCGCTCAGGAGGAACGTAATGAAAAGAATGCTCATCGCGGCGCTGGCCATGTGCCTGTCAGCCGGCGCCTATGCCCAGCATGCCGGCGACAACGTTGCCGTGCTCGGCTGGTTTCACGTGATGCCGCAGGATTCCAGCACGCCGCTCACGACCACCGTCGCGCCGGCGCCGATCAACACGCCCTTGCGTTTGCCGAATTCGTTCACCTCGTCGGGCACCAGCCTGTCGACGAACAGCGCGGACACGATGGGTCTCGTGTTCAGCCACTTCATCACCGATCACATTGCAGTGACGTCGGTGGCGGGCGTGCCGCCCGTCTTCGAGATCTACGGACACGGCACGATCAAGCCGCCCGGACCGGCCGGCGCGCTCGGCAGTCAGAACCTGGGGGACCCGTCGAGCAATCCCATCGTGAAAAAGGTCCGCCAATGGAGTCCGGCGGCGCTCCTGCAGTATTACTTCGGGCAGCCGACGGCCAAATTCCGGCCCTTCCTTGGCGTGGGCGTGTCGTACAACTGGTTCTCGGACATCCAGCTCAATCCGAATTTCGTGACTGCGACGCAGAATAACCTCGGCGCCGTGCTGGCAGCGGGCGCAGGCAAGCCGGGACAGACGCAGGTCTCGGCGAAGGCTTCGTCGTCGTGGCAGCCGGTGTTTAACGCCGGGGCTGAGTACAACGTGACGGACCACTGGGGGATCGTGGCTTCAGTGACTTATATCCCGCTGAAAACCACGTCGTCTGTGATCATCAAGGCCGCCGACGGCAGCGAGCTTGCCGTCAGCAAGGCACAGTTGAGCGCTGACCCGATTATTTCGTTTTTAGCGGTCTCCTACCGGTTTTAAAGCCTGCAGTTCTTGCCCCTGGCGCGGGCATGTCTGGCTCCCGATATTTTTGGGCAAAAAAAAAGCCCGCCTATGTGGGCGGGCTGAATCCATATCAGAGGAGACATGGAGGAGACAAGACGGACTATAGCAAATGGTTTGGTGCGACGCAACAATAGAATTAGGGTTGACCCTTTGTGTTGGTTTTTTGCAACATATCTTGACTGCTTGCTGGGTGCGTTCTAACTGAAGGTTGGTCTTCCGGTGACGCCATTTGGGCTATTGCCGACGACGCTTACCTTTACCTGCTTCCCGCGCGGTCTATTTGCGCTGCCTTCGGGCGGCCGTGGCAGCGCGACATGCCTTAACGTCCCGCCCGCCGAGCGGACACACGGCCCAGTACAGCAAAGTCCTTTTCGCCGTCGCCGTGTGCAATCGCATCGACGAGGCTGTCGCGCACCACGCTCAAAACCGGCAGCGGCGTCGACACCGCGTCGGCTGCAGCCAGCGCCAGACGCACATCCTTGAGTCCAAGACGCGCCTTGAACAAGGCCGGCTCGTAGCGCTGCTCGGCAATCATCTTGCCGTAGCCCTGATAGACCGGGCCGGGGAACGGACCACCCGTGATCACGTCGAGAAAGTCCTGCATGGCAATGCCGTGTCCGGTGACTAGCGTGGCCGCCTCGCCGAGCGTCTCGACGGCTGCTGCGAGCATGAAATTCGCGGCGAGCTTGATCACGTTCGCCTGCTGCGGCAGCGAGCCGATCCGCCACGTCTTCTGGCCAATCGCGTCGAACAGCGGCTGCACGCGGTCGATCGCTTCCGCCGGGCCGCCCGCCACGATCGTCAGCTTCGCCGCGGCAGCGGCGTCGGGGCGCCCCAGCACGGGCGCGGCAACGTAGTTCAGTCCGCGCGATGCATGAGCATGGGCGAGCTGCTCGGCAAGCTCGACCGAGATGGTCGCCATATTCACGTGAATCAGCCCGCGCGGCGCATGCTCCAGCAGCGCAGCGTCGATCACGGCGCGCAGCGCGGCGTCGTCGGCGAGCATCGAAAACACGGCGTCGCCGGCAAACGCATCAGCGGGCGAAGCCACCACCTTCGCGCCCAACGCGGCTAGCGGCTCCGCGCGCTCCGGTGACCGATTCCAGACCCGTACCTGGTGTCCGGCTTTCAGTATGTTTTCAACCATGGCGGAGCCCATCTCGCCAAGCCCGATAAATCCGATGTCCATCTGTCACTCCAGTCTTCAAAAGAAACGAAAGTAGAGCACAGCCTTGCGACACGTGCAGGAAGCACGCCCGGAAACACGGTGCCATACTCATGTGATGGTCCACGCCACCTTCCGTTTCTACGAGGAATTGAACGACTTTCTCGCCCGGCCGCTGCGCCGGCGTGCGTTCAGTTGTGCATGTGCGAAAGGCGCAAGTACCAAGCATATGATCGAGGCGCTGGGCGTGCCGCATACGGAAGTGGAACTGATTCTGGTGAACGGCGACTCGGTGGGATTCGACCGGCAACTCGAAGAGGGCGACCGCGTCGCGGTGTATCCGAAATTCGAATCGATCGACATCCGGCCGTTGCTACGCGTGCGCGAACGTCCGCTGCGGGTGATGCGCTTCATCGCCGATGCTCACCTGGGCGGCCTCGCGCAACTGCTGAGGCTGGCCGGCTTCGACACGCTCTACGACAACCACTATCCCGACGCCGATATTGAAGAACTGGCTGCGGCGGAACACCGCATCGTACTGACGCGCGACCGGGAGTTACTCAAGCGCCGCACGATTACGCACGGCTGCTACGTGCGCACGCTGAAGCCGCAAGCGCAATTGCGGGAGATCTTCGACCGGCTCGATCTGGCCGGCAGCGCGCAACCGTTTCGCCTGTGCCTGATGTGCAACGCACCGCTGCGGCGCATTGCAAAAGACGAAGTGGCCGGGCGCGCGCCCGAAGGAGTGCTTGAGCGGCACACGCAGTTCGTCACGTGCGACATATGCCGGCGCGTGTTCTGGGAGGGCACGCACTGGCGACACATGCGTGCGTTGATGGACAGCGTGGCGAGCGCGCGCGCCTGAGCCTGACCAAACGAAGCGCCATTGCGCACCCGCCGGGACGCTGCGGATGGCTGACGAGGCGGCGCGGTGCGTACAATGCGGGATTACCTATCATGCAGAGGCATTTCGTATGGCGATGAAAAAATTCGACCTTGAGAAGAACAAGGCGCTCAAGCTGACCAATTCGATGAAACTGGCAGGCGGCGAACGATTCGGCAAGGGCGCCGCTGAAGCGCCGGCGCTGGACCGGCGCGAACAGCGGAAACTGGATCAGGCGCAAGGGCTCGTGCCGTTTGCCTGCAAGTTGAACGTCGAGATTGTTGAGGTATTGAAGGAGAAGGCTGCGCAACACCCGGATGGCATGACGGGGTTGCTCACCGAAGTGATCAAGCGGGGCCTTGAAGGGGCGTAAAGCAGATCTTCGTCCCCAACTGGCCGGCACTTTCGAAACTGAGCGACATCAGTTGCTCGTAGCCGGCATGGCCGGGACCACGGGCGCGCCGTGGCGGCTGTTCTTCCCCAGCAAAGCGACATGGTCGACAAGCGTATTCACGCTGCGCGTCATGAAATGCGAGCGTGATGCGCAACTTAGACGAGGTTGCGCAGCAAGCTTGCTGTTTCCTGCAACGTAGGCAGCACCCGATGCAGCGCCGCGTTAGCCGATTCCTGGCCAATCGGCATGCTCACACTGATCGCGGCGACCACGGAACCATGCCGGTCGCGCAGCGGCACGGCGACACCGCGCATGCCCAGCTCCAGTTGCTGATCCGTGACGACATAACCGTTGCGGCGAGTCTCGGCCAGCACCTCGCGCAACTGCTCGATGGTCGAATAGGTTTGTGGCGTGAAGACCTTGATCTCGTATGAAGCGAGCCATTGCTCGATATCGTCGGGCGCCTGGAACGCGAGCAGGATCAAGCCCGCCGACGACAAAGGCGCCGGTGCACGCGAGCCGAGCACGAAGCCCACCGCCATCGCCCGATTCACGCCGTTACGCGCGACGTAGACCACATCGTGTTCATCGAGAATCGCCACCAGCGCGGTTTCCTGCACCGCTGCCGTGATTCGCTGCAAGAACGGCTGCACAGTGCGCGGCAAGCGCGCTGAATCCAGATACGATTGCCCGAGGCGCAACACGCGAGGCGCGAGCCAGAACAGCTTGCCGTCGGTATCCACGTAGCCGAGTTCGTGCAGCGTCAGCAGATAGCGGCGCGCCGCCGTGCGCGACAGTGCCGCCCGCGAGGCCACCATGGTCGGAGTCATCCGCGCGTGTTCCTCGTCGAATGCCTCGATGATCGAGAGTGCCTTCGCCGCACCGGCGATCCGGTCCTTGTCATCCATCCTGTCCGCCTGAGTATCCGGGCGCGGCGTTCCTCCTGGCGGAAGCGGCACCCTTGCGCGATTATCGCGCAGGATGCGGCACAAAGGCTTATCTGCAGGTCGTGCCCCGAACGAGCCCGGTTATCATGTATGCCCCGCCGTTCTGCAACGAACGCGGCCCGTCTCACCAACCAGAAGAACGCTTCGTTTGAACCTCGACACCCGCAAACACCTGCGCGCCAACCTCCTGATGCTGTTCGCCGCCATGATCTGGGGCTCGGCCTTCGTTGCGCAACGCCTCAGCCTCGACGTCATCGGGCCGTTTCTGTTCACGGGCTTGCGCTTCCTTCTAGGAGCGGGCGTCGTGCTGGTGTTGATGGCGTTTCTACGGCCAGCTGCAGCAGCGGTCCTTCCGGCGTCGCAGACTCTGCAAGAACCTGTCGCCCGCAAGCCGCGCGCATGGCTCGCGCCAGGCGTGCTGCTCGGCCTGGTGCTGGCGGTCTCGATCTCATTGCAGCAGATCGGGCTGCGCTACACGCTGGTCGCCAACGCCGGCTTCATCAGTTCGTTGTACGTGGTGATCGTGCCTTTGATCGGCGTGGTATTGCGCCACCAGACGGGTATCGGAACGTGGCTCGGCGCGTTGCTGGCAGCCGTGGGCATGTATTTTCTGAGCGTCAACGAGCACTTTTCGATCCAGTATGGCGACTGGTATCAGCTCGCCGGCGCAGTGCTGATTTCAGGCCAGGTGATGCTGGTGGGACACTTTGCACGCCGTCATGACCCGCTCGTGCTGGCGCTGGTGCAATTCGTGACCTGTGGGTTGGTGTGTCTGCTGACTGGCTTGGTCTGCGAGCCGGTTCACCTTGCCGACCTCGTACGCGCTGCACCCACCATTCTGTACGGCGGCGCGTTATCCGTCGGGATCGCCTATACGATTCAGGTCGTCGCGCAAAAAGATGCCGCGCCCGCGCACGCAGCCGTGATCTTCAGTATGGAAGGGGTGTTTGCCGCGCTCGCGGGCTGGCTCGTGCTGGGCGAGACCCTGGCGCCGCGCGCTTTGCTCGGCTGCGGCTTGATGCTGACCGGGTTGATTGTGTGTCAGGTGATGCCGGCATGGGTGAAGCGGCGCCAGGCGTCGTTCGGCTAGTGACTTGCAGGCGGTGCAAGCCTTGCGCACCGCTCCTGCTTCATTGCGAATTGACCAGACCGAGGCGCATCGCGATATCGTCATTCGCTACCTTGCGGCTGTCAGCGGTAGGCGGAAACACGCACCAGCAACCGTCGTCGTGACGGAAGAAAAACAAGCCGCGCGCACCGGCCGCTAAGGCCGTTTCCACTCGCACATAGCGGCGGCGGCCGGCGCGGGTGCGGCTGAATTCGGTGACGTGCACAGAGCCGGATGGGCCTGGCGCCAACCACTTCTCGACCAGGAACCGCAGGGATCGCTCGCTCGCTGCTCTCATGAGCGCCTCCCCACGAATCCGTCACGCGCCGTGTCGCGCGCATCTTCGGCATTCTCGCCGGCGGAGGCGTCGTCTTCGTCGGTCATCGCCAGTTCCATTGCCCGGTTGGTTGCTGCGGCTCTCAACGTCCTGCATTGCGCAGAATGCCGGATGTCTGAAAGTAGATGGACAAGCTGTCGTGCCGTTCTGCGTTTCATCGCACACCCCCGCACTGCACCAGTAACCTGAGAAAGCACTTTAACTTTATGCCTGGATAGCTCGTTACTGTGTGGTTTTTGACAAAATAGCAACACTCGCTGT
Source organism: Paraburkholderia sp. (assembly GCF_036488795.1). Lineage (GTDB taxonomy): Bacteria > Pseudomonadota > Gammaproteobacteria > Burkholderiales > Burkholderiaceae > Paraburkholderia. Next base: position 34,243 of record NZ_DASXHA010000163.1, read on the forward strand.
TGAAGTAATGCGCCTCGCCGGCTGCCATCACCCGGCCCTAATGTGCGCGCATTGGCGCACTGCAGTATGTTCGCTGGCGAGCGCAACGCTCTTTTTGTTGGCGTCGCAATTTTTGCGCCCGACGCACGCTCTCACCACTCCACGAGTTGCTAAAAAGAGATTTTGAAAGCGCTCACCGTGGGAGTTATCCACGGACAGCTCTGGATAACTTCGGTATGGCTTCGCTAACAGCCTGTGCGCGAATTCTTGATAACCCGCACCCGCGTCAAAACGGCGCCCGAGTTATCCTCGGCCCGGCCGGTCTGTGCACGCGCGCTCCGCATTGTTATGGTTTTATTACAGCGTTGAAGCGAAGAGGAATTTCCCGTTTGTCCACAGGAAGGGGCGTGCCTTGTTAACTATTACTACTTATATATACATATGAAATAAAAGACTGGGGAAAAGTGGGCCCCGTCAAAACGGCGGCTGATCAAAGCATGATCAACCGCTTGTATTCATGTATGACCTCGCAGCCCCGTTGGCTTACTGATTGACGCTGTTCGCGCTAGCCGGCTGCGCGGCATCCGCGTGAGCCATGGCACCCGGAGCAGCAATCAGCGAAGCGGGCGCGCCTGTCAACGCAGCGCTTTTCTCGGCAGCCACTGCGCTCGCAGCTACGGCTGCAGCCGGCACGACCGGGATAGGCGCGGCAACCGGCACCGGAAGCGGCGTAGTCACGACGTTGCTGGAAATCACCGGCGTGGTCCGCACCACCGTTTGCAGATAGTGACCCACCAGGCCAAAGAAACGATCGTAGAACTTGCCGGACGGAATGGTCTCGCTGGATACCTTGACCATCTCGTCGTTGTTCGAGCGGATCGGCAGCGACAGCGAACCGAGCACGCTCAAACCCACGCTTGCCGACGTGTCGCTTTTCTTCAGCGCATAGCCGTTCTGCACGGCGTTCACGTAGACGATGCTGGTATCGCTGGCTTCTTCGCCCGCCGTGCAGACGACGTGAAACTCCACCACGACGTGCGTGTCGCCGGTTGGCTGGAAATTCTTCGTACCGTCGACGGTATCCGGATGGGTCAGAGTCGTCATGTAACCCTGGCTCAGCAGCGCGCGGCGCGCGGCTTCGCAGCTGTCGGTGGTGCTTGCGTTGAAATTGCGGGCAAATGGACTCGCGCCCGTATCGAACAATTCCTGCTGAAACTTCGGCTGCGGCGTGCTCGAGCACGCCGCGAGCGCGGCCAATCCGAGCAGCGACGCTGCGGTGGCTTTGGAAAATGGGGTGCGCATGATTCCGGGAGTCGGACTACTTAACGTCGAATGGCATGCATTGTAGAGCGGATGGCCGACCGGGCGAATACAACCCGCGGAAGGGGTAACACGTTGAAACAAAAAGCTTTGCAGGCCTTTCGTCAGCCGAATGCGCGGCTTCGGACGGGCTCAGGGCGCGGAAGCCGGCGCGGCGGCCGACAGGCCGAGGGCGCCCGGATTGACGGCGGCGCCGCTGCCCGGAACGAAGAAGGCGCTGGCGCTACCGCCGGGCACGGGGCAATTGTCGGAGGACGGTACCTGACACATCCCGCCTTGGGTACCTGCCGTCTGCGCGCCCTCCTCCTCGGCCACCACCGGCGCAAAGGTCTGGATCCGCAGGCTGACCTTTTGCGCGTACGCCATCGAGCCGCCGTAGCTCTTCAGAGCGAGATTCAGATCACCGCCCGCCGACTGCACATAGCCGTGCAGAATGGCCGACCCAGCCTCGATGTTCGCGGTGGGCTCCGTGAGGTCCTTGATGTTGCGCAGCAGCCCCTTGTGGGCCGCCGGCACGACCTGCATCAGCCCGGTCGCACCACGCGGACCCTTGGCCTTCTCCTTGAAGCGGGATTCGATCGAAATGATTGCCAGCAGGAGCGCAGGCGGCAGCGAATACTTGGCTGCTGCGGACTGAACGGCACCCGAGATCTGCTCGGCTTTCGCGCGCGCGAGGCCGAATTTCTGGGTGAGATAGTCAGTGATGTGGTCGTGATCGGTCTCCTCGGCCGTTGCGCCTTGCACCAGGCCCAGCGAAAGCACGATCAGACAGAGGAGTCGGCTCATGAGCGGTTGACGTTAGGGGAGGAGAAGGCCCGTATTATACCGATGCTCGAAAAACAGGCACCTATTCATCATAAGATACGAAAATTCTCTCTCCGATCAAGCTCGCCGCCGAAACGTTTGGCTTGCGCGGCGGCATCATCCAGTCAGGTTTTTTCGCACCTTCGCCCGGCAGGAAGAGGCAGCGCGAACTTTACATGGATGTTCGCGCAACCATTTCATCATGCCCGGCACGGCTTAGTGCGGCTGCTCCGACGCATGCATCTCCGCGTGTTGCTGGGCGGCCTGTTGGGCATGCTGCTTGGCGATATGCCGCCCGACGATGCAACCGCCGACCGCACCCACCACCGCGTGGTGTCCTGCATAGTGTCCGGCCACGCCGCCCACCACCGCGCCTTTGAGACATCCCGCGGCATTCGCGGAGCCAATGGTTGCCAGCGTCAACGCGACGCCCAGCAGTACAACTTGGGTTCGATTAGCTTTCATACGTAAGGTAAGGGCCGTGTTCAGTGCGTTGTTATTAAGAGAAAAGTGGCGACAGTATAAGAGCCCGATAAAAACCAGGTGCAACGACATGATGAGATCGGTAACGCCTGATTACCGGCAGCCGTGCATGCGGCGCGTATCTCGCGGAATCGGGTGCGGCAAAGTGTCCGCAGCACGGAATGTCAGAATAAGCGCGGGTTGTAGAGCAACGATCACCTCGAGCAATCAGAGACATGGACAAGGAAACCGAGCTCAAGAAGAAAAAACGCATCGCGTTGGCGCTGCTGCTGTTCGCGGCGGCCGTGTTCGTCGCTACCGCGCTGCTGCCACGCGGGACCGTGGTGGACGCCATCAAGGCCGTGTCCGAAGCCGCGATGGTCGGCGCGCTCGCGGACTGGTTCGCGGTGGTCGCATTGTTCAGGCGCGTGCCTATTCCGATCGTGTCGGCTCATACGGAAATCATTCCGAAGAACAAGGAGCGGATTGCCGAAAACCTCGCCGTCTTCGTTCAGGAAAAATTCCTCGATGCGTCGTCCATCGTTCGGCTCATCCAGAAGCACGATCCCGCACAAAGCGTCACCCGCTGGTTGACCGCCGAGGAGAACACGCAGCAGCTGGGCGGCTATGTCGTCAAGCTGGTGAGCGGCGTGCTGGACCTGACCGACGACGCGCGCATTCAGGCGTTCATGAGGAACGCGCTGGTGACCGTGTTCGACAAGGTGGATCTGTCGATGTCGCTCGGCGCGGTTCTTGAAACGCTGACGAAGGACGGCCGCCATCAGCAGTTGCTCGACGAGGGCATTGCGCAGCTCGTCGAACTATTGAACAAGCCCGACACGCGCAGCTTCATCGCTACGCATATCGTCAACTGGCTGAAGACCCACCATCCGAAGAAGGAACTGGTCTTGCCGACCAACTGGATTGGCGAGAACGGCGCTCAGATCGTGGCAAACGGCATCAACGCAATCTTGACGCAGATCAGCGAGGACCCGGACCACACACTGCGCAAGAGCTTCGACGAAGCGGTCGAGAAGCTGATCGTCAATCTCAGATCTGACCCGGCGTTCATTGCCAAAGGTGAGGAGTTGAAGCGTCATTTGCGCGATGGCGCGCTGCTCAACACCTATATCAAGGATTTGTGGAGCGACTTGCGGGCGTGGTTCAAACAGGACGTGGCGAGCGAGGACTCCGTCCTGCATCGCAAGGTTGCACAAATGGGCAAATGGGTCGGCGCCGAGCTGGCCAGCAATGCCGGGTTGCGCGCGTCGTTGAACGCGCACATGGTGGAGGCCGCCGAAGCGATGGCGCCGGAATTTTCCGCCTTCCTCACGCGACACATCAGCGACACGGTGAAAAACTGGGACTCACGCGAGATGTCGCGTCAGATCGAACTGAATATCGGCAAGGATCTGCAGTACATCCGCATCAACGGGACGATCGTGGGCGGCTTCGTCGGACTGCTGCTTTATTTGAGCTCGTATCTGATTGATGTTCTCAAGGTGCACGTGGGCTAGGCGACAAAACAAAGGGCGCTGAAGCTCGCTTCAGCGCCCTTTGACATCAGGCTAGCCTCTCAGCACCTGCTCATTCAACCGTGACGGATTTGGCCAGATTGCGCGGCTTGTCCACATCCGTGCCGCGCGCGCACGCTGTGTGATAGGCCAGCAACTGCAGCGGCACGACGTGCAGAATGGGCGAGAGCAAGCCGTAGTGTTCCGGCATGCGGATCACGTGCAAACCTTCGTCATTGACGATGCGGGTATCGGCGTCCGCGAATACGTAAAGCTGACCGCCACGCGCGCGCACCTCCTGAATATTGGACTTCAGCTTTTCGAGCAGCGCGTCGTTCGGCGCCACCGTCACGACCGGCATGGCTTCGGTCACCAGCGCAAGCGGCCCGTGTTTCAGCTCACCCGCCGGATAGGCTTCCGCGTGGATATACGAAATCTCTTTCAGCTTCAGCGCCCCTTCAAGCGCGATCGGATAATGCAGGCCGCGTCCGAGGAACAATGCATGTTCCTTGCGCGCAAACTCTTCCGACCATGCAATGATTTGCGGCTCCAGCGCCAGCACGCTGTTCAGCGCGGCCGGCAAATGGCGCAGTTGCTTGAGATAATCCGCTTCCAGCGCGGTATCTACATGGCCGCGCAACTTGCCGAGCGTCGCCGCCAGCACGAATAGGGCAACCAGTTGCGTCGTGAAGGCCTTGGTCGACGCCACGCCGATCTCGCGTCCCGCATGCGTCAGGAAGGAGAACCCGGTTTGCCGGACCATCGCGCTCGTCGCGACGTTGCACACCGCCAGCGTGTGCTGATGGCCGAGCGATTGCGCATGCTTAAGCGCCGCGAGCGTGTCCGCTGTCTCACCCGACTGCGAGATCACCACCACGAGTGCCTTCGGATTCGGCACCGACTCCCGATAGCGATACTCACTGGCAATCTCCACCTGGGTCGGAATCTTCGCGACCGATTCGAGCCAGTACTTCGCCGTCAGCCCCGAGTAGTAGCTCGTGCCGCAAGCGAGAATCAGCAGGCTGTCGATGCCCGCGAACACCTTCTCCGCGCCTTCGCCGAACAGCGTCGCATCGAACGAATCACCTTGTGGAATGGTGTCGGTGATCGCGCGCGGCTGCTCGAAGATTTCCTTCTGCATGAAGTGACGATACGGACCCAGTTCCACCGCGCCGCCATACGCCGCCACCTGACGGGTTTCGCGCTGGACCTCGTTGCCGTCGCGATCGGCAATGCGCACGCCGTCGAGCGTCAGTTCGCAGACGTCGCCTTCTTCGAGGAAGATGAAATGCTCGGTGCTGCCGGCAAGCGCCAGCGCATCCGAAGCGAGGAAGTTCTCACCGTTGCCGAGGCCCACCACCAGCGGCGAACCCTGGCGCGCGCCCACCACCGTGTGCGGCTGATCCTTATGCAGCACCGCAATCGCATACGCCCCGTGCAACTGCTGCACGGCCGCGCGGACTGCGGCAAACAGATCGCCCTGATACAGGCTATGCACCAGATGCGCGATCACTTCGGTATCGGTCTGCGAGACGAATTCGTAGCCCTTGCCGCGCAGCATTTCGCGCAACGACTCGTAGTTTTCGATGATGCCGTTGTGGACCAGCGCGAGCGCATTGCGCGAGAAGATCGGGTGCGCATTGTCCGTCACCGGCGCGCCGTGCGTCGCCCAGCGGGTGTGCGCAATACCCGTGATGCCTTCGAGACGGCTCTCGCGCACCTGGTCGTCCAGGTCCGCCACTCGCGCGACACTGCGCGCACGGTGCGGCTCGCCGTTGGCGAGCACCGCTACGCCGCACGAATCGTAGCCGCGATATTCGAGGCGACGCAGTCCTTCAATCAGGACGGGAACGATATTACGTTGCGCAACCGCGCCAACAATGCCGCACATAGATTCTTGATCCTTTGCAGGGGTTCTGTTTCAACGCGTGCATGCGTCAAACGGCACACGGCACGCGGGATTCCCTTCAGCTTTTCTTCTTGATGGGCCGCACGAAACCCGTCTTGCTGGTCTGGGTCTTGTCGTTCAAGACCAGCGTGTTTTCCGCGACGTCCTTCCAGATGGTCGTACCTGCGGCAATCGTGACACCGCGGCCGACGCGCACCGGCGCCACCAGTTGCGTGTCCGAGCCAACGAACACGTCGTCTTCGATGACGGTGCGGTGCTTGTTCGCGCCGTCGTAATTACACGTGATGGTGCCCGCGCCGATGTTCACGCGCGCGCCGATATCGGCATCGCCCAGGTAGCTCAGATGACCCGCCTTCGAGCCATGACCGAGCACCGCGTTCTTCACTTCGACGAAATTGCCGACATGCGATTCGTCGCCCAGCGACGCGCCCGGCCGTAGACGGGCATACGGTCCGAGCCCGACCTGCGCGCCGATTTGCGCGCCTTCGATATGCGTAAACGCATCGACCCGCGAGCCGGCGCCAATGGTCGCGTCGCGAATCACACAATTCGGGCCGATCGTCACGTTGTCCGCCAGCTTGACGCTGCCTTCGAACACGCAGTTCACGTCGATCGAGACGTCGCGCCCGCATTCCAGCGTGCCGCGTATGTCGATGCGCGCCGGGTCTGCGAGCGTCACGCCGGCTATCAGCAGGGCTTGCGCCGCGTTGTGTTGATAGACCCGCTCGAGTTCGGCCAGTTGCTGCTTGCTGTTGACACCGAGTGTTTCCCACTCTTCGTCCGGCTGCGCCGTGACGACTTCGAAACCTGCTTCGATGGCACGCTCGACCACATCGGTCAGATAGAACTCGCTCTGCGCGTTGTCGTTCTTCAGCGAGCCGAGCCACATGGCAAGTTGCGCGGTCGGCGTGACGACGATGCCGGTGTTGATCTCGGCAATCCGCAATTGCTCTGGCGTGGCATCTTTCTGTTCGACGATGCGCACGACGCAGCCCGCCTGATCGCGCACGATGCGGCCGTACCCGGTCGGATCGTCGAGCGTCACGGTGAGCACGCCATACGCGCCCTCCGCCGCGCTGTCGACCAGCCGCTTGAGTGTGCTGGCCCGGGTGAGCGGCACGTCGCCGTACAGCACCAGCGTCGGCACCTTGGGATCGAGCAGCGGCAACGCCTGCTGCACCGCGTGGCCCGTGCCGAGCTGCTGCTCCTGCACGGCGAACTGCACATCAGGCGCCGCCACGGCCGCGCGCACCGCGTCGCCGCCATGGCCGATCACGACGACAAGTCGGGTGGGCTTGAGCGTGCGGGCGGTATCAATGACGTGGGACAGGAGCGGCCGGCCGGCCAGGGGATGGAGCACCTTGGGCAGCGCGGAACGCATGCGCTTGCCGGTGCCTGCCGCCAAAATAACAATGTTCATGGCGTCGGCGATAAGACGAGTTTGGAGCCGGTAATTCTAGCATGCGGACCGCCGCGCCCACGCCGCGGCGACGCTGTGAAAGCCCCGCAAACGCGTGCTTTGCGGGGCTTTCAGTCTGATTGGCGCGAGTTCAGAGATCGTCGAACTGGACGATCGAAATCGGCTTCGCGCCGTTGAAGGGGGTGCCTTCGGCGGAATCGGTCGAGCACGGCTCTTCGTCGAACGCGATATCGCCTTGCGGATCCGCCTCGCCGCTCGCGCGCAGGCCGGCGAACGGGAACAGCTTGTGGTCCATCAGATGCGACGGCACGATGTTCGACAGCGCGTTGAACATGTTCTCCACGCGGCCCGGGAAGCGCTTGTCCCAATCGCGGATCAGCGCCTTCATTTCGGCGCGCTTCAAGTTCGGCTGGCTGCCGCACAGGTTGCACGGAATGATCGGAAATTCGCGCAGTTCCGCGTATTTCTCCAGATCGGTTTCCTTCACGTAGGCGAGCGGCCGGATCACGATGTTCTTGCCGTCATCCGATTGCAGCTTGGGCGGCATGCCCTTGAGCTTGCCGCCGTAGAACAGGTTCAGCAGCAATGTCTGCAGGATGTCGTCGCGATGATGGCCGAGCGCGATCTTGGTCGCGCCGAGTTCGCCGGCAACGCGATACAGGATGCCGCGCCGCAACCGCGAGCACAGCGAGCAGGTGGTTTTGCCTTCCGGCACCAGCCGCTTGACGATGCTGTACGTGTCCTGATTCTCGATATGAAACGGGATGTCCAACTGCTTCAGGTATTCCGGCAGCACGTGCTCCGGGAAGCCCGGCTGCTTCTGGTCGAGGTTCACCGCGACGATGTCGAAGCTGATCGGCGCACGCTCGCGCAGGCGCATCAGCACGTCGAGCATCGCGTAGCTGTCTTTGCCGCCCGACAGGCACACCATCACCTTGTCGCCGTCTTCGATCATGTTGAAGTCGCCAATGGCCTGGCCGACCAGCCGCGCGAGACGCTTGAACAGCTTGTTGTTCTCATACGCTTCTTTCTGCTCGCGGCGCGTGAGCGCGGGCTTGGCCGCTTTTTCTGCTGCGCTGCCGGCGCCGGGCTGCGCCGTCGCGGCGTTCAGGATTTCAGGAGCGTTCATGGCTCAATCCTCTTTGATGCGGAAGACTTCGACGCCCACGGCGTCGCAATCCGGATAAACGTCGGGCTTTTCGGTCGACACGCAGGCCGCGCGCACCTGCGGGTGAGCGAGCAGCGTCTTCACGATGTCGTCGCACAGCGTTTCCTGCAGATGGATATGTCCCTGCTCGACGCGGCGCGCAATGGTGGCGCGCATAAAGTCGTAGTCGACGACTTCGCTCAGTTTGTCCGCGACGGGCGTGGACAGCGCGAGCGGCACGAACAATTCGACGTTGATCACGACGCGCTGTTCGCCGCGCTTTTCGAAGTCATGCACCCCGATGTTGATGTGCACTTCGTAATTGCGCAGAAAGAGCCGGCGGCAATCAGCAAGCCGGGGGTGCGAAAGAGCGGCAACCATGTTCGTTCCAGTCGAAAAAAGCGTGCGGAGCACGCAAAGGGGCGCTTCGGCGCGCGACGGTCGGCAACGACCGCGCGCGCTCAGGCGCCCAGCAAAAACATCACGTCGCGCGGCGACGGCACCAGGTGCTGGCCGCCGTCGACCACCAGCGTCGTACCGGTGACGCCCGAAGCATCCGCGAGATACAGTGCCGCGCGGACGATATCTTCCGGCAACGACGCGCGGCCGAGCGGCGCGACGCGATGAGCCGCGACAAAGCCTTCCGGCGTCTGGCCGGCCGATTGCAACGTCAGGCCGGGCGCGAGCCCGACTATCCGCACTTTCGGCGCGAGCGCCTGGGCGAGTGCCACCGTGGCTGCCTGCAACGCCGCCTTCGACAGCGTATACGACAGGAAATCCGGATTCATGTTGTAGAGCTTCTGATCCAGCACATTCACGACCACCGAGCGCTGCGTTTCGTCGCTGTGCGCGGCCTCGGGCGTCGCCTCGAACAGCATACGCGCCAGCACGAGCGGCGCGCCCAGATTGATCGCCGTGGTCTTCAGCAGAAGCTCGTAACCGACATCTTTTGCCGTGTCTTCTTCAAACAGCGACGCATTGTTGACAATGCACACCGGCCGTCCGAGCGCCGCCGTGCAGTCCGGCACGAGCCGGGCGACCTCCGCCTCCAGGGCCAGATCAGCCTGCAATGCGACGGCGCGACGGCCGAGCGCCACAATTTCGGCGACCACTTCGTCCGCTTCCGTGCGCGAGGTGCCGTAATGCACCGCGACGTCCCAGCCTTGCGTGGCAAAGCCGAGCGCGAGCGCGCGGCCGATGCGCCGGGCGGCGCCCGTGATCAGCGCGACACGCGGGGCGACAGCCGGGCGGGCGTGGGCAGCGGAGGTATCGGCAGGGAGGGTCATTTACAATGCGGGGATGAATCCGAAAGCTCACCAACCCGATAGTTTACCTGCTCCCGGCCCGAGCGCGCTTGCACAGTCGGAAACGCTGGCTGCGCAGATCCGCGCCGAAATCGCTCAGGCTGGCGGCTGGCTGCCGTTCGACCGCTATATGGAACGCGCGCTGTACGCGCCGGGGCTGGGCTACTACGGGGGCGGATCGGTGAAATTCGGCCGCCGTCCTGAGGACGGCAGCGACTTCATCACCGCGCCGGAATTGTCGCCGCTGTTTGCCGCGACGCTGGCGCGGCCGGTCGCGCAGGCGCTGGAAGCAAGCGGCACGCATCACCTGATGGAATTCGGCGCCGGCACGGGCAAGCTCGCCGCCGGCCTGCTGAATGCGCTGGAAGCATTGAACGTCCCGTTCGACACGTATTCGATCGTCGATCTGTCGGGCGAATTGCGCGAGCGCCAGCGGGCGACGATCGAAGCCGAAGCGCCTGCACTGGCGTCGCGGGTCCGTTGGCTGGATGCGTTGCCGGAGCAATTCGAAGGCGTGTTGATGGGCAATGAAGTGCTGGATGCGATGCCGGTGCGGCTCTTCGTGCATGCCGCCGACGCCTGGCGCGAGCGCGGCGTGGCTGTGCATGACGACGGCGAATTTGCTTTTGATGAGCGCCCGGTGAGTTCACCCGAGGATGCGGCGTTTCTGGCGAGTCTCGAGATTGAAGGCGCTTACCTTGCCGAGACGCACGATGCCGCGCGGGCTTTTACGCGCACGATTTGCACGATGTTGACGCGTGGCGCGGCGTTTCTGATCGACTATGGTTTTCCGCGTCATGAGTATTACCACGCGCAGCGCGAGCAGGGCACGTTGATGTGTCATTACCGGCATCGGGCGCATGGTGATCCGTTTGTTTATCCGGGCTTGCAGGACATTACCGCGCACGTTGAGTTTACGGGCATTGCCGAGGCGGGCGTGGAGACGGGCGCGGACTTGCTGGGCTATACGTCGCAGGGGCGGTTTCTGTTGAATGCGGGCATCACTGAAGTGCTGGGGGACATTGACCCGGCGGATAGTGCGCGGTTTTTGCCAGCGGCGAATGCGGTGCAGAAGTTGTTGTCCGAGGCGGAGATGGGTGAGTTGTTCAAGGTGATCGCGTTTTCACGCGGAATTGAGGAGACGCTCGACGCATTTGCGAGCGGGGATCGGACGCATACGTTATGACCACGTGCGTGGTGTTGGTGTTGGTCACTTGCGTGAGGGGTTGGCGATGATTCGGTGGTTCTTGACTACGTTTATCGCTGTGGCCATTTTGTCGAGTTGCTGGCCATGGCTCAGGAAGGTGGGCATTGGACGCATGCCCGGTGACGTTACTCTCAGGATGTTTGGGAAGGAGTATCCGTTTCCGTTTATGTCTACGCTTGTGTTGTCGATGGTTTTGTCTTTGATCGCACGGGTTTTGTAGGGGTTCTTTGCCTGCGGCGCTTTGGGTTGTGTTTTGGTTGTTTGCCTACGGCGTTGGGCTCGCCTTGTATTCTTAGTGGTCTATTAGCTTCGCCCCTGTGTCTGTTTGCCTAAGGCGTTGGCCTCTCCTTGCATTCTTAGTGGTCTATTGGCTTCGCCCCTGTGCGGGGCAGCACCTACTTTTCTTTGCCGCCGCAAAGAAAAGTAGGCAAAAGAAAGCGGGCTCCAACCGCCAGCCAGTAGGTGTCACCCTCGCGCCTTACGCGGCACGGGTCCGAGACAAGACCGTCCCTCGCAAACCCTCTGCCCGTGACAAAGGGCTCATCCATCCCGCCTACGCACTCCGTGCGTGGCCGCCGGGTTCACCCGGTGGCGCCCGCCCCAAAGCTTGGCAAAGGGGGTTATGCCGGACGGCGGGCGCGTAGCGGACGCTGGAGCGGATGAATGCTGTGTCACGAGGGCTGCTGCGCGGGGGCAGATCTCGTGTTGGACCGTTACCCGTACATGACAGAGATGGACACTTATGGGCTGGCGGTTGGAAGCCCGCTTTCTTTGCCTACTTTCTTTGCGGCGGCAAAGAAAGTAGGTGCTGCCCCGCACAGGGGCGAAGCTAATAGACCACTAAGAATACAAGGAGAGGCCAACGCCGCAGGCAAACAACCAAACAGCGAAGCTAACAAACCACTAAGAATGCAGGGAAAGGCCAACGCCGTAGGCAAACAACCAAAACACAACGCCATCAGACCAAAAGCAAATCAAAGACAAAGCCAAAAACAAAACAAAAAAAGCCGCCTGCAAGGCAAAAACCTTAAACCTTCTCCCCAAGAGCCCGGGCCACCGCCCTAACCCTCTCCTGATGCACAGCATCTTTAATCCCTGAAGGCTTATCAGCATAAGCATGCGCCACAGCCCCAGCATCAACAGCCCGCGCAGCGACAAGCGAAATCCGAAGCCGCTCAGCCTGAGGATACTCCCGCGCCTCAAACCCTAAGCGGCCCCGCGCGTCCGCCTCGCAAGCCTGCAAAGCCTCAGCAAACCGCGCAGGTTTCCTAAGTGCATCACTGCGCTCAAACAACCGCACCAACGCCGCCGCGCCCATCTCCATCACACGATGAATATTCCCGTGCTCCCGCGCAACGAGCACGGCCAGATCCCGACAGTCATTCGGCACCCGCAACCGCTCGCACAAAGGCTTCAGCAAATCCACACTGCGGCCCTCATGACCAATGTGCCGCGGCAATGCATCCTCCGGCGTCGTCGCCTTGCCCAGATCGTGCGTGAGCGCCGCAAACCGCACCGTCAATGCATACCCCCGCGCCGCCGCATGATCCACCACCATCATCACGTGCACCCCCGTATCCACTTCGGGATGGTAATCAGCCCGTTGCGGCACACCGAACAACGCGTCGATCTCCGGCAATACACGCGCTAATGCCCCGCACTCGCGCAGCACCGAAAACATCCGCGACGGCCGTGCCTCCATCAAGCCGCGCGACACCTCCTGCCACACACGCTCCGGCACCAGCGCATCCACCTCGCCCGCGCTCACCATTGCGCGCATCAGCTGCAGCGTCTGCGGCGCCACCGTGAAATCCGCAAAGCGTGCGGCAAAACGCGCCAGCCGCAAAATGCGCACCGGATCTTCCAGGAACGCATCGCTGACGTGACGAAACACGCGCGCCTGCAAATCGGCCTGCCCATTGAACGGATCGATCACCGGTCCCGTCAGCGTGCCGTCCGGCCGCACTTCGCGCGCCATTGCATTGATCGTCAGATCGCGGCGCGCCAGATCCTCTTCCAGCGTCACGTCCGGTGCATAGAAAAACTGGAAGCCGTGATATCCCGCCGCCGTCTTGCGCTCGGTGCGGGCAAGCGCGTACTCCTCATGGGTGTCCGGATGCAGGAACACCGGGAAGTCCTTGCCCACCGGCCGGTATCCCTGCGCCACCATCTGCTCGGGGGTCGCGCCCACCACCACGTAATCGCGGTCCTGCACCGGCACGCCCAGAAGTTCATCGCGGATGGCTCCGCCGACCGCGTAAATATTCATGCGCAGATGTCGTACTTCGAGATGGTGTGCGTCTCGCGCAGCGCGTCCTGAATCCAGGCCTGCACGGCCGGCACCTGCTTCACGCGCTCCCCGTACGCCGCAGCCTCGGCGCTGATAGCCGGTTGCCACGTCTGAAAGCGCATCACGACCGGGGCAAACATGGCATCCGCAATGCCGAACTCGCCGAACAGAAACGGACCGCCATACGCCTCGAGACAGTCGCGCCAGATCGTGTCGACGCGCGCTATGTCGGCGAGCGCGCCCGGCGTCGCCCCTTTGCCCGCAAATGATGCGCGGATATTCATCCACATGTTCGAGCGCAGCTCGCCAAAGCCCGAATGCATCTCGGCGCTGATACTGCGTGCATGGCCGCGCCGAACCGGGTCGCGCGGCCACAGCGCATGCTGCGGGAAACGCTCGGCGAGCGTCTCGGCAATGGCCAGCGAATCCCACACCGACAAGCCATCTTCCGCGACGAGACACGGCACCTTGCCCGACGGCGAGACAGCCAGAATCGCCTCCGTCGAGCCAGGCTCGAACAGAGGGATGCACGCTTCCTCGAACGGAATGCCGAAATGCTTCATGAGAACCCACGGCCGCATCGACCATGACGAATAGTTTTTGTCACCTATGACCAGTTTCATGCTGTGCGTGAAAGAGAGGGAAACAGGAAGTTCAACGTCCCGCACTGGCGCGGAATGTGTTGAACCGCGAACGCATCGACGCCCCCGTCAGATACACGGGCGCAATCGTCTCGATGCTGGCCGGCTCGAGCCCGAGTTCCGGTGCGAGCGGCGCACTCATGATACTCGGCACTTTCATGGAATCCAGATTGTCACGCGAGATGACCGGCTCGCCCGGCGCCATTTCGAACGTCAGCGCCTGCAGGCGTGCCAGCGCCTCGGGCAGCCGGATGATGCGCGCCTGACGGCCGATCGGGTCGCCGCAATACTTCACGAGTTGCTCCAGCGTATAGACGGTCGGGCCGCCCAGCTCATAGGTGCGGCCGCTTGCGGCATCCAGATCGAGCACGTTGACGATGGCCTGCGCCACGTCGCCGACGAACACCGGCTGAAACTGCGCATCCGGCATGGCGAGCGGAATCACCGGGAAGATGCGCTGCAGGAATGCAAACTGATTGAGAAACTTGTCCTCAGGCCCGAACACCACTGAGGGCCGGAAAATCGTCGTGGCAAGCCTCGATGCATGGACGGCCTTTTCGCCGTCGCCCTTCGAGCGCAGATACATGCTCGGTCCATTCGAGTCCGCACCGATCGCACTGATATGGATCAGCCGATGCACGCCCTTCCCCTCACACGCCGAGACGATCTTCTTCGGCAATTCAACGTGCGATTTCGCGAAGCCGGCTCCGTACGGCGTGCCGCGTCCGCCATGCAACGTGCCGACCAGGTTGATCACCGCATCCGCACCTTCGACGAAGCGCGCGAGCTGTACCGGATCGAACACATCGGTCTCGAGCACGTCAATGGGAAGCAGCGTGAGATGCCGCGCGTTATAGCGCCGCCGGGTGGAGATGCGCACGTCTTTGCCGAGTTCGACGAGCGCGTTGACGAGATGGCTGCCGATGAACCCGGAGCCGCCGATGACCGCAATGGCTTGATGTCGCATTTTCGACTCCCTGATGGAAGCCGCGGCAAGGGCTGGAGTGAGGCGCCGCCGCGTGAGACGCGGCGGCACGACGCTTACGGCGCGATGTAACCCAAACGCGCCTTCAGCGATTGCGGACGGCCTTCGAACAATGCCGCGTAATAGACCGTGTTGGACAACACATTCTTCACATAGTCGCGGGTTTCGTTGAACGGGATCGTCTCCGCGAAGATCGCTCCCTCGACCGGGTGTTGCAGCCCTTCGCGCCACGCCTTGGGGCGCCCCGGACCGGCATTGTAGCCGGCGGTGGCGAGCACGGCGGAGCCGTCGAACTGATTGTAGATCATCGACAAATAGTTCGTGCCGAGCAGGATGTTCGTATTGATGTCGTTCATCTGCTCACGGGAAATGGGCCCCAAGCCGATCTTCTTCGCCACCAGTTGCGCGGTGCCCGGCATCAATTGCATCAGGCCGCTCGCGCCCACTTCGGAGCGCGCATTCATGATGAAGCGCGATTCCTGACGGATCAGTCCATACGCCCATTCGACGTCCAGCCCATTGGTCTGCGCGTCGCGTTCGACGATATCGCGGAACGGCGACAGGTAACGCAACGAGAAGTCGTGCTCGGTCTTCGTACGATCCGCCGTGTTGACCGCGCGGTCATACAGCTCGATGCGGCGCGCGTACTCGGCCACCGCGAGCAGTTGCCGGTCGCTCATGGTGCGCAGCGGCCAGTTCCATTCGCGATTGCCTTCGAGCCGCAGATTCAGCTGATAGAAGCGTTGCGCGAGTGCGAAGCCAGGCGTGTTGGCGGCTTGCTGGACCTCGGCATCGGACACCGTAGTTTTAGGCGGCACGGTAATCTTCCGGCCCAGTTCTTCCGACGCGAGTTGCCCGTAAAAGTTGTAGCCCGGCGAAATCTGCTCGAACTCCTGGTTCGCCTGCGCCGTGTCGCCCGCCTGCTTGAGCGCGCGTGCGTGCCAGTAGACCCACGATGGCTGATTACGCAGCGCAGCCGGCATCTGTTCGATTGACCAGCGCACCATCGTCCAGTCGCCGGCGAGCAGCGCGCTACGTGTGCGCCATTCGTAAGCCGGATTCGACAACAGCGGCGCATTGGCTGACAGCCGATACCAGTCCACCGCGCTCGGCATCTGCCGCGCGGCGGCCTGATACGCGATGGTGCCCCAGCCGATGGCACGCTCGGGCGAACTCAGCGAGGGCGCGACCGAAGCGAACGTGGCGGCCGCCATGGCCGGGTCGTTGCGCGCCATGCGCGTGATGGCCAGCAACGCCAGCTGATGCGACTGCGGATCGGCACCCACACCGCGCGCCAGCAACAACGGCGGCGTGCTCGCCGCCTGATCGAACAGCGTCGGATCGGGACGTTGATTGCCGAGCGCGTCGACGAGCTTCGCGCCGGTGTTGGTGTTGTTCTGCTCGTAAGCGAGACGGATCTGCTGCCAGACATCCGCGGTACTGAACTGCTGGTTGATGCCCAAGGCGGTGATCAGGTCGACGCAGCCGTCGCCGTACCACTTCGGATCCACCAGCAGCGCGCGCGCGGCGTCCGCCACGTTCTCGCCATGCGCCGCGCGCGATTCGAGCGCGTAGCACTTGACCTGCGTGTCGTCGTTGAGGACGAAGCGCGCATATTGCTGGTCGAAGTTATTCCAGTCGTGACGCGCGCCGAGCACCACCAGATAGTCGTTGCGCATGCGGTCGGCGATGGCCTGGCCGTCATACTTTTGCAGAAACGACAGCACCGGCTCATCCGGCGCGTCGACGCGCGGATGACCGCTCGAATCGAACAACTGCGGCTTGAGCTGGAAGTACTCCAGATAGGCGGGCGCCGGATAGTCCGGAATCATGCTCGCCAGCTGCGCGGCACGCGCCGGATCATTGTTGCGTGCCGCTTCGCGCAGCTGCACGAAAATCTGGTCGTCGTTGGAGATCTGGGAAAGCGGAACAGGCTTGACGGCCGAAGCCGTGCTGCACGCGACGAGTGCCGCAGCGGCAAGCGCAAGACCGGCCGCGCGATATACTCGATAGAGGCGTTTTGACATCGTTATTTCTGGAGCGCGAATTGAACCCAAGCATAGCACGCAACCCCATCCCGGAATCGAAAAACGCGCTCCGTAAAACACTGCTGGAAGCACGCCTGCATGCGGCTCTTCAGCCTGGCGGCGAGGCGGCGCTGAGCCGCCGTTTGCTCGACGCGTTGAAGCGTCATGAGCCGGCGTGCGTGGGATTTTATTGGCCGCTGCAGGGTGAGTTCGACGCGCGCGGTGCCATCGCCATCTGGCTCGCAACCGGCGGCCGGCGTCAGGCAAGTTTGCCGGTCATCAGGACGCGTCACGAAGCGCTGGAATTCCACGCGTGGGCGCCGGACACGCCAATGAAAACCGGTCATCACCGGATTCCCGAACCGGCCTCCGGGCAAGTGGTGACGCCCGACCTGCTGGTCATCCCGTGTGTGGGCTTCGACGCACAAGGCTACCGCCTGGGATACGGCGGCGGCTACTACGATCGCACGCTCGCGGCGTGGCCCGCCGCGACGCGGCCGGTCACCGTCGGCGTCGCCTACGAAGCATGCCGCACGGACACGCTGCAGCGTGAAGCGCATGACATCCCGCTGGACCTGATCATCACTGACGCGGCTTGCTATCCGCAGCCAGCGGCTTGAGCCTGGCATCCGGCGAGACGAAGCGAAGCGCGTCAGTTCGCAATCGTTCGCAACCGCCCGCGTTGCCTCGCCGCCTGCATGGCGAAGAACAGCACGTCCTTGCCGGTCTTTTCGCTTTTTACATACCCTCTCTCTAGCGACCCGCTTCTTCTATTGAGAAGATACGGTAACGTCATGGCCGACGCTCTTCGTGCCGATAACCCGTTCATGAGCGATCTGCTTGCGACGTTTGCGAACGTTTCGAACGTTTTCGACTCATCCGTTTCATAACGTCTTCCAGCCTCTCGACCCGGCCGAATGAACCAGTGATGAACCAACCACGAATCTTCCCGCTCGGCGATGCCGCGCTCGTCTGCGAAGCGCCCGCGCCTGCGACGCTCGAGTGCCAGCGGCGCGTCTGGGCCGCGGCTGCAGCGGCAAGCGGCTGGCCGCAGGTGCTCGAGGTCGTGCCCGGCATGAACAACCTGACGATCATGTTCGACCCGCTCGAAGCCGATCGCGCCGCGCTCGCGCAGCAATTGCAGGCCGCCTGGGATGCCGCCGGCGAAGCGCCGGCCGCCGGTCGCGAGGTGCACATTCCGGTCCAGTACGGCGGCGCATTCGGTCCCGATCTGGCAGCGGTTGCAGATCACGCCGGGCTGTCGGCTGAAGAAGTCGTGCAACGTCACGCGGCGGGCGAGTACGTGGTGTTCTTCCTCGGCTTCCAGCCGGGCTTCGCCTATCTGGGCGGCCTCGAAGCGGCCTTGCATACGCCGCGCCGGCCCTCGCCGCGGCTCGAAGTTGCGGCGGGATCGGTCGGTATCGGCGGCGCGCAGACCGGCATCTATCCGGCGGCTTCGCCAGGCGGCTGGCAACTGATCGGGCGCACGGACGTGGTGCTGTTCGATCCGGCGCAAAACCCGCCCACCTTGCTGCAGCCGGGCGACCGGGTGCGCTTCACCGTCGCGGGGATCCACGCATGATCGATGTCATTCGCGCCGGTCTGTTGACCACGGTTCAGGATCTGGGCCGCCACGGCTATCGTCATCTCGGCGTGGCGCTGGGCGGCGCGCTCGACCGGCTGGCACTCGAGGTGGGCAATCGTCTCGTCGGCAACCGGCCGGATGCCGCGGGCCTCGAAATCACCTTCGGGCCGACCGTGCTACGCTTTCCACGCGCCACACGGATCGCCATCACCGGCACCGAGTTCGGCGCAACGCTCGACGGCAAGCCGGTCTATTCCTGGTGGAGTCTGCCGGTGCAAGCCGGCCAGGAGCTGACGTTGCAGGCGGCCAAACGCGGCATGCGCGGCTATGTCTGCATTGCGGGCGGCATCGACGTGTTGCCGATGCTCGGCTCGCGCAGCACCGATCTCGCCGGCCAGTTCGGCGGCCTCGCGGGCCGCGCGTTGCGCGACGGCGACCGCCTGCCGGTCGGCGCACCGGCGCCGCGTGGCGGCGTGGGCTTTCGCCCGCAAGCGCCGGAATTCGGCGTCAAGGCACCCGCCTGGTGTAAGTTCGTACTGGTCCATGAGCCGCTGCGGCGTGGCCGTCATCCGTCGGGCGTGGCGTGGGCTGTGCCGATCCGCGTGCTGGAAGGCCCCGAGTACGGCAGCTTCACCGCCGACGCGCAGAAAGCTTTCTGGTCAGACGAATGGCTCGTCACACCGAACAGCAACCGCATGGGTTACCGGCTCGGCGGCACCGAACTGCACCGCACCAGCAAGACCGATCTGCTCTCGCATGCGGTTTTGCCGGGCACGATCCAGGTTCCGCCGAACGGCCAGCCCATCGTACTGATGAGCGACGCGCAGACCACCGGTGGTTATCCGAAAATCGGCGCGGTGATTCAGGCTGATCTATGGAAGCTTGCGCAGGTGCGACTCAACGGCGCGGTGCGTTTTATCCCGACGACGCTCCACGAAGCGCGTCACGCTTTGCTCGAAGAACGGACCTATCTGCGGCAGATCGATGCCGCCATCACGATGCATGAAGAGCGCTGCGCAGGCCAACCGGCGCTGGCGACGTTGACAGATTAAGTTGAGGAAATCATGGAAATCGATTTGAACGCCGATCTCGGCGAGGGCTGCGGATCCGACGAAGCGCTGCTCGACCTCGTCAGCTCGGCCAACATTGCGTGCGGCTGGCACGCGGGCGGCGCCACCGCGATGCACGACTGCGTCCGCTGGGCCGTCGAGAAAGGCGTCTCGATCGGCGCGCATCCGAGCTTCAACGATCCGGAGAACTTCGGCCGCAAGGAAATGGACCTGCCGGCCAAAGAAATCTACGCGGGCGTGCTTTATCAGCTCGGTGCACTGTCGGCGATTGCGCAAGCCGAAGGCGGGCGTATTGCGCACGTCAAACCGCATGGCGCGCTGTACAACCAGGCCGCGCGCGATCCGAAGATCGCCGATGCCATCGTCTCCGCCGTGCACGACTTCGATCCGTCCGTGGCGGTGTTCGCGCTGGCCAACAGCGGGCTCGTGACGGCCGCGCGCGAAGCCGGCCTCACCGCCATCGAAGAGGTGTTCGCCGACCGCGGCTATCGCGCCGACGGCTCGCTGGTGCCGCGCAAGGAACCCGGCGCACTGCTGGAGGATGAAGACGAAGTGCTGCAACGCACTCTCGCGATGGTGCGCGAGCAACGCGTGCAGGCCGTGGACGGCCACTGGGTGCCGCTGAACGCGCAGACCATCTGTCTGCATGGCGACGGTCCGCACGCGCTGGCGTTCGCCCGACGCATTCGCGCTGCGTTGGAAAGCGCCGGCATCGAAGTGCATTCGGCCAGCGCGGCGCGCGCCTGAAGGCCCTTTCGCGATAACGCGACAGCGCAAAGACGGCCGTCGTGGCACGCCGCCGTACCAGATTTAGGCTATGTCTGATCGAATCGGGGGAGCCTGGGAAATAAGCTGGGAGGTTCATTCATCGACTAGCCGGCGCACGCAGTGCGGGCGCGCCGGCTCTCTCCAGCGGGTTCTCCATGGAACAGCATGCTCACACGGGTCACGCTCATCTCGAAGCAGCGTCAAGCGCCCGGCTCTCCGTCCTCCTTGCTGCCGGGTTCGCCGCGCATCGCGCTGGTCAGCTTGATCAGGCCGCGCCGCTCTATCGCGAAGTGCTCTCGATCGACCCCATCCAAAGCGACGCGCTTCACTACTACGGCGTGCTGCAGCATCAACGCGGCGATCACGCGGCCGCGGCGCGGCTGCTGGATCAGGCGTTGCGTCTCGCGCCCATGGACGCCGTGTGCTGGAGCAATCGCGGCCTCGTCGCGGCGGCGCTCGGGCAGCGTGGCGAGGCGCTCAGGTGCTATCACGAAGCATTGCAACTGCAGCCGGATTTCGCCGACGCGCACAACAACCTCGGGGTGACCTTGTTTGAGCAGGGCGACTATGAAGGCGCGGCTGATCACTATCGCCAGGCGCTTGCGCTCCATCCATCAGTGCCCGACGCGCATCTGAATCTCGGCACCGCGCTCAACAAGCTGGACCGTCACGACGAGGCGCTGGCCTGCTACGAGACCGCCTTGTCGTTCGATCCGCACTCGGCCGAAGCGCACTTCAATGCCGGCAACGCGCTGAGCGCCAAAGGCGACAGTGCGGCGGCAATCGCGCGCTTTCGGCGCGCCATCGAATTGCAGCCTGGCTATGCCAACGCCCACGTCAATCTGGGCAGCGCCGTCGGCAAGCTCGGCAACTATCAGGAAGCCGAACAGCACTATCGTTACGCTGTCGCACTGAAGCCGAACCCGACGAATCTGGTTTGCCTCGGCGGGTCGCTGGGTGCGCAAGGCCGTCTTGACGAAGAAGAGGCCTTCTACCGGCGCGCGCTCAAACTCGATCCGCACTACGTCGATGCACATCAGAACCTGGCGTGGCTGCTGCTCAAGCGTGGCGACTACCGGCAAGGCTGGGCGGAGTATGCGAAGCGCTGGCGCCCCCAAGACTACGCGGCCATCAAGGTGGAAGGCGTGCCGGAATGGCACGGTGAGCCGCTCGAAGGACACAACGTGCTGCTGGTCGGCGATCAGGGTTTCGGCGACCAATTGCAGTTCCTGCGCTTCGCGAGTGTGCTGGCACAGCGCGGCGCGCGCGTCGATGTTCTGGTGCGCGAGCCGCTGGTGCCGCTGGCGCAGAGCGTGCCGGGGGTCAATCGCGCATGGAGCGGCCAGGCTGACGGCCGCTACGACTACTGGGCGCCGTTGATGAGCGTGCCGTCGTGCGTGAACATGGAGTTGGCGACTGTTCCGTGTGAAGTGCCGTACCTGTTCCCTGACACCCTCAAGGTGAAAGCCTGGGGCGAGCGGGTCAACCAGGCGGCGGGTTCGCGCCGCAAGGTGGGTCTCGTGTGGGCGGGCAGTCCGACCTTCGGCAATGACCGTTATCGTTCAATGAAGTTTGCAGACCTCGCGCCGCTCGCCGGGTTGGCCGATATCGCGTGGTTCTCGTTGCAGAAGGGGGCGCCTGAATTTCAACTTCCGAACACGCAGGAAGACTTTCCGCCGCGCGATTTCACCCGTGACCTGCTGGACTTCACGGACACGGCTGCACTCGTGAAGAATCTGGATCTGGTGATCGCCGTCGACACGGGTGTCGCGCATCTGACGGGCGCACTGGGCAAGCCGGTGTGGGTATTGCTGCCGGCGAACTCCGACTGGCGCTGGCTGGAACACCGCAGCGATTCGCCGTGGTATCCGAGCGCGCGGTTGTTCAGGCAGGCCAGGTTAGGGGATTGGGCCCCGGTGATGGCAAGTGTGGTGGAGGCGTTGCGGGGCGAGCGTGCGTGAGCCTCTCCTTCGACTACGCTCCCTGGACCACAAACCCGTGCTGCCGCAACAACTGCAGCACGCCCTTCGCCCCGCCCAGATGTAACGCGCCAATCGCTACGAATACCGGTTTGTTCGGCGCGGCGATCAACAACATCCGCGCAACGAAACGCCGGTTTCGCTCGTAGACGATCTTGTTGTCAATCGAAGCGGATACGCGCTGGTCGCGCGCCAGCTTCTCCGACTTCGCCGCCTGCCATGCGGCAATCGCGTCCGCGTCGCCCACCTGCCAGAGGCGATGCAGCGTTTGCACATCCGCGACGTTTTCGGCCGGTGTCTGCACCAGATCCTGGGCCAGCATCTCGCGCTGCTGGGCGAGCGAGAGCCCTGTAAACGCCCGCATCTGTTCCGACAGCGTCTCAAGTCCGACTATCTTGCCGCGCGTGCGCAGATACACGTTCTGCAACTGGGCCTCGGTGCCATATTCGGTCTGCAAACCGGCGCTCAGCGAATCGTAGGTTTCCACCAGCAATGAAGCGAGCCACGGCCGCATTTTCTTGATTTCGTCGAGTGCGGCGGGATTGTCCCGCAAACGCAGCGCGAGCTTGCGCCACAGCGGCTCGGGCAACAGACGCGGCAAACAGTCGCGCCGACACACGCCGTACTTCGACACATCGTCCTGCGACACCAGCAAATCATCGGGCGACAACTCCAGCGCCAAGGTCGGCGAAGCGGCGAGCGCGGCGAGAATCGGCGGCCGGAACGGCTGATTGGCGGGATAGTCGTTCGGGTCGCCCACATGCAGCGTCCCAAGCACATAGATCGTGGTAGTGCCGCGTGTCGCGACATAGAAGGGCATGCGCGCGGGCTGCATGCGCACCGGGCCGCTCGCCGTCGTACCCGGCTGCGCGGGCGGCGCATTGAAACCCGGCACGGCCGCGCGCGGCTGGGACGGCACGCTGGGTGCGGCAGGAACCGGCAACGCCGGCCTGGCGTTGCCTTGCGCCGGCGTATTGGCCGCCGCGCCCGCGGCATACGCCGTGGCGACAGGCGAAACAGACACGGAAGAGACGCAGACGAGCGCGGCACAAACCAGCAACCGCTCTCTCCAACGCCGCGTGAAAACGGCGCGACAGCCGCCGTCACGCAGGCGGCGCGCAGGACGACGCGCCGCCAACGCTTCAGGCATCCACGTCCCCCACCTCCTCAGCGCGGTGACACGAGACCTGACGCCCATCCACCTCGCGCAGCTTCGGCTCTTCGCTGCGGCACCGCTCAATGGCATACGGGCAGCGCTGATGGAATGTGCAGCCCGACGGCGGATTGAGCGGCGACGGCATTTCACCTTGCAGCTTGATCTTGATCTTGCGGTCCGCTTCGAAAATGGAAGGCGTGGCCGACATCAGCGCCCGCGTATACGGATGACGCGGCTTCGAGAAAATGCGCTGCTTGTCGCCAAGCTCCGCCACGCCGCCGAAGTACATCACCATCACGTCGTCGGCAATGTGCTCGACCACCGACAGATTGTGCGAAATGAACACGTAGCTGGTCTTGAACTCTTCCTGGAGATCCATGAACAGGTTGAGAATCTGCGCCTGGATCGACACGTCGAGCGCCGACACGGGTTCGTCGGCCACCACGATCTGCGGATCGAGGATCATCGCGCGCGCAATCGCCACGCGCTGCCGCTGGCCGCCGGAGAACATGTGCGGATAGCGCTTCGCGTGTTCGGGCCGCAAGCCCACCGTGCGCATCATCTGCGCAATCCGCTCGGCGCGCTCGGCAACGCTCATCTGCGCGTTGATGGCGAGCGGCTCGCCGAGCGTCTGCTCGACGGTCTTGCGCGGATTGAGCGACGCAAACGGATTCTGGAACACCATCTGCACACGCCGGCGCAACGCCTTGATTTTCGCGTGATCGGCACCGGCCACGTCTTCACCGTCGATCAGCAGACGACCGGCCGTCGGCCCCTCGATCATCGTCAGCTGACGCGCCAGTGTCGATTTGCCACAACCGGATTCACCGACGACCGCCAGCGTCTTGCCGCGATCCAGCGTGAACGACACGCCGTTCAACGCCTTCACCGTCCCGTGACCGAACATGCCGCGCCGCACCGAGTAGTGCCGCGCGAGCTGATCGGCGACCAGCACGTGGTCGCCCGCGGGACTCGTCTGGCGCCGCGTTTCGGGTACTGCATTCATCGTGCGCCTCCGTGAGTGTGGACGTTAGCATCGCCGCTCAGGTTCAGCGGTTTGATACAGCGTACCGCGGTCACCTCGCCGACCACCCCGCCGACTGCCCCGCCATGGCCCGGCAACGCTGCAAGTGCCGGCCGCGCCTTGAGGCAGTCGTCTACGAGGTACTTGCAGCGTGGCGCGAACAGGCAGCCGGTCGGGCGGTCGTCTCGTCCGGGCACCATCCCCGGCAACGCGGCCAGCCGCACCGCGCCGACGTTGTGCTCGGGAATCGCCGCCAGCAGCGCTTCCGTGTACGGATGGTGCGGCGCAGCAAAAATATCGGGCACCTTGTTGGTCTCGATTACTTCACCCGCATACATCACCGCCACGCGCTGCGCGACCTCAGAGACTACAGCAAGATCGTGTGAAATCAGTACGAGCGCCATGCCGCGTTCTTTCTGCAGCTTGACCAGTAGTTCCATGATCTGCGCCTGGATCGTCACGTCGAGCGCGGTGGTCGGTTCGTCGGCAATCAGCAGCTTGGGATTGCAGGCGACCGCCATTGCGATCATCACACGCTGATTCATGCCGCCGGACATCTGATGCGGAAACGATGCAATGCGGTTCTTCGCGTCGGGAATGCCGACCTGGTCGAGTAACTCGAGTGCCCGCTTATGCAGCGCCGCGCCGCGCAGTCCTTCGTGCAGCTTCAGCACTTCCTTGATCTGATAGCCGACGGTGTAGCTCGGGTTCAGGCTCGTCAGCGCGTCCTGGAACACCATTGCGATGTCTTTGCCGATGATCTTGCGCCGTTCCTTCGGCGACGCTTTCAGCAGGTCCTTGCCGTCGAAGCTGATCTGGTCGGCGCTCACCTTGCCAGGCGCGTCGATCAGGCCCATCAGCGCCATCATCGTGACGCTCTTGCCGGAACCGGATTCGCCGACTACGCCGACCACTTCGCCCGCGGCGACGTCCAGGTTGATGCGATCGACAGCGGGCAGCCCGTTGAAGTCCACCGACAGATTGCGGATGGTTAGCAGGTTATCCATTTAGGCCATCCGTTTCAGTTTGGGGTCGAGCGCGTCGCGCAGCCCGTCGCCGAGCAGGTTGATCGCCAGCACCGAGATCAGGATGGACAGACCCGGCATCGTGACGATCCACCACGCGCTGTCGATGTAGTCGCGCGCCGAAGCCAGCATGGCGCCCCACTCCGCCGACGGCGGCTGCACGCCAAGGCCGAGGAAGCCGAGCGCGGCGGCATCGAGAATGGCCGACGAAAAACCGAGCGTGGCCTGCACGATCAGCGGCGCGGTGCAGTTGGGCAGCACCTGCGAGAACATCAGGCGCAGCGTGCCGGCGCCCGCCACGCGCGAGGCGGTCACGTACTCCTTCTGCAGTTCGCCAAGCGCCGATGCGCGCGTCAGACGCACATAGCCCGGCAGCGCGACGATCGCGATTGCCAGCATGGTGTTGACCAGCCCCGGACCGATGATCGCGACCACCGCCACCGCGAGCAGCAACGACGGCAGCGCGAGCAGCACGTCCATGATGCGCATGATGGGCGTATCGGCCCATTTCTCGAAGAAGGCAGCGACGAGCCCGAGCACGACGCCCGGAATCAGCGCCAGCACGACCGACACGAAGCCGATCCAGAACGACAGCCGCGCGCCGTACATCAGACGCGAGAGGATGTCGCGGCCCGCTTCGTCGGTACCGAGAATGAACTTCCAGTTGCCGCCGTCCAGCCACGCAGGCGGAATCTTCACGAAGTCGCGGTACTGCTCGATGGGACTGTGCGGCGCGATCAACGGCGCGAAGATGGCGACGAAGATCAGCAGCAGCACGATGACGCCAGCCGTCACGGCGCCGCGGTTGCGGGAGAAGTTTGCCCAGAATTCGCGGGCTGCGAGCGCCCGTCCGCCCGCAGGCGTAACGGCGCTGGGGACGGTGTTTTGTATGTCTGCCATTTTCCAGCTCACCTCGTATGGCGAATGCGCGGATTCAACACGCCGTACAACAGATCGACGATCAGATTCACGACGATCACGAGTGTGGCAATCATCAGAATGCCGCCCTGCACCACCGGATAATCGCGCCGGCCGATGGCGTCGATCAGCCATTTGCCGATCCCGGGCCAGGAGAACAGCGTCTCGGTGAGCACCGCGCCGGCCAGCAAGGTTCCGACCTGCAGGCCGATCACGGTCACAACCGGAATCAGCGCGTTGCGCAGCGCATGCACGACGATTACGCGCCCCGGCGGCAACCCCTTGGCGCGTGCGGTGCGGATGTAGTCTTCGCGCAGCACTTCGAGCATCGACGAGCGCGTCATACGCGCCACCACCGCCAGCGGAATCGTACCGAGCACGATGGCGGGCAGAATCAGATGGCTCAAGGCGGACTTGAACGCGCCTTCGTCGGTCGACATCAGCGAGTCGATCAGCATGAAGCCGGTGACGTGCGGAATGTCGTATTCAACCGCGATGCGGCCTGATACCGGCGTCCAGCCCAGCTTCACCGAAAACAGCATGATGAGGATCAAGCCCCACCAGAAAATCGGCATCGAATAGCCGGTCAAGGCCGTGCCCATCACGCCGTGATCGACCACGGTGCCGCGCCTCAAGGCAGCGAACACGCCGGCTGGAAGACCTACGATCAACGCAAACAGCATTGCGCAGATCGACAGTTCGACGGTGGCCGGAAAGCGCGCGAGGAATTCGTCCATCACGCTGGTGTTCGTGATGATGGACATGCCCAGGTCGCCGTGCAGCGCGCGCCCGACATAGTGCAGATATTGCAGCGGCAGCGGCTCGTCGAGCCCGAGCCGGTGCATCGCCGCGGCGTGCATGGCCGGATCGACACCGCGTTCGCCCATCATCACTTCGATGGGATCGCCGGGTATCAGGTGAATGAGTGCAAACGCAAGGATCGTGATGCCGATGAAGGTCGGTATCACCATGCCGATGCGGCGCAAAACGAAGCGGAACATGGTTCGTCCCTATGGTCTTGATGAACGGAAAAACGCAACCGGCGACGAGGGCTTGTGACCCCGGTCGCCGGACCATTTCGACCAGTTTTCTAACCGTGCGAAAAGCGGACTGCGTAAGCTTTACAGATTGGCTTTACTGCACGCTGACACCATCGAAGCGCGCGTAGCCGAGCGGCTCGATGCGCATGTCGGTGACCTTCTTGCTGACCGGCTGATACACCGTCGAGTGCGCGATCGGCGAGAACGGCAGTTGCTGCGCGAAGATCTGCTGCGCCTGCGTGTAGATCTTCGTGCGCTCGCCTTGATCCGCTGTCGTACGGCCCTTCTGGATCAGATCGTCGAACGGCTTGTAGCACCACTTGCCGAAGTTGTTGCCATTCATCGCTTCGCAGCCGAGCAGCGTGCCGAGCCAGTTGTCCGGATCGCCGTTGTCGCCGGTCCAGCCAATCAGCATCGTGTCGTCTTCGCCGGCGTGAGCGCGCTTGATGTACTCACCCCACTCGTACGTGACGATCTTCGCGCGCACGCCGACCTTGGCCCAGTCTGCCTGGATCATTTCCGCCATCAGACGCGCATTCGGATTGTAGGCGCGCTGCACGGGCATGGCCCACAGCGTGATGTCGATGCCGCTCGCAAGACCGGCCTTCGCCAGTAGCGCCTTGGCCTTCTCCGGATCATAGGCGTTGGCCTTCAGATTCGGATCATATGACCACTGGGTCGGCGGCATCGGGTTGGTGGCGGACTGCCCTGCACCCTGATACACCGACTCGATGATCGCCTTCTTGTTGATTGCCATGTCGAGCGCTTCGCGCACTTCAACCTTGTCGAGCGGCTTGTGCTGCACGTTGTATGACAGATAGCCCAGATTGAAGCCCGGCTGCGACGGCATCGCGAGGCTCGCTTCCGACTTCAGCGGCGCAATGTCGGCCGGACGCGGATAGCTCATCACCTGGCATTCGTCGCGCTTCAACTTCTGCACGCGCACGCCGGCATCCGGCGTGATCGCGAAAATGAGCTTCGAAATCTTGACGTCGTTCGGCTTCCAGTAGTCAGGATTGCCGTCGAAGCGGATCGTCGCGTCCTTCGTATAGCTGCGGAAAATGAACGGACCCGTGCCCACCGGCTTCTGGTTGAGGTCGGCGGCGTTGCCGGCCTTCAACAGCTGATCGGCGTACTCGGCCGACTGGATGGACGCGAACTCCATTGCCATGTTCTGGATGAATGGGGCGTTCACTTCCTTCAGCGTAAAGCGCACGGTGTACGGATCGACCTTTTCGACCTTGCCGATCAGCTTGTCCAGACCCATGTCCGTAAAGTACGGGAACTGTGCCGGGTACGCCTTGTTGAAAGGGATGGACGGATCCAGCATGCGCTGGAAGGTGAACACGACGTCATCCGCGTTGAATTCGCGGGTCGGCTTGAAGTACGCCGTGGTCTGGAACTTGACGCCATGACGCAGATGGAACGTGTAGGTCTTGCCGTCCGGCGAGACGTCCCACTTCTCGGCAAGGCCCGCTTCGACCTTGGTGCCGCCGCGTTCGAACTCGACGAGGCGGTTGTAGACGGTGAAGGTGTTAGCTGTGAAATCCGTGCCCGTGGTGTACTGGGCCGGATCGAAACCCGCAGGACTGCCTTCCGAGCAGTAGACCAGGGTCTTGTTCGGGATCTCGGCACGCGCAATGCTCGCGCCCGCCAGCGACGCCGCTGTAGCTGCGACGAGCGTGCTCAGACGCGCGGCGCGCAACAGATTGTTTTGCTTCATGTTTCCTCCAGGTTCGGGGCTGGGCTTGCACCAGCGTAGCGCGATATTACTTGAGCATGGCGCGCGGCAACAAGCGGAGGAAATTCCCTCTGTTCCCGATCGGAAACACTTGTTAGGCAAACGGTTGCGGCGCGTCAACGCTTGTGATGAGGCGCCTGCCGCCGCGCGCAGCGGCAAGCGGTAAGGACAACCGATACCAGCAGCCGCTATTTCAGTCCGACGCCCAGAAATTGCGTGGGTCCGAACGGATCGATCCTGAAGCCCGTGACGTCTTTTGAGATCGGTTGATAGACGGTCGAGTGCGCAATGGGCGTGAACGGCACCTGATCCTTGAAGATGACCTGCGCTTCCATGTAGTCCTTAGTGCGTGCACTGAGGTCGGTGGTGCTGCGGGCCTGGGTGATCAGGTCATCGAACGGTTTGTAGCACCACTTCGAAAAGTTACTGCCGCTGACCGCGTCGCAACCGAGCAGCACGCCGAGCCAGTTGTCCGGATCGCCGTAATCGCCGGTCCAGCCGATCAGCATGGCCTGATGCTCACCGGCATGCGCGCGGCGGATGTACTCGCCCCATTCGAAAGTGGCGATCGTGACCTTCACGCCGATCTTCGCCCAGTCGGCCTGCAGCATTTCAGCCATCAGGCGCGCGTTCGGGTTGTACGGGCGCTGCACGGGCATCGCCCACAGCGTCAGCTCGAAACCATCCGGATAGCCCGCCTGCTTGAGCAGCGCCCTGGCCGTGTCCAGGTCATAGGGGGCGTCTTTCAGACTCTTGTTGTAACCCCACTGGGTCGGCGGCATGGGATTGGTCGCGATCTGCCCGGCGCCCTGGTACACCGACTCGATGATCGCTTTCTTGTTGATCGACATGTCCAGTGCCCGGCGCACCAGCACGTTATCGAGCGGCTTTTTGGTCGTGTTGTAGCCGATCATGCCGAGATTGAAGCCCACTTCGCTGGGCATCGCGAGCGAGCTGTCGGCCTTGACCGCGGGGATATCCGCCGGGCGCGGATAGCTCATGATCTGGCATTCGCCGCGCTTGAGCTTCTGCAGACGCACGGCCGGGTCTACGGTGATCGCGAAGATCAGTTTGCTGACCTTGACGATGCCCGGCTTCCAATAGTCAGGATTGCCGTCGAAGCGGATCGTGTCGTCTTTCGTGTAGCTGCGGAAAATGAACGGGCCGGTGCCCACCGGAAACAGATTGATGTCCGACGCCTTGCCAGCCTTCAGCAACTGATCGGCGTATTCGGCGGAAAGAATCGACGCGAACGGCATCGCAATCTGCTGCAGGAACGGCGCGTCGACCGTTTTGAGCGTGAAACGCACGGTGTAGGGATCGAGCGCCTCGACCTTCGAGATGTTCTTCGCGAGGCCCAGGTCGCTGAAGTACGGGAACGGCACCGGGTATGCCTTGTGAAACGGCTGGTCCGGATCGAGCATCCGCTGGTAGGTGAAGACGACGTCGTCCGCGTTGAATTCACGGGTCGGCTTGAAGAACGAAGTGGTCTGAAACTTCACACCGTGGCGCACGTGAAACGTGTATTGCAGGCCGTCCGGCGAGACGTCCCATGTTTCGGCGAGCCCTGCTTCAATGTCGGTGCTGCCGTGGGCGAACTCCACGAGCCGGTTGTAGACCGTGTAGGAGCCCGCAGTGAATTCGACGCTGGTGGTGTACTGCGCGCTATCGAAGCCGGCTGGACTGCCCTCGGAGCAGAACACGAGGGTTTTGTCGGGCAAGCTGGCGGCAGGCGCGAGCAGAGGCGTTAAACATGCCGCCGCGACGGTCAGGGTCGACACTGCGCACAGGCAAGACGGGCGAACTGCGAACAGCATGGATGACGCTGTCATGACGTTCTCCGGACGGCAACCGGATCGGCTGCCACTGGATCATAGACAGCACAATATTCAGCTTCAATACACGCATGTACCCCTTGCGCGCCTTTTACCCTACCGCGAGGGGCGGCTTGCTGCAGCGCAGCAAGCCGCATTCGAACGTGTTTATGCGCCTAGCCGTTCGCAGATGACCTTGGTCGCCGCTGCGCTGTTGAGCGTGTAAAAGTGCAGTCCCGGCACGCGTGCGTCGACGAGGCGCCGGCACAGGTCCGTGACCACATCGAGGCCGAACTCGCGAATCGCTTCGCGGTCGTCGCCGAAACTTTCCAGACGCCGCGCCACCCAGCGCGGCACTTCGGCACCGCACATCTCGGAGAAGCGCATCAGCTGCGAGAAGTTCGTGATCGGCATGATGCCGGGCACGATCGGCACATCCACACCGAGCTTGCGCGCATCGTCGACGAAGCGGAAATACGCATCCGCGTTGAAGAAGTACTGCGTGATCGCCGAATTCGCGCCCGCCTTCACCTTGCGGGCGAAGTTTTCCAGATCCTGACGCGGCGAGCGCGACTGCGGGTGGTACTCCGGATAACCCGCCACTTCGATCCAGAACCAGTCGCCGAACTCGGCGCGAATGAAGCTCACCAGTTCCGACGCATAACGCAGCTCGCCCACTGCGCCCATGCCGGACGGCAGGTCGCCGCGCAGCGCGACGATATGGCGGATGCCATGCGCGCGGTACTCGCCGAGGGTCGCACGCAGGCTCTCTTTCGACGAGCCGATGCACGACAGATGCGGCGCCGCCGCGAGTCCTTCCTTCGCCATTTCGACGACAGTATCGAGCGTGCCCTGTTGCGTCGAGCCGCCCGCACCGAAGGTGACCGAGACGAATTTCGGCTTGAGCGGCATGAGCTGTGCGCGCGTGGCGCGCAGCTTGTCGACGCCTTCCTGCGTCTTCGGCGGGAAGAATTCGAATGAAAGTTCGATCGGATTCATGACTCAGTCGCCGTTCTAAAAAGTGAGGCTCACGTCAGCCGAAACTGCGATTGCCGAAGATAAGCGCGGACAGCAGCCATGACACGATGCTGTACAGGATCGAGCCGAAAAACGCCGACCAGAAGCCCGACACTTCGAAGCCCTTCAGCAGCGACGCGCACAGCCAGAAGCACAAGGCGTTGACGACCAGAATGAAGAGTCCGAGCGTGAGGATCGTCACGGGCAGCGTGAGCAGGATCAGCACCGGACGCAGCACTGCGTTGATCAACCCGAGCACCACGGCAACGATCAGCGCGGTGCCGAAGCTGCGGATGTGGATCGAGGGCACGAGGTACGTGATGATCAGGAGCGCGAGCGCGTTGATCACCCAGGTCAGCAGCACGGTCATGTAGAGCTCCTTATAGGCTGGATGTCCGGAGTTGAGCGGAACAGGCCGATGATGCAACAAAGGCGGCTTGCCGGTACGGGGCCGCCTTTGCTACCTGCGCACACCGCGCCCGTGATGGCGCGCGGTGCGGCGCTTTGCCTGCTTAGTAGCGGTAGTGGTTCGGCTTGAACGGACCGTTCTTGTCGACGCCGATGTAACCCGCTTGCGCATCCGACAGCACCGTCAGATTCGCGCCGATACGTGCCAGGTGCAGACGTGCGACCTTCTCGTCCAGATGCTTCGGCAGCACGTACACCTTGTTCTCGTACTTCGCGCCTTGCGTGAACAGTTCGATCTGCGCGAGCGTCTGGTTGGTGAACGAATTCGACATCACGAACGACGGATGGCCGGTGGCGCAACCCAGGTTCACGAGGCGGCCTTCAGCCAGCAGAATGACGCGCTTGCCGTCCGGGAAAATGATGTGGTCGACTTGCGGCTTGATGTTGTCCCACTGGTACTGACGGGTCGACGCAACGTCGATTTCCGAGTCGAAGTGACCGATGTTGCAGACGATCGCGTTGTGGCGCATCGCCTTCATGTGATCGTGGCCGATCACGTGGTAGTTGCCGGTTGCCGTCACGAAGATGTCGGCCTTGTCGGCCGCGTATTCCATCGTCACGACACGGTAGCCTTCCATGGCGGCCTGCAAGGCGCAGATCGGATCGATTTCCGTGACCCACACGGTCGCGCCCAGACCGCGCAACGATTGCGCGCAGCCCTTGCCCACGTCGCCGTAGCCTGCGACCACGGCGATCTTGCCGGCGATCATCACGTCGGTGGCACGCTTGATACCGTCGACCAGCGACTCACGGCAGCCATACAGGTTGTCGAACTTCGACTTGGTGACCGAGTCGTTGACGTTGATGGCCGGGAACGGCAGACGCCCTTCCTTTTCCATCTGATACAGACGATGCACGCCGGTCGTCGTTTCTTCAGTGACGCCCTTGATGTGCGCGAGACGCGTCGAGTACCACGTCGGATCTGCGTCGAGATGACGTTCGATCGACTTGTACAGCGCGACTTCTTCCTCGTTGGTCGGCTTGGCGATGACCGAGCGGTCCTTCTCAGCCTTCGAACCGAGGATCAGCAGCAACGTCGCGTCGCCGCCGTCGTCGAGGATCATGTTGGCGAATTCGCCATTCGGCCATTCGAAAATGCGATGCGAGAATTCCCAGTATTCGTCGAGCGACTCGCCCTTGAACGCGAACACCGGCGTGCCGGCCTTGGCGATTGCCGCGGCGGCGTGGTCTTGCGTCGAGAAGATGTTGCACGATGCCCAACGCACGTCGGCGCCGAGCGCGGTCAGCGTCTCGATCAGCACGCCGGTCTGGATCGTCATGTGCAGCGAACCTGCAACGCGCGCGCCCTTGAGCGGCTGCTGCGCCTTGTATTCTTCGCGCGTTTGCATGAGACCGGGCATTTCGGTCTCGGCGATGTTCAGTTCCTTGCGGCCCCAGTCGGCAAGCGACATATCGGCAACAACGTAATCTTTGGAATCGTAGACTGCGGCGTTCATCACGCCCTCCTTTCTAAAAATGACTAGAAATTTGACGTGAGCGCCGTTCGATGCGGTGGATTAAAGCGCATGGCGCGTTCAAGCCGTCCGATTGAAAGCCTCCGAGCCTGGCGGGCGGCCAGCGAATGCAGATTCGCGGTACCCGTCGCAACGCTCCTCGGAGACGAAGCGCGATTGTAGCAAATCAAGATGGGTTCGGGGTGGTGCGCTGGCGAACGCTGCCGGCGTGATGGGTCGTCGGCGAATGTGCACTTGGGACCGCGTGGGCACACGCGGGCCGTGACTGGCTGCTTACGAGCTCGCGCCGGCCAGCGTGTCCAGCGTGCGCAGTTGCGCGATGGCGGTCCGTGCAGCGTGTACAAACTGCCCTGACAGACGGAACGAATCCGCGACGTCCTCTGCCACCGCCGTCTGCATGCCCATGCAAATGCGGAAGTAGCGTTCAGCGTGAATGCGCGGGTGATAGTGCATGCGCACGCGCCTCGCATCGGCCAGCCGGGGGTTGCCGAAAATGTCCCGCAATGCCCATGACAAGGCGCCGTCCTCTCCGCCGTTGCGGCGGAAAAAATCATCCATTGGAAAGCCGCCGATTGCCGCGAACAGCGGCCGGCGAATGATCAGGCTGCTCGGCACGGTATTGCTGAGCGTCGCGGCATGCGCGGCGAAGTCCGGATGGCCGACGATCTCCGCCGGAAAACCCGTGTACTCCACGTCGAGCCGCACCGACGCCTCGGCGGGATGCTGCTCGAGAAACCCGCTGGCCGCGGCGAGTGCGCCGGGCAGATATTCATCGTCTGCGTCGATGAATGCGAGCAACGCCTGCGTGGCATGCAGCGCCGCCCAGTTGCGGGCGCGCGCCGCGCCTCCGTTGACCGGCATCTGCAAGAGCCCGATACGCGGATCGCGCGCCCCGTAGCGGCTGACGATTTCGACCGAAGCGTCGCTCGACGCGTCGTCCACCACGATGATTTGCGCCGCTTCCGGCTGAATGACGCAGCTCTCGAGCGTGCGCGCGAGCGTCGCGGCGGCGTTGTAGCAGGGAATGATGATCGAGACAGGCAGCATGAAAGCGGGCGAGTGGCGCACGAAAGGCGCGATAAAGGTGTGCGGATGCCATTGGCATCGAGGCGGCACAAGCAAGCGTTCGATCATAGTCGGCTTGCGCCGAAGTCCATCCTGAAAACAGGGACGCAAGGCGGGTGCGACATCACATCCATGCAGTCCGCGCCGCGACATAAATAGAGTGACTTACAATCGTCGGATCTATTCCATATTGGAATTGTGGAGTCAGAGATCGTGGAACTACGTGCCCTCCGGTACTTCGTCGAAGTCGTGCGCCAGCAAAGTTTCACCGTGGCCGCCGAGCAGATGTTCGTCACGCAGCCCACCATCAGCAAGATGGTGAAGTCGCTCGAAGACGAGATCGGCTCACCGCTCTTGCTGCGCGACGGCCGTCAGATGGTGCTGACCGACGCCGGGCGCATCGTGTATCAGCGCGGCCAGGACGTGCTCGCGGCGCACGCGCAATTGCAGGCGGAACTCGACGATCTCGACACGCTCGGGCGCGGCGAACTGACCATCGGCATCCCGCCGATGGGCGGCTCGCTCTTCACGCCGGCCATCGCCGCGTTCCGCCAGCGTTATCCGAAGATCGAACTCAAGCTGTTCGAACAGGGCTCGCGGGCCATCGAAGCGGCACTGATCAGCGGCGAGCTCGAACTCGGGGGCGTGCTGCAACCGGCCGACCCGGAATATATCGACGTGCTGCCCATGACCCACCAAGTGCTGTGGCTGGTCGCCCGCTGCAGTTCGCGGTGGGACGAACTGCAGACGGTTCCGCTCGCGAGTCTCGCCGCCGAGCCTTTCGTGTTCTACGGCGAGAGCCTCGCACTCAACGACGTCGTGCTGAACGCCTGCCGTGAAGCGGGTTTTGCGCCGACCATCGTTGGGCGCAGCGGGCACTGGGATTTCATGGCGGCGCTCGTGCTGGCAGGCGTGGGCATTGCGCTGTTGCCGGCGCCGTATTGCCGACGGCTCGACGCCACGCAATTCACCTGCCGGCCGGTCGTGGCGCCGGAGATTCCGTGGGACATGGCGATTGGCTGGCGGCGCAACGGCTATCTGTCGCACGCCGCGCGGGCGTGGCTTCAGGTCGCACGCGAAATACTGCCCGCCCAGCCCGGCGATGACCAGATGCAGTGGCCCGACATCGGCATTACCGGGACCGCCCCGAACCCAAGCCCGGCCGAGACAGCCGTGCAGCCGCCGACCGAACCGCCGGCCGCCTGAGACCTGCGGTTGCGCAATGGAGCACGCCGGCCGGCGCGCGCCGGGCGGCATTGCAAGCATGGCGGCGAAGCCGCGCGTTATCGCAACTTATTGCGCCTGCTGCGCATCGACAAACTCGATGCGGCGGGTGGCAAGGCTACCGCTAAAGGTTGTGGGTTTATTCTGGCAATTCCCAGAAACCAACCGGATCAAAATAAAACTGATTATCTGCTGTAAGACTTGAGGCAAAACAATAAGCCCGCGCGCAAGCCGCATTGCCGATGCAGCTTACGCATTTATTGAAGACGACCGTGATATCGCGACTATCGCGGGCAGATTTTCGGTGCTCAGGCAAGCGTGCCGGCGCCCACTCCTGTTGCCGATGCCTCCGCCCCCGCGCGCCGTGCCGCGACGATCAGGTCCGCCGCCCGCTCACCGATCATGACCGTGGGCGCGTTGGTATTGCCGCCGATCACAGTCGGCATCACCGACGCATCCACGACCCGCAGTCCCGACACGCCGCGCACCCGCAACTGCGGGTCCACCACCGACGCCGCATCACTGCCCATCCGGCAGGTGCCCACCGGGTGATAAATCGTATCGGCGCGCGCCGCGATGGTTGCGCGCAATTCGGCGTCGCTCTGACCCGCTCGCGTGTGCAACTCCGCGCCGCCGTGCATCGCAAGCGACGGCGCATCGAGAATGCGCCGCGCGATATAGGCGCCCTCCACCAGCAGATCGAGATCGCGCGAATCGCTCAGAAAGCGTGGATCGATCACCGGCGCCTCGCGCGCGTCGCGGCTCGCAAGCGTCACCGTGCCACGGCTCTTCGGACGCAGCACGCACACGTGCAGCGAATAGCCGTGGCCCCAATGCATGCGACGGTTGTGGTCGTCGATCAGCGCGGCGCAAAAATGCAATTGCAGATCCGGACGATCCAGCGTGGGCCGGCTCTTCAGAAAGCCGCCGGCCTCGGCGACGTTGCTCGACAGCATGCCCTGGCCGTGCCGCATGAAGGTGACGAACTGCGGCAGCATCCGCGCAATGCCGCGCACCGAAAAGCCGGGCGGCTCGATCGACGCAACGCGCTTGTTGATCGTGAAGTCGATGTGGTCGATCAGGTTCTGCCCAACCTGCGGCGCATCGTGAATCACCGGCACGCCAAGCGCTTGCAGTTGCGCCGCGGGCCCGATCCCCGAGCACATCAGCAGTTGCGGAGAATTGAACGCGCCCGCCGCGACGATCACTTCCGCGCGCGCTTCGAGCGTCCCGGTGCGGCCGCCGCGCACGATCTCGACGCCGCTCGCGCGCTTGCCGTCGAACCTCACGCGCAGCACGGTGGCATCGGCGAGCGTGTGCAGATTCGGCCGCGTGCGATCGTAGATATAGGCCCGCGCGACGCTGCAGCGCCGGCCGTCACGCTGGGTCACCTGATAGAAACCGATGCCTTCCTGGTCCGGACCGTTGAAATCGTCATTGGGACGGTGACCGGCTTCGAGCGCGGCCTGCACGAAGCGTTGCGAAAACGGATTGCGATAGCGCAGATTGCTGACGCTGAGCGGACCGTCGGCGCCATGCCATGCGTCCGCGCCGCGCTGATTGTCTTCCGCCCGGCGAAAATACGGCAACACGTCGGACCACGCCCAGCCGGCACAGCCCATCTGCGCCCATTCGTCGTAATCGAGCGGATGGCCGCGCGTGTAGATCATTGCGTTGATCGCGCTGGAGCCGCCGTAACCGCGTCCGCGCGGCTGAAACCCGCGGCGCCCCGCGAGCGCCGGCTGCGGCGTCGTCTCGTAGCCGTAGTTGGTCTTGAGCTTGTTGGGCACCACCGCCGCCACACCCACGGGCATGTTGACGAGCAGATTGCGGTCGGTATGGCCGCCGGCTTCGATCAGCGCGATCGTCGCGTCAGGACAGGCATCCGCGAGACGGCCGGCCAGCGAACAGCCACCCGAGCCCGCACCGACGATGATGTAGTCGTATTGCATGCGCTCCTCCTGATGCGGCTCGCGTTGTTCGCGAAACCTGTCCCGTGCACACTTGTCTACGTGTGTTTCCCGCGCATTGTAGGGAGCGTCGCCGTGCTGCGGCGCGTTCACGGCAGAGCGATCCCTCTAAACGAAACCCGCGGCGTACCCCTAAGATAAAAGGTGCTGCCGGCTGCGCAAGCGGTCCCGCAGTGCCCCATGCCGCGCCACGGCACGCGGCATTCAAACGAGGTGCGACGCGTGCCGTGCTGCTGGTGAAAGGCACGGCATGCACCGATAAAACAGCGCACACTCTAAACGCACCCCGGCGCTCGCCCGGAGAACGGAGACAGCAGATGGAACGGCACGGCCCCGGCAAGACGCACGACGTCACGAATCAGGTTCCGCCGCTCGCGGATTACAACCTTTTTGCCAGTGACGCCGCTCTGGTCGCCGCCGTCGATCGCGAAGGCGCGCCCTGGCACCGCGCCGCCCTGCTGCGCGACGGCGCGGCGCTCAGCACGCCCGAGACGCTCGCGCTCGCCGATCTGGCGAACCGCCACGCGCCGGAACTCTTCACCTACAGCCCGCGTGGCGAGCGCATCGACGCACTGGAATTTCATCCGGCGTGGCACACCTTGCTGTCCTTGCTGCGGCGCGAGGGGCTGCACGCCCTGCCGTTCTCCGATCCGCAGCGCGGCGCGATGGCCGCGCGTTGTGCCGGCTATTTTCTGCACGCGCAGCTCGAATCCGGCTCGCTGTGTCCACTGACGATGACCTTCGCCAGCATTCCGGTGCTGCAGCGCGAACCGGCACTCTTCGAGACCTTGCGCGACAAGCTCTATGCGCGCGAACACGATGCGCGCGACGTGCCGCTCACGCACAAAACCTCGGCGATGATCGGCATGGGCATGACCGAGAAACAGGGCGGCTCGGACGTGCGCAGCAATCAGACCCGTGCCTTTGCCACACACGGAAGTGGGCGTGGCGCGCACTACCGGCTGCTCGGTCACAAGTGGTTTTTCTCGGCGCCGCAGTGCGACGCGCATCTGGTGCTCGCGCGTACCGACGATCACGAAGGCCTCTCCTGCTTCTACGTGCCGCGCTTCGCGCCCGACGGCAGCAGGAACGCGGTGCAGATCCAACGTCTGAAGAACAAGCTCGGCAATCGGTCGAACGCCAGCAGCGAAGTCGAATTCCTCGATGCGTTCGGTATCCTGATTGGTGAGGAAGGGCGCGGCGTGCCGACCATCATCGAAATGGCGAACTACACGCGGCTCGATTGCGTGATCGGCAGCGCGGCGCTGATGCGTGCGGCGCTGACGCAGGCCATCCATCATGCGCGGCATCGCAGCGCGTTCGGGCGGCATCTCGCCGATCAACCGTTGATGCGCAATGTGCTGGCCGACCTCGCACTCGAATCCGAAGCAGCGACTGTGCTGTTCATGCGGCTTGCCCGCGCCTTCGAAGACGCGGCCAGTGCGCCGGAAGAGCGCGCCTGGCGCCGCATCGTCACGCCGGCGGCGAAATACTGGGTCTGCAAGCGCACGCTCGAATTCACCGGCGAAGCCATGGAAGTCTGGGGCGGCAACGGGTATGTCGAAGAAGGCCCGATGGCGCGCTTCTACCGTGAAGCACCCGTCAATTCGATCTGGGAAGGCTCCGGCAACGTGATGTGCCTCGACGTGCTGCGCGCGCTGGAACGCGAAGTGGATGCCGCGCACGCCCTGTTCTCCACATGGCGGGCCGATGCGCACGGGCATCCGGCGCTGGTCGCGGCGCTGGACCAGCTCGCCGCGACGCTAAGCGGGCCGCAGGAAACCCGCGAAGCGTCCGCGCGCCGCATCGCCCAGCAGATCGTGCTGACCGCGCAGGCCACGCTGCTCGTGAAGCACGCGCCCGCGGAAGTGGCCGACGCGTTCATCGCGACGCGTCTCGCCGACGGCTGCGGCGAAAGCGGCCGCGTGTACGGCACGCTACCCGCCACGTTCGATCACGCGGCGATCGTCGCGCGGGCGTTTCAACCCTAGCGGGCAGTCTCATTGGATGGATCTGCCTCACCCATAAGCGCGGCCTGCCGCGCACCGACATCCATCAAGGGAGTGGACATGAAAAACGATCTGCCTGAGGTTGCCGCGCTCGAAGCGCTGCTGCGCGAACAGCGACAGGCATGGTTGCGCGCGCCGTATCCATCATGGGAGGCGCGTGCGGCTCATCTGAAGTCGCTGCGGGCGATGCTGCTCGATCATCGCGATGCCCTGTGCGACGCCATGCACGCGGACTTCGGCAATCGCGCGAAGGAAGAGATCCTGCTCGCGGAATTCCTGCTGGTGAAGGAAGAGATCGACGCCGCGCTGAAGCACGGCAAGCGCTGGATGAGACCGCAGCGCCGCAGCACCAACAAATGGCTGCTGCCGGCACGCGCCAGGGTGGTGCCGCAGCCGCTCGGCGTGATCGGTATCATCGTGCCGTGGAATTATCCGGTGCTGCTTGCGGCCGGCCCGCTTATCAGCGCGCTCACGGCCGGCAACCGGGCGATCATCAAGATGTCGGAACTCACGCCACGCACCTCGGCGCTGTTCGAACAACTGATTGGGCAAACCTTCGCGCGCGATCATGTCGCCGTCGTCAACGGCGACGCCGCGCTCGCCGCCGCCTTTAGCGCCCAACCGTTCGATCATCTGCTCTTCACCGGTTCCACCAGGGTGGGGCACGAGGTGATGCGCGCGGCGGCCGAGCATCTCACGCCCGTCACGCTGGAGCTGGGCGGCAAGTCGCCGGCAATCGTCGGGCCGCACGCACGGTTTGACAACGCGGTGGACAACCTGCTGGCCGGCAAAACGCTGAACGCAGGACAAACCTGCGTCGCGCCGGATTACGTGCTGGTGCCGCGCGGCAAGGAGCAGGCGTTCATCGCGCGGGCGCGCTCACGCATGGCGACCATGTATCCGGACTTCGCACGCAATTGCGACTACACGTCCATCATTTCCGGGCGGCATTTCGCGCGGCTGCAGCGCCTCGCCGACGAAGCGCAGGCCGCCGGCGCGCAACTGCACCCGCTCGCCGACGGCGCAGCGGATCCGGCCACCCGCCGCTTCCCGCTGATTGCCGTGACAAATGCGCCGGATGACGTCGCGCTGATGCAGGAAGAGATTTTCGGGCCGCTGCTGCCGCTCATCCCGTACGACACGCTCGACGACGCCATTGCGTGGATCAACGCCCGGCCGCGGCCGCTCGCGCTCTATCTGTTCGACGACGACGCCGCGACCATCCGGCGCGTCGAGCGCGAAACCATCGCGGGCGGCATGGCGGTCAACGAAACGCTGATGCATCTGGCGTGCGAAAGCCTGCCGTTCGGCGGCGTCGGCGCGAGCGGGATGGGTGCGTATCACGGTTACGAAGGCTTCGTGACCTTCTCGAAGATGAAGCCGGTACTGACTCAGGCGCGCTGGAACGCGCGCGGGTTGATCGCGCCGCCGTACGGCAAGCGCGTGAATGCATTGCTCAAGCTGATGATGCGCTTCTAGCCGGGCAGGTCCGCCAAACCGTCGTCGCGGCCGCCACCGTCGCCGCCAGCGGTTGCGTCCGCCGACGTCTCCCGGCCGGCGCGCGCGGGTTCGAGCGACGTCCCCGGTGGCTCATCCGCGGCGCCGCTTTCCAGCCGGTGCAGCCACGCCAGCAATTCCGCCACCGCCTGATAGAGCTGCGGCGGAATGCGCGAATCCAGATCCACCTGCATCAGCAGCGACACCATTTCCGGCGCGTCGTGCACATACAGGCCGGCGTCCTTGGCGCGCTGGATGATCATGTCCGCAACGAGGCCATAGCCCTTCGCGACGACGCGCGGCGCGGCGTCGCTGCCCTGGGCGTCATAGATGAGCGCGGCCGCGCTTTTGCGATGCGTGCGGCTCATCACATGTCCCAATCGAAATCGGTGTCGGACTTGGCCGCCGGGCGCTCCCCCCTGACCGGCCGGCGCGCTGCAGGCGACGGCTCGCCAGCCGTCGCCGAACGCGCATAGGCCGAAGCGGCGGCCTGCGCGGCGGCGGCAGCGGCCGCGTTCGAGGCGCCCGCTGGCGCGCCGCCGCCGATTTCGCGAATCGACAGTCCGTTCAGTTCGATCCCGGCGGCGGCCAGCCGCTGTTTGAAGCCTTCGCTTTGCTGCGTGAGGCGCGCCGCGCCGAGCGGACTCGCCAGCACCCGCGCCATCAGCCGGGTGCCGGTCAGCACCAGTTCGGCATCGACGGTGCCGAGGCGCGGCAACGACAGCGTGAGACGGGTGCGCCATGGGTAATCCTCTTCTGCCTCCGCGCCGCCGCCGCCGCGCTGCCATTCGTCGCCGTCCTGCTGAATGGTCCAGTCGAGCTTTGCGCCCGGCCACGCTTCGCCGGTCCAGCGGAACTGGCCGGTCGCGAGCATGTCGAGTTGCTGGCGCACCAGCGGAATGGTGACGGCGTTGACCGCGGCCGCGGCGGCCTGCTGGGTCTGCGGCGCCGCGTCGGTCAACTGGGCGGCCGCGTGCAGCGCGGCGTGCC
This sequence comes from Paraburkholderia sp., assembly GCF_036488795.1. Taxonomy (GTDB): domain Bacteria; phylum Pseudomonadota; class Gammaproteobacteria; order Burkholderiales; family Burkholderiaceae; genus Paraburkholderia. The sequence continues at coordinate 77,087 of NZ_DASXHA010000163.1, forward strand.
CGGATTGGGTAGCCAGATCGGCAAGCGAATTCGCCAGCATTTCCCCGGCGACAAACCGCGCGGCTTGCGGCGACTGGATCGAGGGTAGTGCACGCGCGGCTGCGCCGGCATCGGGCGCACCGCCCGAAGTCTGCGCGGCGCCGGCACGGCCCTGCTGCTGCGCGCCCGTCGCGGAAGATGACGACGCCGCCTCCGCGTCCGCGGCCCAGTTGAGCGGCAATTGGGTCTCGCTGTCGAGCAGCTGGTTTTGCGGTTCGGCGGCCAGATCGGCAGGCGCGAGCTGTCCCGCGAGCCATTGCGCCAGATGCGATTCGTAGAAGAGGCCGCTGCCCGCGACGGTATCTTTGAGCGCGGCGGCCAGCGCCGCAACCGGCATCGGAGCCGCGGCGACGCTCGCCGCCGCGGCAGCCGTTGCGGTGCCGGCGGCAGCACCGGCGCTGCCGGCAGCGCCGCCCGCAGCCGTGCCCGCGGGCAACCCGGAAGGCGCCGCGCCTGCGTCGGGCATCTCGCCAATCAAGGACTCGAACAGAGGGAGCTCGGCGAGGGCGACATCGAGCGCGGGCGCGGCCGGCCAGATCGGCAACTGGCCGACAATGGCGGGCGTGGCTTCGCCGCCGGAAAGTGCAATCGCGTTGAGGGTCAGGGCAACCGCCGACAAGGCGGTCTGCGCGGAAGCCGGCGGAGCGGCAGGCGCGGCGGGCGTGCCTGGCGTGACGGGCGTTTCGACGCTCAGCGCCGACGCCCCGGCCTGCGACGTGGTCGCGGTACCCGGCGCAATATTGAGCAAACTGTCGATCGGGCTCGAGAGGAGCGAAGCGATGGCCGAGTCGATTCCGTTCATGCCGATTCCTTAGTGTTACCTCGGGGCCCGCGTGGCTCACCCAGGCAACTTCGCGCAGCCAACTCGCGCCGCTGACTCATGCCGCTGACTCATGCCGCTGACTCATGCCGCCCGTTCATGCCGCCAGCTCGTGCGATCGAACGCCACCACGGTCAGACGAGCTCAGCGTGCTCCGTACAGTTCCTTCAGCACCCGGGCCGGCCGCCCGGCGAACAGCGCCGACAGGTTCGCCATGCGCGGGTTCGCGAGGTCACGGATCGCGGCATCGTCCGCAAGTATCCGGCGGATCAGGTCGTACTTGCGCAGGCGTTCCAGCTCGTCGAGCTTGACTCCGGTTTCCGCTTCCTTCAACGCGTCGACCAGGTGCCGGTATTCTTCCTGCAGCGGCACCAGATCGTTCCACAGCGCGCGGCGCGCGGCCATCAACATGCGTGCGGAAATCGCTGCGATTGCCTCGTAGCGGGCAAAATATTCGTCGTTCGAAGTCATCTGATACTTTCCGCGGCTGGCTGACCCGCCATCCGCGCGATCTCCGGCCCAATTCCGACCCACGCCTCTTCGAGCGTGGCCAGCAAGCCGTCGACTTCGACGAGCATCGCCTCGCTCTGCTTCACGTTGGCTTCGAAGAGCCGCCGTGTCATATAGGCATACAGCGCGTACAACCGTTGCCCGACTTCGCCACCCGCCTCGACGTTGAGCGACTGCTGCAGCCCGCTTTCGACAATCCGGATCGCCTTGGAGATTGCCTTGCCGCGCTCTGCCACGTTGCCTTGTTGCAGATGCATACGCGCCTGGGCAATCGCTTGCCGAGCCCCTTGATACAGCATCACGATCAGACGATGCGGACTCGCGCCCAACACCCCTGTCTCGACGCCGACACGTGCGTATGCGTTGGCTCCAGCGTGTCCTGGGGAAAACATCGGCGCTTCTCCTGTCGTGCGGATTCGAAAAGTGTGAGACGGCTTTCCGGAGCACGTCGCCGCGTCCAGAGTGTGGTCTGTACCCGTGTTATCGGATTCGTAACCGGAAAGCTTTAGGGCGCTGTAAGGAGGTTTAAGGCGAAACGGCTTGCGCTCAGGGATAAAGCCGAAGTCCAGGGTGGGCACGCCGCCGCGCCACATGCGCCTGCGCCGGCACCCCGCGGCGGCGTGCGCCGGCCGCGGAGCATCCTGCACCGGCCGGCATGGCGCCTGCGGGCGACGGACGCTTAAACCGACATCTGCATGATGTCGTTGTAGGCGGACACCAGCTTGTTGCGGACCTGCAGGCCGAACTGGAAGCCAAGGTTAGCCTTTTGACCGTCGATCATCACGTCGTTCAGCGAGACATTGGGCGAGCCGAGTTCGAAGGCCTTCGTTTCGCCGTCGGCCTTTTGCTGATCGCCGCTGATCTTGTCGAGCGACGCCTTGAGCGCCGACGCAAAACCGCCCGAGGTCGCGGCACCCGACTGGTCCGCGACCGTCTCGGCGCCGCCGGCCGCCTGCGCCGCCATGGCCTGCATTTGCTGCAGTGCCGACGAGATCGCGTTCACTGGCATTGTCATGTTCTCTCCGGAAGAAGGGGACCGGCGTGGCTACACCTGCCGATCTGACCGAGAGAATATCAGCGGGCTATTTTCGAAAGCCGCGAAAGTAGGGGGGAAACCCTGCTCTATTCGAGCAATCGGGTTGCCCGGCCGTGGCGATAATTCCAATGGTGAAAGTGTCTGTCCGTGCGTCCGCCGACCCAGGTGTGGCGGCAGCTGACAGACCCAAGGCATCCCCGGAGAAACCCGACGCATGGATTCGTCAGCCAACTCGTTGATCAACCCCGACGCCCGCATGGGCCTCGCTGGCGCGCAGCCAGGCGCCGTTGCGCCCGGCGCCGGCCAGGCAGGCGGCGCCGCGGACCTGAGCGGTGGGGGTCTCGGCGGCAACTTTACGCAGCGTCTGTCCGGCTTGACGCAGATGCGCGGCAACCCGCGCGCGCCGCTGATTTTCGCCGTCGCGGTTCTGGTGGCCGTGGTCGTTGGCCTGTGGCTGTGGTCACGCGCACCGGACTACAAGGTGCTCTACAGCAACCTGTCCGACCAGGATGGCGGCTCGATCATCACGGCGCTGCAGGCGGCCAACATTCCCTATAAGTTCTCCGACGGCGGCGGCGCCATCCTCGTGCCGGCCGATCAGGTGCATGAGATGCGTCTGCGCCTCGCCTCGCAAGGCCTGCCGAAAAGCGGCTCGGTCGGCTTCGAACTGATGGACAACGAAAAGTTCGGCATCAGCCAGTTCGCCGAGCAGGTCAACTATCAGCGCGCGCTGGAAGGCGAGCTGGAGCGCACCATCGAATCCGTGTCGTCGGTGAAGTCGGCGCGCGTGCATCTGGCCATTCCGAAGCCGTCGGTATTCGTGCGCGACCATCAGGCGCCGTCGGCGTCGGTGCTGGTGAACCTGTATCCGGGCCGCATGCTCGATGAAGGCCAGGTCGTGGCGATCACCCATATGGTCGCCTCCGCCGTGCCGGAGATGCCGGCGCGCGGCGTCACCATCATCGATCAGGACGGCAACCTGCTCACGCAGCCGCCGTCCAGCGCCGGACTCGACGCCACCCAGCTCAAGTACGTGCAGCAGGTCGAGCACAACACGCAGCAGCGCATCGACGCGATCCTCGCGCCGCTGTTCGGCGCCGGCAATGCGCACTCGCAGGTGAGCGCCGACGTCGACTTCTCGCAGGTCGAACAGACTTCGGAAAACTACGGCCCGAACGGCAATCCGCAGCAGGCGGCGATCCGCAGCCAGCAGACCAGCAGCGATACCGAACTGTCGCAAGGCGGCGCCTCGGGCGTACCGGGCGCGCTGTCGAACCAGCCGCCGCAGCCCGCCTCCGCGCCGGTCAACGCCCCGAACGGCGCAAGCGGCAGCTCGAGCACGCCGGTCAGCGACCGCAAGGACGCCACGACGAACTACGAGCTGGACAAGACGGTGCGTCACTTCCAGCAGTCGATGGGCGGCGTCAAGCGCCTCTCGGTGGCCGTGGTGGTGAACTACCTGCCGGTGACCGACGCCAAGGGTCACACGACGATGCAGCCGCTCACGGCCGACAAGCTCGCGCAGGTCAACCAGCTGGTGAAGGACGCGATGGGCTTCGACGCGCAGCGCGGCGACTCGGTCAACGTGGTGAACAGCGCGTTCACTACCGAAGTCGATCCGAACGCCAACCTGCCGTGGTGGCGCACGCCGGAGATGATCGCGCTCGCCAAGCAGGTCGCGACTTACCTGGGCATTGGCGCCGTCGCCCTGTTCCTCTACTTCGTGATGGTGAAGCCGGCGCTGCGCCGCGCCTTCCCGCCGCCGCCGGAACCGGTTGCGGCCGCGCTGATGTCGCCGGACGAGCCGGTGCTGCTCGACGGCATCCCCGCCGCCGAACGTGCCGGAGCGGCGGCCGGCGAAGAAGGCGGCGACTCCGAACTGATGGCGCTCGAGAGCGACAAACACAAATTCGAGCGGAACCTGGAATACGCGCGCAACATCGCGCGCCAGGATCCGAAGATCGTTGCAACCGTGGTCAAGAACTGGGTGTCCGATGAGCGCTGAAGGCGTGGTGAAAAGCGCGCTCCTGCTGATGTCCATCGGCGAGGAAGAAGCCGCGCAGGTGTTTAAGTTCCTGGGGCCGCGCGAGGTCCAGAAGATCGGTGTCGCGATGGCGGCACTGAAGAATGTCACCCGCGAACAGGTCGACGAAGTCCTGCACGAGTTCGTTCGCGAGGCCGAGCAGCACACCGCGCTATCGCTGGATTCGAGCGACTACATCCGCTCGGTGCTGACCAAGGCGCTCGGCGACGACAAGGCCGGTGCGATCATCGACCGGATCCTGCAAGGCAGCGACACGAGCGGCATCGAAGGCCTCAAGTGGATGGATTCCGCTGCCGTGGCCGAGCTGATCAAGAACGAGCACCCGCAGATCATCGCGACGATCCTGGTCCACCTGGACCGCGATCAGGCCTCCGAGATCGTCTCCTGCTTCACCGACCGTCTGCGCAACGACGTGCTGCTGCGCATCGCGACGCTCGACGGCATCCAGCCGGCCGCGCTGCGCGAACTCGACGATGTGCTGACAGGCCTGCTGTCCGGCAGCGACAACCTCAAACGCAGCCCGATGGGCGGCATTCGCACGGCGGCGGAAATTCTCAACTTCATGTCGAGCAATCATGAAGAAGGCGTCATCGAGAACGTGCGCCAGTACGACGCCGAACTCGCGCAGAAGATCATCGATCAGATGTTCGTGTTCGAGAACCTGCTCGACCTGGAAGACCGCGCGATCCAGTTGCTGCTGAAGGAAGTCGAATCCGAGGCGCTGATCATTTCGCTCAAGGGTGCGCCGCCTGCGCTGCGTCAGAAGTTCCTGTCGAACATGTCGCAGCGGGCCGCCGAGCTGCTCGCCGAAGATCTGGATGCCCGCGGCCCGGTGCGCGTCTCCGAAGTGGAAACGCAACAGCGCCGCATTCTGCAAATCGTGCGCAACCTGGCGGAAAGCGGCCAGATTGTTCTAGGCGGCAAGGCGGAAGATGCATATGTCTGATCAGGATCCCACGCGCAAGGCTAGCCTCTCGGCCTACCAGCGCTGGGAGATGGCCTCGTTCGACCCGGTGCCGCCGGCACCGCCCGAACCCGAAGTCGACGACGGCGCTTTTGAAGCCGAACTGCAACGCCTGCGCGACGCCGCGCACGCGCAGGGCGTCGCCTCAGGCCACGTCGCCGGCCAGGCGTTGGGTTATCAGGCCGGCTACGATCAGGGGCACGCGCAAGGTTTTGCCCAGGGTCAGGCCGAAGCACGCGAAGAAGCCGCGCGCCTCGCGGCGCTGGCCGAAACCTTCAAGGCCGCGCTGGACGGCGCGCAACACGAAATCTCCGAAACGCTGGTTGCCCTCGCGCTGGATATCGCGCAGCAGGTGGTGCGTCAGCACGTGCAACACGATCCGGCCGCGCTGATCGCCGCCGCGCGCGAGGTGCTGGCCGCCGAGCCGGCGCTGAGCGGCGCTCCGCACCTGATCGTGAGCCCGGCCGATCTGCCGGTGGTCGAGGCGTATCTGATGGAAGAATTGCAGGCGCGCGGCTGGTCCGTACGCACCGACCCGGCGGTCGAGCGCGGCGGCTGCCGCGCCCACGCCAGCACCGGCGAAGTGGATGCCGGCATCGACACGCGCTGGGAGCGGGTCGCCGCGGCACTCGGCAAGGCGAGCACATGGTGAAGCCGACCATCGAGGAAATCCGCGCCAGCGATCTGACGCCGCTCGAGCAGGAGCTCGCGCTGGCGTCCTTCGGCGCCGCGGCGCCCGCGGCTGAAACGCAGGCTGCGCCGCAGACGTCTCACCCACCCCAGGCGGCGCGTGCAAAGGCGGCAGCGCGCGATCCTCGCCATGGTCATTCGACTTCCGTGTTCGCCGCGGCCAGCCGTGATTCCGCGCCTTCCATGGCGAGCAGCGGAACTGGCGCAGCCGCCGGCGCCGCGGCCAACCCCGCGCTCGCCAGCAATCCGCACGTGCAAGCCTGGCGCGGTCATCTGGATGGTTTGCGCGAACGCAACGCCATCGCGAGGCCGATGCGCGCCTGCGGGCGCCTGACACGCGCCGCCGGGCTCGTGCTCGAAGCCGTGGGACTGCGGCTGTCGGTGGGCGCCGAAGTAATGATCGAACTGCCGCAGGGCAGCTCGCTGCCGATGGCCGAAGCCGAGGTCGTCGGCTTCGCCGGCGACAAGCTGTTCCTGATGCCGACCACCGAAGTGATTGGCCTGTTGCCCGGCGCGCGGGTCTATCCGCTGGAATCCGCGCCGATCGCCGATCCGATGGCGGGTGCCAAGCGCCTGCCGGTCGGCTGGGAACTGCTCGGCCGCGTGCTCGACGCGTCCGGCCGGCCGCTCGACGGGCTCGGCCCGCTCGGCACCAAGATGGATGCGCCGCTATCCGCGCCGACCATCAATCCGCTGAATCGCGAGCCGATCCACAAGGTGCTCGACGTCGGCGTGCGCGCCATCAACGCGCTCCTCACCGTTGGCCGGGGCCAGCGCATGGGCCTGTTCGCGGGTTCCGGCGTCGGTAAATCCGTCCTGCTCGGCACCATGGCGCGCTACACCAGCGCCGAAGTGATCGTGATCGGCCTGATCGGCGAGCGTGGCCGCGAAGTGAAGGAATTCATCGAACAGATCCTCGGCGAGGAAGGGCTCGCGCGCTCGGTGGTGATCGCCGCGCCGGCTGACGTCTCGCCGCTCTTGCGGATGCAGGCCGCCGCCTACTCGACTTCGCTCGCCGAATACTTCCGCGATCAGGGCAAGCATGTGCTGCTGCTGATGGATTCGCTCACCCGTTATGCCATGGCGCAGCGCGAGATCGCGCTCGCGGTGGGCGAGCCGCCGGCCACCAAGGGCTATCCGCCGTCGGTGTTCGCCAAGCTGCCGGCGCTCGTCGAACGCACCGGCAACGGCCCGGCGGGCGGCGGTTCGATCACCGCGTTCTATACGGTGCTGACCGAAGGCGACGACCAGCAGGATCCGATTGCCGATTCGGCGCGCGCGATTCTGGACGGCCATATCGTGCTGTCGCGCTCGCTGGCTGAAGCCGGCCACTATCCGGCCATCGACATCGAAGCGTCGATCAGCCGCGCCATGACGGCGCTGATCGACGACCAGCACCTCGACAAAACGCGTCTGTTCAAGCAGATGCTGTCGCGTTACCAGCGTAACCGCGACCTGATCAACGTAGGCGCCTACTCGAGCGGGCGCGATGCGCTGCTCGACCGTGCGATCGCGCTGTATCCGCGCATCGAGGCGTTTTTGCAGCAAGGTTTTCGCGAGTGTGCGGGATTCGAGGCGAGTCTCCAGAAGCTCGACGCGCTGTTTGCCCAAGGAGGCTGACGATGGCGAAACACTTCCCGATCAAGACGCTTATCGGCCTCGCGCAGGACGACGTGGACGCCGCCGCGCAACGCCTTGGCCGCGCCCAGCGCGAGGCGAGCGAAGCGCAGGCGCAGTTCGACGCGCTGGTGCGCTACCGCGACGAGTATCACGCGCGCTTCACGACGAGTGCCCAGACCGGCATGCCGGCTGGCAACATGCGCAATTTTCAGGCGTTTATCGACACGCTCGATGCGGCGATCGAACAGCAGCGCAGGCTGGTTGTCGCCGCATATGGACGCGTCGAAACGGCCAAGCCGGAATGGCAGCGTCACAAACAGAAGTTAGGCTCGTATGAAGTCCTGCAGGCCCGCGGCGACGCCACCGAAGCGCAGCAGCAGTCGCGCCGCGACCAGCGCGACGCCGACGAACATGCCGCACGCATTCTGAGGATGCGCGCCGAGGGCGTCTGAGCGACGCGCTTGGCCCGCGGTCCAGCGGCTTGCCCGCTGGCACGAACCACCGGCCGTGGCCGGAAATGACCAGACTCAACGGATAGACAGGATCAACCATGTCGCCACTTTCGCTTATCAGCGCACTCTTCGATACCGTTTCGAGCAGTTCGTCGGCCGGCGCCGCAGCGGACGCCTCGAACACCGTGCCGTTTTCGCAGACGCTGCAGCAGAGCATCAGCGCGCAGACGAGCGCGCCGCAAACCGTAAGCAGCGCGCCGCCGCCTGCGCCGGCACCCACGCCTTCGCCTGCGCCGTCGTCTTCCGCGCCGTCTTCATCAAGCGCTCAGGATGCTGCGCAGTCGGGCAGCACGAGCACCGCCAGCACCAGCCAGAGCAGCAGCACGGGGACGAACACCAGCAGCGACGGCACGACGACCACGGCGTCCTCCGGCAGCACGCACGGCAGCCATGGCAGCACGGGGGCGAAGGGCGGCAGGGGCTCGCACTCGACCGACGCGGCCACCTCGGCCGCCGCAGCGGCGGTGGCTGCGCAACTTCAGGCGCAGGCGCAGCTTCAGGCGCAGGCCAACGCGAATGCGAACGCGAACGCCGACGGCACGACGAACCAGACATCGAACGACGCCCTGGCGGCGCTGGACCCGGCCACGGGCATGGCGGGTACGACAGATGGCGCGCACGGCAAGAAGGCGATCGATCCGAAGTCGGCGAGCGACGCGCTGCAGGCGGCGTTGACGGCGCTTACCGGTGCACAGGGCGCGGTGCCGACGCAGGCTGCGGGGCTTGGCAAGGGCGCCGACGCGAAGACGGACGGCAACCGGGACTCGGGACTTTCGCTGCAAACGGGTAAGGGCAAGTCGTCCGCGGCGGGTTCGATGCTGGGTGACGCGAAGGGCAAGCTGGGCGACAAGCAGACGCTGGACACGGCGGCGACGACCACCAATAGCGACCTGGCCGCGAAGAACGCCGCGGACGCGCTGGCGGCGACGACCACCAACAATGCGCAGGACAGTGCGATTGCGGCGAAGAGCACGGCTGACGCGGCGACGGTGGCACTGGCCGCGAGCCAGGCGGCGGCGGCCGCGAGCGCGGCGAGCGCGAGCACGCCGACCCTGCAGGGCACGAACCTGGCGGCTCAGGCCGCGGCGGCCAATGCCTTGGCGCCGACGGTGGGCAGTTCGGACTGGGAAGAGGCGTTGGGACAGAAGGTGGTGTTTTTGTCGAATGCTCACCAGCAGAGTGCTGAGCTGACGTTGAATCCGAAGGACCTGGGGCCGCTACAGGTGGTGTTGCAGGTTGCCGATAACCATGCACATGCGTTGTTTGTTTCGCAGCACCAGCAGGTGCGGGAGGCGGTCGAGGCGGCATTGCCGAAGCTGCGCGAGGCGATGGAGAACAACGGCATTGGGCTGGGGAGTGCTTCGGTGAGCGATGGATTTGCCGGGCAGGCTGGGCAGCAGCAGTCTTCGGGTTCTGGCAGCGGGCGGTCTGGTAACAGCTTTGCCGGCGGCGCCGGGGGGGAGTCCGAAGCGGATGTGGCTAGCGTGGCTAATGTGGCTGCCAGGCGGTCAGTGGGGTTGGTGGATACGTTTGCCTGATTTTTTGGGTTCTTTTTTGCCCTTCAGGCGGATTGGTTGTTTGCCTTACGGCGTTGGGCTTGTTTTGCTTTCGGTCTAATAGCTTCGCTGCCTGGTTGTTTGCCTACGGCGTTGGGCTTTGCTTTTGGTCTGGTAGCTTCGCTGCTTGACTGTTTGCCTACGGCGTTGGCCTTTCCTTGATTTGCTTTCGGTCTGGTAGCTTCGCTGTCTGGTTGTTTGCCTACGGCGTTGGCCTGTCCTTGCTTTCTTAGTGGTCTATTAGCTTCGCCCCTGTGCGGGGCAGCACTCACTTTCTTTGCCGCCGCAAAGAAAGTAAGCAAAGAAAGCGGGCTCACACCGCCAGCCAGTAGGTGTCGCCCCCGCCGGTCACATGGCATTGGTCCGAGACAAGTTCGGCCCTCGGATCACACACGCTTTTGGCACAGGACTCATCCACCCCACTCCGCACTCCGTGCGTCGCGGACGGGTTTGCCAGGGAAAGCAGTCGCGGGGCTGAAGCACCCTCATTGTGTTGCCTTGTTCGCGTCACCGTTGCAGCAATACTGACAAAAAACGAGAGAGTAAGCAGAAGGGGTTATGCCCGACGGCGGCGCGTAGCGCACGCTGGATGAATGACGGCTTTGTCACGGGTGGTGGTGGCAAGAGGGACGATCTTGTCTCGGACCAATGCCGCGTGGGTGGCGAGGCGGGCGCCTACTGGCTGGCGGTTGGAAGCCCGCTTTCTTTGCTTACTTTCTTTGCGGCGGCAAAGAAAGTAAGTGCCGCCCCGCACAGGGGCGAAGCTAATAGACCGATAAGAATGCAAGGAAAGGCCAACGCCGCAGGCAAACAGTCAAGCAGCGAAGCCAACAGACCAAGAGCAAAGCAGGAAAAGCCCAACGCCGTAGGCAAACAACCCAACAGCGGTCTGCCAGACAAAAGCAAAAGCAAACCCCAAACACCAGAGATACCCCCCAAACCCCCTTCTTTTCGACCCATCGCGCGAAGCGCAATTAAACAACAATTCACCCTACCAGCACTGAGGCAAGCAAGAATCCATGGCATCGACGACCGCAAACCAGCAAGGCACTGTTCAGCCGGCCTCCCCCGGCCCGATGAAACGCATCATCCTCATCGTGTTGATCGCCCTGATCGCCGCAGGCGCAGCCGGCGCCGGCGTGTGGTTCTTCATGTCCCGGCACGCCCCGGCAGCCGGCGCCGCTCAGGCCGCCACGCCGGCCGCGCCCGCCCTGCCGGTGTTCTTCCCGCTCGAACCCATGACCGTCAACCTGCAGTCGGACGACGGCCAGCAACACTATCTGCGCATCGGTCTCACGCTCAAGCTCAATGACCTCAAGGTCCAGCAGGAGCTCACCGATCACATGCCGGAAGTGCGCAGCCGCGTGCTGCTCGCACTGTCGAACAAGCACCCCGACGACCTCGCGCCGCTCGACGGCAAACGCACGCTCGCCACCGAACTCAAGACGCTGATCGAACAGCCGACCGACAAAGGCGCCGCTCCCGTAGAAGTCGAAGACGTGCTGTTCACCGAATTCGTCGTGCAGTGACCCCGCTTCACGCTGCCGCCATCAACCGCCAAGGGACGCACGAGGAATAGGAATGGGCCACGAAGAGTTCATGTCCCAGGAGGAGGTCGATGCCCTCCTCAAGGGCGTTACCGGCGAGTCCGATTCGGAAGCCGAGCAGTCAGACCGCTCCGGTGTCCGGCCGTACAACATCGCCACGCAGGAACGCATCGTCCGCGGCCGGATGCCCGGCCTCGAAATCATCAACGACCGCTTCGCGCGTCTGTTGCGCGTCGGCATCTTCAACTTCATGCGGCGCACCGCGGAAATTTCCGTCGGCCCCGTGAAGGTGCAGAAGTACAGCGAGTTCACCCGCAACCTGCCGATCCCGACCAACCTGAACCTGGTCCACGTGAAGCCGCTGCGCGGCACGTCGCTGTTCGTGTTCGATCCGAACCTGGTGTTCTTCGTGGTCGACAACCTGTTCGGCGGCGACGGGCGTTTCCATACCCGCGTCGAAGGCCGCGACTTCACGGCCACCGAACAACGCATCATCAGCAAGCTGCTCAACCTCGTGTTCGAGCACTACACGACGTCGTGGAAAAGCGTGCGGCCCCTGCAGTTCGAGTTCGTACGCTCGGAAATGCACACGCAGTTCGCCAACGTCGCGACGCCGAACGAAATTGTCATCGTCACGCAATTCTCGATCGAATTCGGCACCACCGGCGGCACGCTGCATATCTGCATGCCGTACTCGATGATCGAACCGATTCGCGACATCCTGTCCTCGCCGATTCAAGGCGAAGCGGTCGACGTCGACCGCCGCTGGGTGCGCGTGCTGTCGCAGCAGGTGCAAGCCGCGGAAGTCGAACTGACCGCCGATCTCGCACAGATCCCGATCACCTTCGAGCAGATCCCGAACATGCGCAAAGGCGATGTGCTGCCGATCAACATCCCCGAACACATCACCGCGAAAGTCGACGGGGTGCCGGTGATGGAATGCGGCTACGGTATTTTCAATGGTCAATATGCGTTGCGCGTCCAGAAGATGATCAGCGCGACGGACACGATGAAGGAAGGTGGATATGACTGAGCTGAACGGAACGCCTGAAAAGGAACTGCCGGCAGACGAAGCACAACTGGCAGGCGCGGATGGGGCCTCGGACGAAGCGTCGCTCGACGACTGGGCCAGCGCGCTGGCCGAGCAGAACGACAACAGCGCGGTCAGCGCGACGACGGCCGGCGTGTTCCAGCCGCTCTCGAAGGTGGAGCCGAACACCACGCGCAACGACATCGACATGATTCTGGACATTCCGGTCCAGATGACGGTCGAGCTGGGCCGCACCAAGATTGCCATCCGCAACCTGCTGCAGCTCGCGCAAGGTTCGGTGGTGGAGCTCGACGGCCTCGCCGGCGAACCGATGGACGTGCTGGTCAACGGCTGTCTGATCGCTCAAGGTGAAGTCGTGGTCGTCAACGACAAGTTCGGCATTCGCCTGACCGACATCATCACGCCGTCCGAGCGGATCCGGAAACTGAATCGATGAACCGCTTTGCCGGGCGCATGGCGCGCCCCAGCCGGCGTACCGCATTACGCCAGCATTGCTCCCATGCCGTGCGCGCGAACCTCGCCGCCGCGCTCGCCGTCGTCAGCGTGAGCGCGTTGATGCTGACGCCGCTCGCCGCTCGCGCGGCCGATATGAAAGCCGTCAATGACGCGGCGCGGATCGCTTCCGGTGTCGGCGCGGGGGCCGCGGTGCCGTCGCTGGGCATCGGCGCCGTGCTGCAAACCATCTTCGGCCTGCTCGTCGTGATTGGCCTGGTGTTCGCCTGCGCATGGCTCGCGCGGCGCTTCGGCCTGCAACCGGGCGGCAGCCGCGGCGGTCTGGTGAAGACCATCGGCGGGGCGTCGCTGGGCGGCAAGGAGCGCGTGGCGGTCGTCGAGATCGGCGATACCTGGCTCGTGCTCGGCGCGGCTCCCGGCAATGTGCGTCTGCTGCACACCATGCCGGCCGGCTCGACCGACGGCGCGACACTCCCGCTGGGCACGCGCCCGAGCGGCACCGACACCGCCCTGTCCGGCACTTTCGGGCAACGCTTTCGCGAAGCGCTGAAAGGGGAAGTGGGCAAACGTTTCAACCGGCCACACGGCGGGGATCAGTAAATGCAGTTCAGTCACCATCAGGCGCGCCACGGGCACGCGGCCTCAAGCTGTGCCCTCGACAGGCGCTCTGCCCGCCCGCGCGCGTTTTTTCCGCAAGTCCTCGCCATGCTGCGCCGTGTGCTGGCGCTGGCCGCACCGTTCGCTGTGCCCGCGCTGCCCGTCATGCTGATGGCGCTGCCGTCGCTTTCGTTCGCGCAGACCGCGGGCCTGCCCGCGTTCAACACCAGCCCGGGCCCGAACGGCGGCACGACGTATTCGTTGAGCGTGCAGACCATGCTGCTGCTCACGATGCTGTCGTTCCTGCCGGCCATGATCCTGATGATGACGAGCTTCACGCGCATCATCATCGTGTTGTCGCTGCTGCGCCAGGCGCTCGGCACCACGACGACGCCGCCCAACCAGGTGCTGGTCGGCCTCGCGCTGTTTCTCACGCTGTTCGTGATGTCGCCGGTGCTCGACAAGGCCTATAACGACGGCTACAAGCCGTTCTCCGAAGGCTCGATGCCGATGGATCAGGCAGTCAGCCGCGGCCTCGCGCCGTTCAAGACATTCATGCTGCGGCAGACCCGCGAATCCGATCTCGCCCTGTTCGCCCGCATCTCGCACGCCGCGCCCATGCAAGGTCCGGAAGACGTGCCGCTGCCGTTGCTGGTGCCCGCCTTCGTCACGAGCGAGCTGAAGACCGGCTTCCAGATCGGCTTTACCATCTTCATTCCGTTTCTCATCATCGACATGGTGGTGGCGAGCGTGCTGATGTCGATGGGTATGATGATGGTGTCGCCTGCGACCATCTCGCTGCCGTTCAAGCTGATGCTGTTCGTGCTGGTCGACGGCTGGCAGTTGCTGCTCGGCTCGCTCGCCCAGAGCTTCGTCTGACTTGCGCCGCTTCCGGCCTACCCGATAACCCGCTGAACCGACACGACTCATCATGACACCCGAATCAGTCATGGCCCTTGCGCACCAGGCGATGTACGTCGCGCTGCTGCTGGCCGCACCGTTGCTGCTCGTCGCGCTCGTGGTCGGCCTGATCGTGAGTCTGTTCCAGGCCGCTACGCAGATCAACGAAGCCACCCTGTCGTTCATTCCAAAGCTGCTCGCGATCGCCGTCACGCTGGTGATCGCCGGACCGTGGATGCTGTCGACCATGCTCGACTATCTGCGTCAGATGCTCACCAATATTCCGACGCTCGCCAACTGAGCGCGGCCGTCCTCCGCACGCAGCCGCCATGTTCTCCGTCACCTATGCGCAACTGAACGCGTGGCTCACCGCGTTTCTCTGGCCGTTCGTGCGGATCCTGGCGCTGGTGGCCACGGCGCCGGTGTTCGGCAACATGTCGGTGTCGACGCGGGTGAAGATCGGCCTCGGCGCCTTCATCACCATCATCGTCGCGCCGACACTCGGCGCCATGCCGCAAGCCACGGTGTTTTCCGCAGCGGGCGTGTGGATCATGGTGAACCAGTTCCTGATCGGCGCCGCGCTCGGCCTGACCATGCAGATCGTCTTCACCGCCATTCAGGCAACCGGCGAATTCGTGGGTCTGGGGATGGGTCTGGGCTTCGCGACCTTCTTCGATCAGCAGGCGAGCGGCTCGAGCGCCGTGCTGTCGAGCTTCATGAACGTCTTCGCGATGCTCGTCTTTCTCGTACTGGACGGTCATCTGCAGATGGTGAGCGCGCTCATCGCGACGTTTCAGTCAGTGCCGATTTCCAGCGATCTGCTCGGCGCGGGCGGTTTTCGCTCATTGGCCAATTGGGGCAGCACGATTTTTTCGGCGGGGCTGCTGCTGTCCTTGCCGGTCGTTGCCGCGCTGCTGATCGCCAACCTGGCGCTCGGCATTCTCAACCGCGCGGCACCGCAGATCGGCGTGTTCCAGATCGGCTTTCCGCTGACCATGCTGGTCGGCATGCTGATTCTGCAACTGATGGTGCCCAATCTGATTCCGTTCTTCTCGCGGCTGTTCGATACCGGCATAGAGGAGATGGGGCGAGTGGCCGCAGGGCTGCGCTGATAATCGGGCAAAAAAAACGGGAAACGACCTAAGCCGCTTCCCGCCTCACACCTTCGATACTGCCAAAGCTTGTTGTTATTTAGTTGTTGATGAACTGGAACAGCGACAACTGCTGAACCTGCACGAACGCCTGTTCAGACGCCTGCAGCGAGAATTGCGTCTGCGTGTACTGGCTGATGGCCGCGGGCATATTCGTGCTCACCAGATCGTCCAGCGAACTGGTTGCCTGCAGCGACTGCGACTGGTTCACCGTTTCCATTGCCTGAATCTGCTGCTCGCGGCCGCCCACCGTCGCCTGCACGGTCGTCACGTTGGACAGCGAGTTCTGCACCTGCGTCATGCCCGTGTTCAGGACGTTGTTCAGCGCCGCCATGGCCGCCGGCGTGTCGGCGGGCGTCTGCAACGCGGTGATCATGTTCTGGATCGTCGCGAACACGCTCGTGCCGCCTTGCGCCGGCGGAACCTGGGTGGCCGACTGCACGGTGAACGAATCGGTATTAGCCGGCGTGCCGCTGATCGTCACACTCTCGCCGCTCGTGCCCAGCGTGATCGCCGAGCCGGCCGTGTACGGTTGCGGCGCGGTCGTAGTGGTCGTGCCCGCGCTGTTGGTATCCGCGACGGTGTAGGTCGTCACGCCAGCCGCGACCTGGAACGAGATGGTGTAGGTGTCGCCGTTGGCCGCGCTAGTCGCATTGGTCGAGTTGACCTGGCCCGCTACCGCCGTACCCGTATTCAGCGTCGATGCATAGGCGACCGGCGCCGCCGTCTGCGGCGTCACGCTCAGGAACACCGAGGCGCCCGTGTCGCCGGTGGCGACCGATGTGCTGTCGGAAATCTGCGTGCTCGAAACACCGTTGTCGCCGTTATAGACGACCGCGCCCGCCGAGTTCTGCGTGAACGGCTGCGACGACGTCTGGAAGCCGCCGAACAGATAGTTGCCGCTCGGCGACTTGGTGTTCCCGAGCGTCATCAGCGTGTTGTTCAGCTGCTCGAGCGTCGCGGCGATCGCGCTGCGGTTGGTGTCGTTCAGCGTGCCGTTGCCGGCGGTCTGCAGCTGCGTGTTCACGCTTTGCAGGGCGGTAATCACGCTGGAGAGCGTCTGATCTTCCGACTGCAGACTGGTGAGGGCGGAGTTCTGGTTGCTCGCATACTGCGCGAGGGTCGCGCCCTGCATGCTCAGTTGCACGGCCTGAGCCGCGCCCAGCGGATTGTCGGACGGTGAGGAGAGGCTCACGCCGCTCGAGATCTCGCCGTACAACTGCGACAGTTGGCTTTGCTGATTGTCCATTGTCTGGACATTCATGCCGAGAAATTCAGATGTGGAGATGCGCATGATTCAACGCCTCACTGGAAGATGCCGAGAATGGTTTGGAACAGCGTATCAGCGGTCTGAATCACCTTGCTGTTGGCCTGGTACAGCTGCTGGTACTGCAACAGGTTCGCTGCTTCTTCATTGATGTTGACGCCCGAGACCGACTGCTGCGACGACTGGATCTGCGACACCAGCGCGGTCTGCGTCGTATTCGACGCGTTGATCTCGTTGGTCTGGTTACCGACCGTGTTCACATAGTTCGCGTACGCGGTCGTCAGGGTCGTGGTGCCGCCGTTCAGCGTTTTGGCGCTGACGATGTTCGCCATCAGCGTGGCGTTGCTGCCGTCGCTTTGCGCACCGACGTTGGCTGCGATCGTGAACGTGTCGCCGTTGCTCGGCGTGCCGCTCAACGTGACGGTGATGCCGTTCATCGAACCGGCCGTGACCGGCGTCGTGTTGATCGTCATCGTCGCGCCGCTTGCCGGCGAATACGGCACCACGGTCGTCGTCGCCGTGATGGTCGTGCTGGCGCCGCCAATCGTCACCACCGAGCCGACCGGGAAACCGGTCAAGCCACCGGCCGCTGAGTTGTACGTCAGTGTGGTCGGCGTGGTGGGCAGCGAATAACCCGCCGTCACCGTGCCTTGCGTAATCGTCGCCGAGCCGGTGTTGCCCGAGCCGGGCGTAGCGAGCACCGGCGAAGCCGCGGCAATGGCCGAGCCGCTCTGGGTGGTGAGCCCGAAGCTGCCGAGCGCGCCGCTCGTCGGCGAGACCTCGAACGAATCGCCCGGGTTCATCGTGCCGGTGAGCGAGAAATTCAGGCCGTCGATCGGCTGCGACAGGCTGGTCGCCGTGCCCACCGTCGCACCCGTTGCGTTGTCCGTCAGCGTGTAGGCGCTGCCGTTATACGACAGCGTGTAGTTGCTGGTCGTAGGCTGCGTCGCATTGACGAACGACACGCTGAGCGCGCCGCTGCCCGTGTTGTTCGCATTCGCGGTCGCCTGCGGCGGCGCCACCGAAAACAGCGGCCCACCCGGATTGCCGTTCAGGTCGAGACCCAGTTCGTTCTGGTTGTTGACCTGCGCGGCGAAGCTGGTGGCGATCGCGCCCAACTGTGCCTGCGCGGGGTCGAGCGACTGGGTGCGGAAGTCCATCAGGCCACCCAGCGCGCCACCTTCGGCCGACACGCTCAGGTCGGACAGCGTCTGCGTCGTCGCGGCGCTCGGCGTGGTGCCGGCGGCGCCCAGGTAAGTGATCGAATCTTCGTTCGGATTCGACGCCGACGTCGCGGTGCCGAGGTTGTAGCTGGTCGAACCGAGCACGAGCGCCTGGCCGCTCGGCAGGAACAGGCTGGTGCCGTTCGAGTTCTGCACCACCTGCACGCCGACGAGCGACGACAGTTGCGAGACCGCCTGGTCGCGCTGGTCGAGCAACTGGTTCGGCGGCTGGCCTTGCGCGCTCGCGGCGGCGATCTGCTGGTTGAGCGTCGCGATCTGCGAGGTGAAGGTGTTGATCGACGACACCGTCGACGACAGCTGCGTGTTGACGCTCTGGCGCAGCTGATCGTATTGCGTGCCGACCGCGTTCAGCTGGTTCGCGAGCGACTGCGCATCGCTGATCGCCGTTTGCCGGGTGGCGGCGTTAGCCGCGCCGCCCGCGACCGTCTGCAAACCGGTGAAGTAGGTGGTGATCGCGGTTGAAATACCGGAGGTCGGGCTGCCGACGAGGTTATTCAGCTGCGAGAGCATTCCGAAGTTCGAGGTCAGCGCGCCGCTTTGCGTCTGCGCATTGTTCAACTCGGCATTCAGATACTGGCTATAGGCGCGCTGAACCGTCGTGGTGGACACGCCTTGCGGCAGGTAGCCGCTGCCAGTGTACTGGCCGGAGCTTTCCGAAAAGACCGGGCTTTCGACATCGTAGCCAGCGGTATTCGTATTGCTGATGTTCTCGCTGGTCACCGTCAGCCCCCACTGGGCTGCGGTGAGTCCACTGAGGCCGATATTGATGAGGTTGCTGGACATGCGTCATCCTGTAGAGCTGGCAACGCGCCCACCGAGTTGCCAAGACTCTATGTATAACGGCGCGCTAACAGCAATATTGAGGGCGCTAACCGTATTTATTCAGGCTTTTTGCAGGTCCTTTTGCAGGCGTTGCGCCTCAGGTGCGCACCAGTGAACGGCGCTTCATTTCGAGCTGCGTGATGAGACGCTGCAGCGTGTTCTCGGCATTGCCGGGCAGCTCCACGAAACGCAGACCGAGCTGGAAGCGCTGGGTGCCGTTGGGCATGTCCACGGCGCGGAACGACACCAGTTGCAGATCGAGCGACAACTTGCCGGGTGCGCCGAGACTCAGTTCGCAATCCTGCAGCACACAGCCCATCGGCAGTTCGGCCACGCGCGTGTCGTTGGTGCGCATGCCTACGCCGCCCAGCGAAAGATCGTGCACTTCGAAGCGAAAGCGCTGACCGTCGGGCAACAGGCCCGTGCAGATATACGGATCGAGAATCGGCGCGTCGACGCGGAAATACTCGCGCCGCTGCACGTAGTACAGCACTTCGGGAAAGTCCGCTTCGAATGCCGGACGGCCTTCGTAGCGTGTCTCGCGCGGTGTGCTGGTGGAGAATTCGACGCGCACGCCGTCGGGTTGTGCGTGGAACGCGCAGCGCGGCGCGGCCATCAGGCCGTGGTTCTGTTCAGCGAGCGCGCCCCAATCGAAAGTAAAGGTGCGCTCTCGTACGTCGACATCGAGAATCCGGGTGACGAGTTGGCCTCCCTTGTACTGCGCGGTCAAAAAATCACCGCGGTTGACGAGATTGCGCAACTGGACACCGATCTCAAGCGGGTTGCGACGACCGAAATCGTTGCCAGTTTCAGTAGAGCCGTCCGTCTGGCCGTTCGTCTCAGTGGTATCCATGGGCTTGCCGATATGCATGTTACTGACGGGCCCGTGCCCGAGGTCCAGTGCCGGGGCCCGTGACACGTGCAACTGACCGGGCCTGACTGCACCCGGTATTGAGGTCTGACTGAATAGCGGCAGTCTGAACCCAAAGTTTAGGGTAATTCGCTGAAAAATTTCCCGCAAACGTTAAACCACCCGTGCAATGCGGATCGGCTGCGTGAATGTACCGTGGGGATCTGGAGCGGCTCGGCCGGCGGCGCATGTGCGTCGCCGGCCCCACCGTCTTGTTATGCGACATGGCCCCGTCGCTGTAACTGGAACGCTGCGTGCGGCAAGTCCGGCGTGGCCGGCGCCCGGCGCAAAGCGGGTGGTGCGGGTAGTGCGGATCAAGCGGTTGGTGCTGGTCGACACCGCGGTCCCGGGTGGAACCGTTTGAAACCGGCGCCGCAGACAAGCCGCGTCTCGCGGCCGGCTGCGGCGGCGCGGCTCAGCTCATCCGGTCCATGATCGACATCAGTTTCTTCGCGTAATGCGGATCCGTCGCGTATCCGGCGCGCTGCATGCCGATCGCAAAATTGGCCGCGTCGTGCGAGCCGTTCAGCACCTGCGCGTAACGCGGATTGTTTTTCAGCAGCTGCGCGTAGTCGCCCATCGCTTCGTCGTACGAGTCGTATGCGCGGAATTTTTCGACCACGCGGTGCGGCTGGCCGTTGCGGTACTCGGTCGTCACCGTCGAAACGGTCTTGCCCTTCCAGTCCGCGCTCGCCTTGATGCCGAACACGTTGTGACTCGTCTCGCCGTTCGCCTTCATGATCTCGCGCTTGCCCCAGCCGGATTCCAGCGCGGCCTGGCCGATGATGAAGCGTGCCGGCACGCCGGTCGTCTCGCTGGCAGCCTGCGCCGAGGCGGCCAGCTTGTCGACGAAGGCGTCGACGTTGGTCGTGCCGTCGCCGTGCAGCGGCGGGGTCAGCGCGCTGTTGCGCGAGTAGCCCACGCCGCTCGCGAGCGAACCGTTCGCCTGCGGATTGCCGTATGCCTTCGCCAGTGCGTTCAAGGCCGCGGTGCTGCCGGCGCTGCCGCTTTGCATGCCGGCGTTGTTCATCAACTGTTTGAGCATCGCGTCGGCGACGCCAATGCCCTTCGAGGACATCTGCTGCGCCATCTGCTCGTCCATCATCGAGGTGAACTGCGCACCGTCGCGCGAATCGAGCGGGCCGTCTTGCGGCGTCGCATCGCGCATGCTCTTCAGCATCATCGTGATGAAGGTCGCATCGAACTGCTTGGCGGCCATCCTGACGCCCTGCTGCGGCGATGCAGCGACCTTCGCCCGCAAACTGTCGAAGCCCTGGGTGTCGAGCGCAAAGCGCTGACTGATATCGGCCGGGCCTGAAGTGGGATCGGTAGTCATCGCGGTTCCTTAAATGATTTCAAGTTCAGCGCGCAAGGCCCCTGCTGCCTTCATCGCCTGCAGGATGGACATCAGGTCGGCGGGCGTCGCGCCGAGCGCGTTGAGCGCCTTCACGACGTCGGCCAGGTTTGCGCCGGCGCGCACGTACTTCAGCGCGCCATCGTCCTGCTTCAGCTGGATCTGGGATTGCTGCGCCACCACCGTGCGGCCGTTCGAGAGCGCGCCCGGCTGGCTCACTACCGGCTGCGTGTTGACCACCACCGACAGGTTGCCGTGCGCCACTGCGCAATTTTCGAGCGTGACCATCTGGTTCATCACGATCGAGCCGGTACGCGCATTCAGCACGACCTTCGCGGCGCCCTGCGCGGGCTTCACGTCGAGGTCTTCGAGCTGCGCCATGAACTGCACCTGCTGGGCCGGCTCGGAGGGCGCGCGCAACTGGATGGTGCGGCCGTCGAGCGGCGTGGCCGTACCCGAGCCGAATGCATTGTTGACCGCGGAGACGATCCGCTGGGTCGTGTCGTAGTCCATGTCGTTCAGCTCGAGCTGCATGGTGCCGTCCTGCGTCACGCTCGACTGCACCGCGCGTTCGACCGTCGCGCCGCCGGTAATGCGGCCCGCCGCAAGCTGGTTGACCTGCACGCGGCTGCCATTCGCGCTCGCGCCCGCGCCGCCCACGGCCATGTTGCCCTGCGCGAGTGCGTACACGGCGCCGTCCGCGCCCTTCAGCGGCGTGAGCAGCAGCGTACCGCCGCGCAGGCTCTTGGCGTTACCGAGCGACGACACGGTGACGTCGAGCGCCTGGCCCGGACGGGCGAACGGCGGCAGCGTCGCGGTCACCATCACGGCGGCCACATTCTTCAGCTGGATGCTGGTCAGCGCCGACGTGCTGCTATTGGACGAGCCGGCCGACTGGTTGTTGATCGAGATACCCAGGTTCGCGAGCATGTTCGCAAGGGTCTGGGTCGTAAACGGCGTCTGCGTGGTCTGGTCGCCCGTACCGTCGAGACCGACGACGAGGCCATAACCGATCAGCGCGTTATCGCGCACGCCCTGGATGGCGACGAGATCTTTCAGCCGCTCTGCATGCGCAACCGGCGTGAGCGGCGGCAGCGCGCCGCAAGCAAGCGCGAATGCGAGGCAGATCACCCCGAAGCGTGCGGGGCGGCCAGGTTGGGCAGCGTGGCGAATAGGAGCGAGACTCATGATCACCACGGCGACACGTTAAGGAAGAAGCGCTGTAGCCAGCTCATGGTCTCCGCCTCGTCTATGTAGCCCTTCGCCGAATACTCGATTTTGGCGTCGGCCACCTGGGTGGAAAACACGGCGTTCAGCGCGGAAATGGTGTTCGGGTTGACCACGCCGGAGAAGCGCACGAACTCGTTACCCTGGTTGATGAGCATCTGTTTTTCGCCGCTCACCTGCAGATTGCCGTTGGGCAGCACGTTCGTCACCGTGACGGTGATCACGCCATTGAAGGTGTTCGACGCGTTCGCGCCACCCGTGCCGGCGAACGTGTTGGCGCCCTGCGAATTCAGATTGGCCTTGCCGAACAGGCCGTTGAGGAAGCCCGCGCTGGTGGTCGAGAACGAGGTAGCGGAAGTCCGGTTGGTATTCGCGCCGGACGACTTGGTTGCGTTGATGTTTTCCTGAATGACGATAGTCAGGATGTCGCCGATATTGCGCGGCCGCTGGTCTTCGAAAAGCGGCCGCCCCGCATAACCCGGGTTGTAGATCGAACCCGGCGTCTGGGCATGCGGCGGCACCGGCGGCACGGCCGTCATCGGCTGCTGCACGATGGGCTGCTTCGGCACCCACGCGCAGCCGCACAGCGCCACAGCCAGCACGCTGACGGTGGCGAGCAGCTTCGCGCCGAGCGCGTCGCCCTTGACCGGATTGAGGTTGAATTGCGACATCTTGATTCCCTACCGCCTGTAGTTCCGAACCCTTAGACCTGCATCTGCGACAGGGTCTGCAGCATCTGGTCGGACGTGGTCACGGCCTTACTGTTGATTTCATACGCGCGTTGCGTCTGGATCATGTTGACCAGTTCCTGCACCACATTCACGTTCGAGGTTTCGACGTAACCCTGCTGCAGCGCGCCCGCGCCGTTGGTCGCCGGCGCCGAGACGTTCGGTGCGCCCGACGAGGTGGTTTCCGCGAACAGGTTTTCACCCTTGGCGTCGAGGCCGGCCGGGTTGATGAAGGTGGCGATCTGCATCGCGCCGATCTGCGTCGCGGCGGTCGTGCCCGGCTGCGTGATCGTCACCACCCCGTCGCTGCCGATCGTGAGCGACGTCGCGTTCACCGGCACCGTGATGGCCGGAATGATCTGATAGCCGCTCGAGGTCACGAGCTGGCCCTGCTGGTTGGTCTGAAACGAGCCGTCGCGCGTGTAGCTGGTCGTGCCGTCCGGCATCTGCACCTGGAAGAAACCGTTGCCGTTGATGGCCACGTCTTTCGAGTTGCCGGTCTGCTGCAGGTTGCCCTGCGTGTAGAGGCGTTCGGTCGCGACCTGTTGCACGCCCGTGCCGAGCTGGATGCCCGACGGAATCTGCGTCTGCTGGGTCGAGTCCGCGCCCGGCTGCCGCACCGTCTGGTACAGCAGGTCTTCGAACACGGCGCGCGAGCCCTTGAAGCCGTTGGTGCTGACGTTCGCGAGGTTGTTCGAGATGACGTCCATCTGCGCCTGCTGCGCATTCATGCCGGTGGCAGCAATATAAAGTGAGCGGTTCACAGTGTTGATTCTCCTGGGTGCGCGCGAGGCGCGGCGTCCGTTAGCTGCTGAAAGTGAGCAACTGGTTGGCGGTCTGGTCGTTCTGATCGGCGTTTTCGATCATCTTGGTCTGCATCTGGAACTGCCGCGCATTGGTGATCATCGAGACCATCGCGCTCACCGGATTCACATTGCTGCCTTCGAGCGATTCGGGCGCGAGCGTCACGGTCGGATCGGCGTCGACCGGATTGCCGTCGGCGCTGCGGAACATGCCGTCGTCGCCGCGCGTGAGCGTGCCCGCCGGCGGCTTCACCAGCTTCAACTGATCGACCACGGCAATCGCCGTAGCCGGATCTCCCGGCGCGAGCGCCGACACCGTGCCGTCCTTGGCGATGGTGATCTTCGAGCCCGGCGGCACCGAGATCGGACCGCCCGCGCCGATCACCGGCAGGTTGGTCGCGTTCACGAGCTGGCCGTTCTGGTCGATATGCAGGTTGCCGGCACGCGTGTAGGCCTCGTTGCCGTCGGCGGTCTGCACGGAGAGCCAGCCGTCGCCCTGCACCGCCACGTCGAGCGGATTGCCGGTCTGCTGGATCGGGCCGGGCGTTTCGTCCGCGCCCGGGGTCGACGACAGCACGAAGGTGCGGGTCGTCTCGTCGTTGACGGTGCTGCCGTCGCCGAACGACATCGGTACCGCGCGAAACGTCTCGAGCTGGGCGCGAAACCCGGTGGTCGAGGTGTTCGCGAGATTGTTCGCGACGATGGCCTGCTGCTCGAGCGCCTGGGTGGCGCCCGACATCGCGGTATAAATCAGACGGTCGGTCATGCGTTCGGCTCCGGCTGTGCTTACAGGTTGATCAGCGTCTGATCGACTGTCTGCTGGGTCTTGATCGTCTGCGCATTCGCCTGATAGTTGCGCTGCGCGGTGATCAGGTTGACCAGCTCGTTGGTCAGATCCACGTTCGAGTCTTCCACCGCGCCGCCTTGCAGCGTGCCGTGGTTCGTGCTGCCCGGCGTGGAGATCTGCGCGACGCCCGACTGCGCGGTTTGCGCATACTCGTTGTTGCCGAGGTCGACGAGACCGTTCGGATCATTGAAGTTGGCGAGCACGACCTGACCGAGCGCCGCCGTCTGACCGTTCGAGTAGTTGCCGGTCAGGATGCCGGTGGTGCCGACCGTGAAGCTCGTCAGCTGGCCGGCCGCGAAGCCGTCTTGCACGAGGTTGTTGACGCCGTCGGCGCTACCGAACTGGGTGGTGCCCGTGAAGTCGACCGTCAGCGGCTGCGGCGTGCCGGAACCGTCCGTGTTCGGAATCGAGAACGACACCGTGTTTGGCGTGGTGCTCGGCGGCGTGGTGGTGATGCCGGTCAGTGCGCCGCTGGTGCTGAAGTTGGCCGTGCCGACGAGGCTCGCGGTGCCGCCTGCGACGCCCGCGTAGACGTTCCACGTGCCCGACCCGGTCTTCGCGAAGTACATGTTGACCGTCTGCGAGCCGCCGAGCGAGTCGAACGCCTGGAAGTTGGTCGAATAGTCGTACGTCGAGGAGCTGTTCTGGTTGAACGCGAGCGGGGTCGGCGCGACCGACACCGTGTCGCCGTTCGCCGGCGTGCCCGACACCGTCAGCGACTGCCCGTTGCCCAGCGCGATCGCCGTGCCTGCCTTGAACGTGCCCGTGCTGTCGTTCGTGGGGTTGGTTGAGTCCGTCACGGTGTAGGTCGTGACACCGCCCGTCACCGCGAACGCCACCGTGTAGTTGTCGTTGTTCGAACCCGCCGAAGCCGTCGTGATGGAGGCGGCCGCGTCGGTAGCCGCCGTCAGGCCCGTATTGGTGCCGCCGAACGTCACGGCCGGCGTGCCGAGCATCAGGTTGTCCTGCGCATTCAGGTTCAGCTGGGCGTTGATGGTGGTGGTCACCGACGGCGCGATGTTGGCGGTCGGCACCGTCAGCGGCACGGTTTGCGCCGTGTTGATGACGCCGGAGGCATTGGCGCCATAGCCCATCAGCTGCAAGCCTTCCGCATTGACGATCTGGCCGCTGCTGTTCAACTGGAACACGCCGTTACGCGAATACGTGAGCGCGCCGTTGTTCGACATCTGGAAAAAGCCGTTGCCGTTGATGGCGACGTCCAGTGCCTGGCCGGTCGTATTGATGGTGCCTTGCGAGAACTGCTGCTGCACTTCGGCGAGCTGCGTACCGATACCGATCTGGTTGTTGACGGCCGTGGCGACCGAGTTCGCATACATGTCGGCGAACACGGCGGTGCCGCTCTTGAAGCCGATTGTGTCCGCGTTGGCAATGTTGTTGCCAATCACGTCGAGATCGCTCGATGCAGCCGACAGGCCGCTCAAACCTTGCTGATAACCCATGACGGTCTCCGTTGCGGGGATTGTCTAAAGTGGTTGAACCGATTGCCTAGAGGATGGCCGCGACCGAGGTCAGCGGCTCCGTGTTGCCATTCGAAAGCACGACGCTCGGCGCGCCGCCCGTGCCCTGCACGATGCTCTGGACGGTGCCTGCGGTGAGCGTGGTGGCGGTGCCCGCCTTGCCGTTGACCGTACCGGTCGCGGTAATCGTGTAGGTGCCGTCGGGCAGCGGATTGCCGCTCGAATCCACCGGCGTCCACGACACCGGCACGGTGCCGGCCGGCTGCGCGCCCAGATCGATCGTGTTGACGATCTTGCCCGACGAATTCACCACGTTGATCTGCATGTCGGTCGCCGCGGAGGCCAGCTGCACGCCGAACGTGCTCGCCTTGCCGCTTGCCACGGTCACGGAGTTGCCCGGGGCGAGCACGCTCGAACCGATCAGCAACGCCGCCTGCGAGGTCTGTCCGGCGTTGAGCTGGGTCGAGAGCGAGGCGAGCGAGGTGTTCAGCTGGCTGATGCCCGTCACGGTATTGATCTGCGCGAGCTGCGAAGTCATCTGCGAGCTGTCCATCGGATTGGTCGGATCCTGGTTCTGCATCTGCGTGATCAGCAGTTGCAGGAACGTGCTCTGCAGGCCGGCGCCCGTCGTGCTCGACGTCGCGGAGCTGCCCGTCGCGCTGCTCGCCGAGCCCGAGCCGTTCATGGTGTCGAGCAGCGTTTGCGACACGGTCGTGCCGTTGTTGCCGATTGTGCTAGTCAAGGAAGTGCTCCTCAGGTTCCGATCGTGAGAGTTTTCAGCATCAACGTCTTTGCTGTGTTCAGCGTTTCGACGTTCGCCTGATACGCGCGTGATGCCGAAATCATGTTGACCATTTCTTCCACCGGGTCGACGTTCGGCATCGTCACGTAGCCGTTCGCGTCAGCCGCGGGGTTGCCCGGGTCGTAGGCGGTTTTCATGGGCGTGGGATCGTCCACCACACCCGTCACCCGCACACCGCCGACCTGCTGGCCGGAGCCGGAGCGCGCGCCGCCGATCGGATTGACCGCGAACACGACCTGCTTGGCCTTGTACGGCTGGCCATCGGGACCGGTCGTACTGTCGGCGTTGGCGAGGTTCGACGCCGTCACGTTGAGCCGCTGCGATTCGGCCGACATGGCCGAACCGGCGACGTTGAAAATATTCATCAGGGATGGCATGGCTTCTCTGACCTCTCCTGCCGGTAGCTACCGGCTTGTTGATTCCCGTAGGCGTGGTTTTTAGCGGATACATCCAGCGTGTGAAGGTCGTCCCGGCGAGACTCCATCAGGAGCCCGACGTGATCGCCGACAGCATCGATTTGATCTGACCCGACACTTCCGTCATGGCCGACTCGAAGTGCAACGAGTTGTCGGCGAACTGCACGCGCTCGGCGTCCAGATCCACCGTGTTGCCGTCGAGCGCGGGCTGCGTCGGAATGCGGTACTGCAACTGGCCGTAGTCGTCGCTCGGTCCGCCGGTCGGGATGAGCGTCGCCTTGCCGGCCATGTGGCCCGGTTGCGTCGAAACCATCGTCATGCCGCTCGTGACGCCGGCCGGCTGCGTCATGGCGAGCGCCGACGCGTTCGAAGCGCCGTTGCCAAGCGTGCCTTGCGTCTTTCTCAGCGCGCCGGCCAGAGCCGAGCCGAAATCGACGTCGCGCGCCTTGTAACCCGGCGTGTCGGCGTTCGCGATGTTCGACGACAACAGTTCCTGACGATACGAACGGACATCGAGCGCTTCACGGCCAAAGCTGAATTCGGCATCGAGTTTGTCGAGCATTGAAATCTCCGGATAACGTTCCCGCGTCTGGCGTGCGATCTGCAGATCGACATGCACGCAACCTGCGGCGCCCCAAAAGGCCTTTTTGCATGAGACGCATCTTAGGCGGGACCTGCAAGCGGCAATCGTCGGAATAACCGGGGAAGGTTGCCTCTATTCGTCGTTTGCGCGGCAAGCCGCATCTCTAGAATGCAACTCGTACCTTTGCCGGAATGGCGATAGTCGCCTCACGCATCTGCTGCACGCATTTGCCTCATCAAGCTGGAGAATCGCGATGGCCCGAGCCACTTTCGATGCCGCGCAGCCGCTGCGCCGCATCGTCATGCGTCACACTGCCGCCTGGCTGGTGTGCGCCGTGGCGGCCGCGTGCGCGATGCCGGCGGCACATGCACAGGAAGCCGGCGGCCCGATCGTGATTCCCGGTCCAGGCGAAAAGGATTCCCCTGACCTCGCGAGGATGACCGCGCTCGCCACCGGCGCCGGCTCGTCCGGCAGCCGCGCGCGTGCCGCGAACCCCGCCGCCCAGGCCGGCCTTGCGCCGGCGCCGTCCGCTAGCGCGGGCACCCGCGACCGCTTTGATGCGCTGGCCAACGCCAGCGGCGCGATTGTGATTCCGGGCACGGGCGAAGCCGCGGCGCGCCCGCCAGTCGTGTCCGCCGCACCGGCCGTGCAAACCGCGCCGGCAAGCCGCCCTAGCGGCGCCGGTCTGCAACGCGTCAACCTGAACGCGTCGTTCGCGGCGAGCCAGGTCATGCCGGTCGTCGTGACTGCGACACCGGCGCGCATGCCCAATACCGCCGCCGCACGTCCGGTCGATGCGGCGCCCGCCAGCGACATCGAAATAGACAGCCTCGCTTCGCGCGGCGAGCCGCCCGAACTCGGCACCGGCACGACCAGCGCATCCAGCACGCCCGGCACGCCCAGACGCACGCAAACACTGCCGGCGCCGCTCGCGCTGTCGCCCGCCGCGCTAGCCGAAGCCGCGCAGCGCGCCCAGGCCATCCAGCAGATGCGGCCGGCGCTGGCCGCGCAGGCTCAGCAAACCGCTGCCGCGCCTGTCATTCAAACGATTCCCGCGAAGCAGCCAGCGCTTGCCGCACGCCCAGCCCAGATGGCCCAGACGGGCCAGCTTGCCCAGATTGCCCAACCCAATCGCGCCATGGCCGCGCCCCAGCCGGTCCAACCCGCCTCCGAGCCGGTGCCCGCGGGCCAGGAAGACGGCGAACTGATTCACACCGCCGCGCTGGAATTTCTCAAGCAACAGGTGGACGGCCTGCCCGGCCGTGTCGAGCTGACGGTCGCGCCCGCCTTCCCGCGCGGCCTTGCCGCCTGCGCCACGCTGCAGCCCTTCCTGCCGAACAACGCGCGCCTGTGGGGCCGCACGACCATCGGCGTGCGCTGCACGAGCGGCCATCCGTGGACGGTCTGGCTGCAGGCGAAAGTGTCGGTGCATGCCACCTACTACGTCGCCGCACGCGCGATCGCGCCCGGCGAAGTGGTCGCCGAGGCGGATCTGGTGGGCCGCGACGGCGACCTGACGATGCTGCCGATGTCGATCATCACGGCGCCCTCGCAGGCAGTCGGCTCGATCACGCTGATGCGCGTGGGTGCCGGCCTGCCGCTGCGTCAGGACATGCTGAAGAGCGCCGCGTCGGTGACGGCCGGGGCAACGGTGCGGGTGGTCGCACAGGGCGACGGCTTCTCGATTTCGTCGGAAGGCAGCGCGCTGAGCAATGCGCCGCCGGGTCAGCCGGTCCGGGTCCGAACCGCGGCGGGCCAGATCATCATGGGGATCGTGAAGGACAGCGGAACCGTGCAGATTCAGATGTGACACGGACCCGGAAGCCGTTGCACGGCGGGCCCTGAACCCGCGGTTGAGGGGAAACTCGCGAGGGTGGTGTGGTTACAAAGGGATACAACGATTGAGCTAAAGTTTGGATTCTAGTGTGCCGTTATTAGAATCAAATCGTTCAGGAAGCCAATCGTGAAAATCGATTCCACCACCAACACCCAGCTGGACAGCCTGACCAGCGGCGCGACGCGCACGCAGCAGGACGGTTCGGCCCCGGCGGCTACCTCCGCCCCGAGCGCAAGCACCACCGCGCAAACCGCCGGCACGTCCGGCGGTGATGCAAACGTGAGCCTGTCCGGCTTGTCGTCCGATCTGCGCAGCCAGACTGCGTCGGGTTCCGGCGACATCGACACCGCCCATGTCGCGTCGATCAAGGCGGCCATCCAGAATGGCACGCTGACCATCGACCCGGGCAAGATCGCAGACGGCGTGCTGGAAACCACCCGCAGTCTGCTGCAAACGAGAGCCCCGGCGACCGGCAATTGAGGCTGGTCGCCGTTGGGCGACACCTTGAAACCCTGACCCGCGCAGCTCGCGCGGGCCGCTGTGTATGCGAGTTGTGATGAGAGACGCGCTGCTGGCCACCGTTACCGACGAATACGCGACCATTGAAGCGTTTGCTTCCGTGCTGGCCGTCGAACAAAAGGCGTTGACCCAGGTGGATCCGGCAGAAATGCTGACGCCCATCGTCGAGAAGAAAACCGAGCTGGTCGGCAAGCTGGCCTCGCTCGAAAAGATGCGCGACGTCCAGCTCGCCGAAATGGGTTTGCCGGCCGGCCGCAGCGGTATTGAACTGGCGGCCCGGAAAGATCCCAAACTGGCCGAGCAGTGGTCGTTGCTGCAACAGTCGGTGGAGCGCGCGCGCCGCTCGAACAAGACCAATGGCGTGCTGATCCGCACCCGCATGGAATACAACCAGCGCGCCCTCGACGTCCTGCAGGTGCGTCCAGCCAAACCCTCGCTGTATGGCCCGGACGGCCGGATGCCGAAATTCGGCTCGCTCTGAGCCGCGCTCAACGGCTATCCAGTTCGCACCAGGCTTGTCCGGCGGAGCGTTCGCGCCGCCGGTTTCATTCCGTCTCCCCTGATTGATCCAGCTCGACGCGCGACCTGCGCGTCGCTGTCGCTGGCGTGCCGTCGCCGTGGGTCCCGCGCACAAAAAAAAGCGCCGTCACAAGGACGGCGTAGATCGCGTGGAGATTATCTGGCTTCGACGGCACGCCGTCCCCCGCCTTCGGTTATTCCGCTTCGGCCTTGGCCCAGGCCATCTCACGCAGACGTGTGCGCAACCGCGCGACCGCCTGACTATGCAACTGACATACCCGCGATTCGCTGACTTCCATCACGGCGCCGATTTCGCGCAGGTTCATGCCGCGCTCGTAGTACAGCGACATCAGGAGTTTTTCACGCTCCGGCAGCCGTTCGATGGCTTCGACCAGCGCCGAGCGCAGGCTTTCGTCGAGCAGCGCCGACAGCGGATCCGAATGATCGACGCAATAGCGGTCGAGGAACGGTTCGTCGTCCGCGGAGCGATCGAAGTCTTCGTAATAGATCAACTGACTGCCGTGCAGGTCCTGCAGCATCGACTGATATTCGTCGAGCGGCATCTTCAGGTGACCGGCAATCTCGGTTTCGCTCGCCGAGCGGCCCAGCGTCTGCTCGACCTGGTGCACCGCCGTCTCGACTTCGCGGGACGTGCGGCGCAGGCTGCGCGGCAGCCAGTCGTTGCTGCGCAGTTCGTCGAGCATCGCGCCGCGAATCCGCTGGCTGGCGTAGGTCTCGAACTGCGCGCCCTGGTCTTCCTTGTACCGGCTTGCGGCATCCAGCAGACCGATCATGCCGGCCTGAATCAGATCGTCGAGATCGACGCTCGCCGGCATTTTCGCCACGAGCTGCAAGCCGAGCCGCCGCACGAGCGGCGCGTACTTCGTCAGAACCTCGGCTTGGGAAATCTTTCCCTGAGCGTTATACATCGTGCTCCCCTTGTCCACGTCTCGCCCTCAGGCGAGTTGCGCAGACGGTTGGTCGGCGTGTTGCGCCGCTGTTACTGTCGCCGGCGCCACCCAGTGGTGACGTGACGACATCGCTGACCGCATCGGCCAGTACTGCAGTTCGGCGGCAAGATGCCGGTAATCACGCGCGGCGGGCGTCGACGGAAAAGCGTCGACCACACAGCGCGACAGTTCGAGCGCACGCGTCATGCGTGGATCGGCCGCAATACAACCGGCGTCTTCCAGCGACACGGCGAGATAACGCCCTGCTACACCCGCGAGGTTTTCAAATGCCGTGCGCGCGTCGGTGACGCTATGCACGTGATTGACCAGCACACGGAACTGCGCAATGCCGTGTGCGTAATGCAGACGCTTCATGCAGGCGTAAGCGTCGGTAATCGCCTGAGCCGCCACCCGTGTGACGATCATCAGGTCGTGCGCCTGCATCGCCAGCGCGGACAGTTGCCCGAGCCGGTCAAGCTGCGCATCGATCAGCACGACATCGGCCGGCCCGTCCAGCACGCTGCCCAGTTGCGCGGGCGTATGGGCGTCGCGGTTGCCGCGCGCGGCGGCCAGCACCGAAAAGCCCAACGCATGGCGTGCCGCGGCGGCTTCAAGCGACATCTCGCCGCGTACGACGGACGAAAAGCTGCCCGCACCGCGCATGCCGCCGAGCATCGCGCTCACGGAGTATTCGTTCAGACACTCGTCGATGACGAGCACATCCTTGCCCTGCTCGGCGAGCGCGGCAGCCAGATTGATGACCGTCGTGGTGCAACCGACGCTGGTCGATCCTCCTGTCACGGCCAGCACACGCGAGCCGTTGCGAGCCAGCAAACGCCGTAATCCTTCGGCTTGATCGGAAACGACTTTATCCAAAGCGGACCTCGTGCAGTTCGGCTGTCGAGCGCGCCGAAAGCGCCGAAAGCAAGGCCGGAATCTCTTCGTCGTGCGGCACGAACGGCGAACTGTCGCGCGGAATGCAGAAAGCGCTTTTGATGAGGAATTTCCGGGTCGCCACGTACAGGTTCTCCGGCACCTTCTGGCCGGTCGACACGTAATGCACCGGCAGCTTGTAGCGGATCACCGTGTCGAGCACGCCGCCCAGGTTGGTCGCTTCATCCAGCTTGGTCAGGATGCAGCCGGCGAGCGGCTGTTGATCCGGCGCGCGCTGGTAGGCCTGCACCACCTCGTTGAGCGTGTCGCCGTGGCTGGTGGCGTTCAGCAGCAGGAGGCGCTGCACCGGCTGGCCGGCGCGGCACAGCATCGCGATCTGGTCGGACACGAGGCGGTCGCGCTGGCTCATGCCGATCGTGTCGATCAGCACGATGTGCTTGTTGCGCAGTTCGGCGAGCGCCAGTTGCAGATCGCCGCCGTCCTTGACCGCGTGCACCGAGACGCCGAGGATCTTGCCGAAAATACGCAGTTGTTCGTGACCGCCGATCCGGTAGCTGTCGGTGGTGAGCAGCGCGACCTTGCTGGCGCCGAAACGCATCACGCAACGTGCCGCGAGCTTGGCCGTGGTGGTGGTCTTGCCCACGCCCGTCGGGCCCATCAGCGCGAACACGCCGCCGCGCTCCATCAGCGCGTCTTCGTTTTCCATCACCGGCAGGTTGGATTCGAGCACGTTACGCACCCAGTCCATCCCGCCGTCCATGTTCTCGATCCCGGGCGGCAGGTTGTCGACCATCATCTGCACCAGCTGCGCGGAGAAACCGGCGGCGAACAGATGCTTGGTGAGCGAGGCGCGCACCGGGCTGCGGCGCTGGCGATCGGCCCACAGCAAGCCGGCAAAGTGTTCTTCCATCATGCCGCGCATCGACGAAAGCTCGCTCATCACGGTTTCGTTGACGACCTGCTCCATGCGCGCCTTGATGGCTTCGGTGACGCTCGCCGCGGTGGCGCGGGCTTCCTCCGCGCTCTGCAGGTTCGGCGCAGCCTTCTGCGCGGCGCGGCGTGCCGCGAGTTGCGCGGCCTCGCGCGCCCAGTCGGGCGCGTCGGCGTCGTCCGGCGTGTAGCGCGAGCCGACGTTGATCTCGACCGGTGCGCCGAGGCCCTTGGCCATCGCCGCGGCCGGCGTCATCGACGACGCGCGCTCGCTATACGCACCTTGTTGCTTGCTGGCGATAGCGCGCGCATGGTCGATCAGCCACGGGTTCGACTCGGCCATCGTGCGCGGTGCGGCCGGCGCCGGTGTGAACGCGGCGGCCTTGAACAGGTCGGCACGGATGTCGTCGTTGCCGCGCGGCGCCTGCAGCACTTGCTGGGCTTGTGCGGCTTGCGGGGCTTGTGGCGTGGCTTGAATCTGCGGAGCGGGCTGGGCGGTCGGGACTGCTTGCGGCAGCGACTGTGCGGCGGCGGCCTGCGCGGTGGCGCCACTCGCCGGTTCCGCTGCGGTTTCGGCAGCCTGAGCCGGTGCGTTACTGGCCGACATGCTTTCCGTGCCCGCTTCCGGGCTGGCGCCGAACACCGAGGAGAACACGTCGGGCATGCCGCTCGCATACGGGTTCGCTTGCATCATCGGCGCATTGCGTTGAGCAACCGGCGTCATGCCTGGCGAACTCTGCGTGCCGTGCGTCAGCGCGGGCAGCGCCGTGCCTGCCTTGTTGCGGGCCTTCGGCGTGATCGCCGCGAGTTCGCTGTCGGCCAGCGCGACGATTTCGACGGTGCCGTCTTCTATCGTGCGGTTCGACAGCACGACCGCATCGGGGCCCAGTGCTTCGCGGACGAGGCGTAGCGCGTCGCGACTGGTAGCACCGACAAATTTACGAATGTTCAAGCTGGACCCCCGATGAGGTTAACGGACCGGCAACATACCGCTTCCCATTGAGATCGATTATTGCGAAAGATGTCGAGGGACGATCGCTTGATAAAGGCCGGGAAAGGTAGGCAATTCGCGTGATGGACGCCGTCCCGGGAGGCGCGGCGGAGGCCCTCAGGCACAGCGGAAAAACCAGACCGGCGCGGACACTGGCAGTGCACGCGCCGGTGAGCAGGCGAGCTAAGGGGAACCGGACGCGGTGAAAGGCTTAGCCCTGGCCGCCAATCAGGTTCACCACCTTGATGTTGCGGGTATCCGGCACTTCCGCGTACGACAGCACCTTGAGCTGCGGCAGGCTGCGGCGCAGGAAGCGCGCGAGCATGGGGCGCAGCGAATGCTGCACCAGCAGGACCGGCGCGAGCCCCAGGTTCTGCTGCCGCGTCATGGCCTTTTGCGTCTCGGTCATGAGGGTATGCGCGAGGCCTGGTTCGAGGCCGGGGTTGGCGCCCGTCGACAGCGCCTGCGACAGCACGCGCTCGAGGTTCGAATCGAGGCCCATCACCTGCATGTCGCCGGTGCCCGGGAACCACTGCTGGGTAATCGCGCGGCCCAGCGCGAGCCGCACCACCGCCGTGAGTTCGTGCGCGTCCGTGACCTTCGGCGTGTGCTCGGCGAGCGCTTCGAGAATGGTGCGCATGTCGCGGATCGGCACGCCTTCTTCCAGCAGGTTCTGCAGCACCTTTTGCAGCGTCGTGAGCGACAGCGACTTCGGCACCAGATCGTCGACGAGCGACGGCGTGTCCTTCTGCATCCGTTCGATCAACGCCTGGATTTCGCGGCGGCCGAGCAGTTCGGACGCATGCGTGACGACCAGATGGTTCAGGTGCGTCGCGACCACGGTGCTCGAATCGACCACCGTATAGCCGTACACCTGCGCCTGTTCGCGCAAATTCGTATCGATCCAGATGGCCGGCAGACCGAAGGCCGGATCCTGGGTCGGCGTGCCCGGCAATGCCGCGCTGACCTGGCCCGGGTTGATGGCGAGCCACTGTCCCGGATAGGCCTCGCCCACGCCCACCTCGACGCCCTTCAGCGCGATCCGGTAGCCGTTCGGCCTGAGTTCCAGGTTGTCGCGGATATGGATGACCGGCGGCAGAAAGCCGATTTCCTGCGCAAACTTCTTGCGGATGCTCTTGATGCGCTTGAGCAGTTCGCCGTCCGAATTCTTGTCGACGAGCGGAATCAGCCGGTAGCCGACTTCGAGGCCGAGCGTGTCGATCATCGTCACGTCGTCCCAGCTGGCTTCGGTGTTTTCCGCCGGGGCGAGCGTCGCCGGCGCCACATCCACGAGGGTCGCGGAGCTCTTGCTGTCCTGCGCGCGCTTCTTCATGACGCGGCCCAGCTGGACCAGAGCGCCGCCCAGCAGGATGAACGCGAAGTGCGGCATGCCCGGAATCAGACCCATCAGGATCAGGATGCAGCCCGTGATGATCAGCACGCGCGGGTTGGTGAAGAGCTGCCCGGTCAGCTGCGTGCCGATGTCTTCGTTGGTCGCCACCCGCGAGACGATCACACCGGCGGCCGTCGAGATCACCAGCGACGGGATCTGCGCGACGAGGCCGTCACCGATGGTCAGCAGCGTGTAGTTCTTGGCGGCCGCGGCGAAATCCATGTTGTGCTGGACCACCCCGACGATCAGCCCGCCGATGATGTTGATCACCATGATCAGCAAACCGGCAATCGCATCGCCGCGCACGAACTTGCTCGCGCCGTCCATCGACCCGTAGAACTCGGCTTCCTGGCCGACTTCCAGGCGGCGCTTGCGGGCCTGATCTTCGTTGATGATGCCGGCGTTCAGGTCGGCGTCGATCGCCATCTGCTTGCCGGGCATCGCGTCGAGCGTAAAGCGCGCCGACACTTCGGCAATCCGGCCCGCACCCTTCGTGATCACCATGAAGTTGATCACCATCAGGATGATGAACACCACGATCCCGACTGCGAAGTTACCGCCGACGAGGAAGTGTCCGAACGACTCGATCACCTGACCGGCCGCATCCGGACCGGTATGGCCTTCGAGCAGCACGACCCGCGTGGAAGCCACGTTCAGCGACAGCCGCAGCAAGGTCGAGAACAGCAGCACGCTCGGGAAGGCGGCGAAGTCGAGCGGCTTCATGGTGTACATGCTGACGAGCAGCACCATCACCGAAAGCGCGATATTGAAGGTGAACAGCAGATCCAGCAGGAACGGCGGCAACGGCAAGATCATCATGCCGAGGATCATGCAGATCAGCACAGGACCTGCGAGCGCGCGCAGGTTGCCGCTATTCAGCGCATCTGGGCGTCGCGAGAGGAAACCGGCGCGTGCGTTCATGCGGAGGCTCCCGGTGCAGCGTTGTCGTTAAGGGTGTCGGCGGCTTCTTCGCTCGCCTCGTCATCGGATACCGGCCCCTTGTCGAGGTCGGCGGGTACGTCGAATTCGGTCGGCGCCATCGGCACCGCGCCGCCTTCGGCCTTGAAACGGCGCAACTGGTAGACCCACGCCAGCACTTCCGCGACGGCGCCGTACAGCGCGCCCGGAATTTCGCGGTCGAGGTCGACGTTGTGATAAAGCGCCCGCGCGAGCGGCGGCGCTTCGAGTAGCGGCACGTTGTTCTCGACCGCCAGTTCGCGAATCCGCGCCGCCACCAGGTTTACGCCCTTGGCGATCACGCGCGGCGCACGCATTTCGCCGTCGCTGTATTGCAGCGCGACCGCGAAGTGCGTCGGATTGGTAACCACCACATCGGCCAGCGGCACCTTGCTCATCATGCGGCGCCGCGCGATGGCGCGCTGCTGCGCACGGATGCGCCCTTTCAGCTGCGGATCGCCTTCGTTTTCCTTGTGCTCGCGCTTCACTTCTTCCTTCGTCATGCGCAGTTTCTTGTGGTAACTCCAGAGCTGGTAAGGCACATCCAGCGCCGCCACCACGAACATGCCGGCCACCGTCATGCCGCAGCAGACCGCAATCAGATGCGCCGAATTGGCGAGCGCCTGGGTGAGCGGCTGGTTGGCAAGCGCGAGGATCTGGTCGTGGCGGTTCCAGATGGCGACTCCGCCGACGATGCCCACCATGATGGTCTTGACGAGCGACATGCCGAGCTGGATCGGGCCGTTGATCGAAAAGATCTTGCCGAGCCCGGCAATCGGATCGAGCCGCTCGAACTTGAGCTGGAGCACGTTGGGCGACACATGCCAGCCGCCGAGCGCGAGCGGCGACAGCAGCGCCGCCAGGCCCGTCAGCGCGAGAACCGGCAGCAGCGCGTACAACCCCTCGCGGCCGGCCACGGCCGCGCCGGTCAGCATGCGATTGGTGTCGAACACGGTGGCGTGGTTGAACATCATGGCACCGCGAACCATCAGTCCCAGATGATCGCCGATGCTGCCGGCCATCCCCCACACGCCATAGAAGCCCGCCGACAGCAGGGCGAACGACACCAGCTCCCGCGAACGAACAATCTGCCCCTCCTCCCGCGCCTTTTCGAGGCGCCTGGGAGTGGCGGATTCGGTTTTTTCGAGGTCGCTATCCCCTGCCACAAGGCTCTCCAGACGGACAAGGCACGATGCCTATTTCCAGTGAGAGCGATTATTCCCGCTGAAGGCAAGCCATGATCGGCGGATAAGGACAGGGAAAGGGGGGTATTTCGAGAGATAGGGCGCCAGATGACGGTGGATCGGCGGGGCGGCCAGCCGGCCACCCCGTCCTCCGGCTCATGCTGCTTTTGCGGCTCAGAACGCGACGAACGGCGCCTGGCCGCCATTGCCCGTCCGGTCGATCCCGTAATAGACGTAGCGGCCGAAGAAGAACGGCAAGCCCAGATCGAAGCTGCCCGGAATGCCGATCTGTCCGCCCAGGTCGTTGAAGGCGAAATTGTTGCCGTTGGCGAAGAGCACCGCCGCATCCTGAATGCCCACATTCACGTTAGCGAGGGCGCCGTTCTGGCCGACGAGGCCTACCGTACGCGTCTGCCCCGACGACGGGCAATAGAAGCCTGGGAAGTTGCTGCCGCATAGGGCAAGCGAACTGTCGCTGAAGAAATACGCGTTCGATCCCGAATCCATGAACGCGAGGGTCTTGGCGCCGTTGAAGGTGCTGACGGGCAGATCGCCGGACCCGTTGGTCGTAAATACGGTGGCACCTGTCAGCTGATTGTTCGTCGCCGTGTTGATGCCGAACACCAGGGTGCCCGAGGCCGAGGTCGCGCCGGAACTGGATATGGGCTGCATCTGCACGATCACGCCGTTATTGTCGGTGGCGAAATTTGCGACCGGATTTGCCACCTGATTGAGAGTCGGCACCTGGGTAGGCGTGTTCAGGCAAGCGGTGCCAATGCAGGCGTAATAGTTACTGAATTGCGGCGCCAACGTTGCATTCGAACAGTTGATCCCGCAGTCGACCGGCGCCACGCCAATCCCGAGAATGCCGTTCGCGCCGATCTGGCTAGCCGTGTTCTCCGCCGCGCCGTTGACGCAACCCGACGGAATGCTGCTGTCCGGCAGGTCGCCGAGCACCTGGACCGGGATATTGGTGGCCGTTTCATTGGCGATCTGCACCGTCGCGGTACGCACCGTGCCCCACGAGGAGCCGTCGGCAAAGGTGGTGCATTCGGCCAGCGTGCGTCCCGTTGCAACGGGAGCAGGGGCCAGCGGCAACGGGGCTAGCAGCGCGGTGCTGACAATCCGCAAGCCAAACGAGCCGGTATCCACCTGAATGTTGTTAATGATCTGACAGGTGGTCGTACCCGGCACACAGACTTTGACGCTAACCGTCGGAATATTGATGACGTTCGCGACACCGGGTCCCACCATGATCGGCGCCGTATTACCGGCATTGGCGGCGACCGGCTGGGCGCCCGGGCTGGGCGGCAGGCCGCTGTCGTTCGAACCCGACGAACCGGAACCGCCTCCGCCGCCGCATGCGGCCAGCAGCGTCACCAGTGCAACCGTTGCGACGACCTGCATCCACCCTTTGAGCTTTGCTGCAGCTTGCATGTCCTGTCTCCCGCTTCTGTCACTGTCACTGGATGTCAGAACCGCCGACGCCGGCAGGCAACGCCTGCGGCAGCCAGGCTTGACCGGTGAAGGAGCCCATGTGGCCGCCGGAACGGACCACGAGGCCGCTCTGCTCGACCGCCACCGGCCCGTGGCCGCCGCCGCGCGCGGCGCGCACGGCCTGCACGCCGGCCAGGTACTGCGGGAAATAAGTACCGAGCAGATCGGTCAGTTGGGGCATCTGCGGTCCATGCCATGCAATGCCGAACACGCTGCCGTTGGCCCCCAGATACTCGCGCACGACCGTGCCGTTGCCGAAGGTGGTCTCCTGCACGGTGTACGACGAGGACGAGGACGAGGACGAAGACGTGGCGCCGCTCGCCGCCGACGCCGCATGCGCCACGGCAAGCGGGGTCACGGTATGGGAACTGGTTGACGCACCGGCAGGTGGCGTCAGCGGACTGCCGCCCAGTACCGCGTGAGCGGACTGGACGCTGGAGAACAGACAGGAAACTGCAAACGTCGTCGTGAAAACGACGCGGCATGTGCGACGCGGCATGGCCAGACTCCTCCCGATCGACTGGCGGGCGGCTCGCGCAGGGCACGAGCGCCAGCATGTAATCGAGATCATACGGCACCACGGCACCGGACTACATGAAGCTTTTATTCGGCGGGCGACGCGCCGCGTGCCCGAGCGGCGGTGCGCTCAGGCAGCGGGAGTCGGGCAAGCGGGCTGCGGCAAGCCGCTTCTAGAAGCCGAGGCTCGCCAGCAGGTCGTCGACCTCGCCCTGATCCTGCATCACGTCGGCCTTGCCTTCCGGGTTGATCTGCGGCCCGTTCAGCAAGCCTTCCGGGCTGCCGGTCGAGGACGGCTCGGCGGCCAGCGCCGCCGCGGTGGCGGCGAACTGCTCGCGGCGCTCGAGCGCGATGTTCTCGATCAGCACGCCGAGCAGTTGCTGCTCGATCAGGTACACGACTTCAGTGATCTTCTTGATGACCTGGCCGGTCAGATCCTGAAAGTCCTGCGCCAGCATGATCTCGAGCAGCTGCTGGTTGGTCGCCGTGGTCACTTCCGGCACACCGCGCAGGAAAGTACGCGTGTCGTTCATCAACGCGCGCACTTCCTCGCGTTCAATCGGCGCTGCATACCATTGCTCCCAACGCGCGTCGAGCTCGCCCGCGTCCTTCTGCAGCTGTTCCTGCATCGGCTTGGCGACTTCGATCGAGCTCAGCACGCGTTCGGCCGCCTGCTCGGTCATATTGGCGATGTACTTGAGACGGTCGCGCGCGTCGGGCACGGCTTCCGCCGCACGCTCGACGTGCTTGTCGATCCCCAGTTCGCGCATCGAGTCGCGCAGCGTGCGCGTCAACTGCCCGATCCGGGCAAGGATGCGGTCGCTGGCCAGATCGCCGCCGTCGTGGGCTTCGGCGGCTGCCGCGTTGGTCGGCTGGTTCACATCAGCTCCCGGCTTTCGCCATCTTCTCGAGAATCTTGTTGAGTTTCTCGTCGAGGGTTACCGCCGTGAACGGCTTGACCACATAACCGCTCGCGCCGGCCTGCGCCGCCGCGATGATGTTTTCCTTCTTCGACTCCGCCGTCACCATCAGCACCGGCAGGTGCGTCAGGCTCGCGTCGGCGCGGATTTCCTTCAGCATAGCCAGACCGTCGAGGTTCGGCATGTTCCAGTCGGAGATCACGAAGTCGTACTTGCCGCTGCGCAGACGCGCCAGGCCCGCTGCGCCGTCTTCCGCCTCATCGACGTTCGAATAGCCCAGCTCCTTCAACAGATTACGTACGATCCGGCGCATCGTCGGAAAGTCGTCTACCACCAGAATCTTCATTCCCTTATCCATTTCAATTCCCTTTCCCTTATCCCTTATCCAGATGGTTCCGCGCGTGCGTCAACAGGCCTGGCGCTGACTTCGATCGCATTGCCCGACGCTCGCCGTTGGGCCGCATCATACCCGCTGTACGCGTTCGCCCATCGACGAGAGACGCGTCATGACGCGGCGGCTCATCTCCGGCAACGAAGCGATCTCGTCGGCAGCGCCCAGCGCAATAGCCTCGCGCGGCATGCCGAACACGATACAGCTCGCCTCGTCCTGCGCGAGCGTATAGGCGCCCGCCTTTTTCATCTCCAGCAATCCGGCCGCGCCATCGCGGCCCATCCCCGTCAGGATCACGCCCACCGCATTCTTGCCGGCGTGCTGTGCGGCCGAACGGAACAGCACATCGACGGAAGGCCGGTGCCGGTTGACCGGCGGTTCGTCGGACAGGTGTGCAATATAGTTCGCGCCGCTACGTGCTAGCAACAGGTGAGCGTGGCCGGGTGCGATATAAGCGTGTCCCGGCAGCACGCGTTCACCGTGCTCTGCCTCTTTAACGGTAATCCGGCACAAACCATTGAGGCGTTGTGCAAAAGATTTCGTAAATCCCGGCGGCATGTGCTGCGCGATCAGCACCGCGGGCGCATCCGGCGGCAGCGGCACCAGCACTTCGCGGATGGCTTCCGTGCCGCCCGTCGAGGCGCCGACGATGATCAGCTTTTCCGTACTGACGAGCGGATTGTTGAAGTTCGGCGCCGGCGTGGCCTGCGCGCCGCCCGCTGCGGGCGTGCCGGCGTGGTGAGCGGGCGCGGCCTGACGCACGCGCGCGCGTGCGGCAGCGCGGACCTTGTCGGCGAGCTTTTCGGCGTAGTCGAGCATGCCGTCGCGAATGCCGACCTTCGGCTTCGTGACGAAATCCACCGCGCCCAGCTCCAGCGCGCGCAGCGTGATTTCGTTGCCGCGCTCGGTCAGCGACGACACCATCACGACCGGCATCGGCCGCAGGCGCATCAGCTTCTCGAGGAAGTCGAGGCCGTCCATGCGCGGCATTTCGACGTCGAGCGTCAACACGTCCGGGTTGTGCTGCTTGATGAGTTCGCGCGCCACGAGCGGGTCGGGCGCGGTTGCAACGACGGTCATGTCCGGCTGGCCATTGATGATCTCCGTCATCAGGCTGCGGATCAGCGCCGAATCGTCGACGCACAATACCTTGATCTTTTGCACAGCTCTCACGCCTCCTCGGCAGTTCTGGCGTTGTTTGAATTATTCGGACGCGGGCTCGCGCCAAATAGCTCGATGCGCGGCTTCGCAGCCGGGGCGCCCGTCCCTGAACCAGCAGCGGCCCTTGCACCAAACAGCTCGATTTTTGGCCGGCCGCCAGCCGGCGCGGCAAACAGTTCGACGCGTTCGCGGGCCTTTGCGAGACGCTCGGCGCGCTGCTCGGAGGTCTGCCGGGCGAGCGCCTGTTCGCGCTCGGCCACCCCGGCTTCCTGCTGCAGGCGCAGTTTTTTCACCATCACCTGGCCGGTGCGCGGCATGAAGGCGACCTTGCGCGGATGGCCGCCTTGCAGATCCTCGGCGGTGATGCGGATTTTTTCGAGCGCCAGTTAGCGGCGCACGAATTCCGAATTGCGATCGCCGATGTTCATCGTCGTCATGCCGGCGAGCACCGCGGCGCCGCCGAATACCTTGGCTTCGAAACGTTCGCGCCGGCCGCCCGCCTTGATGAGCTCGTTGATGAGCACTTCCATCGCATAGGCGCCGTAACGCATCGAATCCGAGGCGGCCTGGCCGACGTCGGCGCCGTCGTCCGGCAGCATGAAGTGATTCATGCCGCCGATGCCTGCCGTGTGGTCGCGGATGCAGGCGGCCACGCACGAGCCGAGCACGGTAACAAGCACCATGTCGTCGTGGGTCGTATAGAACTCGTTCGGCAACAACTTCACGCCGGGGCGCTGGAAGTGATTGTCGAAGTACAGATTGGTGGCGATCGGCAGGGCGCTACTCATACAGTCACCCCGCTAGTCGACGAGTGAGCCGGTTGGGTCTGGCCGCGTTGACCGGCGCGCGCTGCGCCGCCGTCGCGGGTCAGTTCGTAAACAGTCTGGCCACG
This sequence comes from Paraburkholderia sp., assembly GCF_036488795.1. GTDB lineage: Bacteria > Pseudomonadota > Gammaproteobacteria > Burkholderiales > Burkholderiaceae > Paraburkholderia. The sequence continues at coordinate 120,609 of NZ_DASXHA010000163.1, forward strand.
CAGGCGGAATGCCTGGGTCACGTAGGTGAAGTTCTCCGAGTGACCGGCGAACAGCAGGCCACCGCCCTTCATGAGCGGCTCGAAGCGCGACAGCACCTGCGACTGGGTCGGCTTGTCGAAGTAGATC
>NZ_DASXHA010000174.1:0-35479 GCF_036488795.1 Paraburkholderia sp.
CCAGCCGCCGCCGTGCCAGCCACCGCCGTGCCAGCCGCCACCCCAGCAGCAACCGCCTCCCCAGTAGCCGGCAAAGCCGATCGAAACGGCAGGTCCGCCCCAATAACCCGGGTAGCCGTAGTACGCCGGATAAGCCGGATACGGGTAAGCAGGGTAAGCCGCATAACCGGGATAGGCCGGATAGCCCGGCGCAGGCACCACATACGTAGAGCCTGCGGACGGCGCGACGTAAGTACCCGGGTTGGACGGCACCGTGTAGTTGGCCGACGCCGTAACCGAAGGCGGCGGCGGAGCCGGGATCGAGCCGGGTTGATTGAGCGCCGGCGCGGGCTCGCCGCTAGCGGTCACCGGCACCGCGGTCTGCGTGCCGGCAGCGGGCACGGTCGCGTAGTAGCCGTTGCCGTACGGATAATAGCCATAGGGGTAATAGCAACCCCCCAGGGCGAGCACGGTAGCGGCGCTGGCAAGGCGAGTGATTGCCGAGAGGATACTCATCACATGCTCCTGATGCATTCGGGCGCCGCGCTGGTTGATGATCGTTGATTGGCCGCGGCGCATCTATTCCAGCTTACGCCGGAGCGGCGTCCGGCAGGTTGCAAACTGGTAACGGCGTATTTCATCACATTGCCAGACGCGTTGCGCTTGCGCCGCCCGGCGATGAAAAAGCCCGCCATCGGCGGGCTGGGGCGTGCGAGCGGCACGGATCGATGCGCAAGCGGCGCGCCCGGACAGACGCCGCCGCCCGCACCGATCCCGGCCTTATTGACGCTGATAAATCTCGGCGCCTTTCTTCATGAACTCGATCGACTTCACTTCCATGCCTTTCGCGAGCGCCTCGTCGTCGCTCACGCCTTGCTGCGCAGCGAACTCCCGCACGTCCTGGGTGATCTTCATCGAGCAGAAGTGCGGCCCGCACATCGAGCAGAAATGCGCGACCTTGGCCGAGTCCTTCGGCAGCGTTTCGTCGTGGAATTCGCGTGCCTTGTCCGGATCGAGACCGAGGTTGAACTGATCTTCCCAGCGGAATTCGAAGCGCGCCTTCGACAAGGCATTGTCACGCACCTGCGCACCCGGGTGGCCCTTCGCCAGATCCGCCGCGTGCGCCGCGAGCTTGTAGGTGATGATGCCGGTCTTGACGTCGTCCTTGTTCGGCAAGCCGAGGTGTTCCTTCGGCGTCACGTAGCACAACATCGCGGTGCCGAACCAGCCGATCATCGCCGCGCCAATGCCCGACGTGATGTGGTCGTAGCCCGGAGCGATATCCGTGGTCAACGGTCCGAGCGTGTAGAACGGCGCTTCGTCACACCATTCCAGTTGCAGGTCCATGTTTTCCTTGATCAGTTGCATCGGCACGTGACCCGGGCCTTCGATCATCGTCTGCACGTCGTGCTTCCACGCGATTTGCGTGAGTTCACCCAAGGTCTTCAGTTCGCCGAGTTGCGCTTCGTCGTTCGCATCGTAGATCGAGCCCGGACGCAGACCGTCGCCGAGCGAAAAGGCCACGTCGTAGGCCTTCATGATTTCGCAGATGTCTTCGAAATGCTCGTACAGGAAGCTTTCCTTGTGATGCGCAAGACACCACTTCGCCATGATCGAGCCGCCGCGCGAGACGATGCCGGTCATCCGTTTGGCGGTCAGCGGCACGTATTGCAGACGCACGCCCGCGTGGATCGTGAAGTAGTCGACGCCTTGCTCGGCCTGTTCGATCAGCGTGTCGCGGAAGATTTCCCACGTCAGGTCTTCGGCCTTGCCGTTGACCTTTTCGAGCGCCTGATAGATCGGCACCGTGCCGATCGGCACCGGCGAATTGCGGATGATCCATTCGCGCGTTTCGTGGATGTGCTTGCCGGTCGAGAGGTCCATCACCGTGTCGCCGCCCCAGCGGATCGCCCACGTCATCTTGTCGACTTCTTCGCCGATCGACGAGGTCACCGCCGAATTGCCGATGTTCGCATTCACCTTCACGAGGAAGTTACGGCCGATGATCATCGGCTCGCTTTCCGGGTGATTGATGTTGTTCGGGATGATCGCGCGGCCGCGCGCCACTTCTTCGCGCACGAATTCCGGCGTGATGGCGGTGAGGCCATTCGGACCGAAGGCACTCGCACCGAACGCCTGGCCCGGATGCTGGCGGCCCATCATCGCGGCGAGCTTTGCGCCGTTCGGGCCGCTGTGCGTGAGCGTTTCCAGATACTCGGCGCGGCGCTGGTTTTCGCGGATCGCGATGTATTCCATTTCCGGCGTGATGATGCCTTGCTTCGCGTAGTGCATCTGCGAGACGTTCTTGCCGGCCAGCGCGCGGCGCGGCGTGCGATGCAGGCCCTTGAAGCGCAACTCGGCGGTGGCCTGATCGGCGGCGCGTTCGCGGCTGAAGTTGCTGGACAGACCCGTCAGCGCCTCGGTGTCGCCGCGTTCCTCGATCCAGGCCTGGCGCAAGGCAGGCAGACCGGCGCGGATGTCGATCTGCGCATCCGGATCGGAATAGGGGCCCGACGTATCGTAGACATACACCGGCGGATTCTTTTCGCCGCCAAAGCTGTCCGGTGTGTCCGACTGCGTGATTTCGCGCATCGGCACGCGAATATCGGGCCGTGAGCCGGTGACGTAGATCTTGCGGGAATTCGGCAACGGCGCGACGGCAGCGGCGTCGACGTGAGCGTCGTCGGAAAGGAACTTCGGGTTGGCGTTCATGTGTGTCGCTCTCCATGCAAAGCAAAGTGGGGCCGCTAAGCAGGAGACGAGACGGAAGTTGTCGGAATTCGCGAGAGGATGTGACGGTGCTGCGCTGCGAATTCCGTACGCTTCCCTGCGCTGGCATTATCCAGATCAGGTTCAAAGGGTATTTCTCACCCACGCAACACGGACCTCCTACCTCCGTGCGACGCAGGACCCCCGCGTTAGCAGCGCACACGATACACCCGCCTGCCGCTCGTTGGCAACCGGTCTCGAAATAGAGGGTGCCCGGCTGCCGGCCGCCTTACAGCCGGTGAGGCTTATCCTGAATGGGTTGCGCGGCCGGGCGCGCCGCAGCATGAAAGGTGGCGTTTTTTACAGCGTGAAGTCGTCGGCGGCTTCGGGTTGAAACAGGATCTGCTCGATCTTGAGCGTCTGTTGCGCGCCACTCGGCGGCGTGAAATGAATCCGCTCGCCGCGCCTCGCGCCCAGCAGTGCGAGGCCCGCCGGCGAGAACACGTTCAACCGGCCGCTGCCGAAATCGGCGTTCGGCGGATAGACCACCGTCCAGGTCATATGCTCGCCGCTGGCTTCGTCGGCGAGGGTGGCGCGCGAGTTCATCGTGACGACATTGGCGGGGATCTCGTGCGCATCCACGATCACCGCGCGCATCAGGAGCTCATCGAGCATGTCCTGCAGACGGGCATCCGCGCCCGGCATGGCTGCGTGCTTTTCCAGACGGGCGACGTCGAGTTCGGTGAGGTAACAGGTGTTCTTCGTCTTCGTCTTCGTGTTCATGACGGTTCTCCATTTCGATCTGCGTGAAATAAACGGCTGCGGATGAGATCGGCCCGGAGCCCGAACGACGCGGCTCCGGTAAGGAAGTGCGGTCAGATCGGGCGCCGGGCGGCGGAAAGCGGAAGCGTGTGCTGGCGGCCGGGTTCGCGCATGATTCCGACGCGCGCGCAACCGCCTGCGCCGCGAGGGCGTAAGCAGGACAGGGCGCGGTAGAACGGAATACGCATCAGGGAACCGGCAAAGAATGGCGAGTGGGGTGGAAACAGGTGTCGAAGAGGAGGACACTTTCTGATGACCGATGGTAGCACGCTCGTAGCCGGTGGCTGTACCCACGCCTGGTCGGCGCTAGCGGCCGCGTGCGCTTTCCTTGTTTGCGCATGCCGGCGGCGCGCGCCGGTTTGCGGCCGCGCGGAGACCCGGGCGTACCGGCCGCAAAGGCGTCCTGGCGCCGCCTGAAAAAATTTTCGAAACCGCTGTCATAAGCGGCGGTGCCGCGCGACAAACGTGCAGATTTCCTCGTGGAGCCTGCCATGTCCTTCTTCAGTCGCCGTTTTGCCGACCTGCCGGTCGTGCGCGCCGTTGCCTTGCTCGCGGCGCTTGCCACCAGCGGCGTTGCGCAAGCTGCCAGTTCGATGTGTACGGCACACAGCCCGGCACATCGTGTCGCACTGGTGGAGTTGTACAGCAGCGAAGGCTGCAACAGCTGTCCGCCCGCGGACCGCTGGCTGGGCCAGTGGAAAGACCGCGGCGGGGCGCAAGGCATCGTGCCGCTCGCGTTGCACGTCGACTACTGGAACAGCCTCGGATGGACCGATCGTTTTTCCCAGCACCGCTTCACCGAACGGCAGCAGACGCTTACCGATCTGGCCGGCGCGCACACCATCTATACGCCCGAGGTGTTCGTTTCCGGCCGCGAGTTGCGCGGCTGGTCGCAAGCCGAGAGCTTCGAGGGCCGCGTGCAGCAGGTGACGGCCCAGCCGGCTCAGGCGGACGTCGCGCTGGAACTCACGGCGCCGGCCACGCAAGGCGCGAACGGCTTTGGCGTCGCTGCCCGCTTCACATCCCGGGTCGACGCCGGCGAACCGCTCAGCGCCTACCTCGCCGTGTATGAAAACGCGCTGAGCTCGGAGGTACGTGCCGGCGAAAACCGCGGCGCGACGCTGCATCACGAACGCGTGGTGCGGCAATGGATCGGGCCGGTTCCGCTCACGGCAGGCAATGCGCAAATTCACCGCGAGATCATGCTGGACGACGCGGACGGCAATGCCGCCATGGCGAGCGGCAAGTACGGCGTGGTCGGCTTCGTCGAAAACGCGGCAACAGGCGAAGTCTTGCAGGTGGCCGACCTGGCCGCGTGCCGCTGATGCGGCCTGTTCATCAAGTACCGGAGACTCACATGGCAACCCCTCACGCACTCGTCGACACTGCGCCGCCCGCGGCGCCGCGCGCCGGCACGATTCATCCGCTGTGGGTGCGCATCACGCACTGGCTCAACGCGCTCGCCGCGCTCACGATGATGCTGTCCGGCTGGCGCATCTACGATGCCTCGCCCATCTTCACGAGCATCACCTTTCCGCCTTCGATCACGCTGGGCGGCTGGCTCGGCGGCGCGCTGCAATGGCACTTCGCGGCGATGTGGCTGCTGGTGTTCAACGGCCTCGTCTATCTCGCGCTGAATCTCGCGAGCGGGCGTTTCCTGCGCAAATTCCTGCCGGTGTCGCCGCGCGCGATCCTGCGCGACTTCATGGCCGCACTGACCGGCAAGCTCTCGCATGCTGATCTGAGTCACTACAACGCGGTGCAGAAATTCGCCTACCTGTTCGTGGTGTGCGACCTGATCGTGCTGGTGCTGTCGGGGCTCGCCATCTGGAAGTCGGTGCAGTTTCCGCTGTTGCGCGAACTGATGGGCGGCTACGACAACGCACGCATCGTGCATTTCTGCGCAATGTCGCTGATGGCGGCCTTCATTGCCGTGCATCTGGCGATGGTCGCACTGGTGCCGCGCTCGCTGCTCGCGATGCTGCGCGGCCGCTAAGGAGAATCGCCGTGACCACACCAAACGACAAGCCGAACCGAACTGTGCTGTCCAGCAAGCTCGATCGCGACTCGATCCTCATCGACGCGCGCCGTGAGCTCGCCATGCCGTCGCGCCGTCTGTTCGGCAAGCAGTTGCTGACGCTCGGCGGCCTCACGATGCTGACCGGCTGCTCGCTCACCGACGACACATCGGTCAACAGCTTCCTCACGGCCGTGTCGCGGCTGAACGATCGCGCTCAGGCGTTCCTGTTCGATCCGAAGCAACTTGCGCCCACTTACACCGAAGCGCAAATCACGCGGCCGTTTCCGTTCAATGCGTTCTACGGCATCGACGACGTGCCGGAGGTCGACGCCGCCGGCTATCAGCTGAAACTGAGCGGTCTCGTCACGGGGCAGCGCACGTGGAGCTTGCCTGAGTTGTACGGGTTGCCGCATGCCGAGCAGATCACGCGGCATATCTGCGTGGAAGGCTGGAGTGCGATTGGCCGCTGGGGGGGCACCCCGTTCGGCGATTTCCTGCGGCGCGTGGGCGCGGACACCACCGCGAAGTACGTCGGCTTCAAGTGCGCGGACGACTACTACGAAAGCATCGACATGCCCACCGCCTTGCATCCGCAGACGCTGCTCACGTTCGATTACGACGGCGAGCGCCTGCCCGCGAAATACGGTTTCCCGATGAAGCTGCGCATGCCGACCAAGCTCGGCTACAAGAATCCGAAGCACATCGTCGAGATATTCGTCACCAATACTTATCCTGGCGGCTATTGGGTCGACCAGGGCTACAACTGGTTCGGAGGCTCCTGACGCGCGCGGGTTGGGCCCGACCCGCGAGCGGCAGATGCTTCGGAAACACCCCGGCATGACCGGTCCTGATTCACCTGATTGACTCACAACAAATGGAGTTTTCCCATGAAGAAGTTCGCAATCGCAGCACTGGCCGCAGCACTCCTCACGAGCGGCACCGCAGTCTTCGCCCAAGCCAGCGGCGCGATGTCCAACGACGCAATGTCGAAAGACAGCATGGCTAAAGACACCATGTCGAAGGACAGCATGTCCAAGGACAAGATGTCGAAAGACAAGATGAAGAAGAACAAGGATGCAATGGGCATGAAGCACGAGGCATCGGGCGCGATGTCGAACTGAAGCGGGCCGGTTCGACCCCTTCAGGTGCGCCACCTCAGGACCGGGCTGCGCCCCGGTCCTGACGCTTTGCCGATACAGGATTTACGATTCTTTCATGGACGCCGCCCGGCGTTCCTGCATAATGCGGCGGTGCGTGCCGAACGGTTGGCGCGCCGGGGCACTCGCGGCGCATTCGCGAATGCCCGCCGCCTTTCCAGCAGGGCAGACTGCGCGACGCTTCGCGCCGCTCTGACTGCTTCGACGGGTCTGTGTTTGCCGTCCCTGGTTTTTTCTCCCTGTTCTACCGACATGTCTTCCAGCCTTGCCTTCCAGGCCGCATGTGTGATGCGGCACCCGCCATCCGGCCGTATGGTCACGAGCGCAAGCCCGGCACCACGAGCGGAATTGGCGGGCTGAACGCATGTCGGTGCAATTTTTCTCCCGCCTTCCACTGCGTCTGCCTCAGTCCCAAAACGGCCGGATTGCGCTCGCGCTCACCGTCGTCTATCTGGTTTGGGGTTCCACCTATCTCGCGGTGCACGTCGCGCTCGGATCGTTTCCGCCGCTGTTGATGTCCGGCCTGCGCAACCTGTTCGCCGGCATCGGCCTGTTCGTGTTCGCCGCGCGCCGCGATCCGGTCTGGCCGAGCGCCGCCGAAATCCGCAATGCGGGGCTCGTCGGCACGATGCTGGTGGGTCTGTCCAGCGGCATGCTCGCGTACGGGATGCGCACGGTCGGCACCGGCACCGCCGCCGTGATGGTGGCCACCGTGCCCTTGTTTGCCACGGTCATCGCCGCGGTGGCCGGGCGCAAGATCGGGCGAGGCGAGTGGTTTGCCGTGGGGCTTGGGCTCGTCGGCATTGCGATCCTGAGTCATGGCGGCGGCTCGAGCGGCTCGGCCGGCGGCAGTCTCGCGATTCTCTGCGGCGCGCTGTTCTGGGCAGGCGGCGCACATCTGGCCGGCCGACTGAAGCTGCCGTCCGATCTGTTTCTGTCGACTTCGCTGCAGATCGGTCTCGGCGGGGCCATGTCGACCCTCGTGGCGTGGGCCTCCGGGGAGCGCATGCTCGATGTGCATGTCCTGCCGGTGCTCGCGTTTCTCTATCTGATGCTGGTGGGCACGATGGCCGCGTATGTCGCGTACGGCTATCTGATCCGTCATACCAGTCCGATCATCGCCAGCAGTTGCATGTATGTGAATCCGGTGGTTGCGGTCGCGCTTGGCGCCTTGCTGCTCGGCGAGCCGGTGACGCAAGCCACCGTCATCGCGACCGTGGTGATTCTCGCCAGCGTCGGCCTGTCGTTCTGGTTCGATTACCGGCGGCGCGGGCTGGCGTGAGCTTGCGGGCGGGCGGGGAGCTGTTCTGCTGCCTGCTGCCCGCTTCCGCTGTAACCGCTTCCGCAGTATCCGCTCCCGTTACAACCGCGCCGCCAGTTCAGCGCCTTCGCGGATGGCCCGTTTCGCGTCCAGTTCCGTGGCGAGCGCCGCACCGCCGATCACGTGATAACGCGGCCCGTCCGGCGGCGGCGTAACGGGATGTAGATCGCGCAACGATTCTTGCCCCGCGCAGATCACGATCGTTTCCACTTCCAGCCATTCTTCGACGCCGTTACGAGCGATCTTCAGACCCCGCGCGCTGATCTCCCGGTACGACACGCCATCGAGCATCCGCACGCCGTTGCGGGTCAGCGTCGCCCGGTGCACCCAGCCCGAGGTCTTGCCGAGCCCGGCGCCGGGTTTGCCCGCCTTGCGCTGCAGCAACCAGATGTCGCGCACTGGTTGCGCAGGCAACGGTGTCTTGAGGCCGCCGCGCTGGCTGACCGCCAGATCGACGCCCCATTCGTCGAGCCATGCTTCACGCGGCTGCGGCAATGGCTCGCCCGTGCGATGGAGCAGAAACTCGCTGACGTCGAAGCCGATCCCGCCTGCGCCGATCACCGCGACGCTGCGCCCGACCGGCGCGCCGCGCAGCACCTCGACATAGGTGAGCACGTTCGCCGCGTCGATGCCGCTGATCGCCGGCTTGCGCGGCACGATGCCGGTGGCGACGATGATGTCGTCATAGCGCGCCGCCGCGAGCATGGCAGGATCGACGCGGGTGTCGAGCCGCACCTCCACGCCGTGGCGCTGCAACTGGCTCTGGAAATAGCGGATCGTTTCGCTGAATTCTTCCTTGCCGGGCACGCGCATTGCAAGATTGAACTGACCGCCGATGGTTGCGCTGGCATCGAACAGCGTCACGCGATGCCCACGCGCGGCCGCCACCGTCGCCGCCGACAATCCCGCCGGCCCCGCCCCGACCACGGCGATCGCACGCGGCCGCTGAGCCGGCGCCAGCGGCCGGTACACCAGTTCGGTCTCGCGGCCCGCGCGCGGATTCACGAGGCAAGTCGCGCGTTTGTTCTGGAACGTGTGGTCAAGACACGCCTGGTTGCAGGCGATACAGGTATTGATTTCGTGCGCGCGTCCCTCGGCGGACTTCACCACGAACTCGGGATCGGCGAGCAGTGGGCGTGCCATCGAGACCAGATCGCCGGCTCCCTGCGCGAGCAGATCTTCCGCGACATCGGGGGTGTTGATGCGGTTGGATACGATCACCGGCACCTTGACGGCGGCCTTCAGGCGCGCGCTCAACGGCGCGAAAGCCGCCCGCGGCACCGAGGTGACGATGGTAGGCACCCGCGCTTCGTGCCAGCCAATGCCGGTATTGAACAGGGTCACCCCCGCTGCTTCGAGGGTTTGCGCGACCTGCACGGTTTCGTCCCACGTATTGCCGCCTTCGACCAGATCGATCAGCGACAGCCGGTAGATCACGATGAAACGCTCGCCGCACTTCGCCCGCACTGCCTCGACGATTTCGCGCGCGATCCGCACGCGGTTTTCGAGGCTGCCGCCGTATTGATCGGTGCGATGGTTGGTGCGCGGACAGAGGAACTGGTTGAGCAGATAGCCTTCACTGCCCATGATTTCGATGCCGTCATAACCGGCGCGTTGCGCAAGTCGCGCGCAACGCGCATAGGCGCGCACGGTCTTCGCGATGCCCGGCACGGTGAGCGCGCGCGGCTTGAACTTCGAAATGGGCGACTTGAGGTTCGATGCAGACACAACGAACGGCTGATACCCATAACGTCCCGCATGCAGGATCTGCAGCGCGATCTTGCCGCCTTCCGCGTGTACGGCTTGCGTCAGCAGGCGGTGATTGCGCAGATCGAACACGGAATTGAGCGTGCCGCCGAACGGCAGCAGCCAGCCTTGCCGGTTCGGCGAGATGCCGCCGGTAATGATCAGACCCGCGCCGCCTTTGGCGCGCTCGCGGAAATACGCGGCCAGCTTCGGATAGTTCCAGAAGCGGTCTTCCATACCGGTATGCATGGAGCCCATCACGACGCGGTTGCGCAAGCGCGTGAAGCCGAGGTCGAGTTCGGAGAGTAAGAGTGGGTAAGGCATGCAACGCGCCTTGTAAAAGTTGGATGCGCACGAACAATACACCGCGCATCGGCCCAACCATCCGAGGAAAAATTCTAATCCGCGTCAGCCGTTGCTACGCAAGCCGGGTTTCAGACCCCAGGGTCCATCCTGGTGCATGCGGCACACCGATTGCTGAATGCGAGCGTCCGCAATCAGCATGTTGGCGCAGCGAAGCGCGGCGTGCATCAGGGATAGGAGGGAGCGTCATGCGACGACCGTCCGGGACCCTACCAGGCATTCATTCAGGTACCCGAACGAGATGGCGCTCACACAATTAATGGGTCGATCACGGCCCGATATTCAGACAGGTGAACGTATGAAAATCATCCGAACCATGGCGGCGCTGATTGGCGTTGCGTCCGTGTTGAGCGCGTGTGGAGGCAGCGGCAGCGATGCCGCGAAATCGCTCGGCATTACGGATCCGGAAATCCACTTTGTCCATGCCATCCCTGGCGGGCCGGCTGTCGACTTTCTCGTCAACGGCGCAGCGCCCGGCGGGCAGACCAACGTGAGCTACAAGGGCGTAACGAACTTCGTCAACATCCACACCGGTTCGACGACGGTGGCGTATGCGCCGACCGGCACGACGACCGCGCTCGCCAGCGGCAACTTCCCTGACGCCGCCAACGGCCACGAATACACCGTGATCGCGCTGCCCGGATTGTCCGCGCCGGGCATCGGCCTGATCGACGATCCGTTCGACAAGGGCCTGCTGTCGAGCGACGCACGCGTGCGTGCGTTCAATGCATCGGCTAACGCGACCAACCTGGACCTGTACATCGTGCCGTCGGGGACGGACATCAACGGCGTAAGCCCGACGATGGCCGGCGTGTCGTTCAGCAACGCAGTGCCGGCAAGCGGGCAGGACTCGCTGTATCTGTCGGGCGGCACCTATGTGGCGATTGCCACCGCACCGGGCAGCAAGACGCCGATCTTCCAGTCGGCGGCCTTCAGCCTCTCGAACAATGCGGACTGGCTGATCACGACGGTGCCGATCGCCGGTACCTTGAGCCAGTTGCTGCCGGGCCAGATCCACTTGCTGGTGGCGCAAGGCGGCAATACCGGCACACCGGCGGTCGAACTGACCAATACGCTGACCAACGAATGACACTTCGACAAGCGATCGATCCGTATCGACAGGCTTCAGCGTAGATTGGCTTAGCAGGGAGGGGCAGGGCGGCGGTTCACCAAGGGGTGAATCGCCGCTTTGTTTTTTTGTCGAGGCCCGAGGCCCGAGGCGCGGCGGGCGAGCCGCATGGGCACAGCCGCCCGTTAGCCTTCGCACCGTTCACCTACCCACAGGACTCGGACACGAAAAAAAGCCCGTCGCGCAGTGCGACGGGCCGAACGCATGGAGATTCGCAAACCGCCGCGGCGTGTTCACGCCGCCGCCGTCTCGTCTTACTTGTTTTCTTCCGCGCTGTTGGTCAGCTTGTGGCCGCCGCTCGAGATGTCCTCGCCGGCGCCTGCCATCGTATTACAGCCGGCGAGTGCCACGGTGCCAATGAGCAGAAGCAAAGCGATGAATCGATTCATGAATGTTCCCCTTTGGAAGAGTGGCATCGATTGACGCGCCGCACGGGCAGTGCGCGCCTCCTGTCGTCCGACCGGGCATCACGCCAGCCGATCCGGTCTGATTCCATAGTAAAAAAACGGCCGACGCCAGGCTGTCGGTCACGCCGCGATTTTCGTGTAGGTGTGCTCCGGTGTTTGCGTCGGAGTAGTCCTACATAGGCTGCGCGCCGTTTGCTGGACGGCATGTTGGATGTGTGCTGCACGGCGGCTTCGATGCGCGGTAGCCGCTTCTTGCCGCCGCGTCTCAGAGGATGGGTTCCGGTGGACCGGCGGGGGTCGCCGGCACGTCGGCCGCGGGCATGGCCAGACTGGCACAGGGCATCACGACGTGGATGTCCGTGCCGTTGGGCACGCCGCGCCGGATGTCGAAGCGCCCGCCGTGCGCGGCGACCCGCTGGCGCATGCCGAGCAAGCCATGCGTATGCGTGCGCTTCAGATCTGCGGGTGTGATGCCGACGCCGTTGTCCGCGATGTGCAATGCGACTTGCAGACTGTCGATCTGCAGACCAATCGATACCCGCGAGGCATGCGCGTACTTGGCCGCATTGGTCAAGGACTCCTGCGCGACGCGAAAGAGCGCGATTTCGGTCTGCTCGTCGAGCTGGATATCGTCGGGCGGCAGTTGCAGATCGAGGGTCCAGTTGTTGCGCTGCGCCGCTTCGTCGGCGAGCGTGCGCAGCGCGGTGACCAGCCCGAAATTCGACAGCACGGTTGGCCGCATATCTTCGATGATGCGGCGTTTCAACGCGATGCCCTGATCGAGGTTGGCAAGCGCGCGTGTGAGCTTCTCGGAGATCGCCGGTTCGCTGTCCTTCAGCTTGCGGTTGGCCCAGGCGACATCCATTTTGCTCGCGGTCAGAATCGCGCCGAGTTCGTCGTGCAGCTCGCGCGCAAGCTGGGTCTTTTCGTTTTCGCTGACGGCCTGCAAGTGCCAGCCGAGCGCCTCGAGCTGACGCGTGCGTTCGTTGACGAGCTGGTCGAGTTCCTCCTGCTGCGTGATCAGTTGCCGCTGCACGCGCGCCTGACGGTCGATCTGAATGCCGAGGTTGCGAAACAGCAAAATGAACAACACGATATTCAGCGCCGACAAGCCCGCGGCGCACAAGGTGGAGAGGCGTTGATCGGCGCGGCTGGCGTCGAGCGCCTGCTGGGCGCGGTGCTGTTCGTTATCGCGCAGGAGCGACAAGGTGCTGTCGACCAGCGTCGCGTCGACCGGCTGGGCGCCGTCCGCCGACCCGCAACCGGTCAGATCGAGCGGCTGTTGCCCTGCGGCCAGTTCGACCTGCTGCAGCACGGCGGTGCCGGCGCGAATGCGCGCTTCGATCAGCGCCGTGACCTGCGTGAAGCTCGCCAGTTCGACACTGTCCGCTTCCCGGCGATGGTAGTAGGCGCTCAGTTGCTGCGCGGTCTGCCGCAGGGCCGCTGCGCTCGTGCAATAGGCGCGGGCGCTTGCCGGTTGCTTCGTGAGGAGAAAGTCGCTCTGATGCGCGTGGAGGCGCGCCAGCTCGCTCTCCAGCATGCTCAGTTGCACGGTGACGTCGCGGGCATCCAGCGCGCTCTCGTATTCGGCGGCAATGCGTTCGCGCGCGGTTTCGAGGATCACGAGGCCGCCCACCGTAATGACGATCGCGACCGTCATCGCGATGGCCCAGCTTCGGTTGCGCATCCAATCGTTCAGTGTCGTAGCCACTTTCGGGTCTTGCACCGTGTGCACGCCTCGCGGGGGATGAGGCATCAGTGTAGCGGTCGCGCGGTGTTTGAGGCCACCGTAACGCATCTGTAATTGGATGTCGGCGGATTCCCACACGAAAACCGGAGAGCGTCGGAATGCGGCCGGCGACATCGCTCATTACGATGGACCTGTCAGTTCAATCTTTGTTTCGGGAGGAAACCGCCATGCTGAAATGGGCCTTGATCTTCGCTGTGATCGCCCTCGTTGCCGGTCTGTTGGGCTTTACAGGCATCGCCGCGGGTGCGGCGGCAATCGCGAAGTTCCTGTTCGTCGTGTTCCTGATTCTCTGCGTGGTGTTCCTCGTGCTCGGCTTCGTGGTGACGAAAAAGATCGTCGATTAGCGCCGCCGCTTGCCGCATCTGCTCACGTCAGGTCACGTCAGACATAAACAGATCCCGTTCAGGAAGGAGAGCCGCCATGCTGCACTACGCCGTCGTTTTCTTCGTAATCGCCATCATTGCGGCGGTGTTCGGTTTTACCGGCATCGCGGCAGGGGCGGCCGAAATCGCCAAGATCCTGTTCTACATTTTCCTCGTCGTGTTCGTCGTGACGCTGCTGCTCGGCGTATTCCGAACGTAGACACGGCAGGTCTGCCAATGCCCGCGCATCAGGCGCGTTTCGTGCGTGATGCGTCATTCCCCATACAGGTTAAAAGGAGCAACTCCATGTCGAAGTCAACTGGTGCAAGCGCGGCATCCAATGGATCGTTCGTGATGGATGTGCAGAAAATCCGCGAGCAGGCGCGCAAGCACATGTCGGATGGTCCCGTTACGCAAAGCTATGGAGCCGACCGGCAGACCGTGCTCAAGCTGTTAAACGATGCGCTCGCAACCGAAATAGTCTGCACGTTGCGCTACAAGCGCCATCACTTCATGGCGAAGGGCATCAATTCTGAGGCCGTAGCCGCCGAATTCCTGGAGCACGCCACCGAAGAACAGGAACACGCCGACCGTTTTGCGGAGCGCATCGTGCAACTGGGCGGCAAGCCGGATTTCGCGCCGGATAGTTTGAAGAGCCGCTCGCACTCGGAGTACAAGGAAGGCGAAAACCTGACCGACATGATCCGCGAGAACCTGGTGGCCGAGCGCATTGCGATCGACACCTATCGCGAGATCATTCACTACCTTGCCGATAACGACGTGACCACGCGGCGCATCTTCGAGGATGTGCTGGCGGTCGAAGAAGAGCATGCGGACGACATGGCGGACCTGCTGCAAGGCCGTGAGTAACGCGGCCAGTCGCAACCGTCACAGCGCGCGCAGCAGCATCCACGGACGAGGGCGACGAGGCACGGCATTGGACGGACGTCTCGCCTCCCAGCGAGGCGCGAGGTCATTACAATGGCGGTATTGCAGCGATCTTCCTTGCGCGGACACAAGCCGATGATTCGAGTGTTGATAGCCGACGATCACGCGATCGTTCGAGGCGGGTTCAGGCAGTTCGTCGCCGACGAGCCGGATATGTGCGTGGCCGCGGAGGCCGCCAGCGGCGACGAAACCATCAGCCTTGTGCGGGAACAGGCTTTCGACGTGGTGCTGCTCGATATCGCCATGCCGGACAAGAACGGCATCGACACTCTGCGGGTCATCAGGCAGGTGCGGCCGGAGCAGGGCGTGCTGATTCTGTCCGGTTATCCCGAGAGCCAGTACGCGATCAACCTGCTGCGCGCCGGCGCAAACGGGTATCTGAACAAGGACTGCGAGCCGGACGAGATTGTGCGGGCAATCCGCGCTGTGGCACGCGGGCACCGGTATCTGTCGGAGGCGGTGGCCGACACGCTCGCCGATAATCTCGACAAGCCCGCGGCCGGCCGTCCGCACGAGACGCTGTCCGAGCGCGAGTTTCAGATTTTCTGCAAGCTCGCGGCCGGGCAGATTCCTACGGACATCGCGGAGGAGCTGCATCTGTCCGTCAAGACGGTGAGCACCTATCGGGCGCGGGTGCTGGAGAAAATGCACCTCACCCATAACGCCGATCTGACTTATTACGCAATCAAGAACGGCCTGATCGAGTGACGGGGTCACGCGCGGCACCTGCGTCACGTGACTCGCCTCATTCATAGGAACCTGACACGGAACCCGCGCGGACCAGTACGATGAGCAGCGATTCGACCTCCCTTTCCCACGCCGATGGCCGCGCCCCTTTGCGCGTGCTGCTGATCGAGGATTCGGCGTTGATCCGCCGCAGCCTCGTCGAGGCAATCGACGCATCCGGGATGCTGCACGTCGCTGCCTACGCGGATTCATCGGACGAAGCGATTGCGCTGCTGAGCGGCGAGCGCTTCGACGCGGTGATCGTCGACCTGCAGTTGAAGCGCGGCTCGGGTGTGCCGGTGCTGGCGTATCTGCAGCGCGAGGGGTTGATCGAGCGAACCTTTGCCGCGGTGCTGACGAATCATGCGCTGCCTGCCTATCGCGAGCGTTGCCTGCAATACGGCGTGCGCCACTTCTACGACAAGTCGTTCGAGTTCGACCGGGTGATCGACGCGTTACACGAATATGCGCAACGGCGGGGTGCCGATTAGTCAGGCGCGGCTCGCCTCGCGGTCGTCCCTGCATCTGCCTGCCGGAGGGTAGGCAGACGGTTCAGCTGGCCGTGTGAGCCTGAAACGAACCGGCGTTTTTCCTCAGGACGCCGCTACCGGGTCGCGCCGTGCGCGCGAGTGATTCCAGCCTGCCAGTGCCGCAAAAGCCAGTCCGGCGACGCTCACGCCGATCCAGCCGAACGCCGGCCAGACGATCGCGCCGACGGCCGATCCCGCCGCACCGCCAATGAAATACGCGACCATGTACACCGTGTTTACGCGGCTGCGCGCGTGCGGTGAGAGCGCGTAAATGCGCGACTGATTGGAAATTTGCGCTGCCTGCACGCCCACATCGAGCACGATCACGCCGACCACCAGTCCGACAATGCTGGTGCCGGACAAACCGAACACGACGAACGATACGGCCACCAGCGCGATCGACAGCGAGATGATGGCGCGCGGCCCGCGACGATCCGAAAACTTGCCGGCCAGCGGCGCCGCGAGTGCGCCCGCCGCGCCGACGATGCCGAACAGGCCCGCCGCCTGCGGGCCGAGATGGAATGGCGCGCCCGCCAGCAGCAGGGCCAGCACCGACCAGAAGATGCTGAACGCGGCGAACATGGCCGCGCCGGTGAGCGACGCTTCGCGCAGGCCGGGATGCTCGACGATGAGGTGCCACATCGAGACCAGCAGCTTGCCGTAGGGCAGGGTCGAAGTCGGCTTGCTTTGCGGCAGGCGCATCCGGATGACCACGGCCAGCACCAGCAGCGCTACGACGGAGGCGCCGAACACCGCGCGCCAGCCGAAATACTCGGCGATGAATCCGGACGCGGTACGGGCCAGCAAGATCCCCAGCAGCAGCCCGCTCATCACCGTGCCGACGGCGTGGCCGCGCCCGGCGGGCGGGGCGAGTTCGGCGGCGAACGGCACGGCCTGCTGGGCGATGGTGGCGAGCACGCCGATCGCGAGACTGGCGCCAATCAGCACGCCAAGACCCGGTGCCGTGGCGGCCACCAGCAGCGCGACGCAAATGGCCGCGATCTGCAGCAGGATCAGGCGGCGCCGGTCGAAGCGGTCGCCAAGCGGGGCCAGCAGCAGCATGCCCGCGGCGTAGCCGAGTTGCGTGACGGCCGGCACCGCGCCGATCCACGAGGCGCTACGCGGAAACGACATGCGGAAATCGTCGAGCAGCGGCTGGTTGTAATAGATGTTCGCCACGGACACACCCGCGATGGTCGCGAGCAAGAGCAGCAGGCCGCGCAGCGAGCGCGCGTCGTGAGGAGAAGACGGGGAGTGCTGGGAGTCGGAAGTGGACATGGCGGGGGCTTTCGGTGAACCGGCGAATAGCGGCAAAGGCACGGGCTTCAAGCGTGCCGATGATACCGGAGCGAGGCGAATCGTGCTGGAGTTGGCCCCTTATGACGACTATTCGGCGAGGAAAAGGCGGCCAGGCGGCGTTCGGCGAGCGGCCAGGGCAAGCTCCGCAAAATGAGATGGTGGTTCGCGCCAGGTCCGTACAATCGTGCGGCCCCGCTCGGGGGCGATCCGCAATTTCCGGCCGACGCACATCATGAACACGACCACAGGACCTCAACCCAGGGGCATTGGCGGCTGGTTGCTGCTCGCCTTCGTCGGACTCGCGGCGATGCTGGCGGCGACCGCCATGGAACTGCGCGAGCCGCTCGAGCTGATGCTCGAATGGGAACTGCTTGCCGTGTTCATCCGCCCCGAAACCCACGGCTGGTATCGAGCGGTGCTCACGATGGTCGGCATGGACGTCGCGATCGGCGTGTTCATCGTGGCGGGCGGCGGCTGGCTGGCGATGCTCGCGTGGCGCAGATCGTCGCGCTTTCCGTTGCATATCCAGGCGTGGCTCTTTGCCGTCGTCGTGATGCGGATGCTGGCGTATCTGCTCGGCGACCACCTGACCCATGCGATTGCGATCGACATCGCGGTCCCGTTCGACGGCTTCATTCAGGCGCTGGTGGCCGCCGCGCTTGGGATTCCGTATTTCCGCCGCTCCCGGCGCGTAGGTCACACCTTCATCGGGCGTTGAGGTCCGCCTGCCTGCCGCCGCTCAGTCGATCAGCTCGCCCTCAGGTTCGTAAAACGGATAAGGTCCGTCGGCGGCATCGACATACGCGTGGTGCGTCACCAGGCCCGAGGCCGGTTCGTAGCGGTGCAGCGCATACGCGGCCGGCTCCATCCTGAAGGCGGACGGCGCGTCCGCACGCAGATCGAGCGCCACCTGATGCGCAGGCGAGGCCACAGCCGAGGCGATCGTGCCGCCGAAGCGCGCGAACATCGGCCGGTGCACGTGGCCGCAGATCACCCGTTCGACATTCGGATAGCGCGCGATCAGCGCCGCGAGCTTTTGTGTGGCGAGCGGATCCAGCCGCAAGTCATCCATATGTCCAATGCCGCATTCGAACGGCGGATGATGCAACGCAATCACCACCGGCTTGCCCTGCGCGTTATCCAGTTGACCCGCGAGCCACGCGAGGCGCGCGTCGCACAGGTTGCCCGGGCTTTGACCCGGCACCATCGAATCCAGCGCGATTACCCGCAGCGGGCCGAGATCCACCGCGTAATGCACGAACTCGCCGCCGGTGCGCAACTCTTCGCGGCCGGGAAACGCGGCGCGCAGCGCAGCGCGGTCGTCGTGATTGCCGACCAGCAGGTAGTAGGGCATCTGGAGCGGCGCGAGCAGTGTCTTCAGATGCTCGTATTGTTCCGGGTCGCCCTGGTCGACGAGGTCGCCGGTCATGATCACGGCGTCCGGTCGCGGGTTCAGCGCGTTGAGCGCCGCGACGCAGCGCGCGAGCGCGGCGCCGGTATCGACCCGCCGGTACGCCAGCGCGCCGGGCTGTTTGATGTGCAGGTCACTGATCTGGGCTAGCAGCATGGCGTGTTTCCTCGAAGATTCGTTTGTTTGAAGTCGCGCAGCGGGCCGGGACTGTCACGATAGCGCAATCAGCGCATGCGGGGCGATTGAAATACCGACCGGCGTGCCGCGCGCGAGTTCGACGCGGCCGGCGACGTCGACGATCAGCGCGTCGGGCGCCGCGCCGCCAATCGTCAGACGCGTGCGCTCGCCGAGAAACGCCGCGCTCTCGATCGTGCCGCGCAAATGCGAACTGGCCGGATCGGCGAGGTAGGCGTCTTCCGGGCGGAAGAACACTTCACTCTGAGCCGCTGCAGAGGCGTCCGGTGCAGGAAGCGTGGGCGCCGGCAGCGGCACCGCGCCGCCCGTCGTCCTCAGCAGGCCGTCGCGCGCCTCGCCGGCAAGCCGGTTGAGGGTGCCGATAAACTGCGCAACCGCTTTGTTCGCCGGACGGTAGTAGATGTCGCGCGGGGTGCCGATCTGTTCGATGCGACCCGCGCTCATCACGACGATGCGGTCGCCGAGTTCCATCGCTTCGGCCTGATCGTGCGTGACGTAGACGGTCGTGATGCCCAGTTCGCGCAGCAGCGCGTTCATCTCCCTGCGCAAGGTGTCGCGCAGGCGGGCATCGAGCGCGGTGAGCGGCTCGTCGAGCAGCAACACGCGCGGCTGCATCGCCAGCGCCCGGGCGAGCGCCACACGCTGACGCTGGCCCCCGGACAGCTGGTCGACCGGCTTGTCGGCGTGGCCGGTGAGCCGCATCATCGCCAGTAGTTCATCCACCCGTTGACGCAGAACATCGGCCGCGACGCGTTTGATTTTCAGGCCATAGCCGATATTGCCGCGTACCGTCAGATTCGGAAACAGCGCGTAGCTCTGGAACACCATGCCGACCTGGCGCCGCTCGATGGGCAGCGCCGTCACGTCGTCGTCGCCGAACGCGACGCGCCCGCCTGCGTCAGGCGTTTCGAGTCCTGCGATGATCCGCAGCGTCGTGGTCTTGCCGCAGCCGGACGGTCCGAGCAGCACCAGTGTCTCGCCGGCGCCGATCTGCAGGTCCAGCGGATCGAGCACACGGACGCCGCGAAACGTCTTCGCGCACTGCGTGAGCGTGATGGGAACGGGAGCGGGTTTCATGGTGTTTCTTGAAGACGGGTTGAACGTTCCGAACCAGCGGTGCGGCGTCTGGCTTTGGCGTTTCGCTGGCCGGTGGCGTTGACGCCGAGCCATTGCATGGCAACCAGCAGCGGCATCGTCATGATGAAAAAGAGGATCGTGTAGGCACTGCCGAGCTCGATACGCATTGACGCATACGTGTCGGCGAGGCCGACGGGCAGCGTTTTCGTATCGGGCGTGTGCAGCATCCACGTGAGATTGAATTCGCCGATCGAAAGCGTCAGCACCGCCAGCGCGCCCGTGACGATGCCGGGCCGCACGTTGGGCAGCACGATCGTCACGAAACGCTGCATGAAGCTCGCGCCGAGGCTGGCGGCGCCTTCTTCGAGCGTGCGCAGCTCGACGCTCGCGCAGATCGCGGCCACCGCGCGCACCATGAAGGGCAACGTGAATACGACGTGCCCGACGACGATGAAGGCCACGCTCATGCGAAACATCGTGAAGCCGCCGTAGACGACCAGCAGAGCGAGCGCGGAAGCGAGACCGGGCAGGGCGATCGGCAACACCAGAAACTCTTCGATCAGACGCGCGAGGCGGGTTTTGCTGCGGGCAAGTACATAGCCGGCCGGCACGCCGGTGAGCAAGGTGATCGCGAGCGTCAGCGCCGCCACTTCCAGCGACAGGAACACCGACGCGTGATACTGCGTCCACACTTCGATCAGCCAGCGCAACGTCAGTCCGCTGGAGACGCCTTTGAAATAGTTGACCGTCAGGCCGGCCATGATCGACATGATCACGGGGACGATCAGAAACGCACACAGCAGCAGCGTGACGAGCCACTGACCGGCGGCAAGCAGCGTGCGCGACGAGCAGCGCGACGAGGCGCGCGGATGCGTGACAGGCGCGCAGACCGGCGCGGACGCTGGTGCTTTATCTGGCAGGGAATTCATCAGGAGATCTTGTTGTTTTCACCGGTCCTGTTTCAGGCGCTCGCGGCGACCGCCGACCCGGTGACGCTGCGCGCCAGCGCGAGTGCCAGCCACGTGACGAGGCCGAGCACGATCGACAGGCCCGCCGCCGTCACCATGTTCGCGTTGAGCGTGAACTCGGTATAGATGGTCATGGGCAGTACGTCGATGTCGGTGGCCAGCGTGAAGGCGGTGCCGAATGCGCCCATCGCAGTGGCAAAACACACGGCGCCCGCCGCGATCAAGCCGGGCGAAAGCGCCGGCAGCACGATGTCGCGCATGATCTGCCACGGCGACGCGCCAAGCGAACGCGCGGCTTCTTCTAGCGAGGCGTCGAGCTTGCTCGCCGCGGCCATCACCGTGACGATCACGCGTGGAATCGAAAAGTACAGGTAGCCGAGAAAGAGCCCGCTCATCGAGTAGGCGAACACCCAGCGCTCGCCGGTGAGCCTCAGCGAAATGGCGCCGATCAGGCCCTGGCGTCCCGCCAGCATGATCACCATGAAGCCGACCACCACGCCGGGGAACGCGAGCGGAAACGTCAGCAAGGCGAGCAGCGTGCGCTTCAGCGGAAACTCGCGGCGCGCGAGCAGGAGACCCGAGATCACGGACAGCACGAGCGTCGCGGCCGTCACTGCCGCCGAGAGCGCCACCGTCGCGCCGAGGCTTTTCATGTAGCGCGGGTTGGTGAGCATTGCGCGGTACGTGTCAAAGACGTGGCCGTTGCCGCTCAGTTGCGCGAGCGCGCCCATCGGCAGCAGCCAGAACGCGATGAACACCGCGAGCGCCGGCGCAAGCAAGGCGATGCGCCAGCGCAGCGGGAAGGTGAGGTCGTTCAATGCATCACCTGCAGATACTGTTCGCCGAAGCTTTGCTGCCTGTCGGCCATTTTGCTGAAATCAACCGCTTTGGCGCGTGCGTAATCGGCCGCGGGCAGAAATTTCGCGGCGGCACCGGCGCTGATCGCACCGGCCCGCACCGGGCGCAGGTACGCATCGGCCCACAGCTTCTGGCCTTCGTCGGACAGCACGAAATCGAGCACCTTCTTGCCGTTCGCTTCGTGCGGCGCGCCCTTCACGAGACTCATCACGTACGGCACCGAGATCGTGCCTTCCTGCGGAATCACGAATTCGACGTTCGCCTGATCCTTGTACTTCGCACGATATGCGTCGAAGTCGTAGTCGAGCAGGATCGGAATTTCGCCGGACAGCACGCGCGCGTAGGCAGTCTGCTTCGGCACGATCGGCGCGTTGGCTTTCAGCTTGCGGAACCAGTCGAGGCCCGGCTGGAAGTTGTCGAGACTGCCGCCGAGCGCCTGATTCACCGCCACCGCCGCCGCATAACCGACGAACGCGCTCGACGGATCGAGGTAGCCGATCATCCCCTTGTACTCGGGCTTGAGCAGATCGGCCCACGAACGCGGCACCGGCTTGCCTTCGAGCGCGTCCTTGTTGACGAAGAAGCCGAGGGTGCCCGAATGGATCGCGAACCAGTAGCCTTGCGGGTCCTTCAGATTGGCGGGGATATCGTTCCAGTGCGCGGGTTTGTACGGTTCGAGCACGCCTTTGTTCTTCGCCTGAAACGCCGACGTCACACCGAGATACACGACGTCCGCTACCGGGCTCTTTTGTTCGGCCATCAACTGCGCGATCGACTGGCCGGAGTTCTTGTTGTCGAACGGTACGCGAATGCCGGTTTTTTGCTGGATGGCCTTGATCTGGCTGGCCCAGTCGGCCCATTCGGGCGGACAGTTGTAGCAGATGGCGGTTTCGTCGGCGTGTGCCGTGGCCGGTGCGACGAGGCTCGTCAATGCGAACGCGCAGGTGGCCGCCGCCAGGAGCACGGCAGCAATGGCACGTGAAAGGGGACGAAATGAAAAACGGCGGATCACAGCATGTCTCCTTCGGAGCAAGGTAGCGAGAAGCGATGGCTTGGAGTCTGCAGGGCCAGCGGGCCACACAGGCGGCTACACCAGCGGCTGCATGATGCGCGTGCGCGCGGTGTTGCTCGTGTTCGAAATGGCGGCGATGGTGGCGCCCTGGCGCAGCGTGTGGGGCAGCGTCAGCGACATGGACGCATCGTTATAGCTGCCTTCGATACGCGCCAGCAGGCGCCGCCACGCGGCACAGCCGATCTCGCGATTCGGCGCGCAGATGCTCGCGAGCGGCGGTTGCAGCAGTTCGCCCATGGCGAGGCCGTCGAAGCCGAGGATCGACATGTCGGTGGGGATCTGCAGCCGCTCGCGGAGCAGGCCGCGCATCACGACCATCGCCAGCAGATCGTTGCTGCAGAAGAGGGCGGTCGGGCGGTTTGCGCCGTGGATCAGATGCGCGAGCACGGAGGGCGCGAGTTCATCGGCATTGAAATCGATTTCAAGCGCGGGGGCGGGCGTCAGTCCCGCATGTTGCATGGCCTGGGCGTAGCCGAGATGACGTAGCAGGGCGCGGTCCGAGGCGGCCAGCGTGCCTGCCAGCATCAGGATGCGGCGGTGGCCGTGCGCGATCAGCATGCGTACGCCGTCGTAGGCGGCGAGGCGGTTATCCACCGAAACCGACGGGCGGCGCACCGTGTCGTTGTGCATCAGCACGTAGAGCAGGCCGTCGCGGTCGAGCTGGTCGAGCAGCGGATGCGTGTCGGCGTCGGCCACGGTCAGGATCAGGCCTTCGACGCGTTGCTCGCGCAAGGTTTCGATGGCGTGACGCTCACGCTCCGTGTTGTACTGGGTGGTCATCAGCATCAGCCGGTAGCCTTGTGCCGAAGCGAGTTCGTCGATACCTTGCAGACACTCGGCGAAGACCGGATTGGCGAGCGTGGGCAGCACCACGCCGATCAGACGCGAGCGTTCGCCGCGCAACTGGCGCCCGAG
This sequence comes from Paraburkholderia sp., assembly GCF_036488795.1. GTDB lineage: Bacteria > Pseudomonadota > Gammaproteobacteria > Burkholderiales > Burkholderiaceae > Paraburkholderia. The sequence goes on from NZ_DASXHA010000174.1 coordinate 23,765, forward strand.
CGGATTGGGGCGGAAGTTGAGGGCGTCGATGGACTGGCGCACTTTCTCGAGCGTGACGGGATTCACCGTGTGCGGGGCGTTGATCGCGCGCGAAACGGTGGCAATCGAAAAGCCGGCGTGTGCCGCGACATCCTTGATGGTGGGTGTCATCACTGTTGTTTCCGCCCGGGGTGTAAACGTTTTCGGTGAGCGGATTATCGATACGCTTTGTGACTTCACTATGACGCGGCGAGCGCGCCAGGCGTGCGCCTCGCAATCTGCGTTAGAGCGAGACTGGGCGCAGGTTTGGAGCAGGCGCGACGCAATGGTAGAATCGCGTCCGCCCTGCCGGGGTGATGAAATTGGTAAACATAGCGGACTTAAGTAATTGAGTGCCCGACCGGAAACGGCCGGTGTAGAACCCCTCAAATTCGGCGAAACCCCTGATCAGCGCACAACGCCTGACCGAGGCAACGCCGAGCCAAGCCCGCCGTCGCATTCGTGCGAGGGTGCGGAAGGTGTAGAGACTAGACGGGGGGCGCCTAAGGCGGCGCGTGCTGGCAAGCGCACGCAGCGCGTCGCGATGGCGAAGGCATAGTCCAGCGCACGAACGAGGATGCCGCCCGGTGTCGTCGGCGTCGAAAGACGTGGTGTGAAGAAAATCCGCCGCTTAACAGCTTGCCGGTTCGAGTCCGGTCCCCGGCACCAGAGATAGCTTTCAACCGGTTTCAACGGTTTTCAATACAGCCCCACCAGTAAAGCCGAGTGGGGTTTTTTGCTATTGGCTTCATCGCTTCGCCGCCGATATCAGCCCCATCCTGGATTGTTCTGGAGATCTCAGGCTTTAGCAGGCGCCCGGCGGGTGGAAAACAAACTCTCACGGGAAGCGGCGCGAAGCCGCTGGAGCAATGACGCGCCCGGGATTCCGGCGGTCCTTAGCCGCATCGACAACCGGGGCGGACACTTCATGTCAATGCCCTCGCGGCTACTCCGTCCGTACCAGTTATTTGCGCGCCTCAGGAAACAGGCGCAAAAAACTGGTTTTGGAAGGCTAGGCCGGAGGAACCATGGATACAGCCATACCCAACAGCAGTAGCACCGGCAATGCAAGTAGCGCGGCAGATCGCAGAAACCTATACCATCGGTTCTGGCATACCTTCCTTCGAAAGCTGATAGCCCAAACGAATAGCGAAAAGGTTCCAATGATCCATAAAAGATACGCGGACTCACCGTCGGCGAGCGCTGCCGCGTACCCAAGGAATTTCGAATTGACAATCAATTATTGAACTCCGGGAAGTTCCAGCTGAACAGTTCAAAATATTTCAGAAAATCGGTTCGCGTACTACCCGAGTTGTTGTTCTGGTAGTCCCATCTGGATTCGCCGGTCGACGTGAACTGGCCCGTCTCGGGTGCCGTCCCCGCGTAAGAATTTTGGTTGGGGTCTGCTGAGTTTCTCCCCATGATCTTGTTGAACCACGTAATGGGGTTGTGAATGGTCCAGTCAGAATTCCCTTGGGCGATGGCTATTTGTGAGTCAGTCTTCTTAACTACCACTTGAATATGATGAGCCCGAAAACCCGACGCTTGTCCCTTCGCGTCCAAGGCCAGCGCCAAGAGATCGCCGGGCAGCAGGTCCGATGGCCCACTTAGCCGCACAGTGTTTGAGCCACTTCGCTGTATATCCGGCGCGCCGAAACTAACCATCATCATAGTGATAAAGCCACGTGGGTTTTGAGGATAATTCTCGTGGTAGTCGGGATCGTAAATGTCCATGTTGCGATATTCACGAACCCCATCCGTGAGCTTGACCGGTAGACCGTGCTTTGATGCGAACTGACAAAGAACTTCAAGCGCAAAATCCTCGCATGTAAAACGCCGCCCCGAGACACGAGCCGTTTCAGCTAACTGGGGAACGGCGGCTTGATACGCTTGAACATCGTCGGGCGTCCATTTCTTTACTGTTTTCCAGTAAACCTTTAGCTTACACGTGTGAGGAGATTCATCTTCCACGCGAGTGAGTGGTGCCCAGATGACATCACCAAATCGACTCATCGCCTTTTCCCTTTGAAAGACTCACTCCAATTTTTTGATCCGAGCGGCCCTCCATGATTGGAGTGCAACCATTGCTGTCCGTAGTAACCGTATTGGTCTCACCATTCACGTCCATCAGATAGACGCGGATGCCCGCAACGGCGTTGTCATGCTCATCGACAAAACGGAAGTGGCGGTTCAATCCCAGCCTTCGGTCAGATGTTGGCTCGCGGGAGCCGGTGTAAGAACCTGCCAGCGTAGCCGCCGGGTCTTCCGAGATGGTGAGAAAAATCCTCGGATTGCTGCCAACGATTACCCTATTTTTCTTATACGGGCACAGCACCAGATCGCCTTCGACAACAACGTCCCGTCCGTTTTCCGACATTCCCTTGCCGGTTCCAAATATCTTGAACGTCCCCTTGCAATTGCCGCACGTTGCCTCGTCCCCGCTCAATGCGACCTTTTTGCCGTCGTCGTGAATGGTGGACGAATACGCCAAAACATAACCGCGCGTTGTTGTCTTGTCGCCATGTCGAACCGCCGCCTTACGCATGGAAGTTTCCTCCGCCCATGGGGACACTTGGGGGCAGCGTATAGGCCGGATCAAACAGAGCGGGAATCCGTTCAGTGCCGTCGCCGTAGGTGACCCTATCGCCGACACGTGCCAGCACCATCCCTCGATACTCAGCCCTGGTCGTTACCCTGCTGACTCGCCCGCCGCGCTCAGTACGCGAACCATGGGTAACGAAGAGATAGGTGGATTCGTTGTTTGACTGTCCGGGCATGTTTCAGTCTCCTATATGAACGAACGAAAAGAACGCCGCGCTTCATACAAGTGCGTTTCGCTAAAGTAACCACCGGCCCAGATGGTTTCGTCAAAAATCGTCGAGGGTTAATGCATGTCAATAAGTGGCGCCGATGGTCCGGACATTCGCCAAACAGAAATCCGACCGTTGCGAGGTCTGTTCTTATGCCGGTGCTTCCCGGCAGTCGAATGGCGAGTCGGTACGTCGTGACGCGTATCCGCCGTTTATTTCGGATGGAGGGTTTAGCGAACTCGGTTATTCATGCGGCCCGCGCATCGTGCGCAGATGACCGATTTGTAGGGCTGAGCGAAGCGATTCAGCGTGAGAGGAGCTCACCACATCAGCGCGCCCAACGTTCGGGGCGCGCGGCGGCAAGCGCTTCGGCGGCGTCGGGCGGCGCGTGCGATTGCACAGCTACGGTTAAGCCTGTAGGAGGTATCTGTTCAGGTCGGCGAACCGGCGATGAAGTTCACTGTTCGGCCACGCAACACAGCGCCCGAACCAGGCTGAACCAGCTTCGGGAATGCCCGCTTGCTCGCGCTGGCGAACCGCCTCTTGGCTGAGCGGCCCGAATCTCGTCCCCATGTCGGTCGGTGCGCGTCAAGCCGCGCCCGCTCAGATTGTTCCATTTCGTCGAAAGGTAGTTTTCTTATATCGACACAAAGACTCGATAGTAGGGGTATATACTACTTGCTCGATGTTGCAAACAGAACCTCAAGGACTCTGCTGCAGCGCCAACCCCAACTAAAGTCGAAAGGTCATTGAAGTCATGAAGATCAAGCTTATTGCCTCCCTCCTGGTTATTGCCTCCGCGGCTGTCGCCGCACCTGCTTTTGCTAGCGGCTATGGTCCGGCACCGTTCTACAATCCGATGGTCGGCGCACCGGCTTCGGAACGTGGTCAAAGTGTGCAAACCATCGCTGCTGAGCGTGCAAGCGAAGCGGGCAACAGTTCGTATGGTGGCGTGAATGGCGCATCGTCGCAATCAAGTGCGCACGCAGCGGTAGAAGGCAGTGCGCCGGTTTCGGGCCCGGGCTCGCTGTTCGCTCACCATTAATTTGTAACGCCGAGCGCTTAATATGAACGCTGGTCAAGGCGTCGAGCCGGCACTGAAACAATGCGTAGGTATCCAATGCAAAACGTGATGCCGCGCCAATTTGCGAACCGGATACATGTTTCACATGTATCCGGTTATTCGGCCCTGCAGCTTGTAAAAGTTCCTGGTAACTCTTCACGTGGAGGCATACCGGCCTCACCGACTGGTATCTGAGCGGGCTCTCGTGCCGCTCTCGACTTTGCCCTGTGCTCCCACCTGGTCAGTCATTCGACGACCACCGCGCCGTATTCCGTAGCCTGAACACCTCAAAGCTCGCTAGAGACGCTCTGACACGAATAGTGCAAAAGCGGATTACCGTTGAGATGGCTGCTCAACCCGTTCCCGGTTCTCGGCAACCGCTCTGCGAACTGCTTCCAGCATGTCCGGCAACACTTCTGCGGCAGGGGCGTCAAGATGCTTCAGCGGAGGAGTTTTAACGCGAGGCTTAAGCGATACTCCATAAAGCTTGCGTGGCGCAGTCATATTCAGTCTCCAGCTTCGGTGACAGCCATTTCGGACGGCGGATCTCGAATTGCGTCCGGGTTCCGGAAATCACACCTTCCGATCTTTATGGAGGAGGGCGCTGTGCACGCCTTGCGTCGTGCGCTTCCAGGCTTCGTCGGCGCGTTGCTGCGCCGCCTGGAGAGTATGGGCGGCCCCTCGTTTGCCCCTCGGCGCAGGTGCAAATGCTGAAGTCAGGCCGGAAAATGCTCGGCGTACTGTCCTTGTGACCATGGCGCGCTCCGCATCGATGTTGGGATCATCAGTCTAGGCCTTTCCGCGCTGCTTGCGGTACTGTATGTTTAAACAGTATTTGCGAACATGGTATCCGTTACGCGTTTGGATCCAAAAGCGAGCATGCCAACCCCCTGCGTGGCAAGATGAATGAGTGGTTCGTCAGATATCTTGCAGTCTCAAGACAGGCGTTTTTTGTATTCTGCGATCAACTCGACGGTCAGCGCAGGCGCCTCGCGTCAATCCGATTCTCCTGTGCCGCACCTTCCCAAATCCAGAAACCATCCAGCATGGAACCCGAATAACTGACTTGTGGTGCTGCCACCCGGTCGATCCTTCGGAGGAACGCGACATGACACAAAATACAGACGCATGGAAAGCTAAGGGAAAGTACTTTACGCACCGCGGCCACGATATTTTCTGGCGCGATGAGGGTCGGGCGGATGCGCCAGTTCTCCTTTTGATACACGGCTTCCCCACGGCCTCATGGGACTGGCAAGACGTCTGGCCGGATCTGCTCAAGCGCTACCGGTTGCTCACCCTCGATATGATCGGCTTCGGGTTCTCAGGCAAGCCGCGCAATTACCCGTACTCGATCATGGACCAGGCCGACATTTACGACGAGTTTCTGGCGTCGCGCGGTGTCGGGGAATTCCATATCATGGCGCATGACTACGGTGACACGGTCGCGCAGGAACTCATTGCTCGGGACACCGAACGATTGGATCGGCCCAAACTCAGAAGTGTCTGTTTGCTCAACGGCGGTCTCTTTCCTGAAACCCACCGGCGTGTACGTTTTCAGTCGCTCCTGCTCTCGCCGATCGGGCCGCTTGTATCGTTGCTGACGAACAAGAAAAAGCTCTCTCAAAACATGCAGGCCGTTTTCGGGAAGCAGTCTCCACCAGACATCGAAACGCTCGATGCCATGTGGGACATGTTGCGTCTACAGCATGGCGAACGAATCATGCATAAGCTGATCCGTTACATTCCTGAACGTGTCGAGCATCGCGAACGCTGGGTAGGTGCCCTGCAAAAAACAGGAATTCCTCTCAAGCTGATTGTCGGTCCGGTAGATCCCATCTCTGGCAGCCACATGGTCAGTCGTTATCGTGAACTGCTGCCTCACCCGGACGTTTCGGAACTGCCCGGTGTCGGGCATTACCCGCAAGTTGAGGCGCCGAAGGCCGTGACGAACCGCTACCTCGAGTTCCGCGACCACCTCGTGACCGTGCGTGCATGAGCCGGCATTCGCCTGGTGAAGCGGAAACTGTGCACCGCGTCTTCCGTGAGTTCTGTATTCAATTCGTCGTCCTACCCTAGGATATGCTCGAAGAGCCGGTAGCTGTCCCCGGGCATCCGGCTTTGCCCCGGCCAACGGCCCGGGGCTTTTTTTGCACACGTCATGTAAAACGTATGCGTCAATTTTCTGCGGCCAAGCGTCGCAGATGTCACTCCTTCCGCTAAAGTTCGCCCGATTTGCGCCGCTATATAGGCACTGGATAAATCAATGCCTGTGACGCGGAATATGGATGCCCCGTTACTCTTTCAAATAAACGTAGCATTGCTAACAGAATAATTCTGTTGCAAAAAAACGCATGATCAGGCGAGTTTCTTACGGTAATCGCAAGAATCCAGGGTCGTGGAAGAGGCAGGCCGACTCGATCGTCCTAACGAATGTCAACGAGTGTTTTGATACATGGAAATGAAGATTGGAGCCCGGCTTACTTCTGCCTTCGGAGCCGTGCTGATGCTGTCACTGGTGATGATCGCGTAGTGAGGTTGTGAGGCGCGCAGCAATCAAGACAACCTAGGGACCACAATACGATCATGATCACAAGATTCGCTAGCGCCGTATTGCCCCGTGCCGTCAACACCGCCACGGAGCCATGGAAAAAGGGGCTCCCGGCAGTCGGGATTCTGGGCATGGTCCTCACTGTGTCCCTGGCGGCTGGCTATCACCTCGCCGCCGTACGCTCGCTGCAGCGGGAAGCGGCCCTTGCAGAAGAGATTGGTCTGCCGTTGGAGAATATCGTTGCTACGGTCGAACGTGACCGACGGCAGTTCGCACAGTACGCGGGACAGCCGTGCGAGAAGATCACGGCTGAGATCACAGGGCAAGGAGAACTGGCTCCGTATTTAAGCGGTGCATTTTTTGTAAAAGACAATCACGTCTACTGCTCGACTGTCTTAGGAGCAGTAGACATTTCGTTGTCAGCGTATGTGCCACGCTCGATCGCCAGCAGCCAGGTGGTGATGCGCCCCGGCACGCCGAGACACCCGCACTGGCCAGCGATGATCGTCTACGATCGCTTGTCCCGGCACACCGGGATCGGCTTCATCGTGCCGGGCGTGTACGTCCAGGATCTGCTGGTGAGCGGGCCGGTGGCCGGTGCGCAATCGGTGGCTGTCATCGGTTCCGACGGCAGCGCGCTCACCAGCGACGGTGAGTTCATCCCGTCGGCCTCTTCTCGCACGGACCGGACCAGCTATGCGGCTCCTGATGCATTGTTCTCCGTAGCGGTGCAGGGCATTCGAGCATGGCAGCTGCGTGATCTTGTCGCTGTCGAAAGTGTGGCGTTACTGATCGGCCTGTTGCTGGGTTCAGCGCTTGCAGCCGGCTATCTCACCGGCTACACGCCACGGCTGCGCCTGATCCGCAGGGTCCGGCGCGGTCTCGCGCGCGGCGAATTCTTTGTCGTCTATCAACCCATCGTCGACGTGGCGACGGGGCAATGGGCCGGTGCCGAGGCGCTGGTGCGCTGGCAGCATCCTCACAAGGGGCTCGTGATGCCCGGCAACTTCATCGGCCAGGTGGAGAACAGTCCGGTCATTGCAGACCTGACGCAATTCGTCCTTGAACGGGCGCTAGTCGAACTGGGCGCTATGAATTTGCCGGAGGGCTTTAGTGTTACCGTCAACCTGGCGGCTTTCCACGCGGGTCTGCCTGGTTTTCCCGGGCACCTGAGCGAAATCCTCTCGGCCAGTCATACCGGGTTGCAGGTGGTGTTCGAAATCACCGAACGAGGCTTGCTGGCGGGCATCGACAACGTGAGAGCGGGTTTAGCGAAACTGCGACACCAGGGTGTGAAATTCGCCGTCGATGATTTCGGCACTGAGAACAGCAACCTTGCGCTACTGCGACGGTTTCATTTCGACTACATCAAGATCGACCGGCAATTCGTCCACGGTGTCGTCAGCGACGACCGCGCGTTGGTGGAGGCCATCGCGTTTCTCGCGGGACAAGTTGGGGCGCGGGTTGTCGCCGAGGGCGTCGAGGAGCTGGCACAGCAAGACATCCTGAAGACGATAGGCGTGCCGCTCGCGCAGGGCTATCTGTTTGCGAGACCTGCTCTGGCCGCGGAATTCGAGCAGGGCTTTGCGGCGTCGACCATGCGTGCTGCCGCGTACAGCGCAGAAGTCACTGCACTGCGTTAGCTTACATGCGATCTCGCGCGACTCTCATCGACCTGACGCCGGCATCGCGATACGCATTGATGCAATGCCTGCGGTTTTTCGACTCAGGATCTGATGCGCCGATGCGCTGCCAATCGAGAAGGCGTGTGCGCAACCCGCAAGATAGATTCGCCAGATCCTGTATTTGGTCTCGCCTACGGTTTGCCGGATACGATCGGCGTGTTGCTCATAGCGCGCTGCCCAGCTTCTCAGTGTGGTGGCGTAGTGACGGCCCAGATTTTGCACGTGGAGCGCTTCGAAGCCGCTTTCCTGCAATGCCCGGGTCACCTGCGAGCGGCGCGAATGCTCGGCGGACGGAAACATGAATCCGCCGTTGAGCTCACCTGCCGGCGCTTGTGGGTCTCCCTTGTCGGAGTCGGAGTGCGTGATGCGGTGCTCTATAAACATGCCATCGTCTGCAAGGAGGCCGCGGACCATTGCAAAGTGCGATGGGAGGTTGTCGCGTCCCAGGTGCTCGAACATGGCGACACTCGCGATTCGATCAAACGTGCCACGCACATCGCGGTAGTCACCAAGCCTGATTTCAACCCGGTCGCTCAAGCCTGCCGCTCTAACCCTTTCGGTTGCGAGCTGATATTGATTCTCCGAGAGCGTTACACCTACGCAGCGTGCCCCGTACTTCTCGGCAGCGCGCATGACGAGTGCTCCCCAGCCACATCCGACGTCGAGGAGGCTTTGCCCGGGTTGAACCCTGATTTCACGGAGAACGTGATCGATCTTCTTGAGTTGAGCTTCATCAAGCGTCTCATTGCCGCTTTCGAAGTAGCCGCACGAAAAGACCATCCTGTCGTCCAGCCAGAGTTTGTAGAAGTCGTTGGAGACGTCACGGTGATAGCGGGCGGATGCCTTGTCCCATTGCCGGCTGTGATCTGTCCTGCCGGCGAGTTTCGAATTCACCGACATGCGATAGACCGCGTCGACGATTTCTTCGAGCTTGCCGTCCACGTCGATGCGCTCGGTAATGTACGCCTCCGTTAGCGAGTCCACACTCGAAGCGAAGAGCAGGGGAAGCGCTGACGGGTCGCGAACACGTATGCGCACCACTGGACTTTCAAAATTCCCGAGATCAAAACGCTTTCCATTCCAGAGGCTCAACTGGACAGGAAGATCGTGGCTACGGCGGATACCGTCTACCCAGGTTTCTATTCCTAAGTTCACTAACCGATTCAGCACTTTTCCTTCCTTCGGTTCGATGTGATTGATGGGCCGCCCGAAAAGCACAGAAGCGAACGCAGGCGGCTTAGGCCGACACCTGCCCGCCCTCAGGCGAGCCAATACTGGAAATCGTAGTACTCGGCACGCTGGCCACTCGTGAACGGGCTGCCGGGCCGCACACGCGCGAGTCCGCTGGTCCGTGTCATTGAACCGAGCGCGCCCGCGCCTTGCTGCTGAAAGGGCACGAGCCGCATTTGACCTTCTTCGCTGATCGAGCAACTCACGCGAATGAAATCGTCCCGGTCGCGCGCCTCGTCCCGGGTGGCATAGAGCGGCAGTCGGGGAACCTGAGGAAACAGCTTCTCGCGCCCCTGCATGCGTCTGATCATCGGAGTCACCAGAAGCGCGAACACGGAGAATGCAGCACCTGGATTCCCGGGCAGGCAGACAACCGGTTTTCTGGCGACGTAAGCCACTGCGACGGGCTTTCCCGGCTTCATCCGGACTTTCCAGGCAGCCAGCTCTCCGCCTAGCGATTCGAGTGCCGGTTTGATCAGATCTTTTTCTCCGACCGAGACGCCTCCGGCGCAGACGATCAGATCACTTTCTGAAAGCAGGCGGCCAAGTGCGCCGCGGATCTCGTACTCGTTATCCCGGCAGTGGATCGTGCCAGTGACCTGGGCACCCATGCCTTGCAACAGCGAAGCCAACATGGGGCCGTTGCTGTCAAAAATCTGCTCGGGGAGAAGGGTATTGCCAGGCGCAACGAGTTCGTCGCCGGTTGTCACAATGCCCACCCGGAGCCGCCGGTATACGCCGACCTGACTGATACCCTGGGTGGCAATGAGCCCGACGTGTGCCGCCTGCAACAGCGTGCCCTTTCCCAACAGGAGCTGGCCTTGGCGAATATCCTCGCCGCGGCGTCGCACATGCTGCCCGCGACGCGCAGCACAGTTGAATTCGACACTATTGAAGCGCTCCCTCGCATGCTCCTGCATGATTACGGTATCCGCGCCTTCGGGGATGAGACTGCCGGTGAAGAGTCGGGTGGCGTTGCCGGGTGCCAGCCGTTGAGGCATGCTGCCGGCGTAACACCGTTCCTGGACCGGCAGCGCCTTGCCGTCGCAGAGGTCTGCATATCTGATCGCGTAGCCGTCCATTGCACTGTTGTCTGCACTCGGCAGGTCAATCACGGCGGTTATCGGCTCGGCCAGGACCCGGTTGACACAGTCGCTGGCGGGCACCTGCTCCGTGATGTCGATTGGCGGAGCGCCTAACGCCAGGAGTTGCTGGGCGGCATCAAAGTGCAGCATCGTGGGCGTTTTTGTCCCTTGGGCCTCAAGAGTGACACTCATGATGCGAACTCGCTCAGTGAATGGATGACTGGCGTTGCCGTGTATTCGACAAATCCATTGCGGCGACAAAAGCTCAAGAGGCGTATGCCTGCCTCCTGAGCAATCTGGATGGCGAGGGAGGTGGGCGCCGAGATGGTTGCCAGCATCGGAATGCCGACGCGAGCGGACTTTCTAACGAGTTCGTAGCTTGCGCGGCTCGAGAGAAACACAAAGCCGCTTTGCAGGTCGATGCGGCGACGCATGAGTCGACCGATCAATTTATCCAGCGCGTTATGCCGACCCACATCTTCGAACGCTTCTGCGATCGTGCCGTCTGGCAAACACCATGCTGCCGCGTGAACACCGCCGGTTTGTTTCATCAGATGCTGTTTGTCCGGCAACTGCAGCACAGCACGTTCGACGGCGCTGGACGTCACCGCAACGGCGGCGCTTCGAAGAGGGACTTTCTCTGGCTGCAGGTCAAGGAGCTCGATGCTTTCGATGCCGCAGACGCCGCAGCCCGTGCGTCCTGCGAGCGCTCTGCGCTTGCCCTTCAGGTGTTGAAACGCGCCTTGCGAGATCGTCAACTGGATCTCGATGCTGGCCGCGTGGGGTATGACGTCCACCTCGAATACATCGGAGATCCGGTCAACGATGCCCTCAGTCAACGAAAACCCGATCGCGAATTCTTCCAGATCAAGCGGCGTGGCCATCATCACAGCGTGCGAAATTCCGTTGAACACGAGTGCGACGGGCAATTCCACCGCAACGCTGTCTGCGGCGGCATCCAGGGTGCCGTCTCGCAGGCGGGAGACCGGGCGTACTACGCTACCCGAGTGATCAATGGGGGGATTGCACGGCACGGACTTTCTCCAGGGTGTAGACGCGATGTTCGGTGCGCTTCGTACGCTTCGGTGCCGGCCGGCGGTGTGCCGACCGGGCTGCCGCTTAGTGATGAACCGGTACGACCTTGCCGCGGAACAGATGGTACTGGTACAGGTTGTAGCCAATCATGATCGGAAACACGGTGCCGATTCCGAACAGCATGAAGGTGAGCGTCGAACTATCCGACGCTGCCGACGCGACCGTCAGCTGGCCCGGAACG
>NZ_DASXHA010000024.1:0-9001 GCF_036488795.1 Paraburkholderia sp.
CCGATCGAAATCCGTACCGGCGTGTTGCCGCGTACGCACGGTTCGGCACTGTTCACGCGCGGCGAAACGCAAGCGCTGGTGGTGGCGACGCTCGGCACGAGGGGCGACGAGCAGAACATCGACGCGCTCGAAGGCGAGTACCGCGAACGCTTCATGCTCCACTACAACATGCCTCCGTTCGCAACCGGCGAAACGGGCCGAGTCGGTTCGCCGAAGCGCCGTGAAATCGGTCACGGTCGTCTCGCCAAGCGCGCGCTGGCTGCATGCCTGCCGAGCGCCGACGAATTCGGCTACTCGATTCGCGTCGTGTCGGAGATCACCGAATCGAACGGTTCGTCGTCCATGGCTTCGGTATGCGGCGGCTGCCTCGCGCTGATGGACGCCGGTGTGCCGATGAAGGCGCACGTCGCCGGCATCGCCATGGGCCTGATCCTCGAAGGCAACAAGTTTGCGGTCCTGACCGACATCCTCGGCGACGAAGACCACCTCGGCGACATGGACTTCAAGGTAGCGGGCACCGAGCAAGGTGTGACCGCGCTGCAGATGGACATCAAGATCCAGGGTATCACCAAGGAGATCATGCAGGTCGCCCTCGCACAAGCGAAGGAAGGCCGTCTGCACATCCTCGGCAAGATGACTTCGGCTGTGTCGGGCGCCAACACGCAGTTGTCGGAGTTCGCACCGCGCATGATCACCATCAAGATCAATCCGGAAAAGATCCGCGACGTGATCGGCAAGGGTGGTTCGGTGATTCGCGCACTGACCGAAGAAACCGGCACGACGATCGACATTTCGGACGACGGCGTCGTCACCATCGCCAGCACCAGCAGCGAAGGGATGGCCGAAGCGAAGAAGCGTATCGAGAACATCACGCTGGAAGTCGAAGTGGGCCAGGTCTACGAAGGCACGGTGCTCAAGCTGCTCGATTTCGGCGCAATTGTGAATATCCTGCCGGGCAAAGACGGTCTGCTGCACATCTCCGAGATCGCCAACGAGCGTATCAAGGACATTAACGACTACCTGAAGGACGGCCAGCAGGTGAAGGTCAAGGTCATCCAGACGGACGAGAAGGGTCGTGTGCGTTTGTCGGCGAAGGCGTTGCTGAACGACGCCGCGTCGGGTGCACCGCAAAGCGAACCGACTCCGCAGTAATGCGGTAAGGTAGGAAACGGCCGGCAGCGTGAACGCGCGCCGGCCGTTTTTTTCATGCAGGGTGGATTGCATTGCAAGTGCGACATGAGTTGCCCGTTTGCAGTGCAATCCAAACCTTGGAGGTAACGCAGATGAAAGCGATCGAAATTACCGAGTTCGGTGCGCCGGAAGTCTTGAAGCTCGCGGAGCGGCCCATGCCGCAGCCGAAGGCGGGTGAAGTGCTGATCAAGGTGGCGGCCGCGGGCGTCAACCGCCCGGACGTGTTCCAGCGCAAGGGTGGCTACGCGCCGCCGCCGGGCGCGTCGGATCTGCCGGGGCTGGAAGTGGCGGGGGAAATTGTCGGCGGTACGCTCGACGACAGGCACAATCCGTTTGGTCTGAAGATGGGCGATCGCGTGTGCGCATTGCTGGCCGGCGGCGGCTATGCGGAATACGCGGCCGCTCCGCTTGCGCAATGTCTGCCGGTGCCGAAAGGACTCTCGGATATCGAAGCTGCCTCGCTGCCTGAGACGTTCTTCACGGTATGGAGCAACGTGTTCGGCCGCGCGCATCTGGGCGCGGGCGAGGGCGGTCCCAACGAAACCCTGCTGGTGCAAGGCGGCTCGAGCGGGATTGGCGTGACGGCGATCCAGATTGCGCATGCGCTGGGCTTTCGGGTGTTCGCCACCGCGGGCTCTGAAGACAAGTGCCGTGCCTGCGAGGCGTTGGGCGCGGAGCGCGCGATCAACTACAAAACCGAGGATTTCGTCGAGGTCATCAAATCGCTGACGAACGATCGCGGCGTGGATGTGATTCTCGACATGGTGGCGGGCAACTATCTGCCGCGCGAACTGACCGCGCTGGCCGACGGCGGGCGGATCGTGCTGATCGCGACCCTGGGTGGCGCGAAGGCGGAGCTGAATTTGCACGATATCCTGCGCCGCCGCCTGACGGTTACCGGTTCGACGCTGCGTCCCCGTCCGGTGGAGTTCAAGGCGGAAATCGCCGGGCAGCTCAAGGCGAATGTGTGGCCGCATATCGAGGAGGGCCGCATCAAGCCCGTCATCTATAAGGTGTTTCCGGCCGCGCAGGCTGCCGAGGCGCACGCGTTGATGGAGAGCAGCACGCATGTCGGCAAGATCATGCTGAGTTGGGTAGACGCGCAGGACAAGGCTTGACAGGGCCAGCTTGACACGGTCTGTTTGACCCGATCCGCTTACGCACAGTAAAATTGCGTGTTTTGCGTGCGCCGCATGTTTTGCAGGGCGGGCAACCCAGTGCGAGTTCGGCGCAAGCCGGTTTCGCCGCCACGACAAGACGAGACGATGTCCAAACAACGAACGAAGCTGGTAGTTGGTAACTGGAAGATGCACGGACGGCTTGCCGACAATGCGGTGCTGCTCGAAGCAGTGGCGCAGGGCGCCGGAGCGTTGCCGGCGAACGTGCGGGTCGGCGTCTGTGTGCCGAGTCCGTACCTCGCGCAGACCCAGGCGCTGCTCGACGGTAGCCGCGTCGAGTGGGGCGTGCAGGACGTGTCCGCGTACACGCACGGCGCCTATACGGGCGAAGTGGCCGCGCCGATGGCGCTGGATTTCGGCTCGAGGCTGGCTATCGTCGGGCACTCCGAGCGGCGTGCGTATCATCGCGAAAGTGCGGAGCTGGTTGCCGTCAAGACGCAGCGGGTGCTCGAAGCGGGTTTGACCCCGATCGTCTGTGTCGGCGAAACGCTCGAAGAGCGCGAAGCGGGCAAAACGCAGCAGGTGGTCGGCGTGCAGCTTGATACGGTGCTGGCGAAGCTGTCGGCGCAAGAGTCGGCTCGCATCATCGTCGCTTATGAACCCATCTGGGCGATCGGCACCGGTAAGAGCGCCACGGCGCAGCAGGCTCAGGATGTTCATGCATTCTTGCGTGCACGTCTTGCGGCGAAAAGCGCTGCGGCAGCTGACGTAGCACTGTTGTATGGCGGGAGTGTGAAGCCGGACAATGCGGAAGAATTGTTCCGCCAGCCGGATATCGACGGCGGCCTGATTGGCGGCGCGTCGTTGAAGGACAAAGATTTCCTCGCAATCTGCAAGGCGGCCGGCGCGGTAGGCGCGTTGAGCGTCAAGCAATAAGCAGGTTGCGCGGGCGAGGAAGGCCCCATTGCGCATGGTGCGCGTTGTGCCACGCGATTAAATAAAGACTCAGGTGAGTGTGATGCTGGTTTTGAAAACTTTGATTATCGTCGTTCAGTTGCTGTCGGCGCTTGGGGTTATTGGCCTCGTATTGCTGCAGCACGGTAAGGGCGCCGACATGGGTGCTGCTTTTGGCAGTGGCGCATCGGGCAGTCTGTTCGGTGCGACGGGTTCGGCAAACTTTTTGTCGCGTACTACGGCGGTGCTGGCAGCAGTCTTTTTTATCTCGACGCTGACGCTCACGTATCTCGGTTCGTATCACGCCAAGCCTTCTGCTGGCTTGCTCGGCACGGTGGCGACGGCTCCGGTTGCTGCTTCGTCCGCGGCGGTTCCGGCGGCGGGCTCGATGGCTGCGCCGGCGACCGCAGCGTCCACGCCGGGCCAGGACGTGCCGAAATAAATTTTCGGGAAAAGTGGTCGTGGTGCGTTGAACAAACTGCTTAAACCAGTTACAATTCAAGTCTTGAAGCGATTCGCGGGTTTTACAAGTTGATTTCCCGGATTGCGGTAGTGCCGACGTGGTGAAATTGGTAGACACGCTATCTTGAGGGGGTAGTGGCGAAAGCTGTGCGAGTTCGAGTCTCGCCGTCGGCACCAGTGTTATCTTAATGCCAGCCGCTTGCTTCGCTTCGGCTGGCATTTTCGCTTCTGGCTTGGTGTTTGCGTTAAGCTTGCAACGTCAAGCACGACGAAGTGATTTCGCGTCGGGTGAATGTCTCCCCGGCGGCACTCAGAACCAACCGATTGAGGATAGTCTTGAACCTCGCAGCCTATTACCCCGTCTTGTTGTTCCTCCTGGTGGGCACTGGTTTAGGCGTAGCACTGGTCAGTATTGGCAAGATCCTCGGTCCGAACAGGCCCGATACCGAGAAGAACGCACCGTACGAGTGCGGCTTCGAGGCATTCGAAGATGCGCGCATGAAGTTCGACGTGCGCTACTACCTGGTCGCCATTCTCTTCATCATTTTCGATCTTGAAACCGCGTTCCTGTTTCCGTGGGGCGTGGCCCTTCGCGACATCGGCTGGCCCGGCTTCATGGCAATGATGATTTTCCTTCTCGAGTTCCTGCTGGGCTTCGCCTATATCTGGAAGAAGGGCGGCCTCGACTGGGAATGATGGATTAATCGCCGGTTTGCGTGGGCGGCCAACGCTAGCCGCCCCGTCTGGAGTGGAAAGCAAATGAGTATCGAAGGGGTCTTGAAGGAAGGGTTTGTCACCACCACGGCTGACAAGCTGATCAACTGGACGCGCACCGGTTCCCTGTGGCCGATGACGTTTGGTCTTGCGTGCTGCGCGGTCGAGATGATGCATGCGGGTGCAGCCCGCTATGACCTCGACCGTTTTGGCGTTGTGTTTCGTCCCAGTCCGCGCCAGTCGGACGTGATGATCGTCGCCGGCACACTGTGCAACAAGATGGCGCCGGCTCTGCGCAAGGTCTACGACCAGATGGCTGAGCCGCGCTGGGTCATCTCGATGGGTTCGTGTGCGAACGGCGGCGGCTACTATCACTATTCGTATTCAGTGGTGCGTGGTTGCGACCGGATCGTGCCGGTCGACGTCTATGTGCCAGGTTGCCCTCCGACCGCCGAAGCGTTGGTCTATGGCGTGATCCAGCTGCAAGCGAAGATCCGTCGTACCAACACTATCGCCCGTCAATAAGACCAGAGCCTCCCCACAATATGGCAAGCAAACTCGAGTCCCTGAAAGCGAACCTCGAGGCGGCCTTTGGCGGCCGCCTGCTGAGCATCACCGAAGCAATCGGCGAGCTCACTATCGTCGTGAGTGCAAGAGAATATCAAGATATTGCGACTCGCCTGCGCGACGATTCGTCGCTGCGCTTCGAGCAGCTGGTTGACCTGTGTGGTGTCGACTACCAGACCTACGGCGACGGCGCCTACGACGGTCCGCGTTTCGCCGCGGTGTTGCATCTGCTGTCGGTTGCGAACAACTGGCGTCTGCGTGTGCGCGTGTTCGCGCCGGACGACGACGTGCCGCTGATTCCGTCGATCGTGGACGTCTGGAATTCGGCCAACTGGTACGAGCGCGAAGCGTTCGACCTGTTCGGCATCGTCTTCGAAGGTCACCCGGACCTGCGCCGTATTCTGACCGACTACGGTTTTATCGGTCACCCGTTCCGCAAGGATTTCCCTGTTTCCGGTTACGTCGAAATGCGCTACGACCCGGAAGAGAAGCGCGTCGTCTATCAGCCGGTGACGATCGAGCCTCGGGAAATCACGCCGCGCGTGATCCGCGAGGATCGCTATGGCGGTCTGAAACACTAAGAGAACGCCATGGCAGAGATCAAGAACTACACGCTCAACTTCGGCCCGCAGCACCCGGCAGCGCACGGCGTGCTGCGCCTCGTGCTGGAGCTCGACGGTGAAGTGATCCAGCGCGCCGACCCGCATATCGGCCTCCTGCATCGCGCAACTGAAAAGCTCGCGGAAACCAAGACCTTCATCCAGTCCGTGCCGTACATGGACCGTCTCGACTACGTGTCGATGATGGTGAACGAGCATGGCTACGTGATGGCTATCGAAAAGCTGCTCGGCATCGACGTGCCGATCCGCGCGCAGTACATTCGTGTGTTGTTCGACGAGATCACGCGGGTGCTGAACCATCTGATGTGGATCGGTTCGCACGCGCTCGACGTCGGCGCCATGGCGGTGTTTCTGTATGCGTTCCGCGAACGTGAAGACCTGATGGACGTGTACGAAGCGGTGTCCGGTGCGCGGATGCACGCGGCTTACTATCGTCCGGGCGGCGTCTATCGCGATCTGCCTGAAGCCATGCCGCAGTACAAGGCTTCGAAGATCCGCAACGCGAAGGCGCTGTCGAAGATGAACGAGACCCGTCAGGGTTCGCTGCTCGACTTCATCGACGACTTCTTCGCGCGCTTCCCGCATTGCGTCGACGAATACGAAACGCTTCTGACCGATAACCGCATCTGGAAGCAGCGTCTGGTCGGGATCGGCGTGGTGAGTCCGGAGCGCGCGCTGCAACTCGGCATGACGGGCGCCATGCTGCGCGGCTCGGGTATCGAATGGGACCTGCGCAAGAAGCAACCGTACGAAGTCTATGACAAGCTGGATTTCGACATTCCGGTCGGTGTGAACGGCGATTGTTACGACCGGTACCTGGTACGCGTCGAAGAAATGCGTCAATCAACGCGAATCGCGAAACAGTGCATTGAATGGTTGCGTAAGAATCCAGGCCCCGTGATGATCGACAATCACAAGGTTGCGCCGCCGTCGCGCGTGGGCATGAAGTCGAACATGGAAGAGCTGATTCACCACTTCAAGCTCTTCACGGAAGGCTTCCACGTGCCGGAAGGCGAGGCGTACGCGGCAGTCGAACATCCGAAGGGCGAGTTCGGCATTTATCTGATTTCGGACGGGGCGAACAAGCCGTATCGTCTGAAGATCCGTGCGCCGGGCTACGCGCATCTGGCCGCGCTCGACGAAATGGCGCGCGGGCACATGATCGCCGACGCCGTGACTATCATCGGCACGCAGGACATTGTGTTCGGCGAAATCGATCGGTAAGAGCGGTTTTCATCGTGGCACGCGCATCGCAGCCGTAGCGGGCGCGTGTCAAGCAAAGGAACGCCGGGTCTGTCGCAACATGCAGCATGCGACAGGTTTTCGTTCGGTAGGAATTGAAAGAGTCGTGTCTGAAAATGATCTCAGCTGAAGGCCTGAAAGAAATCGATCGCGCGATCGCGAAGTATCCCGCTGGTCAGCAACAGTCCGCCGTGATGGCGGCTTTGGCCGTTGCTCAGGAAGAGCATGGCTGGCTGTCGCCGGATCTGATGCAGTTCGTCGCGGACTATCTGGGCATGCCCGCAGTCGCCGTGCAGGAGGTCGCGACCTTCTACACCATGTACGAGATGTCGCCGGTCGGCAAGCACAAGATCACGCTCTGCACGAACCTGCCGTGCCAGCTCGGCCCGGACGGCGGCGCGGAAGGCGCGGCTGAATACCTGAAGCAGAAGCTCGGCATCGACTTCGGCGAAACCACGGCAGACGGCAAGTTCACCTTGAAAGAAGGTGAGTGCATGGGGTCGTGCGGCGACGCGCCGGTGATGCTGGTGAACAACCATCGCATGTGCAGCTTCATGAGCCGCGCGAAGATCGACCAGCTGCTCGAGGAACTTTCGAAATGACGTCCTTACATGATCGTCACATCAAGCCGCTGATTCTCGCCGGCCTGAACGGTGACAACTGGCATCTCGAAGACTACGTGGCGCGCGGCGGTTACGCCCAGCTTCGCCGTATTCTGGAAGAGAAGATTCCGCCGGAGCAGGTGATCGCCGACGTCAAGGCGTCGGGCCTGCGTGGCCGCGGCGGTGCGGGCTTTCCGACCGGTCTGAAGTGGAGCTTCATGCCGCGTCAGTTCCCGGGCCAGAAGTACCTCGTCTGCAATTCGGACGAAGGCGAGCCGGGCACATTCAAAGACCGCGACATCCTGCGCTGGAATCCGCATGCACTGATCGAAGGTATGGCGATCGGCGCCTACGCGATGGGCATCACGGTCGGTTACAACTACATTCACGGCGAGATCTGGGAAGCGTACAAGCGCTTCGAAGAGGCGCTGGAAGAAGCCCGCCGCGCCGGTTATCTGGGCGAGAACATCATGGGTTCGGGCTTCTCGTTCCAGTTGCACGCGCACCACGGCTACGGCGCCTATATCTGCGGCGAAGAGACTGCGTTGCTCGAATCGCTGGAAGGCAAGAAGGGCCAGCCGCGCTTCAAGCCGCCGTTCCCGGCAAGCTTCGGCGTGTACGGCAAGCCGACCACCATCAACAACACCGAGACCTTCGCCGCCGTGCCGTTCCTGCTGACCATCGGTCCGCAGGCTTACCTGGAACTGGGCAAGCCGAACAACGGCGGCACGAAGATTTTCTCGGTGTCGGGCGACGTCGAACGTCCGGGCAACTATGAAATTCCGCTCGGCACGCCGTTCGCGACGCTGCTGGAGCTCGCCGGCGGCATGCGCGGCGGCAAGAAAATCAAGGCCGTGATTCCGGGCGGCTCGTCAGCACCGGTGATCCCGGGCGACATGATGATGGGCATGGACATGGACTACGACTCGATCGCCAAGGCCGGGTCAATGCTGGGTTCGGGCGCGGTCATCGTGATGGACGAAACGCGCTGCATGGTGCGCTCGCTGCTGCGCCTTTCGTACTTCTACTACGAAGAGTCATGCGGCCAGTGCACGCCGTGCCGCGAGGGCACCGGCTGGCTGTATCGCGTGGTGCATCGGATCGAACATGGCCTCGGCCGCCAGGAAGATCTGGACCTGCTGAACTCGGTGGCTGGAAACATCATGGGCCGCACGATTTGCGCGCTCGGCGACGCAGCGGCCATGCCGGTGCGCGGCATGCTCAAGCATTACTGGGACGAATTCGAATATCACGTCGCCAACAAGCGCTGCCTCGTCGATGGTCATGCTGGCGCAGCAACGGCTTCGGAAACGGTGGCGGCATAGGCCGGCACGAGAAGCGTCAACCGCGGGGTCATCGTCGCGGCGCAAAAGCGCGCGGCGTATGAACGGGGCGAACGATTGAGCGGTAACAGGTTAAGGAAGATTGACCATCATGGTTGAACTTGAAATAGACGGCAAGAAAGTAGAGGTGCCTGAAGGCAGCATGGTGATCCAGGCTGCGCATAAGGTCGACACGTACATTCCTCACT
>NZ_DASXHA010000035.1:0-2816 GCF_036488795.1 Paraburkholderia sp.
GGCGACGCAGAGCCAGGCCTCAAGTTCCAGCGCCACCGAGCAGGGCGACCGTTCGCAGGAGGCGCAATCGCGCCAGTCGCAGGTGTCGGGCGTGAACCTCGATGAAGAATTGTCCAACATGATGATCTACCAGCAGGCCTACAGCGCCGGCGCGCGCATTCTGCAGGTGGTGCAGCAGATGTACGACACATTGCTGCAGGTGCAATAGGAGCGCTTCGATGATCGATCGCGTGGCCAACAATGGGCAAATGCAGTTCCTGCTCGCCCAGATCATGCATGCGAGCGCGGCACTAGGCAAAACCCAGGAGCAGGTGGCGAGCGGCAAGGTATCGTCCGACTATGCCGGCATCGGCAACAAGACGGCCATGCTCGAAGCGGCGCGCTCGGCTTCTTCGCGAACCGATGCCTATCAGTCGGTGACGCAGGCCGCGCTCAACCAGGTCGATCTGCAAGACACGCAACTCACCGCGGTCTCGGGGCTGGCCGACCAGCTTCGACAGGCAGTCACCAAGGCGGTGGCGGACAACGATGCCACCACGCTGATGGCAAATGCGGGTGGCATTTTCGAGCAGCTCAAGCAAATCTTGAATTCCCAGGATGCGGACGGCAACTACATCTATGGCGGCAACAAGGACAATACACCGCCGGTGACCGCGAATTCGATATCGGACCTGTCCTCCCTTTCGTCCGCAAGCGATGCATTTGCGAACGGACATGTTGCCCGCTCCGTCACCGTGGCTGACGGCGAGACGGTGAAGATCGGCGTGCTGGCGTCGGATGTCGGCCAGCAACTGATGCAAGCCCTGAAAGATGTGGCAGATTTCAATGCCGGCCCGAATGGTGGTTTCGGCACCGGCCTGACCCAGGCCCAAGCGAATTTCCTGAGCGGTGAGATCGGCAGCGCCACGGCGGCGAGCCAGAACATCAACAACCTTGCCGCCGTAAACGGCCAGACCTATGCGCAATTGCAGGACGCTTCGGATCGCCAGCAATCAATGTCGACGCTTTACAAAGGGTTCGTTTCCGATCTCGAAGACGTCGATATGGGCGAGGCGATCAGCCGGTTGAACCAGAACCAGGTGGCCTTGCAGGCGGCGCTGCAGGTGACGTCGCAACTGCACCAAATTTCCCTGCTGAACTACCTCCCGGCAAGTGGCACCCCCGGCTGAGGCTTGCGGCTATCTGGGTGCGGCCCTATACGGCGCCTAATGATTGACAGCCGGAAGATGCGCGTTGTGGTCGCGATGTCCGGCGGCGTGGATTCCTCCGTCGCCGCCGCGCTGATGACGCGCGCCGGCCATGAGGTGATCGGCCTCACTCTGCAACTCTACGATCACGGCGTGACGGTCCGGAAGAAAGGCGCCTGTTGTGCCGGCCAGGATATTCACGACGCGCGCCGAGTGGCGGCGTCACTCGGCATTTCGCATTACGTGCTCGATTACGAAGAGCGATTCCGCAAGGCGGTGATCGAGGATTTTGCGGACTCCTATGGCCGCGGCGAGACACCGATTCCGTGCGTGCGCTGCAACGAACGCGTGAAGTTTGCCGACCTGCTGCATGTGGCGCAGGATTTGGGCGCGGACGCGCTCGCCACCGGCCACTATGTGCGCCGCGTGGAATCTCCCAACGGTCCGGAATTGCATACTGCTGCAGATGCCAGCCGCGACCAGAGCTATTTTCTATATCGAACAACCCCGGAGCAGCTTGCGTTCCTGCGGTTTCCGATTGGCGAGATGCAGAAGCACGACGTGCGCGCAATTGCGGCGGAGTTAGATTTATCCGTTGCGGATAAGCCAGACAGTCAGGATATCTGCTTCGTGCCGAACGGGGACTACGCATCCGTCGTGCGGGGCGTGCGGCCCGATGCTGCGCGCCCGGGCGAGATTGTTGGCCTAGACGGCAATGTGCTTGGCGGGCACGATGGCGTGGTCGGCTTCACCGTCGGTCAGCGCAAGGGACTTCGGCTTTCCGGTACTGCCGGTCCACTTTTTGTGGTGAAGCTCGATGCAGGAAATGCGCGCGTGATTGTAGGCCCGCGCGAGGCGCTCCGGGTCCACACGATCCAGTTGCGGGACGTGAACTGGATCGCGCCGCAGTTGGACACGATAGAGTGCGCGGTGAAGGTGCGCTCGACGCGGCCGCCTATTGCCGCGCGGGTCACACTCGCCGGCCCGGGTACCGCGTTCGTCGATATCCCGGCTGGCGAAGAAGCGGTCGCGCCCGGTCAGGCCTGCGTGTTCTACGCGGCGAACGGAACGCGCGTGCTCGGCGGCGGCTGGATTACCGCTTCCGAGCCTTCGCGCGCGGCCGCGTAGCGCGCTTGGCTGCGGGCCGGCGCTTCCGGCTGGCGGCCTTTGCGCTGTTGCGCTTAGCGCTTTTCGAGCGTGCAGCTTTGGCCTTCGGTCGTTTGTGCAGCGGCTGATACACGCCGAGTTTGCCGCCGCCAGGCAAGGTCACTTGCGTCAGGATTCCCCAGCCACGGTTCTGCGCCGGCGTGCAGGCAACGTCGTGCGAATTCATCTCGTCGATGAACGCTTCGATGTCGTCGCACATCAGGAACAATTCGTGCGTTCCGTCGGCGCGGCCCTCGTGAACCGCAATTTCGGAAGGCGGCACGGCGAAGAGGAAAAATCCACCACCGGCATCCACGCTGGGCAATCCCAGCACGTCGCGGAAGAAGGCTTTGTCCGCACCGTCATTGGTGCTCTGGATCATAACATGCGCGCCGACGATCATTGGATTGTCCTTACTGAATTCGCGCAAATAGTGCCACGCCGCGGTGCCTTCTCGCTAGCGCAGGCCGTTGTCTTGACGCC
>NZ_DASXHA010000064.1:0-16293 GCF_036488795.1 Paraburkholderia sp.
GGGCGGCATGCGCCAGCGGGTGGGTTTTGCGCGCGCGCTGGTGGTCGACCCGACGCTGCTCTTGATGGACGAGCCGTTCTCCGCGCTCGACGTGCTGACCGCCGAGACGCTGCGGACCGATCTGCTGGATCTGTGGACGCAGGGCCGCATGCCCATCAAGTCGGTGCTGATCGTCACGCACAACATCGAGGAAGCGGTGTTCATGTGCGACCGCATCCTCGTGCTGTCGTCGAATCCGGGCCGTGTCGTTGCTGAAATCAAGGTGCCGTTCAAGCATCCGCGTAACCGGCTGGATCCGGCGTTCCGGCGCCTTGTCGACGACATCTACGCGAAGATGACCGCGCGTCAGACCGACGACACCGGTAAGAAGGGCCTCGAACTGGGCAGCTGGTTGCCGCACGTGTCGACCAACCTGATGGCGGGTCTGATCGAAACGGTCGCCGCCGCGCCGTACCACGGCCGGGCCGACATGCCGGAAATCGCCCGGTCGCTGCATCTTGAAGTAGACGATCTGTTCCCGGTGGCCGAAGTGCTGCAGCATCTGGGCTTTGCGGAAGTGCACGAAGGCGACATCGTGCTGAGTTCGCCGGCACGCGCGTTTGCGGAGTTAGGCACTCAGGAGCGCAAGATGATGTTCGCGGAACATCTGCTGCGCCATGTGCCGCTCGCCGCGCGAATCAAGAAGGTGCTCAACGAACGGCCGGGTCATCGCGCGCCGCGGGTGCGCTTCGAGCAGGAGCTGGAAGACGTTCTGTCGGACAGCGCCGCGGAAGAGACGCTCGACGCCGTGATCAACTGGGGCCGCTACGGCGAAATCTTCTCGTATAACGATCAGAGCGAACTCTTCAGTCTCGAAGACGTGGAGTCCTGATTTCAGTCCGGACGGATCGCCCACTCGACCGCCGCCTGCGCATGCAGCGCGGTCGTGTCGAACACCGGTAGCACGGAATCCTCTGGCTTGACCAGCAGGGTGATTTCCGTGCAGCCGAGAATCACCGCCTGCGCGCCGCGTGTCTTCAGATCTTCGATCACGCGCTGGTACGCCTGCCGCGACCTGCCGTCGACCACGCCGTGGCACAACTCGTCGTAGATGATCCGATGCACGTCGGCGCGATCGGCTTCGTTGGGAATCAACGTATCGAGCGCGTAGCGCTCGAGCAGCCGTCCCGTGTAAAACGCCTGCTCCATCGTATAACGGGTGCCCAGCAAGCCGACCCGCTCGATGCCCGCCGAGCGTAGCGCGCTGCCGGTCGGGTCTGCGATGTGCAGAAACGGCACCGTGATCGCCTGCTCAATCGACTCGTACACGCGATGCATCGTGTTGGTCGCGAGCATCACGAGGTCCGCGCCGCCGCGCTCCAGATGACGCGCCGCATCCGCCATTTTCGCGCCGAGGGCGCTCCAGTCGCCGGCCCGCTGATCCGCCTCGATGGGCGCGAAATCCACGGTCAGCATCAAGCTGCGCGCATTGTGATGGCCGCCCAGGCGCGCCTTCGCGTAGCGGTTGAGCAGCCGGTAGTACTCGGTGGACGATTCCCAGCTCATGCCGCCAATGACACCGATCGTTTTCATGGTGCTGTCCCACACGGTTGTGTTGCGTCAGCTGCGAGTATAGGTTGGCCTGGGTGGTTTGCAGCGGTACGCAACGGCGGGATTGCGCCAGTACGGCTGACCGGCCGGTTTCGGCACCGCGTCCGCTGGGTTGGTCGCTGTGTTGCTTAATGCAGGCATGCCGGCCGAACCCGGGATCGTCCATCCAACATGCTGGCCCACACGCTTTCTGACGCCGATAGAATCGAGTTCAGCCAAAGGAGCGAGACATGGACCTGATCATCCGTCGTGCCAGTTTGCCGCGCAGTGCATCACCGCAACGGGGGCCGGTCGATATCGGCATCGAAGCGGGCCGGATCGTCGCCGTCGAGCCGCATCTGAGCGCCAGCGCGGCAGAGGAAATCGACGCTGCCGGCTCGCTCGTCACGCCGCCTTTCGTGGATCCGCATTTCCATATGGACGCGACGCTGTCGTACGGCCTGCCGCGCGTCAACGCCTCAGGGACGCTGCTCGAAGGTATTGCGCTCTGGGGCGAACTCAAGCCCGACCTGACCCAGCAGGCGTTGATCGAGCGCGCGCTGCAGTACTGCGACTGGGCCGTCGCGCGTGGCCTGCTGGCAATTCGAAGTCATGTCGACGTGTGCGATCCGCGTCTGCTCGCCGTCGAGGCGTTGCTCGAAGTGAAGCGCCGCGTTGCGCCGTATCTCGATCTGCAACTGGTCGCGTTCCCGCAGGACGGCGTGTTGCGCAGCCCGGGTGCCTTCGACAACCTGAAGCGCGCCATCGCGCTGGGCGTCGACGTCGTAGGCGGCATTCCGCATTTCGAGCGGACCATGGCCGACGGTGCGGAATCGGTGCGTGTCCTGTGCGAATACGCGGCCGGGAAGGGCTTGCGCGTCGACATGCATTGCGACGAATCCGACGATCCACTCTCGCGCCACATCGAAACGCTGGCGGCGCAGACCCACCGGCTAGGCCTGCATGGACGCGTGACGGGTTCGCATCTGACCTCGATGCATTCGATGGACAACTACTACGTCAGCAAGCTGCTGCCGCTGATGCGCGAGTCAGGCGTGGCGGCGATCGCCAACCCGCTGATCAACATCACGCTGCAGGGCCGCAGCGACACCTATCCGAAGCGTCGCGGCATGACGCGGGTGCCGGAGATGATGGCGGCGGGCATCAACGTCGCGTTCGGCCACGACTGCGTGATGGACCCATGGTACAGCCTGGGCTCGGGAGACATGCTCGAAGTGGCGCACATGGGCCTGCACGTCGCGCAGATGACCGGCATCGACGCGATGCACGCCTGTTTCGACGCGGTGACGGTCAATGCCGCACGCATCCTCGGTCTGGAGGGCTACGGCATTGCGCCGGGCTGTGAGGCCAATTGCGTGCTGCTCGACGCGCGTGATCCGGTTGAAGCCATCCGCTTGCGCGCGGCAAGGCTGGCGGTGATCAGGCGCGGCAAAGTGGTCGCGCGCTCGCCTGCCGCGCGCGCGACGCTTGCGCTGGAAGGGCGTCCGGCGCAAATCGACTTCAAACTGCAGCGCGAATAACACAACAGGCATCACGGATGCACGCGCGCATAAAAAAACCGGTGCCTGCGTGAGCAGGGCACCGGTTTTTATCTTTCACCACACCTCAGCGCCGCAGCGCGCCTGTTGCTCAGTGCGTGGTTGCCGGTGTCATACCGTTGTGACGCAGCAGTGCATCGATATTCGGCTCACGCCCACGGAACGCCTTGAACGATTCCATAGCTGGGCGGCTGCCGCCCACCTCCAGAATCTCCTTGCGATACCGTGTGCCGGTGGCCGCATCCAGCACGCTGCCGCTCGCGGCCTCGGCCGCTTCTTCGAACGCCGCATACGCGTCCGCGGACAGCACTTCGGCCCACTTGTAGCTGTAGTAGCCGGCCGCGTAGCCGCCCGCGAAGATGTGACTGAAGGTGTTCGGCCAGCGCGAAAATGCCGCTTGCGGCACGACGTGGAAGCGCTCGTTGATTTCGCGGGCGAGGTCGTTCGCGCTCGTTGCGCCGGATGGATCGAAGTCGGTATGCAGCTTCATATCGAACATCGAGAACACGATCTGTCGTGCCGTGGTGAGGCCGCTCTGGAAGTTCCTGGCGGCGAGCATCTTGTCGAACAGCTCGCGCGGCAACGGTCTGGCGGTTTCGACATGCGAGGTCATGTCGCTCAGCACGTCCCACTCCCAGCAGAAGTTCTCCATGAACTGCGACGGCAGTTCCACCGCATCCCATTCGACGCCGTTGATGCCCGAGACGCCGAGCTCATCCACGCGCGTGAGCATGTGATGCAGGCCATGGCCGAACTCGTGGAACAGCGTGATCACTTCGTCGTGCGTGAAGCAGGCCGGTTTGCCGCCGACCGGCGCCGAGAAGTTACAGGTCAGATAGGCGACCGGTGTTTGCACGCCGCCATGCGCATGCTTGTGACGGGCGCGCGCGTCGTCCATCCACGCTCCGCCGCGCTTGCCTTCGCGCGCGTACAGGTCGAGGTAGAACTGCGCGACGAGGCCGCCGTCCTGATTCTCGACGCGGAAGAAGCGCACATCCGGATGCCAGACGGTCGCTTCGTCGCGGCGGATCTTGACGTCGAACAAGGTTTCCGTGACCTTGAACAGGCCCTTGAACACGATATCTTCCGGGAAGTATTGCTTGACCTCGTTTTCCGAGAACGAGTAGCGCTGCTGACGCAGACGCTCGGCAGCGAAGGTCATGTCCCAGGGCTGCAGGTCGGTGAGGCCGAGCTCGTTCGCGGCGAATTCGCGCAGTTCCTTCCAGTCCTTTTCGGCGTGCGGGCGTGCGCGGGTGGCGAGGTCTTCGAGGAAGGCCATGACCTGCGCGGGCGACTCGGCCATTTTCGGCGCGAGCGACACCTCGGCGAAATTCCGGTAACCGAGCATGTGCGCTTCCTCGGCGCGCAGCTGGAGCTGCTCCGCGACGTTCGCGGTGTTGTCCCACTCGGCCTTACCGCCGCCGTAGGTCGCGCCCAGTTCCGAGGCGCGCGTGACGTAGGCGCGGTACATCGCTTCGCGCATCGCGCGGTTTTCCGCGTACTGCATCACCGGAAAATAGGACGGGAAGTGCAGCGTGAACTTGTAGCCGGTCTTGCCGTCGCGTTCAGCGGCTTCTTCGGCGGCCTCGATCACGTCTTCCGGCAAACCGGCCAGATCCGCCTTGTCCGCGACCAGATAGGTGTACGCGTTGGTCGCGTCCAGCACGTGATCCGAAAACGCCTTCGACAGACCGGCCTGGCGCTCCTGCAATGCGGCGAAGTGCGGCTTCTGGTCTTCCGGCAGTTCCGCGCCTGACAGGCGGAAATCGCGCAGCGCGTTATGGAGGATCTTCTTGCGTTCGCCGGTCAGTGACGAAAAGTCGCTACTCGCTGCGAGTGCCTTGTATTTCTCATATAGCGCGAGGTTTTGCCCGACGCTCGACCAGAATTCGGTGACGCGCGGCAGGTTTTCGCCGTAGGCGGCACGCAGTTCAGGCGTATCCGCCACGGCGTTCAGGTGGCCGACCACGCCCCACGCACGCGAGAGCGGCTCGGTGGCGCGCTCGACGGGCTCGACGACGTCGCTCCACGAGGCTGGCGTGACGGGTTCGGCGGCGCGTTCGACGGCGGCTTGCGCATTGGCGAGCAGCACATCGAGGGCGGGGGTGACGTGTTCCGGGCGGATCTCGCCAAAGCGCGGCAGGTCGGAGAAATCGAGGAGCGGGTTGTCGTTGGCCGGATGAGTAGTGGACATAAGGCTTCCTGTCTGACGCGGGTGAATGGGCGGGCGCGGCTCGTGGCGGCGCCCGGTACGGTGATTATTGGGGCAGCAGGCTGCGATTCCAATTGGGCTAGGGAAGAAATTAGCAGAAGTTCGGCTTTCGCGTGGTCCGCTGCCTTGTACAGTGCGGGCAGGCCGCTTCGACCGGCGCTTCTGTGCGAGAGCGAACGGTGCGATTTGCTGCCGTGCGGCATGGTGGGCAGACGTCGGCAATGGTGTGGAAAAACCGGCCGGCGGCGCCGTCTACCGGGGAGAGTCATCCATGAAACCGCTTTCGCACGCACTCTCGCGCAACAGGAACAATTTCGACCTGGTGCGGCTGCTTGCCGCCGTCGCGGTGGTGTACGGGCACTCGTACATCTTGCAGTGGCCGGACGGCAGCACCGATTGGGTGCAAGGCGCACTCGGCTTCGACGGTTTCGGCGCGTTCGGCGTCTATGCCTTCTTTCTGCTAAGCGGCATGCTGGTGACCGCCAGCTTCGACCGGCAGCGCTCGGCACCGCGCTTCGTCGCGTTGCGCATTGCGCGCATCTGGCCCGCGGTGGCGGGGGGCTCGCTGGTGACGGTGTTCATCATCGGACCGCTGTTCACGACCCTGCCGCTGCGCGAGTATTTCGCCTCGGGCGTGACTTGGGCCAACCTCGACAATTTCTCCACGATCGTGCTCAAGCAAGGCTGGGTCGTGCCGGGCGTGTTCGAACATAACCGCTTCATCTATGACGTGTGTGCGCCCTTGTGGACGCTGCCGCTCGAAGTGCGCTGCTATCTGATCGTGCTGGTCACCGGCATGCTGGGCCTGCTGTCGAACCGCTGGGGCGTGCTGCTGGCTGCGGCGCTGGGACTTGCGGCTTTCGCGCTGCGGCTGCATGTGCCGCATCTGGGTGTCAGCTGGCGCGATTTTGCCGAAAAGCCGGGCGGCTATTCGTTCTGGCCGGAGCCCTTCTTTCTGCTCGGCATGCTGATTTACGGCTGGCGCGAGGAAATCGAAATTCATGGCCTCGCGGCCATCGGACTGATGATGGTCTTTCTGGTGTTCCGTGACACCGCCGGCGCCCAACCGCTGTTCTACATAGCCTTCGTGTACGGCGTGCTGTGGGTCGGCACGACGCCGCTGTTGCACCGCTTCGTGCCCCGCAACGATTATTCGTACGGCATCTACCTGTACGGCTTCATGATGCAGCAATGCGTCGCGAGCATTGCTCCTCATCTGAGTCATCAGGTGTCGGTGCTGGTTGCTGCGCCGTTTATCCTGCTGTGCGCCGCGTTGTCGTGCCGCTTTGTCGAGCGGCCGGTGCTGATGTGGTGCCGGCGGCGGCTGGCGCGTGCGCCGCGGCCGTTGGCGGTGGCGACGATGGCGGCGGATTAGGTTTTGCGTCCCGCAAAAGCGGGCGGGCCGCGCGGGGCGCTGTCCAGGCGATCCTGTCAGGCGTTGCCGGCGGCGCGTTCGGCGGCTTCGATCGTATTGACGAGCAGCATTGTGATCGTCATCGGGCCGACGCCGCCCGGCACCGGCGTGATAAAGCCGGCCACTTCCTTGATGCCCGCGAAATCGACGTCGCCGCACAGCTTGCCGGCTTCGTCGCGATTCATGCCCACGTCGATGACCGTGGCGCCCGGCTTCACCATCGCCGCGGTCAGAATGTTGCGCATGCCGGTGGCGGCGACCACCACGTCCGCTGTTCGTGTGTGAGCGGCCAGATCGCGGGTCTTGCTATGGCAGATCGTGACGGTTGCGCCCGCCTCGAGCAGCAGCAGCGCCATCGGCTTGCCAACGATATTCGAGCGGCCGATGACCACCGCATTCGCACCCTTCAGATCGATGCCGTGGGCCTCGAACATCTTCATCACGCCATACGGCGTGCACGGGCGAAACAGCGGCTTGCCGGTCATCAACGCGCCGGCATTGGCGACGTGAAAGCCGTCGACATCCTTGTGCGGGGCGATGGCTTCGATCACCTTGTGGCTGTCGATATGCGCAGGCAACGGCAGTTGCACGAGGATGCCGTGAATTTTCGGGTCGCGGTTCAGTTCGTCGATACGCGCAAGCAGGTCGGCTTCCGACAGCGTGGCCGGGTAGCGGTCGTACGACGAATGCAGGCCGTTGTCCTCGCAGGCCTTGATCTTGTTGCGCACATACACTTCGCTGGCCGGATTGTCGCCCACCAGCACCACGGCGAGGCCCGGCTGGTGGCCGCGAGCGGTGAGGGCGGCGGCGCGCGTCGCGACGTCGGCGCGCAAGGTCTTGGAGAGGGCGTTGCCGTCGATCAGTTTGGCTGTCATGGTCGGTCGAGTCTGGGCAGTTCGGGTGCGGGGCATGGCGGCGCGCACAAGGGAATGGCGACACGTTCGATGGCGCTTCTGTGCAGGACCGCTCGGATCCGGAACAGCGCGCGGTGCTAAAACGCGCCGCTGCGAAGTCCGCCATTATACCGTCGCGGCCTCGCCGGGCACCCGTGCGGAGCAACCACCCATCAGCGCCGTGCGCCAGCGGAAAAGCCGCAATCGCTCAGAGCCGCGCGCGCTCGCCCAACCCGCTCAAGGTTGAACCGCCTGCCATGTCGGGCCGGGGTCGAAGGTTTTGATCGCCGCTGCCGCGTGCGCCGTCTGCGGTCCGAGATTCTTCTGATAAACCTGGCCATCCTGGTTGACGATGAAGGTCATGACACCCGTCTTGCCATACTCGGCCGGTGACGCAATCAGGCCGCAGCCCTTCGTCATCACGCCGTCTTCCACGTAATTCTGTGCGCCGCCTTTCGCATGCGATCCTTGCGCAGTGAGAATCCGGTAGTGATAGCCGTGATAGGCCTCGGTGGGCAGCGTACCGTTGGGCATCGTCGCCGCCAGCGGCCCGAGCGGGCTTTCCGGCTCGCCCGGCGCGCTCACCCAGTAGAGGCCGTCACGCTGGCCGGAAGTGCTGACGAAGCGCTGCGCATAGTGCTGCATCTGCTGGCGATAGTCGTGCTGCGCGTCGAGGTAGGCGAGCGAGGTCAGCATTGCCGCCCGTTCATTGCGGCCGATACGGCGCGTCAGCATCTCATCCTGCGCGGCGCGCGGGTCGAAGCGCCAGCCGCCTGGGGTTTGCACGAGCGGAATCGGCAAGGTCCAGCCGCTCGTACCGACCGCGAGGTGCGCCTCGGGACGGCCGTTGAGCTTTGACGCGTCCGTGACGACCTGGTGTCCCTGCGACCAGGCACCGAGGAACTGGTAGATGTCGTCTTCGCCGATGTCGGCCGTGGGGATGAAGCGCGGAAAGTCGCTGCCGAGGACGTGCTTCATGGCCTCATGATCGTTGCTGGAGAGCGCGTCGACAAAGGCTTTGGCCGCGTCGTCGGCGGTAGGGTAGACGGCCTGGGCGTGCGCGGCCTGGCTGCTGAGCAGCGCGGCCGGCACGGCAAGCAGCGTGCATACCGTGCCGGTGCTGACGGCGAGCTTCAGGAGATGGGCGCGCAGCGCGCCGCGTGCAGGAAAGCGAGTCATCAGAGGCTCCTCTTGATCGTTCAACGGCCGCGGCCGAAATGGCGCTCACCGCCACCGCGTGGCCTGTCGCCGCGTGGTTGACCGCCGCCGTTTGCGCCGAAGCCGCCGCCGCGCTGCTGGCCGCCACCGTTCGCGCCGAAGCCGCCAGCGCCGCCGGAGCGGTTCGACAGTGCTTCACGGCTCGCCTGGCCGCGTTGCGCGTCCTGCCGCGCCGCGTTGCCGTCACCTGCGCCGCGCAGCGCGTTGTCGCGATTCGCGTTTTGCGCGCGGTTGCGCAGGTCGCCGGCATTGGCGTTGCCGCCCTGGCGGATGTCCTGAAAGCGTTGGCTTGCATTGCCTCCCACGTTCTGCCCGGTGCGGTTCTGCAGGGTTTGCTCTGCCTGCGCACGTGACGCGTCACGTCCCCGGTACGCGTCACGTTGCGCGTTGTTGAGGTTCGAATTGAGGTTCGCGTTGCGGTTGAAATTCGCGTTGTTACGATTGACGTTGCTATTGCGGTTCCAGCTCGTCGTGTTGCTGTTCACGTTGAGCCGGTTGTTCACATTGATGTTGTTGTAGCGATTGACGTTGATGTTGACGTCATGGTTGTTCCAGTTGAAGCCGCCCCACAGCGAATTCGCCACGGCGACACCGGCGCCGAACGCGAGGCCGGCGGCAAAGCCGCTCGCAATCGCATAACCGGGCGGCGGCGGAACGTAGACCGGCGGATAGGCAGGGTAGGGCCACGTGCCGTACACCACGGTCGGGTTGTAGGTGGGCACGTAGACCACTTGCGGGTTGGCCGGCACGATCTGGATGGCGCTTTGCTCGACCACGACCTTCTGCTGTTCCGTGGTCTTCAGGTTGCCCGCCTGCTGCGCCTGCTTGCGCAGGCGTTGCACCGAATCCATCACGTCATTCGGCTGGGCCAGAAACGCATTGCCGAGCTGCGTGACCCAGTCGGGTTTCGATGCCATGGTGGCCAACACCTGCGGAAACGCCACCAGCGACTGCACGCTCGGATCCCATGGTTCGGAGGCGACCGCCTTTACGGCGTCGTCGCCCTTCAGATTGGGATTGGCTTTGGACCAGGCGGCCGCGGCCTGCACGTCCTGCGCGAAGGTTGAAGCCATCAGCACCTGGGCGAGCAACGCGTCGGGATAAAGCGCGATGGGCGCGGTCAGCGAATCCAGTTGCTGATTGGACAGAGGCGCCGCGGTTTGCGCATACGCCGCCGAAGGCATCACAGCGCCGATAAGGAGTGGCGTACCGGCGAGCGCGGCACACAGAAGCAGCGCACCCGAATGGTGTGCTCTGGATCGTTTCACGATGAAGCCCTCCCGGCTAGCTGAGAAGCGCAGGGCCAGTGTGCAGCGGATGCTGCGCGGCTCTTGCGCGGCGACACGAAGAAGGAAGCAGCGGGTGGCATTGGCAAGCGCACGGAATACGCGAACCTCGCCGTCCATTGGCACTGCAAAGCGAAGCGCCGGATTGTGCGATATCACGTCTACGCGGCGGTCGTCAGGCATCCGTGAATTCCTGAGAGGCAGTACCTGTAAATTAGGGGGCGTAGCAGAGGCTGTCAATCGATATGGAGAAATGCCACATTGCGGTTAATGATCCCGCTGATTGTCTCGCTATGCTCAATAAAGAAACCGGAATTGCCAGACCGGGAAAGATATGCCAAACGCTATGGATAGCTAATTAAGCGAAAGCCTCAAAGCGGAATTCGAATGGGCTTCAAATTCGAGTGCGCTTTATGTTGGGTATGGCGCGGTGGGGGAAGCAATACAGCGGGAAGGAAGTGGAGCGCGTGCCGGCCGGACCCGAAAGTCCGCCCGGCACGATAATGAGGCGACGCTTATGCTGCTTATTGTGCTTCTTTCGGCTTGTTCGACAAGGCGAGTCGGAGCAGGTCGGCGACCGTGTTGACGTTGAGCTTTTCCATGATGTTGGCGCGGTGCGCCTCGACGGTCTTGATGCTGATGCCCAGGTCGTCGGCAATCTGCTTGTTCAGACGGCCGGCGATGATGCGCTCGAGCACCTGATGCTCACGCGCGGTCAGCTTGCCCAGACGTTCCGCCGCGGCACGTTGCTGCTGCACGCTGGTGCTTTCGCTGCGCGCCTTGTCGAGCATGCGCTCGACGAGCTTGCGCAGTTCGGCTTCGTCGAACGGTTTTTCGATGAAGTCCATCGCGCCTTTTTTCATCGTCGACACCGCCATCGGCACGTCGCCGTGGCCCGTCACGAAGATGATCGGCAGCGACGCGTTGTCGGCGATCAGGCGTTCCTGCAACTCAAGCCCGCTCATGCCGGACATCCGCACGTCGAGGATCAGGCAGGCAATCTGGCCCGGATGCGTGTGCGGCTGCCACGCGTCGATGAACTGCTCGGCGCTGGAGAAGCACTGCACGCGGTAGCCGTTTGCCTCCAGCAGCCAGCGCAGTGAATCTCTCACGGCCTCGTCGTCGTCGACGACAAAGACAGTTTCCTGTGTGGTGACTGGGCTGTTCATAGCTCTCCCGTAACGGTTTGTGGTGTCGGCGCCTGTGACCCGCCGTTGCTCGGGCCGTCAGGCTCTCCAATTGGCAGACTGCAATGGAACGTGGCACCCGTGATGTGGCCGTCAGATTCGACGTTGTTCACCACCCACAGGCGGCCGCGGTGCGATTCGATAATCGAACGGCAGATATTCAGCCCCATGCCCATACCATCGGACTTGGTGCTGTAAAACGGTTCGAAGAGACGCTCGGCCGTCGCTTCGTCGACTCCAGGACCCTGATCGACCACGCTGATGCACACGAAGCCGTTCTCCAGCCGCACGACCACGCGAATGACCGGGTCCACCGCATTGGGCCGTGCGTCATGCATGGCTTCGGCGGCGTTTTTCAGCAAATTCACCAGCACCTGCTCGATCAGCACCGGGTCGACGTAGATCACCGGCAGGCGCGAGCGCAGGTCCGTGACGATCCGGATGCGGCGCTTGCGAGCCTCGATTTCCGCGAGGCCCACGGCGTCCGCCACGATATCGGCGACGCGGGTGGCCTGGCGCTTCGGCTCGCTGCGCTTCACGAATTCGCGGATCCGCTTGATGATCATGCCTGCCCGCACCGCCTGTTGGGCGGTTTTTTCGAGCACCGGCAGCAGATTGTCAGGCGTTGTCCGCCCAGATTTAACCAGTGCTACGGTTCCGGAGCAATAGTTATTGATAGCGGCGAGCGGCTGGTTCAACTCATGTGCGAGCGAGGAGGCCATTTCGCCCATGGTCATCAGGCGGCTGGTGAACTGCAGCTTCTCGTCCTGCTGACGGGCAAGTTCCTGCGCCTGCTTGCGGGTGGTGATGTCCGTGGCGATCTGCATCTGCGCCAGATGGCCGTCCACCCATTGAATGTACTGGCGACGCACTTCGAACCATTTCTGGATGCCTTGCACATAGACTTCCTGCGCGTCGGCGGCGCTTTCAGTCAAGGCAGCGGCGGGCAGGCCGGCGTAGGCGTCGACCATGTCGATCGAATCGGATGACGCGTCCGCGCTGTCGAAGCCGCCGCCCGCCAGTTCCAGATGGCCGTCCGGGCGAATCCCGAACAGATGGCGGTAGTAGCGGTTGGCGAACAGCAGCTCGGCTTCGTCTGCGGCCAGCACGGACACGGCGGCGTCGAGGCTTTCGAGCACGGTGGTGAAGCGCTCATGCGCGGCGGCCAGCTCTTCGCGCGCACGTTTCGGTTCGGTGATGTCGGTCATCGACGACATCCAGCCGGTCTGACGCCCCGAGCTGTCGATCAGCGGCGACACATAAAGCCGCGCATGGAACAGTGAACCGTCTTTGCGCCGCACGCGCAGCTCGAAGCCCGACGAAGGCGCCTTGCCACGCAGCGTCATGTCGAGCTGGCGCTGCATCTCGGGGTAGGCGTCGCGCGGCCAGTACGGGAACGGCGCGTTTTTGCCGACGAGGTCGCTCTCGTCCCAGCCGGTCATGCGGCAAAAGGCCGGATTGACGTGGGTGATACGCCCATGCATGTCGAGCACGCGCATGCCGATCAGCACGGAGTTTTCCATCGCGCGGCGGAAGAAGGCTTCCGCGTACAGCGCCTGCTGCGCTTCGAAGCGCTGCCGGGTGTGTTTCCACAGGCTCCACAAGCTCCACAGCACGAAGCACGACAGCCCGGCGACCAGCCACACGAGCGTGTTGTTCGTGAAGTTGGTCATCTGCGGGAACGCGTAGACGCGCACCGAGACGCCCTGGCCCGGCGGGTCGAGCGGCAGGTCGTAAAACGCGTCGCGCGGCAGGCGCGGGCGGGTCGACGTGGTGGCGAGCTCGCGGTTGTTCAGGTCGATGATCGAAATCTTGTATTTCGCCGACAGCTCCGGCGGAATGTCGTGCTTGAGGATCCCTTCGATGGAGAACACCGCGGCCACCGTGCCGAGAAATTCGCGGTCGCGATATACCGGCGTCTGCAGCGTCAGATAGCCGTTGCCGAGGTCGTCATAAATCAGCGGCGAGTACACCTGGCGGCGCGAAGTGCGCGCCTCGTTGAAGGCGGCCTTGACGGCCTCGTTCATCTGTTCGTCGCTCGGCCGGGCGAGGCGCTGGCCGAACACCGGCAGCGCCGTATTGGGCCAGCGCGGCTGCTGCTGGGCCGTGTACCAGTTCATGTAGAGGATTTCGGGATGCCCCTGCATGATGTCCGTGGTCGACACCTGGAAAGAATGGGGATCCGCGTGGCCCGCGACCAGATCGCGGGCGAGCGCCTGGATCTGTTCCTGGGCGCCCGTCATCGACAGGCGTATTTGTTGCTGTGCCCACGCCACGTTGCGGTAAAGCGTGTCTTCCTGTTGCTGTTGCTCGCGCCGGTTCAGACTCCACAGGATCAGGCTCATGACGACCAGAAACACCAGGATCGACAGGAGCGGCGTGAGCAAATAGGAATTCGACCACCATGGTCCATGGTGCCAGCGGGACGGCGACGAATCCGCCGTCGTTCGGGCGGGCCGCGCCGAGCGTGCGAAAAGCCGTTCGGTCAACATGGCTGGCATTGTAGCGCAGCGTGTGGCTAGCAAATGGCGCAAAAAAGCGCTGAAAGTCGCGCTAATCGGAGCAAACTAGCCGACGTATCCGCCGATGGGCAGTCAAACCAGGGTGCGCCGCAACAATTTTTCGCATTATGAGAAACGATCTCGTAATTCGAAAATTTTGTTGCACAGACGATGAGCGCCTTATTACAATCGGCCGAAGCTGCCGCGGCCGTACTCGTCCGCGTCGTCTGTTCAAAGAGCGTTCCTTATTCCCAGGAGACGAGCATGTCCGCTGTACCCGACGAAGTCATGAAATATGTCGCCGCTGAGAAAGACGACGATCCCCAGGAAACCGGCGAATGGCTGGAAGCGCTGGATGGCGTGATTTCTGCTGTGGGCCCCGATCGCGCCCACTACCTGATCGAAAAGCAAATCGAATTTGCTCGCGTACACGGCGAACATCTGCCGTTCTCCGCCAACACCCCGTACATCAACACGATTCCCGTGTCGCGTCAGGCGCCCATCCCCGGCGACCAGGACATCGAACACCGCATCCGCTCGTACACCCGCTGGAACGCCATTGCCATGGTGCTGCGCGCGGGCAAGGACACCAACGTCGGCGGCCACATCGCTTCGTTCGCGTCGGCGGCCACGCTGTACGACGTCGGCTACAACCACTTCTGGCACGCCCCGTCGGCTGAGCATGGCGGCGACCTCGTGTTCGTGCAGGGCCACTCGTCGCCGGGTGTCTACTCGCGCGCGTTCCTGCTCGGCCGCTTGAGCGAAAACCAGCTCGACAACTTCCGTCAGGAAGTGGGCGGCGAGGGCATCTCGTCGTATCCGCACCCGTGGCTGATGCCGGACTTCTGGCAGTTCCCGACCGTCTCGATGGGTCTCGGCCCGATCATGGCGATCT
Organism: Paraburkholderia sp.; assembly: GCF_036488795.1. Classification (GTDB taxonomy): domain Bacteria; phylum Pseudomonadota; class Gammaproteobacteria; order Burkholderiales; family Burkholderiaceae; genus Paraburkholderia. The sequence continues at coordinate 14,735 of NZ_DASXHA010000064.1, forward strand.
ATCAAGCCCGTTTCATGAAGTACCTGCAGGCGCGCGGCATCGCGAAGACCGAAGGCCGCAAGGTCTGGGCCTTCCTCGGCGACGGCGAAACGGACGAACCGGAATCGCTCGGCGCAATCGGCATGGCCGGTCGCGAACGGCTCGACAACCTGGTGTTCGTGATCAACTGCAACCTGCAGCGCCTCGACGGTCCGGTGCGCGGTAACGGCAAGATCATCCAGGAACTCGAAAGCGAATTCCGCGGCGCCGGCTGGAACGTCATCAAGGTCATCTGGGGCAGCCGTTGGGATGCGCTGTTCCAGCGCGACAAGTCGGGCGCGCTGATGCGCCGGATGATGGAAGTCGTGGACGGCGAGTATCAGACGTACAAGTCGGAATCCGGTGCGTTCGTGCGTGAACACTTCTTCAATACGCCGGAACTGAAGGCGCTGGTCGCCGACTGGTCCGACGAGGACGTGTGGAATCTGAATCGCGGCGGCCACGATCCGCACAAGATTTATGCGGCCTTCAAGGAAGCGTCCAATGCCAAGGGCCAGCCGACCGTCATCCTCGCGAAGACGATCAAGGGCTACGGCATGGGCGAAGCCGGTCAGGCGATGAACATCACCCACCAGCAGAAAAAGCTGCACGTGGATCAGCTGAAGAAATTCCGCGACCAGTTCCGCCTGCCGATCTCCGACGAAGATATCGTGAACGTGCCGTACCTCAAGTTCGAAGAAGGTTCGAAAGAACTCGAGTACATGCGCGCTCGCCGCCAGGACCTGGGCGGTTATCTGCCGGCGCGCCGTCAGAAGGCCGAGTCGCTGCCGGTGCCGGCACTCTCCGCGTTCGAGCCGCTCCTGAAGGGCACCGGCGAAGGCCGTGAGATCTCCACGACGATGGCGTTCGTGCGGATTCTCAACATCCTGCTGAAGGACAAGGCGCTTGGTAAGCGCATCGTGCCGATCGTGCCGGACGAGTCGCGTAGCTTCGGTATGGAAGGCCTGTTCCGTCAGATCGGTATCTGGTATCAGGAAGGCCAGAAGTACGTGCCGGAAGATTCCGACCAGCTGATGTTCTACCGTGAATCGGAAACCGGTCAGATCCTCCAGGAAGGCATCAACGAAGCCGGTGGTATGTCGGACTGGATCGCCGCTGCGACGTCGTACTCGACGCACGGCGAGATCATGATCCCGTTCTACATCTTCTATTCGATGTTCGGCTTCCAGCGCATCGGCGACCTGGCATGGGCCGCGGGCGACATGCGCTCGCGCGGCTTCCTGCTGGGCGGCACCGCGGGCCGCACGACGCTGAACGGCGAAGGCCTGCAACACGAAGACGGCCACTCGCTGCTGTGGGCGGCTTCGGTGCCGAACTGCATCAGCTATGACCCGACCTTCGGTTACGAACTCGCCGTCATCATGCAGGACGGTCTGCGCCGCATGGTCGCGGAGCAGGAAGACGTGTACTACTACGTCACGGTGATGAACGAGAACTACGAGCACCCGGCGATTCCGCAGGGCGATAGCGTAGCCGCGGACATCATCAAGGGCATGTATTCCTTCAGGAAGGCCGAAGCG
>NZ_DASXHA010000140.1:0-23724 GCF_036488795.1 Paraburkholderia sp.
GCATCGCGCTGTTCGTGCGGCAGATCCGCCAGGTGACGCCGACCGCCGAGGGACGCGCCTATTTCGCGCAGATCCAGCCGGCCATTACGCAGATCGTCGAAGCCAGCCGGCGGGTGCGGGAAGGCCGCAACACGGGCGTACGGCTGTCCATGCCGCCCAGCCTCGCCGCCAAATGGTTCGCGCCGCGCATGGCCGATTTCCTGATGGCGCATCCGCAGATCGCACTGAATCTGAGCACGTCCACCGCCTACGTCGATTTCGGACTCGACGCCGTCGATCTGGCCATCCGCTATTTCAACGGCGTCGACGACAGTCTCTCGGTCCATCTGCTGTACGCGGACGAAGCGCGCGTCTACTGCAGCCCTTCCTACGCGAAGCGCCTGAAGTTAAAGCGCCCGGACGACATGCAACGGGCAACGCTGCTGCACAACACGCTCCATCCACACTGGCCAACGTGGCTCCGGCAATTCAGCGGGCTCAGCGAGCCGCAGATCGCGCAGATTGCCGGGCTGCATGTGGATCAGTCGCTGATCGCCATCGAAGCCGCGGTGCGCGCGCAGGGGGTGGTACTGACCAGCGCCTTGCTGACGCGCGCCGAAGTGGCCGACGGATCGCTGATCGACCCCTTCGGCATGGCGCTGCCGCTGCCTACCGGCTACTACCTAGTGCACCCGCGCAATGCCGAGCTGCAGGCAAGCGCCCAGACGCTCAAGGCGTGGCTCATCGAAACGGTCCAGGCCTCCAATGCGGCCTGAAACCCAAAACCCGGGAAATTTCATAATGCGGCATGAACCGTTGCACTACAAAAAATCGTGGTGCATGGCACAAACGGGGCGTTTCGCAATGCGCCCGACGTTCCACGATCCGGAATAAAATGTACAAGCCATTGTTTAATAACGGTATTTTTTAGTCAACCGAACCCACGATCAAAGCTCTCCACACGGAAGGCCGGCGTAGACTCTTTTACATGAGCTGGCGCTTGATGCGGTAGAACTCCACGACCTCCGAAGAAAGCGCCTGATGAGCCGGTCACCGCTGCGCAGACCGGCTAGCCACGGAATCGCATTTTTTATTGATCTTGGGAGATTAAAAATGGAAGGCTTTCGCTTTGGCTCGACGGAAGGATCGTTCTACATTCTGCCCGGCAAGAACGGCTGGGAAGCGACATACGGCAACGAGACGCTCGGAGAGTTCGCGAGCCCTCAGCAGGCCGCTGACGACCTCGCACGCGGCATGTGCTGCCCGCATCTGTCCGAAGCCGATACGTCGACACTGGAAATTCCGGAAAAACTCGAGGAATGGGAGGTCGTTCACGTGTGAGCGTGAATCTGAGGAGGCAACCGGCTGCAAGCACACGCAGATAAATGTGCTACGGGCGGGCCGGCCATGCGCGATGTTCAACGCATGGCCGGCCCGCCCGTAGCGGTCCTGCTTCGAATCCTGAGTACAGCAGCGATGGCGCCTTCGGGCGTCATCGTGCTTTTTGCTACCAACGCTAATGCTAATGCAGCTTAAGTACCCCTGAGGGTCCTGTGAGCTACCTTAAGCGACGCCGTCCACAATCTTGTTCAGCGTAGCGCTCGGACGCATGGCCTTGCTCGTCAGTTCGACGTTCGGACGGTAGTAACCGCCGATGTCCGCCGGCTTGCCCTGCGCCGCGGCCAGTTCTTCAAGAATCTTCGCTTCGTTGTCGCCCAGTGCCCTGGCGACTTCGGTGAACTGCGCCTTCAATGCCGCGTCTTCGGTTTGCTCGGCCAATGCTTGCGCCCAGTACAGACCGAGGTAGAAGTGGCTGCCGCGATTGTCGATGCCGCCCACCTTGCGTGCCGGCGACTTGTCGTTGTCGAGGAACTTGCCCGTCGCCTGATCCAGCGTCTTGGCCAGCACTTGCGCCTTCGGGTTGTGGTACGCGTTGCTCAGGTGTTCGAGCGAAGCGGCCAGCGCGAGGAATTCACCCAGCGAGTCCCAACGCAGGAAGCCTTCTTCAACCAGCTGCTGAACGTGCTTCGGCGCCGAACCGCCCGCGCCCGTTTCGAACAGGCCGCCACCTTCCATCAGCGGGACGATCGACAGCATCTTCGCGCTCGTGCCCAGTTCCATGATCGGGAACAGGTCGGTCAGGTAGTCGCGCAGCACGTTGCCGGTGACCGAAATGGTGTCCTTGCCTGCGCGGATGCGATCGAGCGAGAACTTCGTCGCTTCCACCGGCGTCATGATGCGGATTTCCAGACCGTTCGTATCGTGGTCCTTCAGATACTGCTCGACCTTCCTGATGATCTGCGCGTCGTGCGCGCGCGCCGCGTCCAGCCAGAACACGGCAGGCGTGCTGGTCGCGCGGGCGCGGTTGACCGCCAGCTTGACCCAGTCTTGCACCGGTGCGTCCTTGGTCTGGCACATGCGCCAGATGTCGCCTTCTTCAACCGCCTGTTCGAGCAGCACCTTGCCGGCTTCGTCCGTCACGCGAACCACGCCGTTCTTCTGGATCTGGAACGTCTTGTCGTGTGAACCGTATTCTTCAGCCGCTTGCGCCATCAGCCCGACGTTCGGCACGCTGCCCATCGTGACCGGATCGAATGCGCCGTGTTGCTTGCAGTCTTCGATCACCGCCTGATACACACCCGCGTAGCAACGGTCCGGAATCACGGCCTTCGCGTCGTGCAATGCGCCGTCCGCGCCCCACATCTTGCCGGATTCGCGGATCATGGCGGGCATCGATGCGTCGACGATCACGTCGCTCGGCACGTGCAGGCTGGTGATGCCCTTGTCCGAGTTGACCATGGCCAGATGCGGGCGTTGTGCGTATTGCGCCTTGATATCCGCTTCGATCGCGTCGCGCGTTTCGGCCGGCAGGTCCTTCAGGCGTGCATACAGATCGCCGATACCGTTGTTCGGATTGAAGCCGACCTTGGCCAGCGCATCCGCATGCTTCGTGAGCACGTCCTTATAGAACACCGAGACGACCTGACCGAAGATGATCGGGTCCGAGACCTTCATCATGGTGGCCTTCAGGTGCACCGAGAACAGCACGTTGTTGGCCTTCGCGTCGGCGATCTGCGCTTCGATGAAGCTGCGCAGTGCGTTCTTGCTCAGCACCGAAGCGTCGATGATCTCGCCGGCCTTGACTGCCGTCTTCTCTTTCAGGACCGTCTTCGAGCCGTCAGCCGCCGTCAGTTCGATCTTGACGTTGCCGGCCGTAGCGATCAGCGCCGATTTTTCGCTGCCGTAGAAATCGCCGCCGCTCATGTGCGCGACGTGCGACTTCGAATCCTTGTTCCATGCACCCATTTTGTGCGGATGCTTGCGTGCGTAGTTCTTCACCGACAGCGGCGCGCGGCGATCCGAATTGCCTTCGCGTAGCACCGGGTTCACGGCGCTACCCTTGATCTTGTCGTAGCGAGCCTTGACGTCCTTCTCTTCGTCCGTCGTGGCGACATCCGGGTAGGACGGCAGCTTGTAGCCCTGATCGCGCAGTTCCGTGATTGCCGCCTTCAGTTGCGGCACCGACGCGCTGATGTTGGGCAGCTTGATGATGTTCGCTTCCGGACGCGTGGTGAGTGCACCCAGTTCCGCGAGATCGTCCGACCCCTTTTGCTCCGCAGTCAGATAATCAGGAAACGCGGCGATGATGCGGCCGGCCAGCGAAATGTCGCGCGTCTCAACGGCGACGTCCGACGAGCGCGTGAAAGCCTTGACGATCGGCAGCAGCGAGTAAGTTGCCAGTGCCGGGGCTTCGTCGGTGAGGGTGTAGATGATCTTCGGCGATGTAGACATATCTGATGCGTTGCTTGATGAGATGAAAGACAGAGCGTTGGGAGCGCTGAGCCAACGAGGTTGCACCGTGAAACTGCAGCGCTACCCACGGAACGACTTTTAGGACGCGCCCGTGAGTATAGGCGCGTTTACCAGAATACGCTTCCTGACCTTGACAACCTGGGAGACATTCGGGCCGGTTTGAACGCTCTGATTTGAGCGGTTTTTCGCCCGTTTTCGGCGCTCCACGGACGCGGTTTCCGGGCGCCGAGCCGCTAGATAGCAGGGTTTGGAGCGTGCGCCGGATTTGCGCGTGCCAGTTGGCTGATTGAAATCAGATCTGTAAGAAAACCGTTAGTCAAGCGCCGAAACATACCTTTGCGAACCGCGCCTTGAATCCGTCCCGGCGGCGCAGTATCTATCTGCTCAAGAGCGATTCCGGCGCGCCAGTTCCCTAACGGGCTCGGGCGGAATGCGTCGCGTCGGGTTGGCGAGGAGCAGTGACTATCGGGCACGCGCGGCCGGCACGGGCTTGCGCAGTTTGCCGCCCCGGCCCGGAGCCGCCACGGGGAGCGCGACGCGCTTCAGGTAGGCGTCGCACAACGTCACGAGATGCTCGCGCAACGCGCGCATCATCTTCGGCGACGCCCGGCCCTCGAGCACCGCGCGGATCGGTCCCGTCATTGCGCTCAGGAAGATGAAGGTCACCGTCGGCAGATCTTCGAATGAGGCATCCGCTGCGCTTGCCAGCATCGACGAGGTGGCGGCGCGCATGCGTTCGGATGCTTCAGCGACGAGCTTCGCCGCATTCAGCTCGGCCGCCACGAGGTACAACGCGAGGGACTCGTCGACATTGGCGGTCTTCGCGGCCACAAAAGCGTGCACCAGCCGTTGCGTCATCACCGCCAGCGGCTGATGACGCTGCTGCTCGCAGGTCCGTTCGACGACTTCAGCCATGCCGGTCAGATGACGCTGCAGTACCGCGTACAACAATGCCTGCTTGTTCGGATAGTACTGATACAGCGTGCCCACCGACACGCCCGCCCGCTCCGCCACCCGCGTCGTGGTCAGACGGTGCACGCCGTCGCTGAGCAAAACCTGAATGGTCGCCTCGAATACCGCATCGACGGTGACGACCGAGCGGGCCTGGCGCGGCGTCTTTCTTGGCTCGAGGCCTCGTGCACTCTTCGATTCCATACGTGGATTGTGACGCTGAAGGACCGTTCTGGAACTGACATCCTATCCCAACCCACCCATCCACGACGCGGGCAATCTGCTCGATGCATGTGCAAATTGCCCGCTACGTCCAGTGCAACCTCAGACGGCCGGCGCTGCCAGCAAGCCGCGCTTCTCGAGCATCGGTTCCACTGACGGCTCGCGTCCACGGAAGGTCTTGAACGCGGTCGCCGGAGCGACGGCATTACCCACGCTGTAGATCCACTTCAGCAAACGCTCGGCGGTGGCGCGGTCGAACGGGTTGCCGGCTTCCCTGAACGCGTCGTAGCAGTCCGCCTCCAGCACTTCGGCCCACATGTAGACGTAGTAGCCCGCCGCGTAGCTGTCGCCGGAAAACAGGTGCTGGAAGTGCGCCATGTAGTGCCGCATGCCGATGTCTTCAGGCACGCCGAGCTGCGCGGCCTGCTGGGTTTCGAACGCGGCGATATCCACCGGTGTGCCGTCAGTGCGCGCATGCAAGGCCATGTCGAGCAGCGCCGGGCCCACATACTGCACCGTCGTGAAGGCCTGATTGAAGCGGCTTGCCGCGCGCAGACGATCGAGCAAGGTGACGGGAATCGGCTCGCCGGTTTCCACGTGCCGTGCGTGACGCAATAGAACCTCACGCTCCTGCGCCCAGTTTTCGAACATCTGCGACGGCAGTTCGACAAAATCCGCCAGCACGTTCGTTCCCGCCAGCCGCTCATAGCGCACGTTCGACATCAGGCCGTGCAACCCATGGCCGAATTCATGAAACAGCGTGCGGATATCGTCGAAGCCGAGCAGCGTGGGCGAGCCTTTCGCGAAGTTGTTGTTGTTCAGCACGATCGGCAGCGTGCCGCCGTTGCGGCCGGATTGCGAGCGCAGAATGCTCATCCACGCGCCGCTGCGTTTGGTCTGGCGCGCGAAGTTGTCGCCAATGAACACGCCGATCATCTTTCCTTCGGAGTCCGTCACTTCCCACAGACGGGCGTCCGGATGATAGAGCGCAACGCCATGGCGTTCGGTAAAGCGCACGCCCCACAAACGCGCGGCGCAATCGAACATGGCGGCGAGCATCGTGTCGAGCGAGAAATACGGCTTGACCTGCGCATCGTCGATCGCAAAGCTTTTCTGCCGCACTTTCTCCGACAGATAGCGCCAATCCCAGGCGGCAATCGGCGTCGGCTGACCCAGTTCCTGAGCGAGCGCGTTCAGGCGTTCGCGGTCTTGCCCGGCTTTGGCGATGGCAGGTTGCCACGCACGCTGCAGCAGTTCGTCAACCGCCGCCACCGAGGGCGCCATGCGATCCGCAAGCTTGAAATCGGCATAGGTTGCGTAGCCGAGCAGCGCCGCCTGCTCATGCCGCAACGCGACGATGCGCGCGGCAACTGGACGATTGTCATGCTCGCCTTCATGAGCACCCCGTGCGCGGCGCGCGCGCCAGACGGCCTCACGCAAATCGCGGCGCTCGGAGAAGGTCAGAAACGGTTCGGCCAGCGAAGGCGACAATGTGATGACGTGCGTGCCGTCCGGCAGGCCTCGCTGATGCGCCGCTTCGCGTGCCGCCGCACGAACGAAAGCCGGCAGGCCGGCGAGATCGTCCGCGTCATTCAGCGCCAACGAAAACGACGCTTCATCAGCGAGCACGTTCTGACCGAACTTCGTATTCAGCGCCGCCAGTTCCTCGACGATGGCGGCAAAGCGCGCTTTGGCTTGCTTGCCAAGCGTCGCCCCCGCGCGTTCGAAATCCAGATGCACGCGCTCCAGCAAACGCGTTTGCTCGGTCGTCAGCGACAGGCTGCTGCGCTTTTCATGCAGCACGTGAAGGCGCGCAAACAGGGCTTCGTTCTGATAGATCGCGTTTTCGTGCGCGGCCAGTTTGGGCCACCACTCACGCTCGATGGCCTGCAAGGCCGGCGAAGTCTCGCTCGACGAGAGGTTCGAAAACACCATTTCGATGCGGCGCATGCCCTGCCCGCAGTCATCGAAAGCGGCCACGCAGTTCTCGAAGCTCGGCGCCTCGGTGAGCGCCGCAAGCGCTTCGATCTCGCGGTTATGCTCGCGCATGACCGCTTCGAATGCAGCGGGGAAATGTTCGGGCCGGATGCGATCGAAAGGCGGCAGACCGTAGGGCGTCTGCCAGTTTTCGAGCAGCGGGTTGGAGTCTTGCGAGAGGGACATGAATGGTTTCCTGAGCGCGGGGAACACATTCTATTCCTCGCGAATCCGCGTTTGGACAAGTGTTATAGAGGCGGCGTTCGAGCCGTTCCGCCGTAGCAAACAGAACGATTACGCCTGCTGTGGATATTCGTAGTCAGTGTATTCGGCGCCCTTGCCCACACATACGAATCCTGCGGACTCGTAGAGGAAGCGCGCCGGATTGTTGTGGAACACACCAAGCGTCAACTTCGAAAACCCGCGTGCCCGTGCATCGCTCATGTATTGATCGAGCAGCACCCGGCCGAGTCCGCGTTGACGCTGTTCCGGCGTGACGTAGATCGATGCGAGCACAGCGGCTCCGTTGATGACTTCCCAGAAGCAGTATCCGGCGGGAACGCCCTCGTCCTCGACAACGAACATGCGATCCAGCGCGCCGGTCCACTGCCGCAGATGCCCGGCCATGGCATCTTTCCAGCGTTGTTCGTGTTCGGGTTCAATGCTTTGAATGTAGTTGAGCTCGCCTTTGTAGACCATTGGAAGGTCTGTCGGCTGCGCCTTCCGAACTGTATGTTTTGGATTCAATCCGCTTCCTTGTTTGAAAGCTTGAACGTGCGCATGTTCGCGCAGACGGCGGCATTCTATCCGCGTTATCGCGAGGCCGTTGAGCGATCAAAATTCATTGCCGCGGATTCTCCGGCGCGCTCGATATGGATTTCATCGGACCGTGGTACGCGCATTGCTGTGTAACCCGTACTACTTATTCCGACGAGGAGATCATCATGACGAGCCCGCGCAGCGCTATGGACGAAGACGTAAAACAGCCCGCCGACGGGCCTCCGACGCCAATCTCAAAGCCAATCGGCGATGCCATTCCAACCCCGGTGGAGCCCGGACTGGATCAGCCACTCCCGGAAAAAGGCGCCGACGGGGTCAGCGAGGATGACGCAGACGATGGCAAAGCGAGCGACGACGCCGACGATCCACTCGGCGACACCGAGACCCCGCCGGGTGTGCCGGCGCCGGGGCCATCCGACTTCGCATGAAGCATGACGGGCCGACGGGTGCGCCCTGGCTTCAACGACGCTCTTCCTCAATGATGCGCCGGCGGCTCGTGCGACGGTTGGGAGTCGTTCTCAGCGGGCGCAGGTGGCGCGGCGGCGGTCTGTGACTGCTGGATCGATCGCGTCACGATGCGTTTTGCGTCCGCGCTACTGGAATCCATCACCAGCGCATTACCGGCGCTTTGCCACGCACAGGTCCAGCGTCCTTCGTTTTCGCAGTTGCGCGCGACTTCCAGGGCGACGTCGCGTTGGCGCTGGCGATCGGCGAGTTCGTCACGCAGGCTCAACGCGTCGCGATTCTTCGGCTGCGCGGCAATCACCGCTGCTAGCTTTGCATCCGCGGTGGACAGGTCATCCCTCTGCAGGCTGGCTCGCGCTATCTGCAGGTTCTTCGATACGTCGGGACGCGGTTTGTCTGCGGCGGTTTTCACATCACGCTTTACGTCGGTCCTGATGTCGGTCCTGGCGTCGGTCGACGCCGGCGCAGCTTTGTGCGGAACAGCCGCAAGTGTCACTGGCGGCCTCGACGCGGAAGCCGGTTTCGATGCCGTGGTTTGCTGCGCAGTCACGCTCTGCGTAGCGCTCGATGCCGTACTTTGTGAAGAGCGCGGCGACGTGTTCGGCGGAACCGGAATTTGCGCCGTCATCTTCGGCGTGGCAAGTTTCGAAACCACCGGGTTTGGCGCGGGCACGCTCGACGCGGCTACCGCCTGAGCCGCGAGTCTGGCCGCGGGCACGGCCGGTTTCATGGTCTCCGGCGGCTGGGCGACTGCCATTGCCGCTGCCTTCGCGGTAGCGGGCGGCGCTGAAGCCGCTTTGCTCATGGCAGGATTTTGCGCAACCGTCATCGAAGCGGCGTGCGTCTGCGCGAGCGGTTTCGTCGCCGCGGGACTCTGCGCTGTGACCACCGGGGCCGTTGGCGCGGGCACAGCCGGTATCGCAATCGTCGGATTTTGCGCAACTACAACCGGACCGGCTGGTTTCGCAACCGCCGGGCTTTGCGCGAGCACCTTCGGCGTCTCAGCCGGCGCTGGCGCGGCGGGCTTCGTCATCGTTGGACTTTGCGCCAATACCTTCGACGCCGGACCCGGCACCGACACAGCCGCATTCGCGGCCGCCGGGCTTTGCGCGAGCACCTTCGGCGCCTCACCCGGCGCTGGCACGGCGGGCTTGGTCACCGTTGGACTTTGCGCCAATACCTTCGACGTCTCAGCCGGCACTGGCACAGCCGAATTCGCAACCGCCGGACTTTGCGCGAGCACCTTCGGTGTCTCACCCGGCGTCGACACAACAGGCTTCGTCACCGCCGGACTTTGCGCCGCCAACCTGGGCACGGGCGGGGCCGCTGAAACGGCCGACGCGTTTTGCACCACTGCCACCTTCGGCGCGACCGGTTTCACGACAGAAGGCGTCTGCGCAATGACCTGCGGCGCCACAGGGTTCGCCACGGCCGGGCTCTGCGCCGCCAGCCTGGGCACGGCCGGCGCCGCCATGGCCGAACTCGCCAGTACCGGTGGCCGCGGCGCGGACGCGGGCGGCGCAACCGGAGCAGACATCGAATATCTGGCAGACGGCTCCGACTGCTGTGTCATCACGGTACCGGACACCGCTTTGGACGCCACCCTGCTGGCTTCGTCCCCGGGTTTGAGGACGAAGTAGCCGCCGGCGGCCACCGCGAACAGCACGCCCACGGCCGCCGCGATCCACATGTGACGATGCCGGTTCGGTTTGACCCACGGATCGTGCTTCGCGTAAAACTGGTCATCCTCGACGCCAGCCGGCGTGTTCCATGCCGCCGGCGCGGCCAGTTGCGGCGCAACCGACGCACGCGGCGCGGGCAGCCGCGCAGCGGCCGACGTGGTGGAAGGGGAATACCAGCCGAGCGGATCGGACTGGCTCGCACCGCACGAAGGACAGGACGGCAAGCTGGCGGAAAGTGTTACACCACAGTGCCGGCACTGGATCGAATCGCGCTGATCGGAACTAATGTCTCTGAGCATTGACCGAACCGCCAATCATGTTGCGAGAACAGACATGTCCGCCTCGTTGATTGCGGCACGCGCAACCCACGGCGTCTGGCACGACTGGTGTTATCGAAAATCTTCTTTATTATCAAGGCGCCCCGCGAATGCATGAGCAGGGTAAGCGCAATATGATCTGCTTGAAAGTAAAGATCAATCGGCTATTTCGGCCAATTGGCGGAACAATCATATGAACCGCTGCACCGGGCGAAACGCCGCGGGTTGCCCAGCAAGGCTCGCGACCCGGCTGACACAGCGCGGTCATAAGGCTTCGCGCCCGGTGCGCCAGCCCACACTTCGACGATGATCGTCGCTGCACGGCGACGGCGCATGAAAATACCGGCGCGGCAGATCGGCAGTCCGTCTGTCGCGGGGATACGACAGGCATCGGCCCTGACGCCCGCGCAAAAGGAGCGCGACAGCCAGGGCAAATCAGCGCACACTCGCTTGATGCCCGGACAATTCGCCGGGCGCACATGCAAATGGGGAGCCCTGTCATGGCAAAAGGTCAGATGCGCAGCAACCGTGAAGTAAAGAAACCGAAGCAGGCCAAAAAATCGCCGCCCACCACCTCGCCCTCCGGCTCGCCGCCCATCAGGGTGACGCCGGCCGCCTCGGCCACGCCGAAGAAGCATTGAGCAGGCGCTGAGCGCTTCGCAAATACCGTTTCAGGTACGCAAGCGGCAAGCCGCGGACGATAAAATCCGCGACTTGCCGTTTTGCTTTTCGGGCCGTCCGTCAGCCGCTCGAAATCCCGCCGCCCGTTCCCATAACGACGCGAGGGCCCCAGTTTTGCGACAATAGCCGCTTTGCCGCGCCCGTTCGCCCCGCGAATAACACGTACGCCGCGTACGCCGGGCGCAGTCCGCAACCCCTATGGCCGGCAACGGTCCGCTCCATGGCACTTCCGCACATCGAACTTCTGTATACGGTTTCCGGGCTGTTTGTCGGCTTTCTCGTCGGACTCACGGGTGTGGGCGGCGGCTCGCTGATGACGCCGATCCTCGTCCTGCTGTTCAACGTCCATCCCGCTACCGCGGTGGGCACGGACCTGTTGTATGCCGCCGCCACCAAGGCGACCGGCACGCTGGTCCACGGCCTGAAGGGCTCGGTCGACTGGCAGGTGACGATGCGGCTCGCCGCCGGCAGCGTGCCGGCGGCCACCATTACGCTGATTCTGCTGCACCGCTACGGCATGGACACACCCGGCGCGGCCAAGCTGATCCAGGTCGTGCTCGGCGCGGCCTTGCTGATTACGTCAGTGGCGCTGGTGTTCCGGCCGCAACTGGCAAAGCTCGGCGCGGGCCGTCAGAGCGCCCTCACGCAGAGCCGCACGCTCGGCCTGACGGTGCTCACGGGGGCGGTGCTGGGCGTGCTGGTGTCGCTGACTTCGGTGGGCGCGGGGGCGATCGGCGTGACGGTGCTGCTGCTGCTGTACCCGCGCCTGCCGACCACGCGGATCGTCGGTTCGGATATCGCGCATGCGGTGCCGCTCACGCTGCTCGCGGGCGCCGGCCATTGGCTGCTGGGATCGATCAACTGGGCGATGCTGCTCTCGCTGCTGGTGGGCTCGCTGCCGGGCATCGCCGTCGGCAGTTATCTGTCTGGCCGCGCACCCGATGCGCTGCTGCGCAACATCCTCGCCGCCACGCTCACGCTGGTCGGCGTGCGGCTGGTGTTTGCCTAAGGGCAGCTTTGCCGCCTGGTTGTGTTTTTGTCCGGGAAGCCGGCGCTGCAAAGCTACGGCGCAGACCGGGCACCGGCCCGTCTGCTGCGGGTCGGCAAACCCCGTTTCAATAGACCGCCTACTTGAAAAACCGGCAGGTCAGATCGGTTTCGAACTCGCGCACCCAGTAGCCGTTGTCGTCGGCACGATACGACTGGGCCCAGCCGCCGCGCCGGATCGTCACCAGCTGGCGGTGATGCGCGAGATCGTCCGGATCCGCTGACCCGGTGATTTCAAAGTGCGCCGGCGCAAAGCCGTGCCGCGCGCACACCAGTTCGAAGGCTGCCCGATCGCCGATCGGTAAGTCCGTGTAGCGCTGAAGCGTCGTGTCCATGGTGGTTCACTCCGGTTCCCAGCCTTCACAGTACGCCTCAACCAGAGAAAGTTGTGTGTCAGAACGCACAGCCGATGAAGCCATCCCGGCATGCCATGGCGCGCTGCACAATCGGCGCGCCTCAGGTATCGCTCAGCGCCATGTAAAACGGGCCCTGGCAGCAAGCCAGGGCCCGTTTCGGGCACATCCGAACGCGCGGCGCCTGTCCGAAGACGGCGCCGCCGCATGCTTTTAGTGCGGAATCACAACCGACAGCTTGTTCGACACCGACGTCACGCCGTCGACACCCTTGGCGACGTCACCGGCCTTTTCGATCTGGCTCTCGTCAGGCACCGAGCCCGTCAGCGATACCGCGCCGCCACGTGCACGCACAGAAATGTTCGACACGTCGATACCCTGAGCCTTGGCAAGCGCGCTGCGCACTTTGCGGCCCAGCTGGCGGTTTTCCTTCTTGACGGTCTTGGCGCTCGGCGCAGCCATTGCGCCGCTTGCCATTGCATCGCTTGATTGGGCGTACGTATTGCACGCCACGACCACCGCCACCACACCACCCAGTGCCTTCAGAAAATCGACCGATTTCATGATTTCTCCTTTTTACTTCGGTTTGGACCGCATCTAACAAGCGGCTTCGTTACGACTTCCAGCGGCCGTACACGGCGCGCACCAAGGCGCGGCGAAGCGACGGCCGACTAAGGCTGTAACACGGTGTGCGAGAGGCAAGAGAGGCCGGCCCCGGCACCGCCTGAAGGCGTACCGGCCGGCTCGCTACGAAGTCCGCTAACGCGCCCGGTTCTACTTTGTCGTGCCGGGTCGCGCTGCGCAAACGTTGAATCGCAGCAGCGATGCACAATTTAATCTACACGCGCGAGAAGCGCAAAGGGTTTAACAAGGCTCTGCGGCATTGTGGGCACGGCATTGCAGATTTCGCTCGCGTTTTAATTGCAATCCGGACACGCCCGCTTCATATCCCCGCTTCATCTCCCCGCTTCACATTTCATTTACCGGCTGTTCGGGCCGGCTTCGCGCGCGCGTGCATTGGCTGGCCCATGCGCTGCTCCCGTAGCCGTTGCGCAGCGTTCACGATTTGTTACGCGTTTGTGCGCGCCTGGCGCCGCCGGGCGTGTGGTCTCCCAGACAATCTCATGTACCATCGGCGCGAGCGCGCCTCGTGTATCCCGCGCCTCCCGCAGTCCGGCGCGCAGCCTCTGGCGGGCCGCCGTCAGCCTGAAGGCTCAGCAAGCGCCGCGGCAGCCTGCGCGGCACACCGCCATTCACTGAACTCATTGAACGGCTCAAGCCGTCACGTCCATCCGATGAAGTCATCCACCGGCCGCACACCTCCTCGCCTCGTCGCCCGCTTTGTGGCGATCTCGTGGCGCGATCTGGCGGTATCGTTCGGTCCCATTGTGCTGATCGCCGCCGCGGCCATCTGGGTCGCGGTGCGCCTGATCCAGCCCGCGCCGCCCAGCACGCTGACGCTCAGCGCCGGCCCCGAAGGCAGTTCGTTCTGGAACGCGGCGCAGAAGTACAAGGCGATTCTCGCGCGCAATCGCATCACGCTGAACGTGCTGACCTCCGAAGGCTCGGCGGAAAACCTCAAGCGGCTCGCCGATCCTCACGGCAACGTCGATGTCGCCTTCGTGCAGGACGGCATCGCACCCGGCCAGAACAAGGACGGGCTGATGTCGCTCGGCAGCGTGGCCTACGTGCCGCTCGCGATCTTCTATCACGGCCCGACCGTCACGCGGCTCTCCGAATTCAAGGGTCAGCGGCTCGCAATCGGCGCCGAAGGCAGCGGTACCCGCGAACTGGCGCTGGCGCTCCTGAAAGCCAATGGCATCGAGCCGGGCGGCGCCACGAAACTGCTACCCCTCTCCGGCGACGACGCCGCCGAGGCGCTGGTCTCGGGCAAGGTCGACGCGGCTTTCCTCGCCGGCGATTCCGCGCAGCCGCCGGTGATGGGCAAGCTCTATCGCACGCCCAACGTGCAGCTCTACAACTTCACCCAGGCCGAGGCGTATGCACGCCGCTTCCCGTACCTGACGGCGATCCACCTGCCGATGGGTGCCTTCGATCTCGGCAAGAACCTGCCGTCGGAACCGATCCAGATGGTCGCGCCGACCGAAGAACTGGTGGCGCGCACTTCGCTGCATCCGGCGCTCTCCGACCTGCTGATCGAGGCGGCCCGCGAGGTGCACGGCAAGGCGAACGTGATGCAGCAGGCCGGCGAATTCCCTGCCCCGCTCGCCCACGACTTCCCGATCAGCGACGACGCCGCGCGCTACTACAAGTCAGGCAAGAGCTTCCTGTACCGGATCTTGCCGTTCTGGATTGCCAGCCTTGCCGACCGGCTGCTGGTGGTCGTCGTACCGCTGATCGTGCTGCTGGTGCCGGCCCTGCGCCTCGTGCCGGCACTGTATGCGTGGCGCGTGAAATCTCGCATCTACCGCTGGTATGGGGCGCTGATCGCAATCGAGCGTGGCGCGCTCAGCGAGACGTCGGCGGAGGAGCGCCAGGCGCTGATCGAACGGCTCGACGCCATCGAGGAGTCCGTTAATGGTCTGAAGATGCCGCTCGCCTATGCGGACCAGTTCTACGTGCTGCGCGAACACATCGGCTTCGTGCGCGAGCGGCTCACGCACGCCCGGGATCTGCGCGAGTCCCAGGCAGCCGGCGAATCAGGCGATTCGCACGAGCCCGGCAGCGCCGGGGAGCCGGCGAACTCGAGCGATCCGGCTCGTGAAGCAAGTCCGGACACGACAGACAAGCCGACCCATACGGCCTGACGGCAACGGCGCCTGCCCAGGATACCCTCTGGCTGGCACGAAGCAACTGCCTGATCCGAAGCAACCGGCGTGGCGCCCGGTCAGCGGCTGCTGAATAGATGCGGCAAGTGCACGGCGCCCCGGCTCCGCGTAAGATCACGACAAACTGGATGGTTTAGCAGACACGCGTAGCAGACGCGCGTAGCAGACGCGGGTACCAGACGCGCGCAGCAAGGCTCGCCATCCAGTTCCGAGCAATCCGGGAGACCTTTATGACCGATGGCATCGACGCCACGCAACCGTTGTGGTTTTACGACTTCGTCTCGCCGTTTACGTATCTGTTGCTCGAGCAACATGACAAGTGGCCGGGCTTTCCGTTCGTCTTCACGCCGGTCGTGCTGAACGAGTTGTACGGGCACTGGGGCCAGCGCCCCGCTTACGGCGTGCCCACCAAGCGCGTCTACATGTATCGTCACGCGCTGTTCCGGGCGGATCAGCTGGGCATTCCGTTCAAGATGCCGCCGGCCCATCCGTTCGATTCGACCAAACCGATGCTGCTCGCGATCGCCGCCGGCGCGGACGTGCAGTGCGTCCGCGAGATCTTCCGCTTCATCTGGCGCGAAGGACGCGACCCGTCCAGCGAGGAGGGCTTTGCCGCTCTGTGCGAACGGGTCGGAGTGCCCGACGGTCCCGAGCTGATCCAGCGCGAAGAAGTGAAGGCGCAGTTGCGCCGCAATACCGCTGATGCGATCGCGCTCGGCGTCTTCGGCGTGCCGACTTTCTGGCTCAACGACCAGTTGTTCTGGGGCGAAGACGCGCTGCCGATGGTGCTGTACTGCGCCCGCACGCCGAACTGGCTCGACTCGAAGGAAGTGAAGCGGATCAGTTCGCTGCCGTCCGGCCTGAAGAACTGATGGCGCGACCGTTGGCAGGTTGAAGCACCGGCGCAACCTCCGCAGACTGAATCGCCATCGCCGGGGCTGACAGCGGGTACCGCAGGTATGCTCCGCCCGGGCGGCCGCCGCGTGCGCCCGCGTGTGATGCCGGCCATACCACGCGCGCTATGGCCGGCGCACCGCAAACGGGCCTAAGGTTATGGACTACACGACCCGCTGCCTGAGCCGTCAGTCGACGCTCGCGTGCAGCGCGTCCCCGAGTCCGATCCTGATCCGCCGCCTGAGCCATGGACGACACCGCTGCCTCCCTCGATATCTGGCTCGTCCGCGTGCTGCGCACGCTGCTCGTCGAACGCAGCGTGACACTCACGGCGCAGCGCCTGAACCAGACCCAGCCCGCCATCAGCACGGCGCTGCGCAAGCTGCGCGAGACGCTCAACGACCCCATCCTCGTGCGCGGCAAATCGGGCATGGTGCCGACCGAATACGGCGAGTCGCTGCTGGCGTCCGCGCAACGGGTGCTACGCGAAGTGGATTTCGTCGCCACACCCCATGGGGATTTCGACCCGGGCCGCTCGCGCCGCACGTTCCGGATCGCGGCGCCGGACTATCTGAACGACTTCTTCATGCCCACCGTGATCGCGCAGTTTCGCGAAGCGGCGCCGCATGCGCGTCTGGAAATCGAGTCGCTCACTCCGACGCTCGATCACGCCGCGGCGCTGGATGCGGGCGAGCTGGATCTGGTGATCGGCAACTGGCCGAAGCCCGATACCCGCTTCGCGAAGAGCGATCTGTTCGCGGATACGGTGGTGTGTCTGATGCGTGCCGATCACCCGCTCGCGCAAGCGCCGATGACGCGCGAAACCTACCTGGCCGCGCCCCATCTCGCACCGACGCCGTATAGCGGCGCGCGCGGCGGCGCCGTCGATACCGGCTTTGCGCGCGCCAGGGCCGAGCGGCGCATCGTGACGACGCTGCCCTACTTCGGCCTCGTGCCGCAAGTGTTGCTGCAATCGGATCTGATCTTCACGACGACGCGCCGCTTCGCGATGCACTACGCGAGCATCCTGCCGCTCGCCGTGGTCGACGTGCCCATTCCGTTTCCGCGCATCAAGTGTTATCAGCTGTGGCATCCGCACCCGGACCGGCCGAGCGATATCGGCTGGTTGCGTACGTTGATGTCGCAGGTGTCGGACAGGCTGGTGGCGCAGAAAACGCGCCGGGTGAAGCGGCCGCGCGCGGCGCTGCAGGAAGTGACGACTGAAGTGGGTTGAGGGTGGTCGCGGGTGTCGAATGAAACGCTCCGCGCCATCAGCTGCGCTCAGGCACTCGCGTAAATGTCCGGCTGCGATGTCGCCGAAATACGCTGGACCACCCGCACCGCCTCGTGCGAACGCACCTGGAACAACTGGGCACAGACCGCCACGGCAATCGACTGCGGCGCCTTGTCGACAATCCCCGCCACGCCGATCGGGCAGGTCATCTCAGCCAGCCGCTCCGGATCGACGCCTCGCTCGATCAGACGGCGTTCGAACTTCACGCGCTTGGTCTTCGATCCGATCATCCCGAAGTACGTGAAGTCGCGCCGCCGCATGATGCGCGCGGCAAGCGCGAAATCGAGCGCGTGGTTGTGCGTCATCACGAGGAAATAGGCGCCGGCCGGCGCAGTGTCGACGATCGCCTCCGGCGTGTCGGTCGCCTCGATCTGCACGTTGGCGGGGACTTCGTCAGGGAACCACTCGTCGCGCTCGTCGACCCACTGGACGACGCACGGCAGTTGTCCGAGCAACGTGATGAGCGCGTGCCCGACATGACCGGCACCGAACAGGACGATATGCATCGGCAAGGGATTCGGCACAGCATGAGCGCTGCGCCGGCCGATCTGAATGGAGACATTGACGTTCATCGCGAGCATTCCGTTGGTGCTGCGTTTAGGGCCGGGCCACGGCCGGGACGAAGGCAGGCGCCGCTGCGGCCGCCGTTGCCGCCCGCACCGCACCGACCGCTTTCAGAATCTCTTCACTCGTCGCCGGCGCATTCAACGGCGGGTTGACCTTGTAGTCACCCACGCTCGCCACCGCGTCACGGATCGCGAAGAACACCGAGAACGGCAACAGCAACGGCGGCTCGCCGGTGGCCTTCGAACGGTGGATGCTGTCCTCCGCGTTCCTGTTCTTGAAGAGCCGGACGCGGAAATCGGGCGGCGTGTCGTTGACAGTCGGAATCTTGTAGGTAGACGGCGCGTGCGTCATCAGCTTGCCGCCGGCGTTCCACCACAGCTCTTCCGTCGTGAGCCAGCCCATGCCTTGAATGAAGGCGCCTTCCACCTGGCCGACATCGAGCGCCGGATTCAGCGACGCGCCCACGTCATGCAGCGCATCGGCGCGCAGCACGCGCATTTCGCCGGTCAGCGTGTCGATCACCACTTCCGACACGGCCGCGCCGTACGAGTAGTAGTAGAACGGCCGGCCTTGCAGCTTCGACTGATCCCAGTAGAGCTTCGGCGTCGCATAGAAACCGTCGGACCAGAGCTGCACGCGTGCCAGATAGGCCTTGGCGATGATCTCTTCGAACGGCACCACCGCATCGCCGACCTTCACGCGGTCGTGAGCAAAGCGCACGCTCGCGGCGCTCACTTCGCCCGCGCCATAGCGCCCGGCAGCGAAAGCAGCAAGTCGTTCGCGCAACTGACGCGCGGCATCCTGCGCAGCCTTGCCGTTCAGATCCGAGCCGGTCGAGGCGGCGGTTGCCGACGTATTCGCGACCTTGCTGGTGTCGGTGGCCGTGACGCGCACGCGGTTGAAGCTCACACCCAGTTCGTGCGCGACGACCTGCGCAACCTTGGTGTTCAGGCCCTGGCCCATCTCCGTGCCGCCGTGATTCACCAGCACGGAGCCGTCCGTATAGATGTGGACCAGTGCGCCAGCCTGATTGAAGTGCGTCACGTTGAACGCAATGCCGAACTTCACGGGCGTGAGCGCCAGACCTTTCTTCAGCACCTCGTTGTTCGCATTGAACGCCTGAATGTCGGCGCGGCGTGCGCGGTAATTGCTGGTCGCTTCGAGCTCGTCGATCAGTTCGTGGATCACATTGTCTTCCACCACCTGACCGTACGGCGTCTGATTGCGCTCGGTCTTGCCGTACAGATTGCGGCGGCGCACGTCGAGCGAATCCTCGCCGAGCGAACGCGCAATGTCGTCCATGATGTATTCGATCGCAAACGCGCCCTGCGGACCGCCGAAACCGCGGAACGCCGTATTCGACTGCGTGTTGGTCTTGCCGCAGAAGCCGTCGATCGCCACATCCGACAGCCAGTACGCGTTATCGAAGTGGCACAGCGCGCGGGTCATCACCGGGCCGGACAGATCAGCGGAAAAGCCGCAGCGCGACGTCATGTCGACGCTTACGCCCTCGATCACGCCCTTGTCGTCGTAGCCCACCTCGTAGGTGTAGTGGAAGTCGTGGCGCTTGCCGGTGACCATCATGTCGTCGTCGCGGTCCGGACGCAGCTTCACCGGGCACAGCAGCTTCCACGCAGCAATCGCCGCGCAGCACGCGAACAGGCCCGATTGCGATTCCTTGCCGCCGAAGCCGCCGCCCATCCGGCGGCACTCGACCAGCACGTTGTGCGACGCGACGCCCAGCGCGTGGGCGACGAGGTGCTGCATTTCGGTCGGGTGCTGGGTCGAACAGTACACGTGCATGCCGTCGTCGTCCTTCGGCACCGCGTATGAGATCTGTCCTTCCAGATAGAACTGCTCCTGACCGCCGAGCAGCATTTCGCCGGCCTCGTGATGCGCCGCACGGGCGATCTTCGCGCCGGCATCGCCGCGCGCGAGCTTCATCGGCGGCAGTACATGCTGGTTCGCCGCGCGCGCCTGTTGTGCGGTGAGAATCGCGGGCAGCTCTTCGTAGACGATCTCGGCGCGGCGTGCCGCGAGCCGCGCAGTTTCATGCGACGTGGCGACCACGATGAAGATCGGCTGGCCGATGTACTGGACGAGCCCGTCGGCGAGAATCGGATCGTCGCCGTGGATGATCGGACCGACATCGTTGGTGCCGGGAATGTCTCCCGCAGTGAAGATCGCCACGACGCCGGGCGTCGCGCGCACCTTGTCGAGCGACATCGAAACGATCTTCGCATGCGCCTTCGACGACAGCCCGAGCGCCGCGTGCAGCGTGCCCGCGACCACCGGGATATCGTCGGTGTAGGTGGCGCGGCCGCTCACGTGCAGATGCGCCGATTCGTGCGGGCGCGAGACATGCACCTGAGCGAAATCGTTCATCCGGTCTTCGAGATCCTGAGCGTCCTTCAGGAACGGTTCAGCTTGCTGATTCATTCGAGTTCTCCGTTTCCGTGTGACCGCGTCAGGCATCCGCGCAGGCTGCGACGACCGCGCGCACATCCAGCGAGGACCTGGGCAGCGGATCGTGCGGACGTGTTTCGAGCCAGAAGCGATACAGCGTGTTCTTCGCCGCTTCAAGACGGTAATTGCTGGTGGCGCGCATGTCGGAAAGCGGCGCGTAGTCGTTGCCGAGTGCAATCATTGCGGCCTGGGCGGTGGCTTCGTGCCATTCGGCGTCGCGCAGCACGGCTTCCGCGTGCGTCGCGCGCTTCGATGTCGCGGCCATGCCGCCGAATGCGATGCGCGGCTCGCGGATCGTGTCGCCGTCCGCGATGAACGAGAACGCGGCGCACACGGCCGAGATGTCCGAGTCGAAGCGCTTCGACAGTTTGTACGTGCGGAACTGCAGGTTCTGGCGGGCGCCGGTGCGGGTCGGCACCTTCAGGCCGACGACGAACTCGTGCTCGGCCATATCCTTCTTCTGGTAGGCGAGATACAGGTCTTCGAGCGCCATTTCCCGTTCGATTTCACCGCCGCGCACGATCACCCGCGCACCCAGCGCGATCAGGCCCGGCATCGAATCGCCGATCGGCGAGCCGTTGGCGATATTGCCGCCGAGCGTGCCGGCATTGCGGATGGGCAGCGACGCGAAGCGCTTCCACATTTCCGTCAATTCCGGATAGTGCTTCGCGAGTTCTGCATAGGCGGTTTCGACGCTCACCCCCGCGCCGATCTCGATCCAGTCGGCCGATGTTGCGAGGCGCTGCAGCGCGCCGATCTGGCCGACGTAGACGATGTTGCCCAGCTCGCGCATCTGCTTGGTGACCCACAGGCCGATATCCGTGCTGCCGGCGAGGATGCGGGTCGCCGGCCGGGCGGCCTTGATCTGCGCCAGTGCTTCGACGGTGCGCGGCGCGTCGAACTGCTGGCCGGCGTATTCATAGTGAAACGTGTCGCTGCGCGCGAGCGTAGTCAGGGTGCGCGACAAGGCCTCGAGATTCACCGGCGCTTTCGGCGCGGGCGCTTCGAACATGCGCACGGCTGCGTCGACGATCGGCCGGTAGCCGGTGCAGCGGCACAGATTGCCGGTGAGCGCGTTGCTGATGTCGTCGCGCGAAGGCACCGTGCGGTTCGCGCATTGATGCTCGTGGCCGTGCTTTTCGTACAGCGACCACATCGACATAACGAAACCCGGCGTACAGAAACCGCACTGCGAGCCGTGGCATTCGACCATGGCTTCCTGCACCGGATGCAGCGAGCCGTCCGGCTGACGCAGGTCCTCGACGGTGAACAGCGCCTTGCCGTCCAGCGTGGGCAGGAACTGGATGCAGGCATTGACCGCCTTGAAGTTGACGCCACCCGCTTCGTCGCGCTCGCCGACCACGACCGTGCACGCGCCGCAATCGCCTTCGGCACAGCCTTCCTTGGTGCCGGTGCAGTGGGCGTCTTCGCGCAGATACTGCAGCACGGTGCGGGTGACGGGCGCGTCCGTGATTTCGCGAATCGCGTTGCGGTGATAAAAGCGGATCGGCTGGCTCATATGTCTCGACTCTCAGATGTTCTGGGTCCGTGAGGACCTTGCTGCAGGGACGGTTCGAAAACTATCACCGTCAATATTTGCAACCCATAGCGGGGATCGCATGCGGGACATATCGTCGGGACGATAAAGAGAGGGTTTTGAGGGGCCCGCAGCTTATGAAGCAGTGGCAAAAACGCCGTATTTTTCATGACAATGCCATTTTATTGCCACATGAGCGCGAGCGCCCCAGTTGCTACATGACCCAGGCGGCGCAAGAAATCCCCGAGAAAGCGCCTTTATGGCCAACCGACACCCAATTTTGGACGCAAAAAGAATTAAGCAAACCCTGCAAGGGAATCGGTTCCATGGGAAAATCACGCCTTCCTGCCGTTTTCAAGTATCGTTTTCCCCATGTCCGCCGACTCAGCCACATCCCGCAGCGAATTTGCAGTCACCTTGCAGATCATTCCGGTCGTTTTTTTCACGTTTATTTGCTATCTGACCATCGGGATTCCGCTGGCGGTGCTGCCGGGTTATGTCCATGACGACCTCGGCTTAAGCGCGATCGTCGCCGGCGCCGCGATCAGCGTGCAGTATCTGGCGACGCTTGCCTCGCGCGCGCTCGCCGGCCGTTCGGCCGACACGCTCGGTCCGAAACGAACCGTTGCCATCGGGCTGATGGGCTGCGGGACGAGCGGCGTGTTGTTGCTGCTCGCCACGTTGTGCGGACACTGGCCGGCACTCAGCCTGACCTTGCTGGTACTGAGCCGTCTCGTGCTCGGCTGCGGCGAAAGCCTGTGCGGCACCGGCGCGATCCTGTGGGGCATCGGCCGGGTCGGCGTTTCGCATAACGCCCGCGTGATCTCGTGGAACGGTATCGCCACGTATGGCGCACTGGCCATCGGCGCCCCGCTTGGTGTCGCAATCGCGCATACGGTGGGCTTTCCCGCGCTCGGAATCGTGGTGATCGCGCTCGCGGCGCTCGGCTACTACCTCGCGCGGCTGATCGCGGCAGTGCCGGTGGTCCACGGCGAGCGCATGTCGTACCGGAGCGTCTTCATGCGCGTGCTGCCGCATGGCATCGGCCTCGCACTCGGCTCGGCGGGCTTCGGCTCGATCGCCACCTTCATCACGCTGTTCTACGCCGCACGGCACTGGCCGAATGCGGCGCTGTCGCTGACGGTCTTCGGCACGCTGTTTATCGGCGCACGCCTCCTGTTCGCCAATACGATCAAGACCTATGGCGGCTTCCGTGTGGCGATTGCGTCGTTTTCGTTTGAATGCGTCGGCTTGCTGATGCTGTGGCTCGCGCCCGAACCGCACTTCGCATTGGCCGGCGCCGCGCTGACCGGTTTTGGCTTTGCGCTGGTGTTTCCGGCGCTCGGCGTCGAGGCCGTCGGGCTCGTGCCGCCCGCCAGCCGTGGCGCGGCGTTGTCCGCGTATTCGGTGTTTCTGGATTTGTCGCTGGGGATTACCGGGCCTCTGGCCGGCTACATTGCCGGCGCGTTTGGCTACGGTTCGGTATTTCTGTTCGCCGCGGCAGCCTCCGCTGCGGCGGTGGTCTTGTCGACCATGATGTATCTGCGTAACGCTCGGGTGCCTAACGCGCCGGCAGCGACCTGAGAGCCGTCCTGCATTTGCCTGCGCGCCGCGATTCCAGGCGGGCGCGCAGCGCAAACTCAATCAGCCGGCCGACCGCTCAAGGGAAGAACATTTCGTGGAGCGCACGCGCATCCACAGCGCCGGCGCGCGCCACCCGCTGGCCTACCAGCAAGCCCACGTCGTAAGCGGCTTCGAGCGCGCGAGCTAGTTGTTCGATGTCGATGACGCGGAAATCCGCCGTCGGCTTGCCGATCGGCGCGAGCCTCTCAATGCCGAGAATATCCGTGGAAATCGCCTGTAGCAGCGCGAGGCGTTCGTCGTGCGCGATGTTTGTGGTGTTGCTCATT
>NZ_DASXHA010000169.1:0-150180 GCF_036488795.1 Paraburkholderia sp.
CGGCAAGCGACGATGCGACTTATCCCGCGGAGATTCAGGCCGCCGAACGACGCGTCGCCATGGAACAGCAGGCCGCGCAGCCTGGCACGGGCAGCTACGGGCCCGCGACGAACGGTTCGGCTCAAGCAGGTGGGCAGACCATGTCACCCGCCGCAAGTCCGGCTAACGTGGGCAATTAATCTTCGACTCAGCGCTGCCAGCCATCCGGCACGCTCAAGCCGGCCAGATGATTAGCAGTCCATTCGGTTGCAGCGAGCCAGACCCGGGTTACAGCATCACGCGTTTCACTCCTGGGCAGCACCGGGCGGCCCGGCATCCGGGGCGCGTCCCGCGCCCACACCGCCCATTCACGAAGCCTGCTGGTAATACAGGTTCTGTGGATGCCTTGCCTCCGCAAAAAAGAACCAGCGCTCCGCGACGAGCCCCGCATACTGGACCGCGCAAGCCACGCATAACAGCGAGGCGGACAGCATCACCGAAGGCACGCTGCCACCCACCGCAATCAGCACAAAAGGAATGGCGAATGCTGCGACGAGGAAAGTCCACTTGATCCGCCGCAGCGTTTGCGGTGTTTTACCGTGAAAGAACTCGCGCAGATTGAAAGCGCCTGCTGTAAAGCCGCGCGACTTCTGCTCGAGCTTCGTCGTGTGAATGCCGGTCGCGCTCTGCACGGTGGATTTCGGCCGTAAGCGTCCGTTACGTCGCAGCGAGGCAACGCGGCTGATGCAGCCCGCCAACGTCAGGACACAAGCACACGTGGCGAGTCCCGCGATCAACGACGGTGCCAGCCATGTGGCGCAAGCGGTCGCAAAGGTGAAGCCCGACGCGCAGCCCAGCAACACGAAGTTGACTAGCGTGAGCGGCGTGGCCCACTCCTGCAGGAATCGCAGACAGGCGTAGATCATCGCAGTGCAGACGAACAACGTGGCACTCGCGATCACGCCGAGCACACCGATGGCGAGCGACCACGGCGAGCCGAACCAATGTGCAACACCATAAGCAAACGCACACGCCAGAAACACCGGCAGCGCCAGACATTCGCGCGAAAGCCATGAGGTGCGCCACATTGCGATGGCACGCCAGGCGCGTTCGGGATGACCGAGATGGAAAAACGAAGCCAGCAGCCCGAGCCCGCCCAGTGCGACGGAAAGCGCTGCGCCCGCCACAAAGAATAGGGGTGACGGCGCGGCACTGGCCGCAATCCATCCGAGGCTTGTGGCCAGTTCGACGCCGACCAGCGCGATCAGCAAGCCTTGCCCTGCGCCGCTCAGCGTGGTCAGGAACACCACAGAAAACGCCGGATTCATGCTCCTCTCCCCAGGCTCAGAATATTGAAGACGCGTCCGAGCATGCCGGATACGGCGCCTTTCGCAGCGCCGTTGCGTCCGGCATGAAGATGCGCCGGCTCGAAAGCCGCGCCGTCCGCGGATGCCAGCACCGCGTCTTGCGTACTGGCAGCCTGCGCTTGCTGCGACTTGCATGCGCACGATTCGCCGCCGCAGCCATCCGTTTTGTGGCGCGGCAGATAATGATTTGCCGGCTTCGTGCCCCACTCGGGCATCAGCTGATAGCCACCGCGCTCGCGGATAGCTTGCGAGACCACCGAATCGGGATCGTGGATATCGCCGAACAGGCGCGCCGAAGTGGGGCACGCCAGCACGCAAGCCGGCTTTCGATCGCGCTCCGGGAGCGCCTCGTTATGGATCCGGTCCGCGCACAGCGTGCACTTGGTCATCTCCTTGCGCTCTTCGTCGAGTTCGCGTGCACCGTAAGGACAGGCCCACGAGCAGTACTTGCAGCCGATACATCGGTCGAAGTCCACCAGTACGAGGCCGTCTTCCTTGCGCTTGTAGCTCGCACCGGTCGGACACACCGGCACGCACGGCGGATCCTCGCAGTGCAGACACGATTTCGGAAAGTGGATCGTGTCGGTCAGCGGAAATTCGCCTGCCTCGAAGGTCTGCACACGGTTGAAGAAGGTGCCGGAGGGGTCGGCGTCGTAGGGCCGGAAATCCGCCAGACTGCCCGCCTCGCCGGATGTGTTCCACTCCTTGCAGCTCGTTACGCACGCGTGGCAGCCCACGCAGACGTTCAGATCGATTACGAGTGCCATCTGGGTCATTGCATGCTCCTCGTCATTTTTGTCCGGGCGTGCCGCGCAAGCGGGCGGAAAATTCGCCGCGGCCCGCGAAGTAGGTCTGCACGATGCGGCGAATCACTCCGGTCGTACCCGGCAATGCCTGCATCGGCGCGAATTGCGGCAACGTATGATCCGCATCCGCCTCGGCTGGGTACACGCGCACACGGACGTCGTACCAGGCCGCCTGACCGGTGATCGGATCCGAGTTCGACATGCGTGCATCGGTGGCGCTCGCGCCCGGCAATTCGTCGGTGATCAGATGGTTGAGCAGGAAGCCGTGCTGCGATTCGTTGGCGTCCGGGCCAAGATTCCAGGCGCCGGCCGCCTTGCCGATGGCGTTCCACGTCCACACCGTGCCAGGCTCGACGGCCTCGCTGTAGCGCGCCCTGCAGCGCACCTTGCCCCACGACGATTCGACGTAGATCCAGCCGCCGTCTTCAATGCCGTTCTCACGCGCCATCAGCGGATTCATGAACAGATAATTCTCGCCGTGAATCTGCCGCAGCCACGCGTTTTGCGAGTCCCACGAGTGATACATCGCCATTGGCCGTTGCGTGACCGCCGCAAGCGGATAGCGGGTGCGATCCGTCGCGGCCAGTTCAAGCGGTTCGTACCAGAACGGCAATGGATCGAAATATCGCTCGACTCTCGCGCGCAGATGCCCGGGCGGCTGACGCCCCGCGGTTTTGCCCTGCGCGGCGAGCCGGAAAGTCTGCATCACTTCCGAATACAGCTGGATCACGATCGGCGTGTCGAACTTGCGAAAGCCGTGCTCGACCGACCACTTCAGATAAGGCCCGTTGACGCCGCGCATGTATTGCAGCGTCTGCGGCAGCGTGTAATGGAACACGCAGTTGTGGCTGGCGTACTGCTTCCATTGATCCGGATTCGGCTCACCGACCAGCGCCTTGTCGCCGTCCTTGCCGCGCCAGCCGATCAGAAAGCCCACTCCGGAATGGGGTGAAGTCTGGAAGTTGACGACGAAGTCCGGATAGTCACGGAATTTGCGCGTGCCTTCTGCCGTCGTGAAAGCGGGCAGCTTGAGCCGGCTCGCCAGCTCGATCAGCACTTCCTGAAACGGCTTGCATTCGCCCGTGGGCGGCACGACCGGCACGCGCACCGAATCGACCGGGCCGTCGAACTCGGAAATCGGGCGGTCGAGCATCGACATCGCGTCGTGGCGCTCCAGATACGTGGTGTCGGGCAGAATCAGATCGGCGAATGCGGTCATCTCCGACTGGAACGCATCGCACACCACCAGAAACGGAATCTTGTACTCGCCGTTCTCGTGTTTGTCGGCGAGCATCTTGCGCACTTCCACGGTGTTCATCGACGAGTTCCATGCCATGTTGGCCATGAAGATCAGCAGCGTGTCGATGGGATAAGGATCGCCGCGCCACGCGTTGGTGATCACGCTATGCATGAGGCCATGGACCGCCAGCGGGTATTCCCACGAGAAGGCCTTGTCGATGCGCACCGGCTGGCCGTCGGCGTCGATGAACAGGTCTTCCGGCGCGGCCGGCCAGCCGAGCGGGCCGTTGGCGAGCGGCGTGTTCGGCTGGACGGCGTCGGGACTGTTCGGTGGTTTCGCCGACGGCGGCACGGCGCGGGGGTACGGCGATTTATGCCGGAAGCCGCCCGGCCGGTCGATCGTGCCCAGCAAGGACATCAGCACGGCCAGAGCGCGGATCGACTGAAAACCGTTCGAATGCGCAGCAAGGCCGCGCATCGCGTGAAAGGCAATCGGATTGCCGGTCACGGTTTCGTGCTCTTGCCCCCATGCGTCGGTCCACGCAACCGGCAGCGTGATCTTGTGATCGCGCGCGGTTTGCGCCATCTCGCGCGCGAGGCGGCGGATCGTGTCGGCGGAAATGCCGGTGATGTCGGCCGCCCATTCCGGCGTCGTGTCGGCGACCCGCTCTTTCAGCAGCGCGAACGACGGTGTGACCGGCGTGCCGTCATCCAGCGTATAGCGTCCTGTGAGCGCCGGCTCAGCGCCGGGCGTGTGGTGTTGTACCGCGCGTTGCGTCTTGAGATCCCACCAGAGATGATTCTGCGGAAACAGCGGGTTGCTTTCCGGCAATGTCGAATCGCGCACGAAAAGGCCGAACGTGTCGCTGTCCGCATTCATGTCGAGCAGTTCGCCGGCGTTGGTGAAGCGTGCGACGAACTCGTGGTCGTAGGCATCCGCTTCCAGCAGTTCGTGAATCAGCGCCATGAACAGTGCGCCGTCGGTGCCGGGGCGGATCGGCACCCATTCGTCGGCAATCGCGGCGTAGCCGGTGCGGATCGGATTGATGGCGATAAAGCGGCCACCCGCGCGCTTGAATTTCGACAGCGCGATCTTGAGCGGATTCGAATGATGGTCTTCCGCGGTTCCGATCATGAAGAACAGCTTGGCGCTGTCCAGATCCGGACCGCCGAACTCCCAGAACGAGCCACCGATCGTATAGATCATCCCGGCCGCCATGTTCGACGAGCAGAACCCACCGTGCGCCGCGTAGTTGGGCGTGCCGAACTGCTTGGCAAACAACCCGGTCAACGCCTGCATCTGGTCGCGGCCGGTGAACAGGGCAAACTTTTTCGGGTCCGTGGCGCGCAGATGAGCAAGGCGCTTTTCGAGCGTGGCGAACGCCACCTCCCATGAGACCGGCTCGAACTGCGCGCTGCCGCGCTCGGCGCCCGCCTTGCGCATCAGCGGCTGGGTCAGGCGCGCGGGCGAATATTGCTTCATGATGCCCGACGAGCCCTTTGCGCAGATCACCCCCTGATTGAGCGGATGCGCGGGGTTGCCGTCGATATAGCGCACTTCGCCGTCACGCAGATGCACACGGATGCCGCAGCGGCACGCACACATGTAGCAGGTCGTGGTTTTGACTTCGAGCGTCTCGTTCTGAGTGCGCGCGTGGTGTTCCATCCGGACCTCCTCTGGTTACTCAACTGCTTCGGCCCGTTCCAGCGCGTCTGCACGGGCGGGCAAAAACCGACGTAGCCATCGTAAGACCGATCCATGCAAAAGAAAAATCGCGATTTAATACCGGATATATCGCCTGATCCGATAGTTTGTGGAGGCCCCGGCAATGAGGCGACCGAGGTACGCCGCCAGCGGGCAGGCGCGTATGAGCGCCCGGCAGGCAAGCTCTGGGTGCGGCGCCTTGCCCGATATGCTTTCGGTTTTCGGCTTTCGGCTTTCTGATCAATGCCCGTCTGACACCATTCCCGCAGTCGGGCCGCTTCAATTCGCCTTACACAGCACGGCCGTCATGATGAGCGGCATCACTTCATGTACGGCGGCGTCGCTGCCGGCGTCATGCAGATGCGTCTTGACCGCTTCGCTGGTCCCATACACGACGACGCCGTAGAGCGAGCCCGTCATTGCCAGGCCGCTGCCTTTGCTGAACAGCGCGTCGTCCTGGTCGTAACCGAGCACGGCGTAAACGCGAAAGCCGAACGCGGTCAGATTGCTGCCCTTGGTGGGACGAAAGGCGTTCACGGAGTTGGCTTCGACGTGCATCGGCTGCGGCTCGATGTACTGGTCGCTCTGAAGAGAGGCAATGAACGTATGCGCGTTCGAAGTGCAGTCGAGTTGCGCGTCGAGCTCGTGGGGCAACACGTGGGTGGAATGGAGCACTGCGCCAATTGCAGCAAGCAGGCTCAGCGCGTTGGGAAGGCACTTTCTCATGGTGATGCGTACCTCAATTCCGGGCAAGGTGTCAGGCACACGGAGCTCACCTCAACGTAGTAGCTTCGCTCCGCTCGATCTGTACGGCAGCCATCAATGCAACCTACCTGAGCTTCAGCACTTCGCGCCGGATCCGGGTCGTTTCGCGACGCACCACGTCATTTTGTCGCAAACCGCCCGGACGTGATGCCGAAACGGCCAAGCGTGCACGTCATCCCCCACCTGTCGTTGACCCACGTGGAGCCTGTCATGTTCCCAACTCTGCTCCGCCAGGCATCTGATTGGGTCGCGGGCGCCTCGCCCTGCTTGCCTGTGTCGGCCTGAGGCCGAGCCGTGTGGGCGGCAGATGCGTAGCGCGACGGGGTTGCCCATCCAGATGGCGGTACGGTCGTTTTACGAGGTCGCGCCTGTCTTTATTCGTCAGGCGCCAGCGCTCGCTTGCTGCGCGGCTGCGCGGTGGGCAGTTGGTGGCGTGGCCGCGCTAGCGCTTGCGACGAGGTTTGGTGCGTAGAGCGGGGATGGGACTCGAAGCCCGCTGGAAAACGGCAGCGTGCTCGTGCCCGGACGGCGGCGCTACGGCTGGCTTTGCCGAGCGGGCAGAGTCATGGGAGCAAGCTCGTGCGTGCACGCCGAGGCGATCGCGAGCGCCTCGCAGCGGGCACGCTCACGCTGAACTCGCGGGTAGCGCCGGCGCAGCTGGGCATGAGCCGGTTGTGTTCGGATGGGTTTAAAGAAAGGTGAAACGCGCCGGCGCGGTCATGCCGGGTCCGCTCCCGACGCCTTCGTCAGCCGTCAGGCCGTGTTCCAGCGCGCGTCCGCAACGGTCAGCTTCTTCGGAATGAGCTTCAGATCCGTGAAGGTATCGGCAATTTGCTGCTGATAGGCGAGCGTGGCGTCGGTGATCGGCTGAACGCCGTAGCCGGCGCGGCCTAACGCGACTTCGAGCGTGGCGGCGTCGAGCCCGACCAGCGGCGACAATTGCGCGGCCACTGCGGGGATGTTGTCGCGGCTGAACCGATCGACCTGATTGAGTTCGTCGAGCAACACATGTAGCACTTGCGGCTGGGCCGCCGCGAACTTGCGGGTGGCAACGTAATACTGCGTGTTGCGCACAAGGCCTTCGCCGTTGGTCAACACACGCGCATTGGCCTGGCGCTCGATGGCGGCCAGATAGGGATCCCAGATCACCCAGGCGTCGATGCTGCGCTGGACGAAGGCGGCGCGGGCGTCGGCGGGCGTCAGATAGATGGGTTGGATGTCCGTGTAGGTGAGACCCGCGCGCTGCAATGCCTTGACGAGCAGAAGGCGCACGTTCGAGCCGCGGTTGAGCGCGACCTTCTTGCCGCGCAGATCGGCCACCGTGTAGACCGGTGAATCGTGCGGCACCACCAGCGCTTCACCCTTCGGGGCCGGCGGTTCATTGGCGATATAGACGAAGTCGACGCCCCCCGCCTGAGCAAAAATGGGTGGCGTTTCGCCGACCGTGCCGACATCCACGGCGCCCGCATTCAAACCTTCCAGCAATTGCGGACCGGCCGGGAATTCAAGCCACTGGACGCTGATGCCCTGGCTCGCAAGCCGCTTTTCGAGGGTGCCGCGTGCCTTCAGAACGACGAAGTTGCCGTACTTCTGAAAGCCGATTCGCAAGGTTTTAGCATCGCCTTGCGCAAAGGCGGGTCGGCTCGCCAACAGGGCGCCTGCTCCGCCGGCGAGCGCGGCGCCGGACCCCAGCGCCCATGCGGCGGCCTTCAGAAGCAGGCGACGGCTGGAGTCGGCGGGGGGCGCGTCGTCTGGCTGCGCGCCGTTTTCTCGCGTGCTATGTCCGCTGTGTCCTTCTGAAGCCATGTGGGTTCCTTGCTGTTTCGTGATGAGGTGCGGGTCCGGCTGCAAGGCCCATCGCCTTGGCGATGCCTAGGATAGGCGCGCGTCTGTGCGAACCGAACCAATCATTGCGCATATGCAAAGCAGCGGGCGTGTGAAGCCGGCAGGCGCTTGCGTGGCGCGGTTGGCTCGCCAATGCCGCCACGTCCGTCGGGTCCGGATGCCGGCCTTTCGTCGGATGGTTGGGTGGTTTATTGATCGCCCGGTACGGTAGCGTGGTGGAATAAGGCAGAATGTGACAAACCGGGCACATCAAAACGTGACACAGCTACCCACTTCAATCGATACGCAGGAATCGCTGGCGCGCGACATCGGCGCAGTTGCGCGCATCAGCGCCGTGCCATCCATCTTGAGCATGATTTGCGACGAGACCGGCATGGGCTTCGCCGCGGTCGCACGCGTGACCGATGCCACGTGGATGGCCTGCGCGGTGCGCGACAATATCGGCTTCGGCCTTCAGCCGGGCGGTCAGCTGGAACTTAAGACCACCCTCTGCTTCGAGTCGCGCGCGGCGCGCGCGCCCATCGTCATCGATCATTTCAGCAAGGACGCCGTCTACAGCGGCCATCACACGCCGGCCATCTACGGTCTGGAAAGCTATATCTCGGTCCCCATCATCCTGCCCAACGGCGAATACTTCGGCAATCTGTGTGCGATCGACCCGCGCCCGGCCCAGGTGTCCGAGCCGCGGATCGTACGGATGTTCGAGGTGTTCGCGAACCTCATTGGCATGCAGCTGGAAGCCGAAAAACGGCACTGGTCCACTGAAGCACTGCTCATGAACGAGCGCGAGACAGCCAATCTGCGCGAGCAGTTCATTGCGGTACTGGGACATGATTTGCGTAACCCCCTCGCGGCCGTGAGCGCGACGGCCGAGGTGTTGTGCCGCAAGACCACGGATCCGGATTTGCCGACTATCGGCAAGCGGCTGAAGTCGACCGCCTTTCGTATGGCCCGCCTGATTGACGACGTGATGGATTTTGCCCGCGGGCGGCTCGGCTCGGGGATTGCGGTTTCCATTCAGCCTGTGGCGGATCTGACGCCGCAGTTGAAGGCCGTGGTCGACGAGCTGCGTGATGCGAATCCCGCGCGGGTCGTGAATTGCCGGCTGGACATTCCTGGCCCGGTTGATTGCGATGCGGGGCGCTTGCAGCAGTTGCTGTCCAATCTTTTAGGAAATGCGATTTCGCATGGCGCCGAGGATCAGCCGGTCGATGTGGTTGCGCGGGTTGAAGAGGGAACGCTTCTGCTCTCCGTGACCAATGGCGGCGATGTGATTGCCGTGGATTCGCTATCGCGGGTTTTCGAGCCTTACTGGCGACCCGCTACCAGCGCGCGTGGCGGCGGCCTCGGGCTTGGGCTCTACATCTGCAAACAGATTGTGGATGCGCATGGCGGGGCTCTGGAGGTTGCTTCGTCGGCTGATGCTGGAACGACGTTTCTCGCCCGGATTCCCGCAGGCGTTTGAGTTTTCTGCGCCCTTCAGGCCGTTTTTTACTGGCCTTTCCCAAACAAGCGTGGTCGGCGAACCGGCCACGCGCACCTCACTTCAATGCGAAACACCCGGTCATTCAGGCGACGGCCGGGAAATCCAGCGTCGTATCGTTCACCCGGTTCACGAGATTGGTGAACGTGATCGACGCAATGACCAGCGTCACCTCGACCACTTGCTGTTCGGTATAGCCCGCGTCGCGGAATGCTTCGAGCGCTTCGACGGGTACCGTGCCGCGCGTTCCCACCAGCGTGCGAACGAAACGCACCAGCGCATCACGCTTTGCGTCGCCGGTCGGCTCGCCTGCGCGGACCTGCTTCATGGCTTCCGGCGAGAGGCCGGCGAACTTGCCCATCAGCGTATGGGCAGCAATACAGTAATCACAGCCCGCCACTTCGCTCACAGCAAGCTTGATGGTTTCGATGTCGGCTTTGGCGAGGCTGCTGCCCCCGATCGCGGCTTCCAGGTTCAGCATCGCGCCCAGCGCGGCCGGGCTATGCGTGCCGATCGTCGCATAGGCGTTCGGCACTTTACCAGCGGCCTTTTTGATTTTGGCGAACAGTTCTGCGGCGGCGCCTTCGGCGGCTTCGGGCTTGATCGTGGTAAGACGGGACATGATTGACTCCTTGAAGTTTGGGTTCGTCTGCTAGCCATGTCGTATGGCATGGAAGTCAGTGTAATCAGGCAGGACGAGTTGATTAATGCCGCAATGACACAACTTCATGCTCAAACGTCTCATCCAGGTTCTCAATCATCATATGAACGATCCGCTTCGCGCGCTATCATGAAGCCCTCCCTTCTCAGCGCCGCGAGCCTCGATGCCAGCCGCCACCACGTCGCCGGGTACCGCCCTCCCGCTGCGCAGCGTCGCGCAGATGCTGGCCGCCATGTTCTGCTTCGCCGTTGTGGATGCGCTCGCCAAATCCATCACCGCGCATTATCCGGCGAACGAAATCACCTTCTTCCGGATGCTCTTCGGCCTCGCGCCGGCACTCCTGCTTGCCGCCCGGGCGCGCCAAGGAGGCCCGTTGCTGCGCACGCGTCACTGGCGCGCGCATCTCGAGCGCTCGATTGCCTTGATCGCAACCCTGGGCCTTTTCTTTGCGGGCTTACGGTACGTGCCGCTCAGCGAAGCAGTGGCGCTGGCCTATACGGAAACCCTGTTCGTGATCGTGCTGGCGCCGCTCGTGCTGAAGTCCGGCTTGCGGCGGCGCGAATTGCTGGCTGCCGTGATCGGCTTCACCGGCATTGTGCTGGTGGTTCGGCCCGGCGGAGCGACGGCGAGTCTGCTCGGACCCGCGCTGATCCTGCTGAGTGCGATCTTCGGCGCGCTGTCGGTGATCCAGATCAAGCGCATTGGTCCCACGGACGACGCCAGCCTGATCGTGCTGTATTCCACGCTGATTAGCGCCGGGGTAACGGGCATCTCGTTGCTGTTCGCGTGGCAGACGCCCAGCTTCGGCCATCTCGGCATCCTCGCGCTTCTCGGCGTGGCCGCCGGGACGGGCCAGTTGCTGATGACCTCGGCGTTTCGCCACGGCGAAGTCAGCGTGCTCGCGCCGTTCAACTACACGAGCATCGTCTGGGCCACATTGTTCGGTTATGTGCTGTGGGGCGAGTCGGTCGGCCTCGTGCCGCTGCTCGGTATCTTGCTGATTGTCGGCAGTTCGGTGGCCGTCGCCATGCGCCGCAAGGAACCGGATCAACTGGGCGTGTGAACCCGCTCGCCATAGCCAGCCGGGTTTGCCCGGGCTACCCGTTCAACCGGGCCAGCGCTGCGTCAGCGAACCGCGGGTAAATTTGGCTGCGCGCGGCAAATCGACCGTAAATACCGTGCCGTTCGCCTTGTCCGAGTGCACGTCGACCGTACCGCCATGCATCTGCACAATCTCGCGCACGATGTGCAGCCCCAGCCCGAGCCCTTCCCGAGGACGCCCGCCCACGCCGCTCGAACCGAATGCCTTGAACAGATGCGGCACGATGTCGGCGGGAATGGTGCCGCGATTGCTGACCGAAAGAACCACGTGATCGCGCGCGCTGGCGTCGACGTCGACCGTGATCTCGCCGCCCGGCTCGCCGTGATGCAGCGCATTGCTGACGAGGTTGGAGATGGCCTGCCACATGAGATCGACGTCCCAGCTTCCCTCCGAATCACCCTCGCTGCGCAGCACGATCTGAGCCGCGCCGCTCTGGGTGGCGAACTCGTCGATCACCGACTTGCACAGCACGGCCAGCTCGGCCGGACGCGGTTGCAGTTGCAGACGGCCGCCCTGCAGACGCGCGAGGTTGAGCAGCTGGTCGACCATGCGCGCCATGCGCAGCGAACTGTTCTTGATGCGCGTCGAGGTGGTCGTCACCTGTTCGCCGGCGCCCACCCGCATCAGATACTCGGCAGATGCGAGCACCGCGCCCAGCGGCGTACGCAGATCGTGGCTCAGCACCGCCATCAGCATTTCGTTGGCTTCGAGCATCTGGCGCGTGGTCACCAGTTGCGCGGCGAGCTGGCGTTTTTGCTGCTCCAGTTGCACGAACACATCCACCTTCGATTGCAGGATGCGCGGATCGAACGGCTTGTAGAGAAAATCCACCGCGCCCGCTTCGTAGCCGCGAAAGGTGCGCGACGCGTCCTGGGCAGTCGCCGTCAGGAAGATGATGGGCACATGCGAGGTGCGCGGACTGCCGCGCATCAAGGCGGCCAGTTCGAAGCCGTTCATGCCCGGCATGTTGACGTCGAGAATGGCGAGCGCCACTTCGTGCTTGAGCAGCAGGTCGAGCGCAGCCGTGCCCGACTCCGCCACGAGCAAGGTGATCTCCGGCCGCGTCAGCGAAGCTTCGAGCGCCGTGATGTTATGCGCGATGTCGTCGACGATCAGAACGTTGACAGGTGGATTCGTCATGGCATCGATTCAGGATGGGTGGTCGTTGAGGCCGGTAGTCTGGCAAGACGCCGGGCCATAGTTGTAGGTATCAGTACTTCGTCGGCGGCGCCGCGCTCGATCGCGGCGCGCGGCATTTCCGGCGACGCCGCGCTCCCAGGCGCCTGCACCCAGGTCGCGCCGCCCATGGCGCGCACGGTTTCGAGGCCGCGCACGCCGTCCTCGTTGGCACCCGACAGCAGGATGCCGAGCAAGCGCTCGCGATACACCCAGGCCGCGGATTCCATCAGCACGTCGATGGAGGGCCGCGAAAACCGCACGGCGGCCTCCGTCGACAGCGCTATCGTGCCGTCGTCTTCGATCAGCATGTGATAGCCGGGCGGCGCCACATACACGCGGCCGGCGAGAATCCGCTCACCCGCATCCGGTTCGACGACCGGCAGCACACTGCGATAGCCGAAGGTCTGCACCAGATAGCTCGGCGGCGCGGGCGGCAGATGCAGCACGATCGTGACCGCCGGGTTAAAGCCCTCGGGCAACGCGGCGAGCAGTATGTTCAGCACGTCGATCCCGCCCGCCGAACCGCCGATCGCCACCATGTCGAACGCGCGCGAACGCGTCGAAGCGGCCTCTGGTTCAGTGGATGGTGGATTGGCTGGCATAGGATTCGCGCAAGGCCTGTCTGAACGTTTGCATGTCTTCACACTAACGCTTCTGGTAGATGCGCTCGCGCGGACAAAACTCGTCGAACGCGTCGTGCTGACTCGAAAATCGCAAGCTCTCCTTGCTGCCCAGGCCGAGAAAACCGCGCCGCACGAGCGCGTGCTGAAACAGGCCAAGGGCGCGGTCCTGCAACGCGCGATCGAAATAGATCATAACGTTTCGGCACGAAACCAGATGTGCTTCAAGAAACACTTCGTCCGTGGACAGACTGTGATCCGCAAAGACCACCCGGTCTTTGAGCGCGCCCGCAAAGCGCGCCCCGCCGTAGGCCGCGTGGTAGTAATCCGAAAGCGAACGCTTGCCGCCCGCGGCAAGATAATTTTGCGTAAAGCCGGCAATCCGGTCCAGCGCGTAAATACCCGCTTCGGCGCGCGCCAGCGCGTCGGGGCTGATATCCGTGGCGTAAAACAGGGTGCGCTCGGTCAACCCTTCTTCGTCGAACAGGATTTTCAGCGACCACAGTTCCTCGCCCGTACTGCAGCCCGCCACCCAGACCTTGATGGACGGATAGGTCTGCAAAACCGGCATCACCTGCTGGCGCAGCGCGAGGAAGTACGACGGGTCGCGGAACATGTCGCTGACCTGCACCGTCAGGTATTGAAACAGGCGCGAAAAATCCGCGCCGCTGCGCATGATCCGGTCCTGCAGCTGCGACAGCGAATCCAGACCGAACTCGTCGAGCGCCTGCAGGAGACGGCGGCGCAGCGACGACATCGCATAATGGCGAAAATCGTGCTGATACTTGAGGTAGACGGCCTCGAGCAGCAGCTTCAGTTCGATGTCGAAATCGCTGATACGCTGCGGCCGGGCTTGCGGCGCAGAAGGGTTCATGACGGTCGGTTGTTTCGTCACGGCCTAGCGCTGCCGCAGCCAGACGCGGCACAGCGAAACCAGCTTGTCGACGTCGATCGGCTTCGAGATGTAATCGTCCGCCCCCGCTTCGAGGCAGCGCACCCGGTCGTTCGCCATCGCCTTGGCCGTCAATGCAATGATAGGCAGATGCGCGAAGTTCGGGTTACGGCGAATTTCCGCCATCGCGGTCAGCCCGTCCATCTCCGGCATCATGATGTCCATCAGCACGAGGTCGACCTCGGGTCCCGTCTCCAGCAAATCGAGCGCTTCGCGGCCGTTGCGGGCAATCTGCAGCGTCGCGCCAAGCGGCTCGATCACATGCGACAGCGCGAAGATATTGCGCACGTCGTCTTCGGCGAGCAGGATGTTGCGCCCTTCGAAGGCGTTGTCGCGCTGCCGCACGGTTCGCAACATGCGTTGTTGTTCCGGCGCGAGCGACGATTCCACGCTGTGCAGGAACAGCGTCACTTCATCGAGCAGCCGCTCCGGAGACTTCGCGCCCTTGATGATGATGGATTTGGAATAGCGGCGCAGGCGGTGTTCGTCCTCGCTCGACAACATGCGCCCGGTATAGACGATCACCGGCAGCGTGAGATGCGCCGAGTCGCCAGCGAGCCGTTCGAGCAGGTCGTAGCCGGTTCCGTCGGGCAACGCGAGGTCGGTCACCACGCAATCGAAGCTGCTCGACTCCAGTGCTTCGAACGCGTGCGCGAGCGTCTCCACCGCGACGATTTCCGTGTTGGCGCTTTGCAGCAGCGCGCGGATGCTCTCGCGCATGGCCGCGTCGTCTTCGATCACCAGCACGCGCTTCAGGCTCTGTTGCAGGCGCGCTTCGAGGCGGCGGATCGCCGCTTCGAGTGTGGAGCGCGCAGTCGGCTTGAGCGTGTAGCCGATGGCCCCCAGATGCAAGGCCTTGTCCGCGTGATCCGTGGCGGACACGATGTGAATCGGAATGTGGCGCGTGAGCGGATCGTTCTTCAGCCATTCGAGCACGGTCAAGCCCGAACGATCCGGCAAGCCCACGTCGAGCAGCACTGCAGCCGGGCGCATGTCGCGCACGAGCGCCACGCCGCTCGCGGCATCGGTGGCGTGGATGAAGTCGAAGTCGAGTTCATGGGTCAGGTCGCGGAGGATTTCGGCGAAGGCCTGGTCGTCCTCGATGGCGAGAATCACCCGGCTGCCGCGAGCCCGCTCGTAGCGGTCGTCGCCGATCGGCGCCCGGCTCGGTTCCTCAGACGCGCTGGACAACTCCGGCAGCAATACCGCGCCTGCACTCGTGCTCGTGATGAGCTGTTCGTCGGCCCGTTGGTGGCCGTTCCCAGGCATTTCCGGGCGAAGCATGCCGGTCTCGTCCCGGGACGCGGACACGGACTGGCGCAGCGCGTCGTCCCGGGCGTCGGTTGCGCTGGCCATTGCCACCATCGCGGCGGCGGGGTCGGCGGGTAGCCACAACGAAAACACGCTGCCCCTGCCCAGTTCGCTCGCCACGCCGATGCGCCCGCCCAGGAGCCGCGCGAACTCGCGCGAGATCGACAGGCCGAGGCCGCTGCCGCCGAATTGCCGGCTGGTCGACCCGTCGGCTTGCTGGAACGCTTCGAAAATCATTTCGAGCTTGTCGGGCGCGATGCCAATGCCGGAATCGCGCACGTCGAAACGCACCATGCCACCTTCGGCGGGCGCCACGCTCAAGGACACTTCGCCGTGCTGCGTGAACTTCAGCGCGTTCGACAGCAGGTTGCGCAACACCTGCACGGCGCGCTGGCTGTCGGTGACGATCATGTCCGGCACGCCCGGCGCCCGGTCGAAGCTGAGGTTTAGATGTTTCGCGGCGGCCAGCGGAGCGAAGGTTTCGCGCAACGATTGCAGCGTGGCGTCGACCGCGACCGTTTCCAGTTCAATGCTGATCTGCCCCGCCTCGACCTTCGACAGATCCAGAATGTCGTTGATCAGCACCAGCAGGTCGCTATTCGAAGCGTGGATGGTTTCCGCGTAGCGCACCTGTTCTTCAGTGAGGTTGCCGGTGCGGTTCTGCTGCAGCAACCTGGCGAGGATCAGCGAGCTGTTGAGCGGCGTGCGCAACTCGTGCGACATGTTGGCGAGGAACTCGGATTTATAGCGGCTCGACTGTTCGAGCCGGGCCGCGTTGGCCGCGAGATCGTCCTGGGCGCGCAACAGATCCGACTTCTGCCGTTCGAGCCGCTGCGCATATTCCTCGAGCTGCACGTTGGTCTGTTCGAGTTCGGCCTGCTGCGCTTCGAGGCGCGCTTGCGAATCCACCAGCGCGCGGCCCCGCTCTTCAAGCCCTTCGTTGGAGACGCGCAGCTCTTCCTGCTGAACCTGCAACTCTTCGTTCAGTTGCTGGGTTTCGACGAGGGCGTCCTGCAGACGCTCGCGATACAGCGCCGCTTCGAGGAAGTCGCCCATGCTGCCGGCAATCAGCTGCAGGAATTCCTGATCGCGCTCAACCACTTCGCGAATGAAGCCGAGTTCGACCACGCCGTTGATGGCGCCGTCGTTTTCGACGGGCAACACCATCAGGTGTTTGGGCGGGCTCATGCCAAGCCCGGACACGACCTTCACGTAGTCGTCCGGCACGTGTTGCAGCAGGATGGTCCTGCGGCTCAGCGCCGCCTGGCCGATCAGACTTTCCGCGCTCTGGAAATTTTGCGCCGCCTGTACGCTTTCGGCGCTGAAGCCGTAGGTGGCGATACGGCGCAGCATGCCGGTGTCCTTGTCGCGTACATAGAGCGCGCCGACGGCAACGCCCAGATATTGGGCGAGCATGTCCAGCATGGCCTGGCCGACCAGCGTCGGGCTTGCCTGGCCCACTACCTTGTCAGCCAGCAAGCGCTGCCCCGAGCGCAGCCAGACCTGCTGCTGCAGCACCTCGGTCTGCTCGGCCTGCTGCTTGAGCACACCATCGTAAGTCGCCGACAGGGCCAGCAATTCGCGCCGCCCCATCCACGCCAGCAGACCGCTGACGATCAGGCTGAACAGCAGAAAACCGCCGACCAGCAGAGTCGTGACGGTGCGCACCGCATCGGTGCGATCCTGTCTCAGCCGGTACTCGACGTCGAGAAAATCCGCGAATTCCCGGCGCGTCTCGTCGAACTCGATCTTGCCGCGACCGCTCGTCACCTCCGGCTGGAAGCTCAGGTTCCTGCGCCGCAGATCGATCATTTCCTGCGCGTAGTGGTCCCACTGATCCTGGACAGCCGCGATCTGTTTGAGGCGATCGACTTGCGGGGGATTGTCGGCGACCAGCTCACGCAGCGAACCGAGTTCGGTCTTGAAGCGCGACTGGCCCAACTCATAGGGTGCGAGAAAACTTTCGTCGCCGGTGATGAGATAGCCGCGCAACGCAGACTCGCGATCCACGGCGAGCCGCAGCATTTCATTGGCGTCGCCGATGACGCGCTCCGAATGCTCGGCCCAACTCATGGTGGACATCAGATAAGCGATGAGCGCGACGAATACTGCGATGGTCAGCAGGCCGACGCCTAATGGCAACGCGATATTGCGGCGGATGATGCGGCGAAAACGATCTTGATCGACGGCTGTGAAGGCGGGCATTTTTTCTGGGTTTAGTCTGGTCAACTCGCTCGGATCGGCAATTTCGACTGAGGACATATCGCCACAACACGTGACGTACCGCACGGTTTGCCTGCTCAACGCGCGACGGCCACGTATCATACAGCGACTCCCCCCGGCCGTACCATGCCGGATGCTTACCAGGAGCGCGCGACCGGGCAATCGACGGCAACAGAAGAGCAACAGGACATCCCCGGTTTGCGCTTCCCGACACGAACAAAGTGCGACTGGATGGATCGAATAGGGCTACTCAGCAAGCGCCGTACCTTGGCCAATCGTGCGGTCCGAAGTTCGCCAGCTTCGCCATACCGTTCGGCGAGCTGTTCGACAGCCATGCACGGACCTTTGTACTCGTTACTGTTGTCATCTTCACTGAGGCATGCAACTTGCGAACTTGTCCCTCCGTTGTCCACTCCTGCCTGCCCTGCCCGCCCATGCGCGATCTCAAAGGTCCCGGCCTCGCTTCACTTCGTGTTCGTCTGCGTCTGCGGCTCTGCGCAGCGGCGCTGATCGTCTGCCGCACCGCGTTCGCCCAAGGGATGCCGCCCGAGACCCCGCTTGCCTCACTGCCGGGCGTCGCGAGCGTTGCGAGCGCAGCCCCCGCCAGCGCGCCGCGCGGCCTGTCTTTCGGACGGGTGACGACCTCGGGCGCGGCTGCGGCAGCCGTTGCGCCGCCTGTCAATCCGCATGCGCAGGCTTCGCCTGTTGCGCCGGTGCCGCCTTCCGAGCAATACGGCGAGTTGTACCGCGACGTCGAACTGGCGCATCTGTTTCCGGACAGCAAGACCTTCGCGGACATGGTGCCGAATGCGCCGCCGCAACAGATCGTGGCGGCGTACACCAGCGCGCACCAGCAAGCCGGCTTCGACCTGGCGGGGTTCGTCCGGCAGAACTTCACGACGCCCGCGCGCACGCTGAAGCCCTACGTCACGGATCCGGATCAGACCGTGGTCGCCCATATCGACACACTCTGGGACGTGCTGCGCCGCGATCCCGACGCGTCGGCGAGCCCGTGGTCGTCGCTGCTGCCGCTGCCCGCGCCGTACATCGTACCGGGCGGACGCTTCGACGAGATCTACTACTGGGATTCGTACTTCATCATGCTCGGGCTCGAGCAAAGCGGGCGGCACGATCTGGTGGTAGACGAGCTGAAGAACTTCGCGACCTTGATCAACCGTTATGGCCATATTCCGAACGGCAACCGCACGTATTATCTGAGCCGCTCGCAGCCGCCGTTCTTTGCCGAAATGGTGCAACTGGTCGCCGAGAAAGACGGCGACAGAACCTACCTGCAATATCTGCCAGAACTGCAACAGGAATACACGTACTGGATGGACGGTAGCGGCGGCCATCTGGCAGCGGGCCAGGCGTACAGGCATCTGGTGCGGCTGCCGGACGGCACCTTGCTGAACCGCTACTGGGACGAAC
The DNA here is from genome assembly GCF_036488795.1 of Paraburkholderia sp. Taxonomy (GTDB): domain Bacteria; phylum Pseudomonadota; class Gammaproteobacteria; order Burkholderiales; family Burkholderiaceae; genus Paraburkholderia. Next base: position 18,666 of record NZ_DASXHA010000169.1, read on the forward strand.
GTGCCGCACCGCGCGACGAGTCGTACCGCGAGGATGTCCTCACCGCCCAGCAAACCCCGCAGCGCGACGCCGCGGATCTATGGCGCAATCTGCGCGCGGGCGGCGAAACAGGCTGGGATTTCAGTTCGCGCTGGTTCGCCGACGGCAAGAATCTCGCGTCCATCGATGTTACTTCGCTCGTCCCGGTCGACCTCAATAGCCTGCTGTATCAGCTCGAACGCACGCTGGCGCATGCCTATCGACTGCAGGGCAACGTCACGCGGGCCGAGAACCTGGAGCAGCGCGCGCGGGTGCGTGCCGACGCGATTCGTCGCGTGTTGTGGGATCCGGGTATCCAGGCGTATAGCGACTACGACTTCGAGCATCGTCAGCTGACTCACCGGCTGACGGCGGCGACGCTGTACCCGCTATATGCCGGTGTGGCGAACCGGCAGCAGGCGAACGACGTCGCGCAAAGCGTCGAGCGCGGACTGCTGCGGCCGGGCGGACTGGCGACGACCCAGGTGAAGACCGGCCAGCAGTGGGACGAACCGAATGGCTGGGCGCCGCTGCAATACCTTGCGGTGACCGGTCTGCGCCGCTATGGCAACGCAGCGCTTGCGAAGACGATCGCGACGCGCTGGATCCGCACCAATGTCATGAACTACCAGCACACCGGCAAGCTCGTCGAGAAATACGATGTGGATGCGACGGGCGCGGGCATGTCGGCCGGCGGCGGCGAATATCCGCTGCAGGACGGCTTCGGCTGGACCAATGGTGTATTGCGCGTCCTGATTGCGCTCTATCCGGATGCGGTCAAGGTGCAAGCCACGCGGCCGGCGGATCTCGCATCGGGACCGGCTGGTGTGTCGGACGCCGCGGCGTCGGCGGCTGCGGCACCGGAAAATCCGAAGTCGCCGCATCCGATGCCAGGCAAGCCTTAGTCAACCCGAGCACGTAAAAAAGCCGGCCTGATGCGGGCCGGCAAAATGTGCGATCACTTACGCCATGGAGACCGCTGCCACGGCGTACGCACGCTTTTGCGCAAGCCCCCTATGCGGGAACCGACTCCGCCATGGCCTGACGCGACCACACGCGGTGCTGTTCCGCCGCGGCAATGAAGGCCTTCAGCACGTCCGCGATCTTGCCGTCGTCGCCGGTTGCTACACCGTCCGCGTTGTCGGGCAAATGCGCCGCCTTCAGCACGTCGCGCCCCGCTCCGAGTGCGGCAATCGCCTTCAGATGCTTGAACGCTTCGAGCACGAAATGGCGCGCGTCGCCCGCCTGGCCGAGTGCCTTCGCACCGGCCTCGCCGCCGCATATCACGACGGCGTCGAACATGATGGACGGCATGCCGGCAAGCGTCGCATCCGGCTGCAGTTTGCCGATCGGCGCCAGCGTGGGTGCGACGAGCAGCGGCGTCGCGCCAGCGTCGCGCAAGGCCTGCTGAAGCTTGCCGATGGCAGCCGCATCCGATCCCGGCGCAGCCAGCAGCGCAATCTTGCAGGTCCTGATGCCAGGCTTCACCCGGTTGAGCAGGCTAAGCGCGGGCGAAGGCTGCACCTGCGACGGCAGCTTGCCCTTCTTCGGCGCCGGCAGCCCAAGTCCGCTTGCGACCGTGGCGGCCAGATCCGCATCGAAACGGGCGAGGATCTCGTTGACGACGCGCTCACGAATCGCCGGTTTCGTCACCTTGCCCAGTTCGAATTGATACGCGGCAGCAATGTGCTCTTTCTCCGGCTGCGACATGCTCTGATAGAACAGCGCGGCCTGCGAGAAGTGATCCGCGAATGAATCGCTGCGCACGCGAATCTTCACACCGTCGATGCGCTCCTGATAGCTTTCGAAACCGCCATCGCTCGCGGCCGGAGCGGTTTCCTTGGGCCAGCCCTGGTTCAGCGAATTCGGCTCATATGAAGCCTGGCCGACGTGGATCGCCTGACGGTGCATCGCGTCGCGCTGGTTGTTCTGGTACGGGCACACCGGGCGGTTGATCGGAATCTCGTGGAAATTCGGGCCGCCCAGACGGCTGATCTGCGTATCCGTGTATGAGAAGAGCCGCCCTTGGAGCAGCGGATCGTTCGTGAAGTCGATGCCCGGCACGACGTGCCCCGGATGAAACGCGACCTGTTCGGTTTCGGCGAAGAAGTTGTCGGGATTGCGATTGAGCGTCAGCTTACCGATGATTTTCACCGGCACCAGCTCTTCAGGAATCAGCTTGGTTGGATCGAGCAGATCGAAATCGAAGCTGTCCTCATCCTGCTCCTCGACAATCTGCACGCCGAGTTCGAACTCCGGAAAGTTGCCGCTTTCGATCGCTTCCCACAGGTCGCGCCGATGGAAGTCCGGGTCCTTGCCGGCCAGCTTCTGCGCCTCGTCCCACAGCAGCGAATACGAGCCGAGCACGGGGCGCCAGTGAAACTTCACGAAGCGCGCGTTGCCCGCCGCGTTGACGAAGCGAAAGGTGTGGATGCCGAAGCCTTCCATGGTGCGCAGGCTGCGCGGAATCGCGCGGTCGGACATGGTCCACAGCACCATGTGGGCCGATTCGGGCACGAGCGACACGAAGTCCCAGAAGGTGTCGTGCGCGGAGCCGCCGGTCGGCATTTCGTTCGGCGCTTCCGGTTTTACGGCGTGCACGAAGTCCGGAAACTTGATGGCGTCCTGAATGAAGAACACCGGCATGTTGTTGCCCACCAGGTCGTAATTACCTTCCTGCGTGTAGAACTTGACGGCGAAACCGCGCACGTCGCGCACCGTATCCGCGGAGCCGCGCGGGCCCTGCACGGTGGAAAATCGCACGTAGACCGGGGTTCGTGCCGACGGGTCCTGCAAAAAAGCTGCCTTGGTGTACTCGCTCATCGACTCGTACACCTGAAACTCGCCGTGGGCGGCCGAACCGCGCGCGTGGACGATGCGTTCGGGAATGCGCTCATGATCGAAGTGCGTGATCTTCTCGCGCATGATGAAGTCTTCGAGCAGCGACGGACCGCGCGTTCCGGCGCGCAAGCTGTTCTGGTTGTCGGCGATCCTGACGCCCTGATTGGTGCGCAGCGCTTCGCCGTCTGGCCGCAAGCGGTTTTTCTCGAGGTCTTGAGACTTGAGATCGGAACCCGGCGCGGCCGGCCGGTTGCTGGTTTTGCCTGCCATGAAATCACTCCTTGCGTTCAGCGCAGGCGGGGACGATTGACCCTGCGCGAACCTCAGGGTCAGCAAGCGTCATTCCCCATGATCGGATGACGGGCCATATTTTCGGCGGTGCCGCGCGTTCGGCCTGCTGGAGTGTTTTTGGCTCTGCATGAGTCATCGCGAAGTTGCGGATTGCACAAACAACTGTATGGATGTACAGTATTTCTTATCCACTTTCCTGGCCGCGAACCGGCCCATTTCGGGGAACGGCTTTATGGACATGCGCGTGCGTACACCTGTCGATCACCCCATGCCGGAAATGGCCGCCTTTGTCGCGGACCTGAAAGCGGCGTTCGGCGAGCAGGAAATTGAAGATGCCATCCGGCGCGGCAGGGCGGGCGAGCCGACCTTCTATGCATCGGAAAACGGCCGCTCGGTCGGCACGGCCAGCCCGGCGCATGAGAGCGCATGGCGCGTCGATCGCGCGGTACGGGACCGTCACTACTGCGAAGGCTGCGACGGCTCCTGCGTCGGTACGGCCACAAGTTGCCGGCGCGTCTAGCGTGGCATGCCATCCAACGGAGAAAACATGCTTCAGGTTTTGAGCGCGGGCGCCGTGCTGTTCGCCATCGCATCCACGGCCGCTGCCGGTGAGCACTATGTGGAGGTATGGAATCCACCCGAGGCGCGGCTCGTAAAGCCGGCCGGAAAGTGCATGCCAAACGGCAAGGTCGCGGGAAAAACGGCGCTGCTCTCGCACGGCTCGACCAGGGTGGCGCCCCGCCGCATCGCAGATCCGCTGGCGAAAAGTGCCTCTGCGTCGGCTGCGCGGCACGTCGGCGGTAATCTCGGCCGGAAGACGCCCAATCAGCGCTTTATCGACATTCCGCGCATTGTCACGCCTGAGGGCAACATCTTGCAGGTGAGAAACAGCGGTGCGGCTGTGTACGTAGTGCGCTAAGGTCGTGCGATGATGCAAGCGCTAGCCAGGCCTCGGAGACAAGCTGACGCACCCGCGCGCAAACGAAAAATGGAATCTGAAACCTACAAGGGTTATGACATCTGGGGGCACGCCATCGTCCACGACGACGAGTACGCGGCGAGCGGCACCATTACCCGCGCCAGCAAACTCGTGGAAGGTTCAGGCGTCCTCGGTACCTTCAAGAACGAAGAGGACGCGCGCCTAGCCGGTCTAGACTGGGCGCGCGCATGGGTCGACCGTCACGGGTAACGCCCGCCTCCCGGCAATTACTGCTTCCCTCCGGGGGCGAGAATTGCCGGCCATTCGCTTCGCTCACTATCCCTGCGAATCACCGTCTCCACGCTCCGGCATGGTTCGTTGCGTCGTGCCTATCGGTTCCGCGCTTTGGTTTGCGCCTTGGCGTACATTCGCGTCAGGGGTTGTCATACGCGCAAACAGTGGGGCTTCCACTCCGGCATCCGCGGATTGCTGTGCGCTGACCGCCTTGACGCCCTTTTCAATGCCAGGCGCCGCGACGTAGGGAATGAACGCCGCGACGGCCACTACCACGATAAAAGTAAACATGGCTGCCATGCCTCTCGATTTCCAGGGTGGGGGATTCCCGCGAAGAACATCTCGCCGAGAAACTCCGGTCCACCGCCTGGCAAATGAGGAGCATGCGAGGTCCGCATATCCCAGCAATAGCCACCACGTCCTTCACCCGCATGCGGACGGCCATTCGCAGCCGTCCTGCATTTTTACTGTTGCCTTTTCTCGCACTATCCGGTGCAGTCGCCTTGAGTTTAGGAACAATTCTGGCGACTCTAAAGCTGATGATTGAAGCTGCTGATTGCGCCGGCGCTGCAGCCAGCTGCGCCGGCTTCAGCGGCCGATCAAGGCAAACGTATCGTGACTCGAGTACCCCAGAAAGTTATCGATAAACAGAAGCAGGTCGGCCTCGTCGGGTTGTGTGCCCCATCGGCTATGGCCTGAAATCGACGCGATCGCAAACCACGAGTGCGGCGGAAACCATTCGGCGCGTACGGCCATGCCGCTGATGATCCGCAAACGGCCGGTATCGCACACATACTCGGCGCGCACGGTTGCTCCATCGACCACCTTACTAGCAGTAACAGGTACGGACTCGAACATGCTGTCCTCCGTTTTTTGAATCGCGTTACGTTCAGATGCGTCGGTCCTCCTCATCCATGAGCGGGAAGAGTGCGCGGGTCGCCAGGTAGGTCCGGCCACGTGCGACATCCCCCAATGTCCGGTGCTGGTGCGTAAGCGAATTTGACGGTTTACAAGGCAAGTTCCATGCCGCTTTGATCAAGTGCCCGTTCTTCGGGCTTTTGCCCATCGAGACGCGCCGACGCTCGTTTAATCGCGTCGCATGGCGATCGGGGATTGGGCAAAACCGGGTATCGGCGCACCGATCCGGTGCGAACGGCGCGCCCCGCAGAGAGGCTACAGATCGAGAAGATGACGGCCCCAGTACATTCCGCTGCAGAATGCGTGGCGCGATTCTGATATGAGCAATATGGCGCGCCGCTCAGCGCCATCCGTCGTTCATTAATACGGTATCCATATCATTTTTTTCGATACCAGATGCAGCGGATATGACTGTCGCGACCCACAACAAACGGCCGCCCACACGGGCGGCCGTCTCTCAGGTTTAACTAGTCGGCGTCAATCTGTATGGACCAAGCGCATCGCCTAGTGCGTGTGCTTTGCGCGGTCTTTGGCCAGATCCTTGGCCTGTTCGCGCTCGTCACCCATTTCCTTGCGCGCTTGTCCCATGGCTTGCTGGGCATCACCCTTCATTTCCCGGGCTGGATTCTTCGTCATTTTGCCCGCGGCCTCGTTGATCTTGCCTTTGGCCTTTTCGGCAACGCCCTTTACCTGATCCTTGTTCATGACGTTCTCCACAAAAAGCGACCGAGGGTCGCGACGCATGCATCCCCGCAAGCGCCGTTCCCGGACCCAGCCGGATGGCTCGCGCCGCGGCAATTCGCCGAAATGCACGGCCAATTCCCCTCGCTTCGCCCGATTGGTTTTGCACCGTTCTCTCTACACTGCTTTCCATGGACACGAAGAAACCTTCAGCCCATACGCGGACTTCCCCCCGCGTTGTATTGAACCGTACCAGAACCGCAATACCAGCAGGACTTGCCATACCGCAGTACCGGTAATAGCCGTAGACGTGACGTAAGTATCATCATCAGCAGCACCCGCATTGGCAGGACCCGTAGCACAGGCAGTACGAGCAATGCCGTTTAGAAGTTGCCATGCAGTAGTCACAACTCGCATCACATGCAATAAGAGCATCAGGGGGTTTGCAGCAGGCCGGAGCATCGGCTGTAGGTGAAGGACCCGCTTTGGAAGTATTCGACGTTCTGAAGTAGAGGTAAGCAGCAACAGCGTTGTTGTGGTGGGATCCCGTCGGCAAGCATCCACGCGCCCCGACAACCCTTCCATCCTGTCCGGCCCTGTCCCTCCTGGGACAGGGCTTTTTTTTGCGCGCCTCATCCGGCTAAGGCGTTTTGACACGTCTCGCACGGCGAATCGCACGGCATGATAACTTTGTCCGGTACACGCACCGTTCGCGGATCACGGATACACATCGCGCGTGCACTTTAAGCCTGACTTAATTGTTGCTTGCGATGATGAACCCGTGATCACGATTCAGGTTTGCCAGTTTTCAAGGCTGTTCATTCCTCGCCAGTGCGCCGCAGATACGACGCGCGCAGCACGCGGGCCAAAAGTTATTCGGAGAGATTAGACGTCATGTCCAGCAAATCGCATCATCGCAAACGCAGCCAGCCAGCCATGTCGCCGTTGTTGCGCGCCCTCACGTTCAGCCGGGCGGCGCACAAGCCCGTGACGCAGGCAATGCTCCTGCAGTGCTACACCGCTCTGGATGCGTTCGCGCGCGGCCAGGGTTCGCGGGAATTGTTCATGACGCTGGGCCGGCATTTTCTGGTGGCGGAAGAACTCTGCCGTCTGGGACTCGAAGCGGATGCGCTGGCCGACATCGAAAGCGCGCATGCGGCGATGGTGAGTCTCGATGCCGCCGAACATCAGCAAGGCGGCTGGTTTCTCGACGAATCCGAGTACGTGGCGCTGTGCAGCGCGCTCGCGATTCTCGACGCGCAGTTGTCGGAGGCGTCGCTCGAGATGATTGCGCGTGCAGAAACGCGCATGGTAGAGGGGATGATGCGCGCGGATCGCTCGCAAGCCATCGCCAGGGCGCTCACGCACGCCGTGCCGGCCTACCAGGTCAGTTGAGACTCGCTGCGCAGCGCGCAGCGGGAACAGCAGACCAGGGCCGGCAAACAGTTGAGGGCCGCGCCTAGAACTTGTAGTTGATCGACAGATCAAGCACGCCGTTCGAGGAGCGCTGGGTGATCGGACTACGCTTCGCGCTGCCCACCAGCTGCTCCAATGCGAAATCGCACGTCGCAAACCAGTGCTTCTGGAAGAACCAGACTGCCGTGACACCGAAGCCCGCCGACTTGAGACCCGGGTTGGCGTGATATTCCGAATACTGGGAGTTTGCGGCCTGCTCTGCGCTGACCCCAAACCAGGTATTCATGTATTTGGAATCGGCAAAAGTCAGGTTGGGCCCCGCGAACCAGAAGAAGGTCTCGGAACTGCCGGGCAGCGGCATGTACGCGCCCAGGTCGCCGATCCAGCCGTTCGAACCGCCGAAACTGCGCCGGATATCGGCTCTCACCACGAGGGGAAATTCCTTCGAGACGACATACTCAGCGGCGATCTTCAACTCCGGCGAAGGGTTGATATTGCCGAGGCCGTGCAGATGCTCGTCATCGTCCTGGCCGCGCCGTCCCAGATCGTAGGCCCCCCCCACACTGACCCGCCAGTTTGGACCGCGCAGCACGTTCGCGCCGATCCCCTCGCCAGTGGACGCGAACAACAGGTCCTTGTAACGAAAGTCGAAACTCGGACCGCCTTCGATATGGTATCGGTCGGCACCGTCGTAGCGCGGCTGGAAAGCCGCCGCTGCGCCGACTTCGGCCTCCCAGGTCGGCACTTGCGGCTGGTACAACTTTTCTAGCGGCACCCCGGCCGAATATTGCCATTCGGGGAGCGGTGCCGGCGTTTGAGCGCAAGCCGTATCAGGCCCGAAGGCGGCGCTGGCAAAAGCGGCGAACGCCAGCAGCGGCGCCGCGGCTGTTTTTGTTGTATTGCGGCCCGGGGCCGCCCGCATGCTACGTCGATTCGACACCAATCCTCCGATCGCGCTACCGCGAATTGATTAACTGCCCGCCTTCCAGATTTCCCACGAGGCTGTAACGACTTCCACGCCAACCAGCTTCCTCATGTAATTTTTTCAGCGGATGGTACGTACCGGACTGCCACTCTGACGGGGTTGCAATTCGTCCCTTGCGTAAGCGGTGCCCTCGCAGCGTCCTGAACGTCGAGACGGCCGACATGTCGCAGCCAGGACGTTTGCAATATCCGGGCCTGATCGGACGGAGAGACCGAGGGTATAGATCTGCCGGGCTGGTTTCGCCGCATTGCTAAGGCGCCGGACAGTGACATGAACGATATGTTGCGCGACTCACTGCGCGGTCAACTGCACCCGCTTCAGATTCGCCACCTTCGGCATATCCGTCAGTGCGATATAAGCCGAATAGGGATGCGGCCTCAGATAGTTCTGGGGATACGACTCTGCGGCAAAGACGCGCAACGTGTCACCCCGACCGCCCGAGTATCTCAGTGACTGAGTGTCATTTCAGTATTATTGAAACAATCCTGCCCGGCAGGTTGAATCGGCGAATCAATTCACGCCAATAAATCGACGGCAAATTTATGAAAATTTTCAATCCGGCCACACAAAATTCAGGAAAATATTCTATTATTAAAACTCATCCTCTGTTACAAAAATTGTCGCATCGACCTGTTTTTCCATACGGTCATTCAATCCATGGTTGATTATGCTTAATGACGCATCTTCATCACGATCATTGATCTGTCTATGCTCCAACGCCGCATAGACGCACAGAACGGCGGCTCCTCCCCGAGCCACGGCTTGGTGGGCGCAGTTCCGGCCCACATTTTTTGACGAGAGTTTTCAGGCAGCACACAATCCGTTCATGAAGATCCGGTACTCATCGAATGTTTAATCGTATACGGCGTTTCAATTAAACGATCCAGAATACGGGCGTAATCTTCCGGCGTATCCATATCGGTGTTGAAGCGATCGTGGGTGGCGTCGTGAATAAACACTTCATCCCGATGTTCCGTAATCAGTTTTCGACATCCAGGATTGATATGCCCGCTGATGACCTCCGCGGCATAACTCGCGGAAAACGCCACCGGATTGCCACGCTGTCCATTGAAGGCCGGCAGTAAAATCGATCCACGCGGCATAACGGCAAATGCGTCAAGCAACTCGCGGTAATCGGCTTCAGTCAGCAGCACCTGATCCGCGAGGCAGACCAGCACGATATTGCACGGCGCAGCCAGGGCAGCCACACCCGCCGCCACCGAAGTCATCTGCCCTTCTTCATAACGCGGGTTACTCTGGAACCTGACCGGCAGGCCGTCGAGTGCTTCCATCACCGCACGTCCGCGAAAGCCGGTCACCACGACGATTTCCTCTGGACCCGCCGCGGCAAGCGCGCTCACCGTGCGTCTGACCGCCGGCTGTCCGCCAACCGGCAAGAGCAGTTTGTGCTGGCCCTGCATTCGCGAAGACAGGCCAGCGGCCAGCACAACAGCCGAAAAAGTCGGCGCATCGTACAGCTTCGCCATGTGCCATGCATCGTCGTCGCTCATGTTTTCTCCGCGGGTTCCCGCGCAGGCTGGCCTCTGCCTTGCGTCGCGGCGATTGCCAGATACCGGTCCGGCGCGCGCTCGAACTCGCTCTTGCAGCCGTCGCAGCAAAAATAGACCCGCTCGCCGCCGCGTTCGATCACGTGTCGGGCGGTAGCGACATCGACCGCCATGCCGCACACCGGATTGATATAGCGCGCGACCGGCGTGTCGCCGGCGGACATCGCTTCGCACGGCGGCAATCCTGGCACGACCTCGCCGTTCCCGACCACGCTCGACGCGCCGGCAACGGCACCCGCCTGCTCCAGTTCGCGCCGCAGCGTCACCAGTCCGGCCACCGCACCCAACGCAATTTCCTGCGGCGTGTGTGCGTGGATCGACGGACCCGCGGGCGCATGCAATGCACTCAAGCGCTGCGGCGTGATGCCGCGCAATAGCATCGCGTCACGCAGACGGTCCGCCTTGCGCCGGCTCGCGACCAGCAGCACGGCCGCCGCCGAGCTGCGCAACGCGGCTTCGAGCGCATCTTCGTCGCCATCGCCCTGAGTCGCGACAAGGATCAGTTGCGGCGCGAGACGATCGAACGCGGCGGCATCGAAACCGTGCAGAACCCGCGACAGCCCGAGCGCCGTCAACGGCGCCGTGACAGTGGCGGCCGCGCCGACGCGCAGTCCGACCCGTTGCACCAGCACGCACGCCTCGAGCGCGGTAGGCGTGGACCCGAGCACGAGTACGCATGGCGCGGGAACGGTCGGCTGAATGAAGAGCTCGATCGCGCCGTTGCTCGCACAAGGCATCGCGTGCGCCTCGATATCCGGTTCGGGCGCCGCCACCGTCGCAGGCTCATTGCTGATGCGAACCCGTTTGGGCTGGCCGAGGCCAATCGCCTGCTGCGCGGCCTCGATCACGATGGCTCGCGAGCATCCCCCGCCAATCCAGCCGTGCAGTTCGCCGTTGCTTTGCACGAGTGCCTGCGCGCCGACCCAGGTTGAGGTGGGAGGGCTGGCGCGGATCACGGTCACGACGGCGAACGGCTCCGATCGTTCGATCAGACGTTGTTCGAGTTGCAAAAGCGAATCGTGGTCATCATGGATGTGGGCGTTCATTGCAATTCCGCCAGGACTTTGGGGAGCACACGTTCGAGACTCGCCAGATCGCGAGCGCCGGCCAGCAGATCGATATAGGGCAACGCCGCCTGCATGCCGACGCTGGCCGGCGTGAAGTCGGCACGGCCCGCGAGCGGGTTGAGCCAGACGAGGCATCGGCAGCGGCGCCGCAGCGCCGCCAGCGCCTGCTGAAGACGCTCGGGCTCACCGGCGTCGTAGCCGTCGCTGACGACCACGACCGCCGTGCGCGAATGCAGCAGCTTCGTCGCATGCTGCTGGTTGAATTCGGCGAGGCTGTCGCCGATCCGCGTGCCGCCCGCCCATCCCGCCGACAACAGTTGCAGGCGTTCCTGCGAGCGCCACGGATCCGGATCGCGCAATGCATGTTCGATGCCGACAAGACGCGTATGAAAGATGAAGCAATGCACGTCCGAGATCCGCGCGCTCAGCACACGCGCGAGACGCAAGTAGAAGAAGCTGTACAGGCTCATCGAGCGACTCACGTCGAGCAGCAACACAATGCGCGGACGCAGCCGCCGCTTGCGCCGCCATGCGAGCTCGAGCGGCAGGCCGCCACGCGACACGCTGCGGCGGATCGTCCAGGCCATGTCGACCACGCGCCCGCTGCTGGCGCGGCGCTCGCGGCGCATCTGGATGCCCTGCAAGCGCTGCACGAAACGCCGGATCGCATCGTCAATGGCAAACAGTTCGTCGGGCTGGTTCAGATGACGAAAATCCGCATGCGCAAGCGAGCTCTCACTGGACGCGCCCTGCTCGGCGGTCCTGCCGCCCGGTTGCAGCGGATCCGCACCCGGGCCGCTCATGCTCAGAGGTGTGCCCTCGCTCGAGTCACCGGCATGAGTGGCCGCGTCGCGCGCGAGCTTGCCCGCACCGCCCGCTCTCGACTCAGTCAGCTTGCGGCGATTCGGTGCGAGAAAGTAAGCGTCGAACAGCTCATCGAAGCGCCGCCACTCTTCCGCGCGCGAACACAGCAGTGCCCGCAAACTCCAGCGCAGCAGCTCGCTATCCAGTTGTCCCATGCTTGCGGCGATTTGCATGGAGGCGGCCACATCGCTGCTCGTCACACGAAAATCGTTGGCGCGCAGCCAGCTTGCAAAGCCCGTATAGCGCGCGACGAGCGCCGCCTCGAGACTCGCCGGCGGCGCGCTTTGGTCCGCGCTTTGGTCCGCGCTTTCGATGCCGCTCAACATGACGCCACCAGTCTTTCGACCACGGGCCGCGTGAGTCCCGCCTGATCCTCACGCGTTTTGACGAGCGCGGACAGCGAATCCATGATTCGCTCGACGCCGTCTTGTTCGATCGCGCTCACGCCAAGACGTAGCAGCGCGGCGACCCAGTCCAGCGTTTCGGCGAGGCCGGGTTTCTTCTGCAGATCCATCTGCCGCACCGACTGGACGAATTCGACAATCTGCCGCGCAAGCTTCTCCGGGACGTCCGGCACCTGGGTACGCACGATCAGCAGCTCCTTGTCGAAGCCAGGATAGTCGACGTACTGATAGAGACAGCGGCGCCGCAACGCGTCCGAAATCTCGCGCGTGCCGTTCGAGGTCAGGATCACATAGGGCCGCTCAATGGCGCGTATCACGCCGAGTTCCGGAATCGACATCTGGAAGTCGGACAGCAACTCCAATAGATAAGCTTCGAACGCTTCATCCGTGCGGTCGATTTCATCGATCAGCAAAACCGGCGCAGGCGTCGTCGTAATGGCTTCGAGCAGCGGACGCTTGAGCAGATAGCGCTCGGAGAAGATGTCCTGTTCCTTGTCGGCAACCGACCGCTCGTCTTGCTCCAGCAGTTTGATGGCCAGTAGCTGATGCTGATAATTCCACTCGTACAGCGCGGAATGCGCGTCGAGGCCTTCGTAGCATTGCAGCCTGATCAGACGCGTATCCAGCAGCCGCGCCAGCGCTTTCGCAACTTCCGTCTTGCCGACGCCGGCCTCGCCTTCCAGCAGCAACGGGCGGCGCATTTCCATCGTCAATAACAGGGTTGCGGCGAAGCTGCGCTCGGCGATGAAACCGTGCTCGGCCAGTCGCTCTTGCAAGCTGACGACGTCGCTCATGCGCTCGCTTGTCATGATGGCCGCAACGCTCAGACGGTCTTGTGCGAGAACAGCCCGCGAAACCAGTCGCGCAGGATCGCCCACGCGAACGAGAGGCCATTCAGTTCGGAAGGCGGTGCAGCCGTTGTGGCGAGTTCCGCTGTGGTGGTGCTGGACGCCGTGCCCCCTGCCGCTGCGGTAGCAGTCGCCGTGCTGCCGGCTGTCGAGCTAGCCGCCATGGATCCTGGGTCCACCGCCTCTGCCGACGCTACCGCAACAGCTGGCTGCAACGCCTGCAAGCGTGCCGCGAAATTCGCCACGAACTGCTTGAGCATCTGATCCGCCACGGGCCCCATCAAACGCCCGCCGAGCGCAGCCGCCTTGCCGCTCATCGTCACTTCGCTGTTGCCCGTTAGCTGACAGGTGTCACCGGTGGCCTGCACGGCGGCGCTCAGATCCATCGACGCCGCCGACGTCCCTGTCGCATCCGCGCCCTTGCCGACCATATGCAGGCTGCGCGTCGCGCTGTCGAGCGCCAGCACTTCGATCTCACCCTTGAACGACATGGTGGCCGGCCCGAGCTTGACGGTCATGGCCCCTTTGTAATGCGTGTCGTCGACGCGCTCCGTAATCTTCGCGCCCGGCATGCAGCCGGCGACCGCCTCGATGTTCTGCAAGAGTTGCCATGCACTGTCCGCCGTGGCCGCGAGCGGAAACACCTTTTCGAGTACGACTTTCATCTCACCACCCCTTGCAGGTCATTGCCTCGCGAGCCCGAGCGCGCGGCATTGCTGCCACACCCGATAAGCGTTGTGCGGCATGTTCATGTGCGTGACGCCGAGATGCGCGAACGCGTCGACCATCGCCGACGTGAAACACGGAATCGACCCGACGTGCGGCGATTCCGCCACGCCTTTCGCGCCAATCGGATGATGAGGTGACGGTGTCACCGTGAAATCGGTCTCCCAGTGCGGCGTTTCAACCGCAGTCGGCACGAAGTAATCGAGCAGTGTGCCGCCGAGCAGATTGCCGCCTTCGTCATACGGCAACTCCTGACCCATCGCGACCGCGAAGCCTTCGGTCAGGCCGCCGTGAATCTGCCCTTCGATGATCATCGGATTGATCCGCGTGCCGCAATCGTCCAGCGCGTAAAAGCGGCGCACCCGGGTTTCGCCGGTGTAGCGGTTGACCTCCAGCACGCAGATATACGCGCCGAACGGAAACGTGAAGTTAGGCGGATCGTAATAGTCGACCGCTTCGAGGCCCATTTCCATGCCCTCGGGCACGTTGTTATAGGCGGCCCACGCGACCTCTTTGACGGTTTTGAACTGCTCCGGCGAACCCTTCAGGACAAAGCGGTCAAGGTCGAACTCGACGTCGTTCGGGCTCGCCTCCAGCAGGTGCGCCGCAATCTGCCGGGCCTTCTCGCGAATCTTGCGCGACGCGCGTGCGACTGCGGCACCCGCCACCGGCGTCGAACGCGAACCGTAGGTACCAAGACCATAGGGCGCAGTAGACGTGTCGCCTTCTTCGACCGTAATCACGGAGGCGGGAATGCCCGCTTCCGAAGCGATGATCTGCGCATACGTGGTTTGATGCCCCTGCCCTTGCGTGATGGTGCCCATGCGCGCAATGGCCGAGCCGTCGGGATGCACGCGAATCTCACACGAATCGAACATGCCGACGCCGAGGATGTCGCACATCTTCGACGGACCCGCGCCGACGATCTCCGTAAAATTCACCACGCCGATACCCATCAGCCACTCGGCGTTGGGGTCGGCGCGCCGCGTGGCCTGCTCGGCGCGCAGCGCCGGGTAGTCGACGGCGGCCAGCACTTTTTTCAGCGCCGGCTCGTAATCGCCGGAATCGTATTCGAGGCCAAGCGGCGTCGTATAGGGGAACTGCTCCTTGCGAATGAAGTTGCGCAGCCTGATCTCCACCTTGTCGATGCCCAGTTTCTGCGCCAGCACATCCACCATGCGCTCGATCAGATACACCGCCTCCGTCACCCTGAACGAGCATCGGTAAGCCACTCCACCGGGAAACTTGTTCGTGTAGACACCGTCCACGGACACGAACGCATTCGGAATCGCATAGGATCCCGTACAAACATGGAACATGCCGGCCGGCCATTTGGTGGGATCGGCGCAGGCATCGAACGCACCGTGATCCGCGGTGACGTGCACGCGAAGCGCCTTGATGCGGCCGTCACGATCGGCCGCGAGTTCGCCCGTCATCAGATAGTCGCGAGCGAATGCCGTGCTGCTGAGGTTTTCGGAGCGCGACTCGATCCACTTGACCGGCCGCCCGAGCACGATGGACGCGACAATTGCCGTCACGTAGCCCGGATAGACGCCCACCTTGTTGCCAAAGCCGCCACCGATATCCGGCGAAATGATGCGGATCTTCGACTCCGGAATCGCGGACAGCAGGCCCACCACTGTCCGCACGACATGCGGCGCCTGCGACGTGATGTAGACCGTCAGATCGCCGCGCACCTTGTCGAACGACGCCACACAGCCGCACGTTTCCAGTGGACACGGATGCACGCGCGGATACAGCATCTCCTGTCTGACGGTGACGTCCGCATTGTCGAAGACGCGGTCGGTCTTGTCCTTGTCGCCGATATTCCAGGTGAAGATGTGATTCGGATGGCGCCGCGCGCCGTGCGCGCCGCTGTCCTTGTCACGGATATCTTCGCGGATCACCGGCGCATCCGGCGCCAAAGCCGCTAACGGATCGACCACGGCCGGCAGTTCTTCGTATTCCACTTCGACGAGTTCGGCCGCGTCCGCTGCAACATAACGGTCGTCGGCGACCACGAAGGCGACTTCCTGATTCTGGAAGCAGACTTTTTCGTCCGCCAGCACGGCTTGCACATCGCCCGCGAGGGTGGGCATCCAGTGCAGCTTGAGCGGTTTGAGGTCGTCGGCGGTGAGCACCGCATGCACACCCGGATGGGCGAGCGCGCGCGACTTGTCGATCTTCTTCACGCGCGCATGCGCATACGGACTGCGCACCATCACGCCGAACAGCATGCCCGGCATCTTGATGTCGTCGACGTAAGTGCCTTTGCCCTGAATGAAGCGCGGATCCTCGCGGCGTTTCCGCGAGCAGCCCATGCCTTCGAGCGCGGCGAGTCGGTCGAGATTGGCGTCGATGTTACCCATGGCGTATCTCCTGTCCCATGCAACGTGGTTGCCAGGGTCAGTGGCTATCGGCTGTCTGCGCGGCTTGCGCAGTGTGCGTGGGGTCCGCCGTCATCAGCGGATGCGATGTCTGAACCGCTTCGCCGCGCAGCTTGCGCGCGGCGTACTGCACCGCTTTCACAATGTTCTGATAGCCCGTACATCGACACAGGTTGCCCGCCATCCAGTAGCGGATCTCATCTTCATCCGGAGCGGGATTTTCTTTGAGCAGCCGATACGCCCGGATCAGCATGCCCGGCGTACAGAAGCCGCACTGCAAGCCGTGCTCCTGCATGAAGCCCTCCTGCAGCGCATGCAATTCGCCACCCTGGGCGAGCCCTGCGAGACCTTCGACGGTCAGCACCTCGGCGCCTTCGGCTTGCACCGTGAGGATCGTGCATGATTTGACCGACATGCCGTCGAAATCCACCGTGCACGCGCCGCAATGCGACGTCTCGCAGCCGATATGCGGCCCCGTATGCAGGCATTTTTCGCGCAGCGTGTGGATCAGCAGCTCGCGCGGCTCGACCACTACGTCCGTTTCCTTGCCGTTCAGCTTGAACGACACCATGACCTTCTTGTTCATGCCGTGTTCTCCAGGAGTACGCCTGCGGGATTCAGTGCGCTGCGCGCGCGTATGCGGTGGCGAGTGCGCGCCGCGTCATTTCGCCTGCCATGGCGGTTTTGTATTCGACGTCGCCGCGCAGATCCTCGACCGGATCGCACGCGCCCATCGCAAGACGAGCGGCTTCGTCGATGGCGGCTTCGTCGAGCGGCTTGCCGAGCAGCGCCTGCTCGGCATCGGTGGCGCGCACGGCCGTTTGCGCGACATTGGTTAGCGCAATGCGAACCGCGCTCACGGCGCCGCCGCTCATGCGCAGCGTCACTGCTGCCGCAGCCGTGGCGAAGTCGCCGGTTTTGCGCTTGAGCTTCGCATAGCAGTAACCCGTGCCCGCAGCCGGTGTCGGAATGCGGATCTCGGTCATGATTTCGCCCGCTTCCAGCAACGTCAGGTAGGTGCCGAGAAAAAAGCCGTCAGCCGGGACGACCCGCTCGCCCTGCGCGCCCAGCAGAACAAAGGACGCGTCGAGCGCCAGCATCAGCGCGGGATGATCGTTGCCCGGATCGCCGTGCGAAATATCGCCGCCCAGCGTGCCGCGATAGCGCACCTGCGGATCCGAAATCTGCCGCGCGGCTTCGACCAGCAGCGGACAGCGGCTTTGCAGCAATTCCGACCAGATCAGCTCGTTTTCGGTGGTCATCGCGCCAATGCGAATCTCGCCGTCCGTCTCGCGGATGCCTTTGAGCTCGGTCAGCTTGCCCAGATCGATCAGATGACCCGGTTCGGCAAAGCGCAGCTTCATCATCGGCAACAGGCTGTGGCCGCCCGCCAGCAGTTTCGCGGCGTCGCCATGTTCGCCGAGCAGCGCGATGGCTTCGGGCAAGCTGCGCGGAACGTGATACTCGAATGGACGTGGAATCACTCTGGCCTCCCTGGTTTTGTCATCAGCCGGTGACCGAGCATTTCACAATGCAATGCAGCAATTCAACGCGATTTCCCGAATGGCGGCACGCGCGCGTCAACTACCGGAAAACGTACATGAATCGCGCGCCGCATCAGACAATACGCTGCGAACCGGGCCGCCCGCGTAGCCGGGGCTCGCGCGACGCGACGCAGCATGCGCCATGCCGGTTTCCCGAACGGCGGGTTTACCTGCGTGAATGGCCGGGAAAATTGCGCGAAAATTGCTGGACACGGATAGCGGACACCACGCGCCCCTTACGCATGGTCAGACCCATCAGGGTACGGAGACCCGTATGACACCGTTTGAGCACGTCACCCCACCGACACCGGAGTCGCGACGCAGCGAGACCTTCCAGCACAAGCTGGAACAGTTCAATCCGGGGATGGTCTGGCTCGACGAACAGGGACACGTCACCGCGTTCAACGACGTGGCGTTGCAGATTCTCGGGCCGGCCGGCGAACAATCGCTCGGGGTCACGCAGGACAAGCTGTTCGGCATCGACGTGGTGCAGTTGCACCCCGAGAAAAGCCGCGACAAGCTGCGCTTTCTGCTGCAGTCGCGCGACGCGGGCGGCTGCCCGGTCAAATCGCCGCCGCCGGTGGCGATGATGATCAACATTCCCGACCGCATCCTGATGATCAAGGTGTCCAAAATGAGCGGCGCGGGCGGATTGTGCGGCACCTGCATGATTTTCTACGACGTTACCGATCTCACCACCGAACCCTCCGGCCAGCTGAGCGGTGACCACGCTGGGCCGCCGCGGCGCCTGTTCAAGATTCCGGTCTACCGTAAAAACCGCGTGATCCTGATCGACCTGAAGGACATCGTGCGCTTTCAGGGCGACGGCCATTACACGACCATCGTGACCCGGGACGACCGCTATCTGTCCAACCTGTCGCTGGCCGACCTCGAATTGCGGCTCGACAACAGCATTTATCTGCGCGTGCACCGCAGCCATATCGTGAGCCTTCCGTACGCCGTCGAACTGGTCAAATCGGACGAAACCGTCAATCTGGTGATGGACGACGCCGAGCAGACCCAGGTGCCGGTGAGCCGCTCGAAAACCGCGCATCTGAAGGAACTGCTCGGGGTGGTCTGAACCGGCTCATGCTGCCAATGCCCGGCTCAACTGTTCGCGCAAAAACGCGGTGAACGTCTGGATGGTGGCGGAGCTTTGCCGGTGCTGCGGATAGATCGCATACAGGGCGCTTGCGTGCGGCAGAAACGGCTCCAGCACAGGCACCAGTTGCCCGCTTTTGAGCGCGCCGGAGACGATGAAGTCCGGCAGCAATGCAATCCCTAGTCCGGCGATGGCGGCTTCACGGATCAGTTCGCCGTTGTTGGCGCGCAGCGGCCCGCGCACTTCGACACCCTTGTGCACGCCGTCCACGATGAATTCCCAACTCGCCGGGCCGCCATGTCCATAGAGCAGGCACGCGTGACGCTCCAGATCGGCCGGCACGGCAGGCGTGCCGCGCCGGCGCAGGTACGCCGGACTGCAGCAGGCCACCATCTGCACCCCCGCGAGCCTTTGCGCGATCAGCGTGGAATCGGCGAGCGTGCCGATGCGGATAGCCATGTCGAACCCTTCGCCCACGACGTCGACGACGCGGTCGCTCAGTTCCATATCGAAGCGCACGTCCGCGTGCTTTTTCAGGAACATCGCGACGAGCGGCGAGAGGTGCACCATGCCGAACGACATCGGCGCGCTCACCCGCAACAGACCGTGCGGCGCGCCGCGCCGCAGCGACATGGCCTGCTCCGCCTCCTCCACCTCCGCGAGAATGCGCCTCGCGCGGTCGTAGAACTCCTGACCAAGTTCGGTCACGGCCAGCTTGCGCGTGTTGCGGATCAGGAGACGCACGCCCAGTGCCTCTTCCAGCACCATCACGCGGCGGCTGACGAACTGCTTGGACAGCTTCAGGCGATTGGCGGCAGCGGTGAAGTTGTGGGCGTCGACCGTGGCGACGAAGATTCGCATGTCATCAAGCTGCATAAGGGGTTTGCGTCCGATTGTCTACTTGCATGTGACGGAGTTTCCGTTTACGGCCAGATTATAAGCACATTGATTGACGTACACTGCTTTCCATGGATCGCGGGTGACATTCTTCCCCGGATCGCACAACCCAGGAGAAAACAACATGCTGGACATCAGACACGCCAATCAACGCGGCCGCGCGGAGCACGGCTGGCTTAGTTCGCGTCATACGTTTTCGTTCGCGAGCTATCACGATCCCAAGCAGAACGGCTTTTCCGACCTGCTGGTGATCAACGACGACCGCGTGGCGCCGGCGCAAGGCTTCGGCAAGCATCCGCACCGCGACATGGAAATCTTCTCGTACGTGCTGGACGGCGCGCTGGAGCACAAGGACACAATGGGCACGGGTTCGGTGATCGTGCCCGGCGACATCCAGTTGATGAGCGCAGGCACGGGCGTCGCCCATAGCGAGTACAACCATTCGCGCAGCGAACCCGTGCACTTCCTGCAGATCTGGATTGCGCCGGGGCAGCGCGGCACGGCGCCGCGTTATCAGCAACGTCATTTCGGCACGGCGGACAAGCGCGGCGTGTTGCGCCTCGTGATTTCACCGGACGGCGCGAACGATTCGCTGACGGTGCAGCAGGACACACGGGTGTATGCGGGACTGTTCGACGGCAACGAGAGTGCCACCCTGCAGCTCGCGGCCGACCGCTACACCTATGTGCATGTAGCACGCGGCAGCATCACGGTGAACGGTGTGACGCTGGGTGAAGGCGACGGCGCGCGGGTACGCGACGAACGTTCGCTGACCTTCACGCAAGGTCAGGATGCCGAAGTACTGGTTTTTGATCTGCGCAACATCGAAATGTCGGACGTCTGGTCCTGAACAGTAGTGGCTCGACAGGTTCGCCGCCTGGCCTTTGACAGGCCCGCGGCGGGCCATACCTGACAACCCTCAAGCAAGCAATATCGACTTCAACAGTCCGGAGAAACAATCATGCGCTATACCCTGTTCGACAATCGTAAGGACGAAGTGGTCCTCGTCGCCCGCATTCTGCTGATGGTGCTGTTCATCATCTTCGGTTGGGCCAAGCTGACCGGCTTCTCGGGCACCGTCGCCTATATGGCGCAAACCGGCGCGCCCGCGCCGACGCTCTCGGCGATCATCGCGGTGGTGATGGAATTCGGCGCGGGCATCGCCCTGCTGGTGGGCTTTTATACGCGTCCGCTCGCCGTGCTGCTTGCGCTCTATACACTGGGCACCGCAATCATCGGCCATCACTTCTGGAATATGACGGGCATGGAACAGTACATCAACATGATCAACTTCTACAAGAACGTCAGCATCATGGGTGGCCTCCTGTTGCTGGCCGTAACCGGTCCGGGCAAGTACTCGCTCGAC
This sequence comes from Paraburkholderia sp., assembly GCF_036488795.1. Taxonomy (GTDB): domain Bacteria; phylum Pseudomonadota; class Gammaproteobacteria; order Burkholderiales; family Burkholderiaceae; genus Paraburkholderia. Next base: position 39,802 of record NZ_DASXHA010000169.1, read on the forward strand.
CGGAAGTAAGCCGCGCGGCCGTCCCCAACCGGAGAATTGCGTGCGTAATTGACCCTTGTTCGAACCATCGCCACGCTGCGGCGGCGCCTACGATGTCATGGTGGTTCTTTGGAATTCACCTTGATACGTTGCCCCGCTCGTGACACTACGCGACCGCTTGACGGTATGGCTGGATCGATTCGGGAATGCAGTCTGCACGCCGCAACACCTGGAGACGGCCGTGGATATTGTCAAAATCGCCAAAGCAGCGGGTTTGCAGATTCTGCTCGACGCCCGCATCGGCCAGCAAACCTATCACAGCGTCAGCGGCTCGCTGTCGTCGTTGCAGCGTTTCGCGGATGCTGTCTGCGCCGCCATGGCGGACGAGGTGGCCGCGCGCAACCAGCAGGCCGAAGCGAACGAAGCGTAAGCGGTGCGGCTGCGGCTGCGATGCGACGAGGCGGGTGCCACGGGAGTTACAGCGATTACGTGGCTTGTGCGCTGGTTCGGGCCACCCCTGAATACGGCACGACGTCGGTGTGTCCTGCAATCGACACGCGATTCTCCACGTCGCTCAGCGCCGCGCCGATCTGCGTCAGGATGGTCACAGCGTAGTCCTCGAGCCTGGCGCTGCCGGAAGCGAACATTGGGCCGACGACAGCGCGGTGTTGCAGTACAGGCATGTGACGAAGTGCCATATGACAGTTGTGTGCCCAACAACAACAAAGCCCGCTCAAGGCGGGCTTTGTCGCACTACAACCGCATGAAGACTCGGCGTCAGGCCACGGCGGCTTCTTCCTGCACCACCACTTCGTCATCCGCGCTGTTGCGGATCAGATGATCGAACGCGCTCAACGATGCTTTCGCGCCCTCGCCCACCGCAATCACGATCTGCTTGAACGGCACTGTCGTGACGTCGCCGGCGGCGAACACGCCCGGCACCGAAGTCGCACCGCGTGCATCCACTACGATCTCGCCGTGCTTCGACAGTTCGATCGTGCCCTTGAGCCACTCGGTGTTCGGCACCAGACCGATCTGCACGAACACGCCTTCCAGCTCGACCTTGTTCGTCTCGCCCGACCGCAGATCCTTGTAGACCAGACCGTTGACCTTCTTGCCGTCGCCGGTGATCTCGGTGGTCTGCGCCTGGGTCACGATCGTGACGTTAGCGAGGCTGCGCAGCTTGCGTTGCAGGACCTCGTCCGCACGCAGTTGCGCGCCGAATTCGACCAGCGTGACGTGGCTGACGATACCGGCCAGATCGATGGCCGCTTCCACGCCCGAGTTGCCGCCGCCGATCACCGCGACACGCTTGCCCTTGAACAGCGGGCCGTCGCAGTGCGGGCAATACGCCACCCCGTGATTGCGGTACTCGCGCTCGCCCGGCACGTTGATTTCGCGCCACCGTGCGCCGGTTGCCAGCACGATCGTTTTGGCCTTCAGCACTGCGCCGTTTGCCAGACGCACTTCGTTGATGCGGCCCGGGATCAGCGCGTCAGCGCGCTGCACATCCATGATGTCGACTTCGTAGCTCTTCACGTGCTGTTCGAGCGCTGTGGCGAACTTCGGTCCTTCCGTTTCCTGCACCGAAACAAAGTTTTCGATGGCGAGGGTATCGAGCACCTGGCCGCCGAAGCGTTCCGCGACCACACCCGTCTTGATGCCCTTGCGCGCCGCGTAGATCGCGGCGGCTGCGCCAGCCGGGCCGCCGCCGACGATCAGCACATCGAACACCGGCTTTTTTTCCAGTTCCTTCGCAGCACGCGCACCGGCACCGCTATCGAGCCTGGCGAGAATTTCCTTCACGCCGCTGCGGCCCTGGCCGAAGACTTCGCCGTTCATGAACATCGTCGGTACCGCCATGATGTGGCGCGCTTCGACTTCATTCTGGAACAACGCGCCGTCAATCGCCACGTGGCGAATGCGCGGGTTGATCAGTGCCATCACGTTCAGCGCCTGCACGACTTCCGGGCAGTTCTGGCATGACAGCGAGAAATAGGTTTCAAACTGGTAGTCGCCATCCAGCTCACGGATCTGCTGGATCACCGCGTCGTCGAGCTTGACCGGGTGACCACCTACCTGCAACAGCGCCAGCACCAGCGACGTGAACTCGTGACCCATCGGAATACCGGCAAAGCGGATGCCCGTGTCCTTGCCCGGCTCGCCAATCGAAAACGACGGCTTGCGCTCGGCGTCGCCGCTACGTTCGATCACCGTGACGCGCTCCGACAACGACGCGATGTCGTTCAGCAGCACCCGCAGTTCCTGCGATTTGGCGCTGTCGTCGAGCGAGGCAACGATCTCGATCGGCCGGCTGACTTTTTCCAGGTACGTTTTCAACTGAGTCTTGAGATTGGCGTCCAGCATGGCTATTCGAATTCCGTGACGAGGGTTGAGGCTCCCCGCGCCCCCGAGCATGTCGTGGCGAGGAGCCGTGCAGACCGCATGCATGGCGATGCATGACGCGGCCCGCACGGTGTCGCGCCAATCAATGGCGCTTACTGCGATACCACCGGCTTTGTAACCGGCGGCTTAGACTTAGATCTTGCCGATCAGGTCGAGCGACGGGGTCAGCGTTTCTGCGCCCGGCGTCCACTTGGCGGGGCAAACTTCACCCGGGTGAGCCGCGATGTATTGCGCTGCCTGCACCTTGCGCAGCAGTTCGCCAGCGTCACGGCCAATGCCGTTGTCGTGCACTTCGCACAGCTTGATCTCGCCTTCCGGGTTGATCACGAACGTGCCGCGCAGTGCGAGGCCTTCTTCTTCGATCAGCACGTCGAAGTTGCGCGAGATAGCCAGTGTCGGATCGGCGATCATCGGGTACTTGATCTTCTGGATCGTGTCCGACGTGTCGTGCCATGCCTTGTGGGTGAAGTGCGTATCGGTCGACACGCTGTAGATCTCGACGCCGAGCTTCTGGAATTCGGCATAACGATCGGCCAGGTCGCCCAGTTCGGTCGGGCAAACAAACGTGAAGTCAGCCGGATAGAACACCACGACGGACCACTTGCCCTTGAAGTTCTCGTCGGAGACGGGCACGAATTCGCCGTTGTGGTAAGCGGTTGCCTTGAAAGGTTTGATCTGGCTGTTGATGATCGGCATTGCTGCGTCCTTTTTGGTGCGTGGTTGAGGAAGTGGATAGAGTATGTCGGGAATCGCTTAATAGAAAAAGTTGATTGTTTAAATCACGATCATTAACTTTTACTATCGAATCGTCGCGGCGGCTTGAAAGACGGTTTGAGAAACGTATGCTGCCGCAGTTCCGCGGCATCTCTGCGGTCGTTCGACGAGTGACGACACCGTCGAAAGTATGAAAAAAATCGCCCACGCGATTTCTCGCGACTGGCGATCTTGAGCAATACTTATTCGTTTTTACCACATTTGGGGCTTCGTTTCACGGACCATCGGTCGGTCGACGCCCAAAGATGCGACTCTGTAAGGAAGCAAGGAAGTATGACCGTGCGCACCACGTCTTTTATCGGATGGCTGCCGTATATCGTCGCGGCGACCTTCTTCATGGAATACCTCGACACCACCGTCATTGCGACGGCGCTGCCACAGATGGCGCATTCCTTCGGCGTCGGCCCGAACAGCCTGAGTCTCGGCATGACGGCCTACATGCTGGCGCTGGCGATCTTTATCCCGGTGAGCGGCTGGGTTGCCGACCGCTGCGGCTCGCGCACCGTCTTCCTTGCCGCGATCTCCGTGTTTACGGTCGCCTCGGTGCTGTGCGGAATGTCGCACAACGTCGCGGAATTCACCGCGGCGCGCCTGCTGCAAGGTATCGGGGGCGCGATGATGGTGCCGGTCGGGCGGCTGATCGTCGTGCGTAGTACCGAGAAAAGCCGGCTGATGCAGGCGATTTCGACCATCACGTGGCCGGCCATTGCCGCGCCGGTGGTCGGGCCGCCGGTGGGCGGCTTCATCACCACCTACGCGAACTGGCGCTGGATCTTCCTGCTGAACGTGCCGTTCGGCATCGCGGTCGTGGTCGCGGCCGTCGCACTGGTGCCCAATCTGCGGAGCAGCGAACGGCGGCCGTTGGATATCGTGGGCCTCGTGCTGAGCGGCGCGACGCTGACGTCGGTGCTGTACGGGGCGGAGCTGGCCAGCCAGCCCGGCGAAAATCCGTGGATTGCCGGCGCCTTCGTGGCCGCTGGCCTGGTGCTCGGCTGCGTCGCGTTCCGGCATGCGCAGCGGCACCCGCATCCGCTGATCGACGTTTCCACGCTCAAGATTCCCACCTTCTCCGTAACGGTGGTGACCGGCTCGTTCACGCGCATCGGCATTGGCGCGGTGCCATATTTGATGCCGCTACTGTTCCAGATTGGCTTCGGGATGTCGGCTTTCAAGTCGGGGCTGTTGCTGCTCGCCAGCGCGCTCGGCAATCTCGGCATGAAGGCACTGACGACGCGCATCCTGCAGCGTTTCGGCTTCCGGCTGGTATCGATCGTCGACGTCACGCTCGCCGGCCTGTTCACGATCGCCTGCGGCTTGCTGACGCCGGAATCGCCGCTGGCGTGGGTGCTGATCGTGATATTCATGTACGGCGTGGCGCGCTCGATGCAATTCTCGACCCTCGCGACCCTCGCCTACGCTGATGTGTCGCAGCCGCAGATGAGCGCCGCGAGTACCCTGTGGAGCGCCGCGGCTCAAATGACGATTGGCCTCGGCATCGCCTTCGGCGCGGTCGCGCTGCGCGGCGCGGCGGTTTTCAACGGCGAGGGCTCCGGCCATGTCTTTACGCTGGACGACTTCCGCATCGCGTTTCTGTGTGCGGGCCTGGTGACGCTGGCGTCCGTGTGGGGCTACTGGCAGATGGCGCATGACGCCGGCCGCAGCGTCGGCGGTGGGTCACGGCGCGCGTCATGAACGAAAGGCGAGCTGTCCGCTCGCCTTCGTCTACCGTCGCCGGCCTTCGGTTGATCTCACTTGCTGCCACTTGCCTTAACTTGCCTTCATGACGGCGCCGCGCTCAGGCATTTTCGCGCTCGCGCACCCACTTGGTCATGATCCATTTCTCGCCTTCGAGCACCGGTGCGCCGCCATGCAGGCTAAGCGGATCGAGTTGCCGCCGGCCGTTCAAATAGCGAAAGTACACAGCGCTGCCGCGCTTTGCCGCCACCGCGATTCCCGCGTTGGGGAAATACGTTTCGCCGCCGTTGGGCACGTCGTTCAGGTAGAGAACCAGCGTAGCCACGCGCTGGCCGCCGTGCGCTGTATGAACCGCGCTGCCCGCCTGATCCGGCGGGAAGTAATCGAAATGCGGGCGATATTCCGCTGCCACCTGATAGTTCAGCACCTGGAGGCCTTCACCATTCTCGACGGGGCAGTTCATCAGGCTGGCGATGCGCCGCTCCAGACCTTCAATGAACGGGTCCTGCGCCCGATCAAAAAACATGCCCTGACTGGTGCGAGCAGCGATGACGTCGTCTTTGCCGTTTTCAGGATTGACCGTTGTTGAACGCCTGATCTTGGGACGCGCCCGTTCGATCAACTCCTCGCATTCGCCTGCGCTGAGTACGTCGCCGAACACGATGATTTGCGGGCGCTCGATCCGCATCAACACGTGGATGTCGCGGTCGTCAGCGCGGATCACATTACCGGCGGCGACCGGCGCCGGGTCGTATGCGTATTGACCGTCAGCCGCTTCGACGCCGTGCGGGAAATTCATTTCAGAATAGCGCCCCGTCGCAGCGAGCAGCGCGCTACGCACCGCGGGCTCGGCGATGGCCGGGTCAAAGCCCAGCTGGACCATCGCATCGACCATCGCCACCTGGCTGCACCCGCGACTGGCATGTTCGGCGAGCCAGGTTTGCACCGCGGCGTTGACTTCAGGCATAGATATTCATTCCAGATCCGGTTGCTCAAGGCGTCGCACGCGTTGAAGTCCGCGTGCGAGAAAACCGAAAATGGTAGGTGATCCTATCAATCGGGATGACCTGACAATTCTGAAACTCGAGCCGCTTCCGCTCCGCGGTGCGCCCGGATTCTCCGCCGTATGAAGTAGGCCACTTCTGACATCAACGCAACCTCGCACAGCCTTCGCACTTGTCACCCGCAGGCAGCGTGAGCCCGGCTTGTCATCTGCCCGCAACGTTGGCCGGTTAGCTTGCTGACATTACTAGAAACCCAGTCCGCCAATGCCACCGTCGTCCGAGCGCCACAGCCAGTCGCGCGGCAGTTCCGTGCGCGCCGCCTACGTCAGTGCCATGCTGAATGCCGCTCTGATGACGATGCAGATCGTGATCGGTCTAAGCGCGCATTCCGACGGCCTCGTGGCCGACGGCATTCATACACTGAGCGACCTGGCTGCGGACGGCGTCGTGATCGCCGTGCTCTATTTCGGTGCAGCGACGGCAAACGGCCGACGCGCCGGCGCCGCCGATGGCGGCTTGCATACCACGCTCGCCACGCTGCTGGTCGGTGTTCTGCTGGTCGTCACGGCGGGCGAGATGCTGTGGCACAGCGTCGAGCCCAGCACCATCCTGAGTGTGAGTGCCACAGTGCGCGCCGGCGCGCTTACCGTGGCGGTCTGTGTGATGTTCGCCAAAGAAGCCTTGTTCCGCTATCTGCGGGCGCAGGCTCGGCAAACCCGCTCCACGCTTCTTCTCGCCAGTGCGTGGCATGCGCGGCTCGACGCGGTCTCGGCGCTCACGGCGGCGCTGGGCATCGCCGGTAGCCTTGCTGGCTGGCCGGTACTGGATCGCGTCGCAGCCGGTGTGATCGGACTGATGATCCTGCGCATGGGTTATGGCAATTGCGCAAGCGCACTGCGAGAACTGTTTGTGCAACCGCTCGTGGAACTGGATGGTCAAACATCTCTTGACGCACAGCGCCGTTTGTGATCCTATTACGCCCATGTTTGCCGCACAGACCCTGCTATCCCTCCTACTACTAGCCCGCTCTACCGGGCTAGGTCTGCTGCTACGCGCTTCCCGCATCTAACGCGTCCGAAGCGCAAGTCATTCCCAAATTTTGCTGACCTTGCCCCGGTTGCCCACCGGCGGCCGTGCTTCGTCTCGTTTCTTTCACGCTCCATGGATTGCTCACCGGGCAACGGGCTGATGAACCACCTCAGAATTCCTGCTTTGTTTTACCAGGCGTCCCCGACGTCAACCTTGTTGTCGTGCGCAATTCCGCGCTCATTTCGCCATCGCGCATGGCGACGCCCGGCGTTGCACGTCTGCGCCTCGACGCCATCCTGTCTTTTCGAACTCACGAGCCCATCATGCTGAAAAATCCCGCCGCCAAGTACCGCCCTTTTACGCCCGTCAATCTGCCTGAGCGCAGCTGGCCCTCACGTACCATCACGCACGCGCCGATCTGGATGAGCACCGACTTGCGCGACGGCAACCAGGCACTGTTCGAGCCGATGAACGCGCAGCGCAAGATGCGCATGTTCAAGACGCTGGTGCAGATTGGTTTCAAGGAGATCGAAGTCGCCTTCCCGTCGGCCTCGGAAACCGATTTCAACTTCGTGCGCGAGCTGATCGAAGGCGGCCATATTCCCGACGACGTCACGATCGAAGTGCTGACCCAGGCGCGCGACGATCTGATCGAACGCACCTTCGAATCGCTGCGGGGTGTGCCGCGCGCGATCGTCCATCTGTACAACGCGACGGCGCCGGAATTCCGCAAGATCGTCTTCGGGCTCGAACGCGACGGCGTCAAGCAACTGGCCGTCAATGCAGCACGCACGATGCAGCGGCTCGTCGAAGCAAACCCCGACACGGCGTTCACGCTGCAATACAGCCCGGAAACCTTCACTGCGACGGAACTCGATTTCGCCAGGGAAGTTTGCGATGCCGTCTTCGATGTCTGGCAACCGACGCCCGAGCACAAGGCAATCGTCAATCTGCCGGCCACGGTTGAAGTCGGTACGCCGAATTTCTATGCGGACCAGATTGAATGGATGCACCGTAACCTCGCGCGACGCGATTCGCTGGTGCTGTCCGTGCATCCGCACAACGACCGCGGCACGGCTGTCGCCGCGGCGGAACTCGCCGTGATGGCAGGCGCAGACCGCGTCGAAGGATGTCTGTTCGGTAATGGCGAACGCACCGGCAACGTCGACCTCGTCACGCTCGCGCTGAACCTGTACACGCAAGGCGTCGATCCGGGCCTCGACTTCTCGCATATCAACGAAGTCGCGCGCACCGCCGAAGAATGTACGCAACTGCCGGTGCACCCGCGCCATCCGTATGTGGGCGACCTGGTTTTCACGGCATTCTCGGGCTCGCATCAGGATGCGATCAAGAAAGGCTTCGCAGTGCAAAAGGACGACGCGCTGTGGGAAATGCCGTATCTGCCGATCGATCCGCGCGATCTCGGCCGTACCTACGATTCGATCATTCGCGTCAACAGCCAGTCGGGCAAAGGCGGCATCGCCTATCTGCTGGAACAGACGCATGGCGTGGTGTTGCCGCGTCGTCTGCAGGTGGACTTCAGTTCAGCCGTGCAGCGCCTGACCGATGACAGCGGCCAGGAAGTCAGCGCGCAGAAGATCTGGGAAGTGTTCCAGGATGAGTATGTGCGTAATGCAGCGCCGGTGCGCTACATCGGCCATACGCTGTCCGAGGATAGCGGCCGCGAACGCATCAGGCTGACCGTGGAGATTGCCGGCAAGCGCGCCGTGCTGGCGGGCGAGGGCAACGGCCCGCTCGACGCGCTGGTGCACGCGTTGCGCACGCCGGTGCGGATCCAGCACTACGAGGAACGGGCGCTCACCCAGGGCGCCGACGCGAAGGCCATCGCGATAGCGGAGATGGCGGGCGCGCAGGTAGTGGGCAGCGCGTTCGGCGTGGGCATCGACGCAAATCTGATTACGGCGTCGATCCGCGCGGTGATCAGCGGTATCAACCGTGCCTACGCGCGCTCGGATGCACACGCGCAAGCGCATTTCTTCGATGCCGTGTTGCGTGAGGCGGGTGAAAGTGGCACCCGGAACGAAGCGCTGCAAGCGGGCTGATGCCGCGCTTTAAAGCTTTCGCGCTTGCGTGATGTGAACCGCGCCCGGTGCGGCCCTGCAGATGCAGGTGCCTCAACCGGGCGCGCTGCTTTCAGGCGATACCCCGGTACGCCATGCGTCTCAGATGTAAGCGTGTTCGCGCATCCACTTGGTCATGATCCATTTGTCGCCGCCACGCACGGGCGCGCCGCCATGCAGGGTCAACGGATCGAGTTGCCGCAGGCCGTTCATATAGCGGAAATACACCGCGCCGCCCTGTTTGCCCGCCACCGACAACCCCGCCTCCGGAAAGATCGTCTCGCCGCCATCCGGCACGTCGTTGAGATAGACGATCAGCGTCGCCACGCGCTGGCCGCCGCGTGAGGTATGCACCGCGCTGCCTGGTTGGTCCGGCGGAAAATAATCGAAGTGCGGACGGTATTCACCACGGGTGCCGTAGTGCAGGATCTGCAGCCCTTCGCCGTTTTCGAGCGGCCAGTTCATCAGGCCGGCGATGCGCTGGTCGAGCCGCTCGATGAAAGCGTCCTCGCCGCGCTGAAACCAGATGCCTTCGCTGGTCCGGTTGCGGATCACGTCCTCCTGGCCCGTGGCCGGATTAACGGTAGTCGAGCGCTTCAGACGGTGTCGCGACCGTTCGATCATCTCGCTGCACTCGTCGGGCGAAAGCACGTCGCCGAAAACGACGACTTGCGGACGCTCGCAGCGCATCAACACCTTGACGTGGCGATCAAAGGCGTGGATCAGGTTACCCTTTGCGATGGGTGACGCGTCGTACCGGTACTCGCCTTGCGCGATCTTGCGCGGGCTGGCTTGCGTGCCGCCATCTGCGTGGGTTGAAACGGGGACGTGAGCAGCAGCCGGCTCGCCCGCCGCGCCTGCGCTGGTTGCGCTGGTTGCGCTGACGGCTCGCTGAACGGCAGCACTCGCCGCAAGCGAATCAAAACCGGCCTGCACCATGGCGTCCACCATGGAGTCCACGGTACAGCCGCGCTTGACATTGGTGGCCAGCCAATCTTCCCAGGCCGCGTCCATCACAGGCATCGGTGCTTGTCCCCTTCGTTTTTGCTCGCTCCGCGCGCGGGCTGCGCGCAACCGCGCACGATTCAGGTGCCGGAGAAATACTGCCTCATCCGGCCATTTTCGTGCAAGTGGTACGCCTTTGCCGGCGTTTCGAAGTGGAACTACGCAACTGTGGCTGCACGTGTTGAATCTAGACCCGCTTCGCGCGATACGCGTCCAGACCCCTTCGCGCCTGCGCCCGGATGGCACCCTGCACGAACGGCGTCCAGCCCAGCAGTGCGCCTTTCACACCGAGTGCCTGGCGCGCCCAGCGCCATAGATCGAAGGTATCGCGATGCTCGACGATCCGTCCGTCACGGAACACGAATTGCGCATGAATCCGGTTGACCACGCTGCGACCCGTTTGACTGAACAGATAACGCGCGACCCAGCGCGCGCTGCCAAGGCCCTCGTTCGCCTCGACCTCCGCGAACGTCAGCGAAAAATCCTGGGCCCGCGAGGTCAGCATGCGCCACATGTCACGCGCGGCTTCGCCGCGCAGCTCGCCGAAGACGGGATCGCTGAACACGACGTCGTCCGCGTAGCAGGCGGCCATCGCTTCGGCGTCGAGCTTCTGGAAAGCCTCGTAGAAACGTTGGATCAACTCGGCGTTGGCATGACTCATTGTTGGTCTTGTCCCGTCTTGAGCGGCTTGTGGAGTCTGGAGGAGATTGCAGTGTGCAAATCAAGCGCCACAATATCGGAAATTGCCCAACCTGGGGGATCACGACGAGGCTCGTCAATCCAGCGCCGTGCCGCTCACGCGCACCGCAGCCTGATAGTTGCCCAGCACCCGCACCGCCACACCAATGAGCACCGCTGCAAGCGCTGCCAGATATAGCGCCGACGCAAAGCCGCTCGCGAAGCTCGCGTGCGCCGCGCTCGCCAGCGAGGCGCGCAACGCCGCCGGCATATGCTCGGTGGCTTGCGAAATATCGCCAGCGAGCACGCTCGACATGAAGCCTGCATCGAGCTCGCCTCGAACGGCCGGCGTCACCTCGGGCCGCGCGAAAAACGCGCGCTGCGTGTGCGCGGCCAGTACTGCGCCGAGCACGCCAACCGAGCTGACGATTGCAGTAAAGCGCGTGGTCGTGCTGATGCCGGACGCCATCCCCGTGCGGTTGGGCGGCACGCAGGCCATGATGGCCTTCTGCGTATCGCCGTTGAGCACGCCGGCGCCCAGCCCCGTGATCACCATGCCGACGGCCACCCACGCATAACGCGCCTCGCCGGCCACCAGCGCCGTCAGCACATTGCCGGCGCCGATCAGCAGCAGCCCCGTGCTCAGCAACGTCATGCCCGACAGACGCTTCGACAACGCCGCGCCGACGTACGGACCGACCACCATCGCAAGCGCAAACGGCAGCATGCCGAGGCCGGCCTCGACCGCCGGCAGCCCGAAAGCGTTCTGCAGATAAAGCGGCAGGAAGGTCATCATCACCTGGGCACACGCGGCGTAACCGAACATGGCCAACACCGCGGCGACGAAGCGCGGCTGGCGGAACAGCGTCAGATCGACCATTGCATGGCGGCGCACGCGTTGTACCTGGATGAACCCGACCAGCAGCAGCGCGGCGGCGCACAAACGCGCGCCCGTCGCCCAACTCGCCCAGCCCACCGCAGGCGCCTCGATCAGCGCCCAGATGGCGAGCGCAAGCGCGAGGCCGAACAGCGCGCTGCCTGCCGCGTCGATGGGTCCGGCTTCCGGATTGCGCGACTCGCGGATCGAACGAAACGCGCACCACGCCAGCACCGCACAAATGGGCAGATTGAGCAGAAAAATCCAGCGCCAGCCCAGCCATTGCGTGATGACGCCGCCCACCAGCGGCGCGACCGTGGTGGCGAGCCCCATGCAGGTGCCCCACACGGCCCACGCGCGCACCCGCTCGGGGCCTTCGTGGAAGGTATTGGCGATCACGGCGAGCGCCGAGGTCAGCAACATCGCCGCGCCCACGCCTTTCACTGCGCGGGCGATATTCAGAAGCGACGCGGACGGCGCGAGCCCACATCCCAGCGAAGCCAGAAAGAACACCGCCAGACCGAGCAGCAGCATACGCTTGCGGCCGAAGCGGTCGGCCATGCCGCCGGCCGGCAGCAGGCATGACGCGAACGCGACCATATAGGCGCTGACGACCCACTCGACGTCGGCAAAGCTCGCATGAAACGTGCGGGCAATGGACGGCAACGACACCGCGACGACATTGGTGTCGAGGATGATCAGCGCGCAGGTCGCCGATGCAGTCGCCAGTACGAAGCCTGGATTGACGTCGCGGCTCTGCGCGGGCGCGCCGGTCGTTTGTGAGGCGGGTTCACCACGAATCTGGGACATGGAGGCAGGTAACCGGACAGGAAAAGGGAAAAAAGGGAGAAAAAGGGACCGTCCGATCGTAGCGCCGTGTCTATTTCCTGTCATTATCATAGAATGACAGAATAATTAACTGAAATCGAAATACTGGAACCATGCGACAGCTCGAGCTGCGTCACCTTCGCTGCATCGTCTGTGTGGCGAAACATCTGCATTTCTCGCATGCGGCTGAGGAGCTTGAGATCGCCGCACCGTCGCTGACCAAGCAGATACAGGAAGCGGAGCGGCTCCTCGGGGTGCGGCTGTTTCACCGCACGAAGCGCTCGGTGGCGCTGACCGCTGCCGGCGCAGCGTATCTCGCCGAAGTCACGCCGGTGTTCGACCAGCTCGCCCGCGGCGCGGAGCGCGCCCTGCTCGCCGAGCGCGGTGAACTCGGCCGCGTCGAGGTCGGTTATGTGGGCTCGGCGGCCTTCGCCGGCGTGCTGCGGCATGCGGTGGGCGGGTTTCGCAAGGCGCATCCGCGCATTGAAATCACCATCCGCGAAGTGCCGATGGACCGCGTGCCCGCCATGCTCAGCGACGGCCAGCTCGACGCCGCCTACGTGCGTCCGCCGATGCAGTTTCTCGAAGGCATTCAGGCGACCACGGTATATGAGGACAGCTTCGTCGTCGCGCTGCCGGCGGACTCCGAACTGGCCGCGTCGCCGGTCGTGTCGCCCGGGCAATTGCGCGATCAATGCTTCGTGCTGCCGGAACAGGAAGCCGGCACGTTCGAACTCGCCCGGCGCGGGCACTTTTCGCCCAGACTCGGACCTCAGCCCGGCACTCTCACGGCGGTCGTGGCGTGTGTGTCGCTAGGCGACTACGTCGCGGTCGTGCCGCAGACGCTGGTCGACTGCCTGAGCTTGCCCGGCGTCGAATACCGGCCCATCACCGGCAAACCGATTCCTTCGGAAATCGCTCTCGCCTATCGGCAATACGAGCGCGCCCCGGCCGTGCGGGCCTTTCTGGAGTACGCGAAGACAGATAGCGCCGCCGCAAAGCGGCGTTCCGCCGCCATCTGACGCGCTCAACAGCAACACCATCGGCGCCTTTCGTTATATCCTACCGAATATCACGGTAGCGACCGGATGGAGCACGCGAGGCGCGCTGTCGTCTGCGAAACGCTGCGCAGCATGGCACCGCTGTCGACGAACCACCCACCTCGAATCGCAACAGGCAACCCAGGCACTCAGGCAACAGGATGGAGCCCAGATTGACGCGCAGTCGACCACCATTAGCCAAAGCATCGCAGCCGCACCGCCGGCCGGCGAAAGACCTTTCGATGTCGATCACGGCATTGAAATCCGCGCCTGATCGCGCACGGGCCGAGCAGATCCGCGATGTCGTCGATGCTTTCAGACGCCTTTACGGCAGCGTGCAACGCTTCGTTCTGATGTTCGCCGACGGCCAGGGCACGCTCGCCTCAGTCGGCATGCCCGGGTCGCATCCGCTGAACCAGCTGCTGTCGATGCTCGCCGTCCAAGGCAAAGCCGCGGGTTTCCGCCGCTCTCATGAACTGCGCGCCGCCATCGAAGACGCGCGCGGCGCGGAACAGCTGCGCGACACCATTTTCTCGGACGCTGACAGCAACGACCCGGCGGCGCTGCGCAAAGCCGCCATCGAACTGGAGCGGCTCGACGCAACCTTTGTGGGCTTGTGCGTCGAACATGTGATGGAACAACACGCGCGTGCATCGCTCGCGTTGCACGCCGAACACTGAAGGCATCACCCAGGCATCGCTCAGTACACCCGTGAGGAGGCGCCACCAGGCTTTCCCGTCGCCCGATCACCGCTATATTCAATGATATATTTCGGTGCAGAGATCGATGGTGACAGGCTCGAGATCCGCCATGCAATGTAGCCCGCGAGCGATGTCACCGGAACCGGACTTGAGGTCATCATGCATGCTCCCCCATTTCGCCTCGCTCAAACCTCCCGCGCCGGCCGTTCCGACGACGACGCGACCGGCAGCCGTCTGCGCGCGACCGATGCCTGCTGCGCACCCTCAGCCGAGCAACTGACGCAGGCGCGCAGGCGGCGCGCACGTCTTGCCGAACTGGATCCGCATCTGCATTGCTCGGTGATCGGCACCTGTCTGAGCACCCACGAGCTGCGCAAGCTGGTGCCCAGATTCACGGATCTGGATCGCCAGCACGCGAGCGACCTCGAAATTCATCATGCCGCGGTCGAACTGGCGATCGCCGGCGGCCCCGGCAGCAAAGCGCTGCATAAGGCGCTGGATGAACGATATGCCGGCGCGATCCGCCGTTTCGATCAGGCCCGCGACGAAGACGCCCTGCTTGCGCTCTGGAATGAATCGCTCAAGAACGGCGACATCCCGCCCGCGTACTGGGCGCTCATGACGCATCCTTACGCGACCATGCCGGTGCGTCAGGCGGCGTTCGGCGAATTGCACATGCTGTCGCACCTGGTCGGAGCGGCGAATCGCGCGGACATTCGCCGGCTGGTGGCGCTGGAGGAAGAGAACGCGGCGCTGCGCGACAAAGTCGAGCGGCAACAAAACCGCCTGCGCGAAATCAGCGCGCAACGCGACACAGTCATCGAACAGCTGACCGAACAGGTCGTCAGACTGACGGCGCAGGCAAGCCGGCAGCCGTCCGCCGACACGGCCGCGCTAACGGACGAAGTACAGGCGTTGCAACGGAAACTTACGGAAGCGGACCAGCGTGTGGCGCTGCATACCAGCCGTCGTGAAGCCGCGGAACAGCGCCTGCAGCAGGAACAGGGCACCGTCGACGCGCTGCGTGAGAGCCGCGATCATGCGCTGTCGTTGCTGAGGGTGGTGCAATCGGAATGTCAGGCGCTCGAGCGCGCGACGCTGGATGCACTGGATCAGCCCGGCGCGCGTCGCGCGCAACTCGCGGGTGTGCAGGGCAAGCGCGTGGTCTACGTGGGCGGTCGGCCCGGCTCGAATGCGGCGCTCAAGGCGCTGGTGAGCTCGGCGGGCGGCGAGTTCATCGTGCACGACGGCGGTCTCGAAGATCGCAAAGGTCTACTGGCCGCCGCGCTCCCAGGCGCCGACTTCGTGGTGTTTCCGGTGGATTGCATCGACCACGATTCGATGAACATGCTCAAGCGCGTGTGCGAGCGTCATCAGGTGGAGTATTACCCGTTGCGGACTGCGAGCGTCGCCAGTTTCATCGATCTGATGACGCGTTTGCAAACGGGCGGGACGGCGCCGGAAAGCGCACCGCGGGCGTCAGCTTTTTGTCTGCGTCATGGGTGAGGCGGCGGCTCTGCCAGGGTGCTGTGGAGCGCGCGGCGGCGGCACCGGCAACGCGTGGCAGGACATCAAGCCCGCATGAAGCGGATCAGTTCGCCGATCTGTTTGGCACAGGCCTTTTGCGCCTGCACTTCGACATCACGATAAAGCCGCACGATGCTTTCGCCTACCGGCGTCAGCGTGCATCCGCCGCCACTTTGTCCGCCCTGCTCCGAGACCGTGGCGGGCGACTTCAACGATTGATTCAGCTCGTCGATCAGCAGCCATGCGCGGCGGTACGACATATCGAGACTGCGCGCCGCGGCCGAAATCGAGCCGTGCTCCCGCACCGCCTCGAGCAGTTCGACCTTGCCCGGTCCGAGCGCCACCACGCCGCCCTTGCGAATGCGCATGCGGAAGCGCGCTTCGGGGCGTACGTCGGAACGTGGCTCGGGACGTGCGTCGGCAGCGGCCTCGGCTTTCGCCTCGGGTAGCGCCTTGCTGCGCGCTCTGGCGGGCGCAGGTTTCGCGGGGATGGATTGGGTTTTAGCGGATTCGGCCATGCGCGAAAGCATACACGAACCACACCTCGAAACGGCACTGGGGGGAACCGCAATCAATGCGACGGCGCGGGCCTGTCAGGCACCTGGGGGGAAGCAGAATCCGAAGTCTTCGCAACCGGGACAGCCGGGCGCCGGACCCGGCGTTTGCCCCAGCGACAAGGCAAGCTGCTGCGCCAAAAACCGTTTCCAGCGCAAGTTGGTCACGTTGAGTGCCGCGAGTGTCGGGAAGTAACGGTCGAGCATCGCCGAGACATCGTCGCGGCCGGACAGCCCGAGGTCGCGCCACAGATGATCGGGCCGCAGGCAGGCATGCGTGATGATGCTGGCGAGACACTGCGCATCGTCGAGCGGCACCGCCGGATTGGCGTATTGCAGCATCAGTTCGCGCAGCTTCGCCACGAACTCGAGATGCTGTTCCGTGTTCAAGCCGATGGCGACGCTCTCAACTGACGGCATCGCGGCCGGCTCGTGCGTGAAGTGGCGGCTGACGAGTCCGCGCCACTGTGCCGCAGACAAGCCGAGCAAGGACTCTTCGCCCCGCACCTCACGCGCCGCGATGAGTCTGGCAAACAGAATGGTGTCGAAACAGGCGGGGTCGCGCGCGAGGGTCAGCCAGTGCGAAGTTCGGGCGGCGCAAGCATGAGCAGGTTCGGCCGCATGAGCCGATGAAGCGGAAAGTGCGTCGTCAGACATGGCGTGAGAGTCCCGGGAAACGGCTTCATGTTACCGCTTCAGCCTGACCCGCACGCCGATCCGTCTTGCGAGCCGCTTACATGGGCCCCAGCAGGTGCACCACCACGCGCGCGAGCCGCTTGAGGTGCCGTGGCGCGGCCATGATGTCCGCGCCCGAGTACAGAACCGGCGCGCCATCTTCGACGCTCAACGGCTGACCGTCGCATTCATATGCAATCAGCACCTGTTCGCCCACCGGTGTGTTGAACAGTTCGTGCCACGAAAAGCTCACCGCGTAGCCGTCCTGCGCAACCGCGACGAAGACCATCCGCTTGAAATCGCCCGGCGCGTCGTTGCGCAAGCCTGCTTGCTCGACCAGATCGGTCAGACGCACACCGCGGTAGGGCTCGACGCGGCGAATATAACGGTTGGTGGTAAAGCAGCGCAGGTCGAACGGCTTGCCCAGCACGCTGTCGTAGGTGCGCAACTGCTCGACCGACAACGACAACGGCCGCAGCACCCGCCCCGTCAGGACGAAGTCGGCGGCGACGGCATGCTCCACGGCAGCCACGGTTGGGGTCATCATCTCCATGCTTGCGCTTCCTCCTGCCTTGAACACTCTCAGCCACTAAACGGCGACTGCAACACGCGGCCGCTTCCATCTACCGTTGTATCTTCTCATATATCACGAGACGATCCGGTATCCGTACTGTAATCCCCGTTATCAGCGGGGAATGTGTCCCCATACAGAGCGGCGGCGTCGTAATATAGCGTTCTTTATAACGCTAGAGGGAATGGCATGATTCGCAAGCTGCTCGCATCTATTACGGTAATCGCCGGCATGGCGGCTGCCACCCCGAGCTTCGCGCAGGACAATACCGTGAACGTGCTGTACGCCGGCTCACTGGTCAACCTGATGGAGCGCAGCGTCGGGCCCGCGTTCGAGAAATCGACCGGCCTGCAGTTTCGCGGCTATGCGGCCGGTTCGAACAAGATCGCCAACGAAATCAAAGGCAAACTGCGCCGTGGCGACATCTTCATCAGCGCCAGCCCGAAGGTCAACCCGAGCCTGATGGGCGCCGAGAACGGCGACCACGTGAGCTGGTATGTGACCTTCGCGGAATCGCCGCTGATGATCGGCTACAACCCGAGGAGCAGATTCGCGGCTGACTTCAAGAAAAAACGCTGGGATCAGGTCTTGCAGGAACCGGGCATCCGCATTGGCCGCACCGATCCGAAGCTCGACCCGAAGGGCGCATTCACCGTCGAAATGATGACGAAGGCCGCCGATCTGTATCACCAGCCGGACCTCGTGGAAAAGACGCTCGGCACGCCGGAAAATCCGGAGCAGGTTTTGCCTGAGGAAACCCTGGTCGGACGTCTGCAGTCGGGCCAGCTCGACGCCGGCTTTTTCTATTCCACGGAAACCTCGGACCTGAAGATCCCCGCGCTGCAGCCGGCGCCGGAACTGGCGGCCAAAGCCAGCTACACGCTGACCATACTCAATGACGCCCCGAACACGGCGGGCGCGGCGCGCTTCGTCAACTTCCTGTTGAGCGCTCAAGGCCGCGAGCTGTTGAAGCAGCATGGCGTGGATGTCGTCAAGCCCACCGTCACCGGTAATGGCCAGGCGATTCCGCCGTCGGTCCAGGCCGTGATCGACGCTGCGCAATAAAGTTATGCAGCGAGTGGCGGCACGGCCGCTCTTCTGGCTGGCCGCCCTGCTTGCGGCGTATCTGTGCGCGCCGTTTCTCGCCAGCGTGCCGCAACTCGGCGCGGCGGACTGGGCCAACGTCGACTGGCATGCCACGTGGTCGGCGGTGGCGGTTTCCGCGGGCAGCGCCAGCGTCGCCTCGCTCGTGATCCTGCTGGGCGGCGTGCCGCTCGGCTATTTCCTCGCCCGCTCGAATTCGCGCAAAGTCGCGCTGCTCGGCTTCATGGTGCAGTTGCCGCTGGCGCTGCCGCCGCTGACGAGCGGAATCCTGCTGCTGTTTCTGCTCGGACCCTACAGCTGGGTTGGCCGCTTCACGAGCGGCCTGCTGACCGACTCGTTCGCCGGCATCGTACTGGCAGAAACCTTTGTCGCGGCGCCGTTCCTGATCATCGCGGCAAAGTCCGCTTTTGCATCCGTCGATCCGGTCCTCGACGACGTCGCGGCCACCCTGGGCCATCACGCGGGCAGCCGCTTCTTTCGGGTGATGCTGCCGGTTGCGTGGCCGGCCATTCGCGCCGGGCTCGCGCTCGCGTGGTTGCGCGCGTTCGGCGAATTCGGCGCGACCGTGATGGTGGCGTATCACCCGTATTCGCTGCCGGTCTATACCTATGTGGTGTTCGGCGGCGAGGGATTGCCGGCGATGATGCCGCTCTTGCTGCCCACGCTGGCAATTGCCGTGGTCTGCGCGGCGCTGTCGCTGTACAGCCGGCGTCAGACCGGCGCGGACCAGCTGGAAAACGGCGATGACGCGACCGACACCAGCCCCGGCCAGGCGCCTCGCGCGGACGCCGGGCCGGCGCGACTGGCCTTCCATCTCACGCGCCACCTCGGCAGCTTCGATCTCGACATTGCGTGGACGCCGGCCAGCCGGCGGCTCGCCTTCATCGGGCCGTCGGGTTCGGGTAAATCGCTGGCGCTGCGGCTGATCGCCGGGCTCGAATCCAACGAGACCTGCACCGTGCAACTGGGCACGGCGGACCTGAGCGCGCTGCAGCCGGAGCAACGTCAGATCGGCTATATGCCGCAAGACTACGGCCTCTTTCCGCATATGACGGTGGCCCAGCAACTGGCCTTTCCGGTGCATGCGGACGCCGCCAGCGCCCGCTACTGGCTGGAGCATCTGGGCCTTGCGGCGCTGCTCGGACGGCTGCCGCATCAACTGTCGTTCGGCCAGCGCCAGCGGGTGGCGCTCGCGCGCGCGCTGACACGTCATAGTCAGCTTCTGCTGTTCGACGAACCGTTCGCCGCGCTCGATACCCCGCGCCGCCGTCGCCTGCAGCAGTCGTTGCGCGCGTTGCAGCGCGAGATTGCCGCGGTGACGATTCTCGTCACCCACGATCCCGACGAAGCCGCCCTGCTCGCCGACGAAGTGCTCGTCATAGAACAGGGGCGCGTGCTGCAGGCCGGCACGATCGATGAAGTCTACGAGCGGCCGGCGACGCTGCGGGTCGCCGAACTGCTCGGTCTGCACAATGTGGGAGAAGGCATCATGCGCGCCCAGGGCCGGCTCGAAATCGGTGCCGGGCTGCTGCTGGAGACCCACGAGCGTTCCGTCGAAGCGGGCACCCGCGTCATGTGGCGTGTCTCGTCGCATGCCCTGGTGGCCGCGCCGGAGGGACCGCACCTCGGGAGCATCGATGCGATCGAATTGCGTCGTGGCGAGCGCTATATCCGCGTCGAAATCGGCACCGCGCGTTTCGATCTGGCCAGCGAGGACAACCGTCTGCGGCAAGGCACGCAACACCGGTTTTCGATTGCGCCGGCAGGCGTGTCGGTATGGCCGGCTGAGTCCGCTTCATCCTGAAAGTCATCAAACAACCCGCTCCGGCAAGTACATCGGAGCGGGTTCTGTTTTCCCTGCCAACCTGAAACCCGCTTCACGACAGCCGTTTGATCAGCTGACCACCTTCGCCGGGCAAACCAGTTCGCCGTGCGCGGCCACATAGGCCGCGGCGCCGCTGCGATCAGCCGCGTCGAAGAGTGCCACTCCGCCGTTCGTCAAAACAGCCAGGGTGGCGCCATCCGGCGTATAGCGCAGCGCCTCCGGGTTAGCGCCGCTCGCGTAGCCGCCGTTCACCTTACCGCTGTCGCGCGCGACGCTCGCAACCACGCCCTCTTTCGCCAACGCCACCGCCAGTGCGCTGCCGTCCGGACTCAGTGCAAAGTGGTAAGTCGTTGGCGTGCCGCAGAAATGCAAGGTGTTGACGGGCTTCAGCGTCTGCGCGTCGTATTCGACCATGCCGTCCTTCTGCAGCACGAGCAGATTGCCGGAGTGCGGATCGACCAGCAGGTCGAGCGCGTCCGGCGAGCCGATCGTGCCGCTCTGCCTGCGGTTGACCGTGTTGAATATTTCGATGCTGCCCGCCACGCCGTTCGTTACGTACAGGCGCTTGCCGTCGGGCGACAACGCCATGCCGACCGGACGTGCGAACGGCCGATCGTGCGCGTCGCCGCCTTTCAGGGCGTAGCGGCCAAGCGGGCGGCCATTGCTCGCATCGACTACGGAAACCGTGTTCGACACCACGTTCAGCACATAGGCGCGGCGTCCGTCCGGCGACAGCACGACGTTCTGCGGAAAGCGCTGGGTCCGCGCCGCTCGCACGATGCGCCCCTTCTGGAGATCGACGAAGGCAAGCGCATCCGGACGCAGCGACGTCACATACGCGCGCCGCCCGTTCTCATCGACGGCCACACCAATCGCGCCTATGCCGCGGCAGAAGTTATCCGCGCAATCGTCTGAAGTCTCCGGGAGATGCCCCTCGACCGTGCGCGCGATGCTGCGACTCGTCAGATCGATGATCGACAGTGTGTCGTCGCCGTTGCTGGTGGCATAGAGCCACTTGCTGTCGGCACTGATATCGAGGCCGGCCGGCGCCTGGCCGACCGGAATCACAGTGCCCTTCGCGAGCGGCGCAACCGCGGCAGCGTTTGCCGCGGCGTCGCGCCCGGTTTGACCGGTCGTGCCGCAGGCGGCCAGCACGGCGCATGCCGCCAGCATCGCCGCCGTCCGGCGCAAAGCCGGCTGCCTGATGGTTTGCCCCGTGGTCCCTTTGAAATCAAAACGATCACGCCAACCCATTGTTGCTCCTTGTCTGAATTTCATTGAAGTCTCAGATGCGGCTCATGCCGTCGGCCGGCGCGCGCAGACGGACTGTTGCACGGGGATCGACGTGCGTGCGCGTGCCGCCGGCAACATGATGTCCTCGCAAACGCGTTCTGCCCGTTCGCTCAATGGTCTTACCGACAGTATCTGAAACGGTGTTGTCTGAAATGGGCCATGGCCGCTTCCATGATGGCACGACATCCGGTCAAATCGATGTGAAGTGGGCCGCGATTATTATTCGCGAATCCTGCGCAACCTATACCCAGCGGATATTCGCGGACGTATGGATTCTAAATACGCGTGATCAACGGCGTACAGGCCGCTATCCCTCCGCAACGGCGGTGGCGCATGCCATGCGGCGACGCGGCCTGTTACAGCCGTGGCAATTGACCCGCTTTTTCTTTCGCATTTTTTTCGAATTATTTTCCGCTCCGCTTCGGTAAAAAACGCCTGTTTATTGCGTTTCTCCCTGCACCGATCGGCAAGCTTGACGTTTGCTATCGCGACACTTTGATTAGAACAAGAGAAGCGATATTTCCGCGAATGGGGCGTTGCGCCATAGTCGTTGCCCAGTTGTTACGCGCAGTGGCGGAATCGAATCGTTGGCGCGTTTCATGGTCTCGATTCGCGGCGCGCCGGAACCCCGAAACCGCGCGTGGCGGTTGGCCACGTCAAAGGGTATAACGGCCTGGGGTGTCTGCTGCTGCCGCTATTCGCGGCAAAGTGGTGGCGCCGGTTCGGCTGGATCTGAGATTGGACAAACGACGTAGCACAAACAAAGCGGGACTCAACGCCGGCGTCGAAATGCGCTGCCATCAATTGCTTCGTTCCCCCTGGGCGACCGTGTTGATCCGGTCTGCCACACGGCTCACGCCGTCCCCGCGAAGCACTGATGCAACCGGTCTGCACCTGGCGCGGGACTCCCGCCCTTGCCAGTTGCCTGCCGATCGGCTGTTGAATTCACCCTGCAACACCCTTGCTGCGAAGCCCTTCTGAGAAGGCTCATCTTCATTGTTGGCCCCATCGCGTACATCCTCGGTTGGCCCCGTCGCACCCTTCCGTGAGGGTTTGATCGTTTGTTTGTTTTTTTCTTCCCTGTGCGCCCCCGCGCTGCCTGCGTTTCCCCGCGCTGCCTGTTTTTGCGCCGCGCTGCATTGCTGCCCGCCGCAGACATATAGCGACGAACGTGCCAGCCGACCACAACCTCTTGTGGTTGCTGGCCTGCAGAGGCGCCCGAGGCGTCGTGACGCAAACATCCGGCGCTGCCGTGCAAAAACTGTTGCAATGCTGCGTCTGAGTCGAAACCCGTGGATCGCTGAAAAGCGGCTTGTGCGTAACCTTGCTTGCGCCAGCCGGCCGGGCGCGGGGCCAATGTGCATATGGTCTGAACGGTGTTTTGGTTCTCCGGGATGCGAGCCCGGCTGGTCCGGAAAGCAGTCGAAGGCAGAAATGTGCGCTACCGCACGCTGCCGAAACTGTCTCAAATGTGAGACGCGCCTTCTTCGGTCAAAAAAACCGGACTGGAGGCGCCACGCGATGCCGGCAAAATGGGAGCCGCCCTCATCCGCCAGTTGTCCGAAGCAAACCGGGTAAGGCTTGCCACTGCCAGTCGCCCCTGTCGCTGGCATCCCGAGCAGGTCAATCTCGTTGATCCACAGGTTCCTGGAACACAAAACGTCAATTCGAGCGTGTCTTCATCGACAAAGTCCCTGCTTTCCGAAGCTGCATGCGTCGGCAATTTTTATCGCGCAAAGGTTTGCGCATTTCGCGAACAATTCCGTGACGCCCGAAATGGGAAAATTAAAACCCTTGTTTCGGTCAAACCTGCTCAGTAAGGAATTAACAATTACTGAAAAATTCTCGGCCCCAGTGCGTTCGATAATGCGTCAGAATCGACACACGCAGATGCCACCGCTGTCGCCATGCGACCTGTGGCGGCCTGGCCGCAGGAGCGCAGCGCCCCGCCGGGCCTGGGGTTTGAGCGGACAGGCTCGGGAGCGGCGTACGGTCCGGCTGAGCTTCCGTATCCAGATTTGCGCTTATGGCGAGCCCAAATCTTTTGATCTATCTTTTGTCCATGCGCCGAATAAGAGCGCAATATCCGGAAACTGGCCAGCAATACTACGCGCCGACTCATCTCCGGGGAGTGATATGAAAAATAATTGTTCGTACGAACAGATTATTCGGCATGCTGTGTGTTTCGCCGCGCGCGTTGATCGTGACTGGCACATGCCGCTCCTCCGGATGCAGCCATCGCTGTTGCTGCGAGCGCAGCCTTGTTGAGCGACGTCGGCGAAACCAGCACGTCATTTCCGGGTTCGTGCAAACGGGCCCGTCACGATCAGCCGTTCAGAGATTGGACGCGATGCATTGAAGAATGCTTTGCATGACCTGGCAACCGTGAATACAGCATCAAACCGGGGGTAACATGAATACGACTCGCACAACGCAAGACACGGACCGCACAGTGCTCTACGTTTCCGCCAGGCCCGACGACCTGCTCGCGAAGTTTCTGGCCGCCTGCGACTGGCATGTCGTGCATGCAAAGACCACAGCGCTCGCCGAGCGCGTGATCGAACGGGACAACATCAAGGTTGGGCTGATCGATTTGCCGGAAGATTGCACGTCGCAGCATCTGTCTGCGCTCGAGTCCTGCATGCGGCGGGTCGAAACCAACTGGGTCGCCCAGATTGCGCCGGGCCAGGCGGACAATGAGCTGATCGGCCGCTTTATCCTCGACTTCTGTTTCGACTTCGTCACGCGCCCCTGCCTGAACGAGCGGCTCATCTTTGCGCTGGGCCACGCACATGGGCTGTCGAACCTGCGCAAGGCGCGCGTCGCTCCGGAGCCTTCGTTGGGCCGGCATGAGATGGTCGGTCAGTGCGAAGCCATGCAGCAACTCTATCGTCACATCGACAAATGCGCGGTGACCGACGCGCCGGTGTTCGTCGCCGGTGAATCGGGTACCGGCAAGGAACTGACCGCGCGCGCCATCCACGTGCGCTCGCCGCGCTCGGCGCAGGCGTTTGTTGCCATCAACTGCGCAGCCATTCCGCCGACGCTGCTGCAGGCCGAGCTGTTCGGCCACGAACGCGGCGCCTTCACGGGCGCGGTGCAACGCAAAATCGGCCGGATCGAAAGTGCGCATGAGGGCACTCTGTTCCTGGATGAAATCGGCGACATGCCTCACGAGTGCCAGGCCGTGCTGCTGCGTTTTCTGCAGGAAGGCACGGTCGAGCGGCTCGGCGGCAACGCCACCATCAAGGTGGACGTGCGGGTCATTTCGGCAACCCACGTGGACCTTGAAAAGGCCGTCGAAGACGGCCGCTTCCGCTCCGACCTGTATCACCGCCTGTGCGTGCTGCGGCTCAATGAACCTCCGCTGCGCGAGCGTGGCGGCGACATCAAGCTGCTCGCCAACTACGCGCTCAGCATGTACAGACAGGACGGCGCGCGCAAGATTCGCGGCTTTTCGAGCGACGCGGTGGTGGCGATGTCCAACCATGCCTGGCCGGGCAATGTGCGCGAACTGATCAACTGCGTGCGCCGGGCGGTCGTGATGAGCGAGGGGCGCTTCATCACGTCGGCGGATCTGGGCCTGCCGCAATCGTCGAATGCGCAGGCCGTGACACTCGCGGAGATTCGCAGCAAAGCCGAAAAGGATGCGATCGAGCACGCCTTGCAGCGGCACGGCTACAAGCTGACCGAGACCGCCGCCGAACTGGGGGTGTCGCGGGCCACGCTCTACCGTTTGATGCATGCCAACCGCATCAATCAGGATCCGGCCGCCGCGCCACGCCCGGCGGCCCCGGGTGCGGCGCCACAAGACGAAGAGAGCGAGCGGGAGCTGCCTTCGCTGAGCGCGTTGGGGCATTGAAAATGACCAGGGCTCGCGGAGGTGGCTAGCCCACCTGCCGCCGCGCCGCCGCAGACCTGAAACCCGCCCGTACCCTAGCCCGCGGCTGGATCGGCCTGCGGATCGCTGCGATACACGGCGAGGCCCTCCATCGGATCCGGCGGCTCGCGCCAGGGCGCTTTCGCCAGCATCCGTCTGGTGTTCTCATAGCCCGCGGCCCAACGTCGCCGGATGCCGCTTTCCGAAAAGTCGATGTCCTTGTGCAGATCGTCGCCGTCGAGACTCGGCGCATCCAGTTCGATGACCTGCATGGTGGTCCCGCAGCCCCAGCCGAGCAGCTCCCTGACCGTCGGGTCATCGCGTTGTTCTTGCGCAATGTACTGCTCCAGTTCGCGAATCACATGCCGTAGCCGGTGAATCTGCTTCTGCCGCTCGAGATGACTTTCGCTGCGGCTCGAATACTGGATGTCGCGCTGACGGCTCATGGCCTGCAAGATCGATTTCGGTTCCGGTCCGTGTGCCGGCCACAACTGCACGGCGAAGATCACCGAGTCGCGGCGCGGATAATCGTCGAGCACGGCTTCGAGCGGTGTATTCGAATAGATGCCGCCATCCCACCAGCTTTCGCCTTCCAGCCGCACCGCCGGAAAGCCCGGCGGAAATGCCGCGGACGCCATCACGTGATCGACGTCGAGCGGCGCGTCGCGATTGGTGAAATAGCGCATCCGCCCGCTGCCGACGCCCACCGCGCCGACCGTCAGGCGCGTTTCCTTGCTGTTCAGATAGCCGAAATCGATCAGCGACAGGAGCGTGTCGCGCAGCGGGTCGGTGGAGTAGAACGCCGCTGGCCCTTCTCCGGCGGCGTTCAGGCCGAACAGCGCGGTGGGGCGCGGCGCGAAGAAGGCCGGAATGCCGCGCGTCATGATGGAAAGATTGCGCAGCCATTCGTCGAGCACAGGCAGCAGGCCCGAGGTGCCGGTGCCGCGATAGGCGACCTTCTCCCAGAACTGCCTGAGCCTGGCGAGCCGCGCCTCGGGCGGATTGCCGGCGATGATGGCGCCGTTGACAGCGCCAATCGAGGTGCCGATCACCCAGTCCGGATCGATCCGCGCCTCGTGCAGTGCTTCGTAGACGCCCGCCTGATAAGCGCCCAGCGCGCCACCGCCTTGCAGCACGAAAACGATCTGGCCGGGAATGTTCTCGCATGGCGGAATGCCCGCCTCGTCAGACGCTTGCGGTTGCCCCGTCTGTTCAGAAGAGTCAGCCGGATTGTCACGCGGTGCCTTCTTGGCCATGGTGCATCTTCTCCCTTTGTGAAGCGCCGCCGCGCACGACCTGGGCGGCGGCTTTGCGAACCGGTTGTCGAATGCTGCGCGGTTGAACGCGTCCCCGTCGATGATGGCATGCGCGCGCAACAGGACGCAATGTACGAAACTGGCCCCGCGACGGCATAAGCGCTTACCTGGCTGCGCTCTGACCCGCCGGCAGACAGGGGCCGCTGCCGTCGCCCTGGCCGGTTGGCCAACCATCTGGCTTCGCTCGTTTCGCGTTGCTATGCTGCTAGCAGACCGTTCACCCAGGAGCGCGCTTGACTGCTCAGGAGCTTCCTTCACTACCCCGCGAAGCGGGCCACCTCGGCGCGCAGGCAAGCCCGTGCGATGGACTGGCAATCTCCGCGCAGCCAGTCACGCTGCAACGCACCTGCCGGCACCAGCGGCTCGCGCTGGCTTCGACCATCCTTGCTTCGAGCATGGCGTTTATCGACGGTTCCGTGGTCAACGTCGCGCTGCCCGCCATCCAGTCCGATCTGGGTACTGGCGTCGCAGCCATCCAGTGGGTGGTCAACGCGTACCTGCTGTTTCTCGGCGCGCTGGTACTGGTGGGCGGATCGCTTGGCGACAAGCTCGGCAGGCGCACGGTGTTCATTACGGGCATCGGCATCTTTACGCTCGCCTCGGTGGGCTGCGGGCTCGCTGCGAACGCCGGCGTGCTGATCGCCGCGCGCGCCGTGCAGGGGATCGGTGCTGCGCTCCTTGTACCCAGCAGTCTGGCCATCATCGGCGCGGTGTTCGACGCGAACCAGCGCGGCAAGGCGATCGGCACGTGGGCCGGGGTGGGCGCGATCACCTCGGCGGTGGGGCCGGTGGCAGGCGGCTGGCTGGTCGATACGTTTTCGTGGCGCGCGATCTTTTTTCTCAATGTGCCGATTGCCTGCGCGACGGTAGCGCTCGCGCTGGCGTCGGTGCCGGACAGTCACAGGACCGATGCACCGGAGCAGCTCGACTGGGCGGGCGCGCTCACCGCCGCGGCGGGCCTCGGTGCGCTGACGTACGGGCTCACGCTCGCGTCCACGCACGGCCTTGCCGATACGCGTGTACTGGCCCTGATCGGCGCGGGGGTGCTCGTGCTGGCGGGGTTCATCGTGATCGAAGCACACAGCCGCAGCCCGATGATGCCGCTCGATGTATTCCATTCGCGCGACTTCGTCGGTGCCAATCTGGTCACCTTGTTGCTGTACTTCGGCCTCGGCGGCGCGCTGTTTTTTCTGCCGTTCACGCTGATCCGCGCCTATGGCTATAGCGCCACGCAGGCCGGCGCGTCGCTGCTGCCGTTGCCGGTGATCATCGGCTTGCTGTCGCGCTTCACCGGCAATCTGACCAGCCGTTACGGCGCGCGGGCGCTGCTGACGGCTGGACCCGTCGTCAGCGCGCTCGGCTTTGCGATGCTCGCCTTGCCGTGGGTGCGAGGGGCTTACTGGAGCGGCTTCTTTCCGTCGATCGCCGTCCTCGGGCTGGGCATGACCATCACGGTCGCGCCGCTGACCACGACGGTGATGGCGGCGGTTGCAGCCGATCGCACCGGCGTCGCCTCGGGGATCAACAACGCGGTCGCACGGGTCGCGAGCCTGCTGGCGATTGCGGTGCTGGGCATCGTTTTCGTCTGGACCCATGACGCGACGCTGACCGCTCGGCTGGATCAGTTGCACGTGCCGCAGCAGACCCGGCATGCGGGGCAGCTAGCGGGGCCGGACGCGGCGACGCTGGCTGCCCCAGTGGCGCCGGCGGCGTCCGATACGGCGGCACAACCCGCATCAGCCGCAGCCCTGAGCGGCGCGCGGCCAGCCTCGGCAGCTGCGCCCGGCGCTACACAAGCCACAGCACAAGCCGACGCGCTCGGCGCCGCGCTGCGCGCCGTCGCGCTGGTCTCGGCGGTTTGCGCGCTGGCGGGCGCGGCGCTTGCCGCGGCAACCATTCAGCGGTCCAGGTGAGCGGATCGGCTCGTGGCACAATGCCTGGTCCCCTCTGCGCCGTTGCGCGCGGAACTTGTGCGGGCGGGGTCGGGTCCGTTATCTATCCCGTTACACCGCCCCGTCCGTCCGGAAGCTGACGCTTTCATCGCGACCGCCCTGTTATCCCCTATGCGCAAAATACTCCTTGTCTGCTTGCTGATCCTGTTTGCCGCACCGGCGTTCGCCGCCACGACAACGGCGACAGCTCCTGCCAGTGCCCCCGTGACACTCACGCCCGATCAAGCCCGCCAGGCGCTCGAAGTCCTTAACAATCCCCAGCAGCGCGCGCAGATCGAAGATACCTTGCATGCTATCGTCGCAGCCGGCGCGCTCGCAGCGCCGCCGGCTTCCGCCGCGACCGCTGCCTCTGCGCCCGCGGTGGCGAGTGGCGCGTCGGCGGCCGCGCACACTGCGTTTCAGTCCAACGGACTCGCCTCGCAACTGGCCCGGCAGGGCGCGCATTGGGCGGTCCAGACGGGAATCACGCTGGAGCGCACCGTTTCGGCCTTGCTGGATGTGTCGTCGGTGCGGGCCTGGTGGGCCGATCTGCTGCACGACCCGGCGCGGCGCACGACGCTGCGGCGCGTCGCGCTCACGCTGCTGGGCGCGCTGGTGCCGGCATGGGTGCTCGAATGGCTGGCACGCCGTCTGCTGCGCCGGGCGGTGATCGCCCTTGGCGAGCGCCGCGCCCAGGACTCGTACGACCCGAACGATTCGCTGAATCTGCTGGACCTGCGTGAGCCTACCGAGCTTGCGCAACCGGCGCCCGACCAGGCCGCAGGCAGCGTCCCGGACGCCACTGCCAGCACCAGCGCCGGCGCCGGCGCGAGTGCCACCGCCGCCGCAACCAGCCCGGCGCCCCACTCCAATGACATGGCCGGCAAGGCCAATGCCGCGCATCACTGGTCGTTGCTGCGCCGCCTGCCGCGCGCCATCTTGCGCACGCTGGTGCGTTGCGTGCCGCTGCTGGTGTTTATCGGCGCGGCCAGCCTGCTGATGTCCATCCTGACCACCGACGACACACCGCAAGACCGCGCCCTCGATGCAATCATCGACATTTACGTGATCAATCGCCTGATCGTGATCCTGGGCAACTTCTTTCTGCAACCGGACGCGCCCCGGCTTCGGCTGCTGCGCATGAACAATACCTGGGCTGCGTTTACCCAGCGCTGGATCGTCGCAATCGTCAGCGTGGTCGGCGCCGGGGACGCGCTCGCGCAGGTTGCCGTGTCGGTCGGACTGAGCGAAGCGGCCAATCTCGCCTTGATGAAGGTCATTGCGCTGGTCGGTCATGTGATGCTCTCGATTCTTGTTCTCCAGTCCAGCGCGCCGGTCGCCGCGCGCATCCGTCAGCGTTTCGAACGTACCCGCTCGCTCTCGGTGCTCGGCAGCGCACTGGCCGATGCATGGGCGTGGATCACCGTGTTTATCGTGATGGCGTTGTGGTTCGTGTGGGCGCTCAACGTGCACAACGGCTATGAGACGCTGCTGCATCTCGGCGGCATTTCAATTGGCGTGCTGGTCGCCGCGCGGGTCGTCGCCATCGTGATGTTCGGCGCGCTGGCAAAACTCTTCAACGCGCAGGACGGTCAGGTGCGCGACTCGCTGGTTCATCAGCGCGCGTACCGCTACTACCCGCTTGTGCGTCGCCTCGTCTCGTGGGTCATCGGCGTGGTGACCATGCTGCTGCTGTTGCAGGTGTGGGGCGTGGATGTGGGCGTACTGTTCCAGGCCGGCAGCATCGGCCACCGGCTCGCCTCCGCGCTCGTCACCATCGGAGTCGCCGCGGTAGTCGCGCTATTCGTATGGGAAGCCACCAATGTCACCGTCGAGCGGCGGCTGCACCAATGGACGACGGCTGGCGACCTGGTCCGTGCCGCCCGCCTGCGCACCTTGCTGCCCATGTTGCGCAGCGCGCTGTTCATCGCCATCGCGTTGATCGTGGTGCTGACCGGGTTGAGCGAACTCGGCGTGAACATCGGACCGTTGCTGGCGGGCGCGAGCATCTTCGGCGTCGCGCTCGGCTTCGGCTCGCAAAAGCTGGTGCAGGACTTCATCACCGGCATCTTCCTGCTGACGGAAAACGCCATGCAGGTGGGCGACTGGGTGACGCTCGCGGGCGTGTCCGGCACGGTCGAATATCTGTCCATCCGCACGGTGCGTCTGCGCGGCGGCGACGGCTCGCTGTACACGGTGCCGTTCAGTTCGGTGTCCACGGTCAACAACACCAACCGGGGGCTCGGCAACGCGGCGGTGAAGGTCAGCATTCCTTACGGCGAAGATGTCGAGCGCGCCACCGCGACCCTCAAGGAGATCGGCACGGCGCTGCGCGACGATCCGGCATTCAAGGACGCGATCCTGTCCGACTTCGCATTCTGGGGTGTCGATTCGGTGGACGGCGCGTCGGTTACGCTGACCGGACAGATCCAGTGCCGCGACAGCGGACGCTGGGGCGTGCAGCGCGAGTTCAACCGGCGCGTGGCCGAGCTGTTCCAGCAGCGCGGCATCCAGATTGCCAATCCACAGCGCACGGTGTTGATACCGGGTGGCGCGGGTGCCCCCGTTGCTGCGGAGCAAGCGGACAGCGCGGCGAACGTGCCGCAAGCAAAACCCGACGGCGATCACAAGACTTCGCCGGAGCATCGCGCCGCAGGCGACGCTGAAGCCTCATCCGACGCGCCTGCAGCCGTCACTGATGCGAGCAAAGCGGCCAATCGGCCCGCCACGTAAATCGCAGCATCGCGGCGCGCTCGCCTCAGCCATGCTCGATGCTGATCAACCGCGCATCGAGCCGCCTCGCGAGCCCGAGCCCGCCTTCACGCATCACGGTGTCGTGATTCCACTGGAAGAACGGCCTGGCAAGCGGCGCCAGCGCGTTCATCCATGAGCGGCGCGTGCGCACACGCCACTCATAGCAGATCACGCTCACGTTGCGATCCGTCGAAAAGCGCCAGCGTCCGATGCCTTCAACGTCACCTGTCGCCTCGCCTTCCAGGGCGACCAGCGGCTCGATGCGCGTGACGCGCATGTCGAACACCAGCCGGTACGGCAACCAGCCTTTCCACGTATAGCGCTGTACGGCGCCCAAACCGTCGCTCGTGCCCGCTTCGATCTGCGCGACGCCTTCGACGTTCTTCCACCACTCGGGCCAGTGCTGCGAGTCGTGGATCGCGGCCCATACCGCCTGCAACGGCGCCTCGATGCGCCAGATCGTGAAGAACTGGTATTCGACCGTAGCCACGCTTCCTCCCGTCGCTCATCGGTGATCATCGGCGCGTCACGGCACCGCCCACCAGCGCGGCAGCAAGCGCCGCACTTCGGGACGCCGGTAGCGGTCGTCGATCAGATGCACCACGCCCTCATCCTGCTCGGTGCGAATCACGCGGCCGGCTGCCTGGACCACCTTCTGCAGTCCCGGATACAGATACATGTAATCGTAGCCGTTGCCGAACTTCGCCTCCATGGTGCGGCGCATCTGTTCGTTGACGTCGTTGAACTGCGGCAGGCCGAGCGTGGCGATAAATGCGCCGATCAACCGCTCGCCGACCAGGTCGATGCCTTCCGAAAACGCGCCGCCCAGTACCGCGAAGCCGACGCCGCGCCCCATGCTTCTGAAGCGCTCGAGAAAAGCCTCGCGCGCGGCCTCGTCCATGCCCTGCTGCTGCATCCAGACCGGCAACGCCGGATGACGCTCGCGCATCAGCGCCACCACCCGCTGCAGATAGTCGAAGCTGCTGAGAAAGCCCAGGTAGTTGCCGGGACGCGTGGCGTATTGCTGCGCGATCAGATCGACGATCGGCACAAGCGAGTGTTCGCGATCGCGCCAACGCGTCGACACGTGGCTCGCCACATGCACCGTCAACTGTTCCGCGCGAAACGGCCCTTCGACGTCGAGCCATTGCGTGTCTTCCGGCAAGCCAAGCGTATCGCGATAGAAATGATGCGGACTGAGCGTGCCGGAGAACATCACCGTGGTATGCGCCGCCGCGTAGCGCGGCGCCAGAAACGGCGCGGGGATCACGTTGCGTACGCACAGCGTCGAAGCGGTCTTCGCACGCGGGGTTGCACGCGCCGCATCACGGTGCGGCGTAAGTGTGGCGTCGAACACCGAGTGCTCGCCGAACTGTTCGGCCAGCGACACGAAATGCATGGCATCGAAATAGAAGCGCAACTGGGCTTCGTCGATCGCGAGCGGTGCTTCCGCGAGCTGCTCGGTGACCGCGCCGATCAGGTTTTGCGCCGCGCCAAGCAAACGCGGCGGCACGCCGCTGTGCACCTCGTATGTCGCGGTCTGCGCGCGATTCAACGCGTTCCACTCGCGATTCATTTTATCGAGCGGTTTGCGCAAGGTTGCCGGCGCACTTGCGCGCGCGGCCCGGAAGGCGGCTTGATCGAGCGACGCCGTGTACATCCGGCGCGCCCTTTCGAGCAGGTTATGCGCTTCGTCGACCAGCACCCCGACGCGCCACTGATTGATCTGCGTGAGTGCATAGAGCAGCGCGCTGCTGTCGTAGTAGTAGTTGTAGTCGCCCACCACCACGTCGCTCCAGCGCACCAGTTCCTGGGCGAGATAGTAGGGGCAGACGTCATGCGCGAGCGCCGCATTGCGCACTGCGGCGCGGTCGAGACGGCGCGCGTCGAGCGCCGTGCTGCGGGCTTCGTCGAGACGATCGTAGAAGCCGCGCGCGAGTGGACAGGAATCGCCATGGCAGGCTTTGTCGGGATGCTCGCAGGCCTTGTCGCGCGCGACCAGTTCGAGTGTGCGCAACGGCAATCCCGAGGTACCTGCGGCTGCGCTGGCGTGCAGCGTTTCAATGGCATCGAGCGCGAGCGCGCGGCCCGGCGTTTTCGCGGTCAGAAAAAAGATCCGTTCTATCTGGCCCGTCGCGCAGGCCTTGAGCAACGGAAAAATCGTCGCGAGCGTCTTGCCGATTCCGGTAGGCGCCTGCGCCATCAGGTTGCGTCCGTCGCGCGCGGCGCGATACACCGAGACCGCCAGTTCACGCTGGCCGCTGCGAAACTCGCCATAGGGAAACGTCAGCTCGCTCAATGCGGCATTACGTGCCGTGCAATGCGCTTCCTCCTGCTGCGCCCAGTCAATGAACCGCTCGCATTGTTCGACGAAAAACGCTTTCAGTTCAGCCGCGTTATGCGACTGCGTCAATACGGTTTCCTTCTGGCTTTGGACATCGAAATAGACCAGCGCCACATGCAATTCTGCAAGCCCGCGCGCCTCGCAAAGCAGGTGTCCATACACGAGCGCCTGGGCCCAATGCAAGACACGGTGATTGGCTGGCATGGCTTCCAGATCGCCACGATAGGTCTTCACCTCTTCGAGCCGGTTGAGCCTCGCGTCATAACCGTCCGCGCGGCCACGCACGCTCAAGCCGCGATGCGTGCCGCTCAGCGTGATCTCCGCCTCGTAACCGCCGGCACCGCGCCGTGCGGCCACGGTTGCGTGTCCGGCGATGCCTTCGAGCGCGGTCGGCGCGGGTGTGAAGCGCAGATCCAGATCGCCGCGGCGCGCGGTGAACTCGCACATCGCCCGCACTGCGATGACGTAGGTCATGCCGCAGCCTCCGCATCGCCATGGAGTGGGTCGCCGGCTTGGGTGTCTTCTGTCCAGCGCACATCCAGCACACGCACCGGCATGCCGTACTGCACGCAGTAATCGAGCCAGCGGATCTGATTGTCCTGCAGACGGTCGCCCGGGCCTTTCACCTCGATCAGTTCGTAGCGCCGTTCGGCCGGCCAGAAACGGATCAGATCAGGCAGCCCCGAGCGGTTGCTGCGGATATCGAGCAGCAGCCGTTCGAACCATAGCTTCAGATGTGCGGCTGGCAGACAGTCGAGCGCCAGCGTGATCAGGTCGGGCGTCAGCACGCCCCAGAACACAAACGGCGACTGCAGTCCGGCCTTGCTTTCGAGGTGCCGCAGAATCGTCTCGCGGTAGGTGCCGCTTTCGAGTTGAGCGAGGCAAGCCCCGAATTGCGCGGCGCGGCGCATGTAGAAGTCCGGCGCGTGCAGATCCGCGGGACCACGCTGGAATGGATGAAAAAACGCGCCCGGGATAGCCGCGAAGACCGGCTCCCAGCAAAGCAAACCGAACAGCGAGTTGATCAGCGCGTTCTCAACGTAATAAACCGGCGCTTGCGGCTTGCCCAGATGATCGCGCGCGGCAAATTCCACGTTGAACGGCTCAGTGGGCCGCGGCAACACCAGCACGCTGCGCTGGATGGCTCGTGGATTCGTTGCTCGCGCAACCGGTTGGCCGAGACGCCGTTGCAGCCGCGGCACTATCCGCGCGATGCGCTGGCGTTCCTCCTCGCTCTCCGGTGCTTTAGCCGCCTGCTCGGCCAGCGCCATTGCGGCGTCGAAACGGCCGCAGCGCTCCAGCACACGCGTGCTCCGATGCCGCGCACCTGGCCACGCGCAGCGCGCGTACACGCCAAGCGCCGCGTCCCATTGCTGAAGCCGTTCGCAATGCTGGCCGATCCGAAACAGCAGCTTCGCGCGGCGCGTCTCGAGCCACGCGTTGCCGGTCTGGATGCTTGCCAGCGCCTCGAGCAACGCATCCACGGATTCGCCTTCAGCGTGCGTGTCGAGCGCATCGCGGCACGCCTGCAGCGCAAGATAGACGTCCACGTCTTCGCGCTGCTGAAACGCGCGAGAGGACGGCGCGAACGCCACGCTTTCATACTGGAAGACGCCGAGGTCCGCCAGTACGAACTCCGACCAGTCCTGCTGCAGGTTGCCGAAAAACATCAGCCGCAGACGCTCGCACAACGGCGCGATGATCACGCGAAAGACGCGGTCGGTCGTTGCAGCGTCCCATGCAGCATAGGGACGCGCTTCGCCATGCGTGACACGTAACGCGTCGAGCAGATCCGCCTTGCGGGCGCCTTTCCGGTTCACGGCCGGCTGATGAGCGAACATCTGCTGCAATTCGGGCCGCGTGGCGAGTGCGAACAATTCGTCGAGGCTCACCTGCGGCGCGGCATCGACCCAGCCGAGCGCGACCAGCGGCGCAGCAGCCTGCCAGGGACAGCCGATCTCGCCGTAGGACAGACGACTCGACCGGAACAGCGTGCCCTTGCGCATTAACATGCGGACCAGCAACGCGCGCGACGCCTGCGGCAGGCGGCTGAACTCCGTGAGGAAAGCGCGCTCGTGCGCGTCGAGCACGTCGCCATAGCGCTCGGACAGCCACGCGAGCGCGCGCTCGAAATTCAGCAGGTAATAGAACGCAAACGGAGCGTTGGACGAAGCGTCAGGAAGCATCTCTCACCACGGGGCATGCATACGGACTGTATATTTATACAGTCATGATAGCAAACCGGCGTGGTGATCTGGGCGGCGCACGCCGCTCAAAAGCTAACTGACGCGAATCTCACCGGCAGGAATCAAACGGCTCTCGTCGCGGACGCTACCTGTCTGCTACGGTCTCGGGCTCAATAGCCGCCCGCGCTACCACCCATGGTGCTACCCATGCTGGTGCCCATGCTGCTACTGCTCCCCGAATCACTCATGTCTCCCGGTGATGCACATCCCGTCAATAGCACCGACAGCGCAAGCGAAACACCCATCAGAACCGCCGAAACAATCCGGAACTTCCTCATCTGCAATCTCCTGTTGGCACCTGGAGCATCAAGGCGAGGGCCATTTACGCCCGCGCCGCGATACGCTTCGATCCGTTAAAAAAAGTGCCCGCAGTGCGGGCCGTACGCGCGGCGCCCTATGACATAGCGGCGCCACGCAACCGTCTATAACGATCGTGAGCTCAGGTCTATTCCAGCAGTTTGATTTTTTCTTTTGCGCCGAACGCCTCGGTTGAGTCGCTTCAACTGCTGCCCGTCATCCGCATCCCCGAGTGGTCGCCACCGTGAGGCACGCTCAGCGCCACGTCGAGCAGCACTGACGGCACGCGCTCAAGACTCGGTCAGCATGCTTCGTTCACCGCGCACCGGCGCTCGACAGCACCGCGTGCAGCAGCACATTGGCCCCGGCCTGCGCCCACTGCGGCGTGATGGCCTCGGCTTCGTTATGGCTCAAGCCGCCCACGCAGGGGATAAAAATCATGCCGGTCGGTGCGACACGCGCCACATAGCACGCGTCGTGGCCCGCTCCGGAGACGATATCGGCATGCGGCAAGGCCAACGCTTGCGCAGCCTCGCGCACCGCGTCGACACAGGCCGCGTCGAAGGCCACCGGCGCGTAGTCGAAAATCTGCTCGATGCGCGCTTCCAGACCGATACCTTGCGCGATCCCGGCAAGCGCCTCGCGCAGACTCGCATCCATCGTGTCCAGTACGGCGGCCTCGGGATGCCGGCACTCAATCGTGAAGAAACATTCACCCGGCACCGTATTGCGCGAATTCGGCCGTGCGTCGATCATCCCTACCGTCGCCCGTCCATGAGGCGAGTGCCGCCGCCCTAGCGTGTCGATGAAATCGATCATGCGCGCGGCGCCGACCAGCGCATCGTGACGCAACTCCATAGGCGTGGTCCCCGCATGCGCGTCGACGCCGGTGAGCGTGACCTCGTACCAGCGCTGCCCCTGTCCTGCCGTGACGACGCCAATCGTATGGCCACTGCGTTCGAGAATGGCGCCCTGTTCGATATGCAGCTCGAACGCGGCGTGGACCGGATAGCCGCCAACCGGTGAAGCTCCGTCGTAGCCGATCTGCCGCAGCGCCTCGCCGATCGTCGTGCCGCCCGTGTCGACGCGCGACAAGCCGTACTCGAGCGGATACACGCCTGCAAACACACCTGAGGCGATCATTGCGGGCGCGAAACGCGAGCCCTCTTCGTTGGTCCAGACCACTATGTCGATCGGACGCTCGGTTTCGATCCGCGCGTCGTTGAGTGCACGGACCACTTCCAGCGCGCCGAGAACGCCGTAGATGCCGTCATAGCGGCCCCCAGTCGGTTGCGAGTCGGCATGCGAACCGGTCAGCACGGGAGCGGCGTCAGCAAGCTTGCCGGCGCGGCGCGCGAAGATATTGCCCATCTGGTCTACGCGCACGGTACAGCCGGCTTCCTGTGCCCACGCCACGAACAGATCGCGTGCGTCCTTATCGAGCTCGCTCAATGCGAGGCGGCACACGCCGCCTTTCGCCGTTGCGCCGATCTGCGCCATCCGTTCGAGCGAGGCCCACAGACGCTCGCCGTCGACGCGCAGTGCGGCGCCTGCCGCATCCTGCCGATCACTCATCGCCGCCTCCTGCTGCAGCCGAACCCGGCCTGGTCTTGTCTTCGCGCAACTGGTAACGGAAATCACAGTGGCTTGCGCCTTGCATGATCGTGCCGGTGCGCGTCAGTTCGATACGCGCGTCGTAACCTTCAATGAAATAGCTGTCGCGTGCGCAGCTGAGCAGATGACCGATTTCGCCCAGCCCCATCGCGTGATACATCTCGGCGTAGCTGCACCGGTGCACATCGTAGTCATAATGCTGGGCATCAGCCTTTTGCACTTCCACGTCGAGCGCATCGTCCTTTTCCCACAACACCTGCAAGGCGATGAACGACGCCACGCTCGTACCATTCGGTTCCTGCGCCGCGAACTCGCGGCCCGCGTCGATGGCGGCGCCACGCACGGCCTCACCGATCACCGCCTGGGCCCGTTCGGTGCCGAAATCGCGCTTCAGGATTGCGTAGATCGGCTTGATGATTTCCGCCTCGATGCGGCGCCGCTCGAGGATGCCCATGCGTTCGTCGGACGGGCCGTCCGCTTTGACTGATTGACTGGCCATGATGAGATCCTCGTTCACCGCGCCGCTGCGGTCTGGGTCGTGCTGCCACCCAGCACGTCGACGACGGCCCACTTGCCGTCCTTCACCTGGTAAATCGTGTACGCCGGATCCTTGAGGTTGCCTTCCTGATCGAACGCAATCATGCCTGTGACACCTTGCCGGTCGATGGCGTGCACGGCCGCGACCAGCTTCGCGGGATTGGTCGAACCGGTTTGCTGGGCAGCGGCAATCAGCGTGGCCGCGGCGTCGTACGCGAACGGCGCATGCAGTTCGATCGGCGCATGGTAGCGGGCGCGATATTGCGCGTCGAAAGCTTTGCCGCCCGGCATGCGGTCGATCGGACGACCGGGTTCGAGCGCGGTCACGCCGTCGCCGTCCTGTCCCGCCAGCTTCAGGAACGTCTGGCTGACGAAGCCGCCGGCGCCCATCAGCGTCGCGTCGATTTGCAGTTGATGCATGCGGCGCGCGAGCGGCGCCGCTTGCGCGTCGATGCCGCCGAAGAAGACGAGGTCGGCATGTTTGGCCTTGATGGTGGTCAGAATGCCGCTGAAGTCCGTCGTCTTGTCATCCACATACTCACGATCGACGATCGTCCCGCCGCTGTTCTGCACGCCCTTGATGAATTGCGTTGCCAGACCCGCACCGAACGAGGTGCGGTCATCAATCACGGCGATCCGTTGCGCTTTCAGCGTCTTCACGGCATACGCGCCCGTATAGGCTCCGCTCGCGTCGTCGTGCCCCATGATGCGAAACGCCGTGTTGTAGCCCTGCTCGGTGTACTGATGCCCCGTCGAGGCCGGCGCGATCTGCGGAATGCCCGCACTGTAGTAGACGCGCGCTGCCGGCACGCTGCAGCCGGTATTCCAGTCGCCGACCACACCGATCACATGCTGGTCGACCAGTTGTTGCGCGACCGTCACCGCCACGCGCGGATCGGACTGATCGTCGACCGCAACCAGTTTGTAAATCACGGGCTTGCCGCCGATCGTAGGATGCGCCTGGTTGGCGTCGTCGATAGCGAGTTGTGCGCCGTTTTGCAGGTCCTTGCCGATACGCGCGGACGGACCGGTGAGCGGCGCGGCCAGACCGATCAGCACGATCTGCTCGTTCTGGGCATGGACGGCAGTGCCAACGCCGAGTGCCGACACAGCAGCGAGCGCGGACAGCAGAGATAGACGAATATTTTTCATTGAGTGGGGAGTGTGAAATTCGGAAATGGCGTCAGAAGCAAAACGCCTAAACATGAAAAATATTAGTGTTTTAGCGTCGGCGATGCCAAATACCGAATTATCCGAAGCATATGCCGCAACCCATAAGTAGCTTCAACTATATGAATTCATGCATATTTTCATTGAATGACAGTCGCCAAACCATTCGATATAATTCTACACATGAAAAATATCGAACAATTGAGCAACGATCCGCCGTTGCGTGCCGTGCGCGCCTTCGAAGCCTTCGCCCGGCA
This sequence comes from Paraburkholderia sp., assembly GCF_036488795.1. Taxonomy (GTDB): domain Bacteria; phylum Pseudomonadota; class Gammaproteobacteria; order Burkholderiales; family Burkholderiaceae; genus Paraburkholderia. Next base: position 79,794 of record NZ_DASXHA010000169.1, read on the forward strand.
TGGCTCCGTCACGGCGGCAGCGGCTGAACTGGACATCACGCCGTCGGCGGTCAGTCATCAACTGCAATTGCTGGAGACGTTCGTCCAGACGCCGCTGACTGCGCGTCAAGGGCGCGCGCTTGCGCTCACGGACGAGGGGCGCGATTACTATCGCTCCATCAGCACGGCGTTTTCCGTGCTGCGCAGCGCCACAGGATTCGTGCGCGACCGCAACTCGTTGCGCCAGATCACGATCAGTCTGATTCCGCTGTTCGGCATCGGCTGGTTCATTCCCCGTCTGCAGACTTTCCTGTCCGCCAACGATGATGTCGATATCACCGTTCTCTACGCGCATCACCGCAACTACCGTAGCGATGCCGCGGATCTTTCGATTCGCTTCGGCACGGGAGACTGGTCCGGCTATACCAGCACGCGACTGCTGTCAGGCGCGGTCGTACCGGTGTGTAGCGCGGCCTTTCTGAAGCGTTACGGCCCCTTCAGGAAGCCCGCTGATCTGGCCGCCGTGCCGCTCGTGCACGACGAAGACCGCAGCACGTGGGCCAACTGGCTGCAGCGCGCGGGGGCGAAGCACGTCACGCGTACGGTCGGTCCGCTGTTCGAAGATGGCCAGTTGACGCTCAACGCCGCGCAAGCCGGGCTCGGTGCGGCCCTCCTGCGGCAACCGCTGGTGGAGCGTGAACTCGCCTCTGGAGAACTGGTCAAGCTGTTCGACCAGACACTCGACGATGGCCGCGACTATTACCTGTGCCGTCGCGCCGACGCGGAGTTGCCCGACGGTGCGCAACGGCTCGCGACGTGGCTGCTCAACTCGATCGGACCGCAAGAACCTGCGCCGCATCAGCGCACGCGCCACGCGGGCCCCGCTTCGAAGCGCGACGGCGCGGACCGATATGACGCGGCCGTGCGAACCTCGCGCCGCTAGCGCTTCTGTTGTCCGCAAAACGGAAAATCCATAGCACAAAAGATTCGTTTGTCCCGTTAGCCCCGGTGACTACACTTGGTTTTCATCTTGTCATGACAAGTTGCCATGTCCAAACCGAATCTCGTGCCGCTCTCGCCACAACCGCTTTACGCGCAGATCAAGGACACGCTGCGCGCGCGGATTCTGGACGGCACTTACGCGCCGCACAGCCAGATGCCCTCCGAGCACGAACTGTGCGCAATGTTCGACGTGAGCCGCATTACGGTGCGCCAGGCACTCGGCGATCTGCAAAAGGAAGGCCTGCTTTTCAAGCTGCACGGCAAAGGCACCTTCGTCTCCAGGCCTAAGGCGTTCCAGAACGTCACGTCGCTGCAGGGCTTTGCCGAGGCCATGTCGTCGATGGGCTACGAAATCGTCAACCAGTTGCGCAGTTTTCGTATCGTCAAGGCTGAGCGCCACGTCGCGGCAAAGCTCAATCTGCCGGAAGGTGCGCCAGTTGTCGAGATTCATCGCATCCGCTTGCTGAATCGCGAACCGGTCTCGCTCGAGCTGACGTGGGTGCCCGAAGCATTCGGCAAACGCCTCTCGAATGCGGACCTCACGACCCGTGACATCTTTCTGATTCTCGAGAACGACTGCGGCGTACCGCTCGGCCATGCCGAGCTCGCCATCGACGCAATCCTTGCCGATGACGATATCGTCGACGCGCTGCGGGTCGAAGAAGGCAGTCCGGTGCTGCGCATCGAGCGCCTCACACACGATGCATCGGGCAAGCCCATCGACTACGAATATCTGTACTTCCGCGGCGACGCCTTTCAATACCGGCTGCGCACCGATCGTCAAAAACCGCGCGCACGCGCGAGGAAAGCACAATGAATACCCATGTACTGGAATACGACGTCGTCGTGGTAGGCGGTGGCACGGCCGGCCCGATGGCCGCAATCAAGGCCAAAGAGCGCAATCCGGAATTGCAGGTTCTGCTGCTCGAAAAAGCCAACGTCAAGCGCAGCGGCGCCATCTCGATGGGCATGGACGGCCTGAACAACGCGGTGATCCCGGGCCACGCGACGCCGGAGCAATACACGCGCGAGATCACGATTGCCAACGACGGCATCGTCGATCAGCAAGCCGTCTATGCCTATGCGAAGCACAGCTTCACGACCATCGAGCAACTCGACCGCTGGGGCGTGAAGTTCGAGAAGGACGGCACCGGTGACTACGCGGTCAAAAAAGTCCACCACATGGGCTCATACGTGTTGCCGATGCCGGAAGGCCACGACATCAAGAAAGTGCTGTACCGGCAGCTCAAACGCGCGCGGATTGCCATCACGAACCGGATCGTCGCCACGCGCCTGCTGACCGATTCGCAAGGACGGGTTTGCGGGGTGCTCGGCTTCGACTGCCGCACAGCGGACTTCTACGTCGTGCGCGCCAAGGCCGTCATTCTTTCCTGCGGCGCAGCGGGACGGTTGGGCTTGCCCGCGTCCGGCTATCTGATGGGCACCTACGAGAACCCGACCAATGCCGGCGACGGTTACGCGATGGCCTATCACGCAGGGGCCGCACTCGCGAATCTCGAATGCTTTCAGATCAATCCGCTCATCAAGGATTACAACGGACCGGCCTGCGCGTACGTCACCGGTCCGCTTGGCGGTTTCACGGCAAACGGCAAGGGCGAACGCTTCATCGAATGCGACTACTGGAGTGGTCAGATGATGTGGGAGTTCTACCAGGAACTGCAAAGCGGCAATGGTCCGGTGTTCCTGAAGCTCGATCACCTCGCGGAAGAAACCATCCAGACCATCGAGCAGATCCTGCATACCAATGAGCGCCCGAGCCGCGGACGCTTTCACGCGGGACGCGGCACCGACTACCGGCATCAGATGGTGGAGATGCACATCTCGGAGATCGGCTTCTGTAGCGGACATAGCGCATCCGGCGTGTACGTGAACTCACGCGCCGAGACGACGGTGCCGGGCCTCTACGCAGCGGGCGACATGGCGGCCGTGCCGCATAACTACATGCTCGGTGCGTTCACCTATGGCTGGTTCGCCGGCGAAAATTCGGCCGAATATGTGGCAGGACGCGCGCATGCGCCGGTCGACGAGCAGCAGGTCGCCGCCGAGCGCGAACGCGTCTATGCCCCATTTGAACGCGACAGCGGCCATGCGCCCTCGCAAGTCGAATACAAGCTGCGGCGGATGGTGAACGACTATCTGCAGCCGCCGAAGGTCACGCGCAAGATGGAGATCGGACTGCAACGCTTCGCAGAGATTGCCGACGACATCCACGCCATCAAGGCCGACAATCCGCACGAACTGATGCGGGCGGCGGAAGTTCGCGCCATTCGCGACTGCGCGGAAATGGCTGCACGGGCCTCGCTGTTTCGTACCGAAAGCCGCTGGGGTCTCTACCACCACCGGGTCGACTATCCGCAGCGCGACGATGCCGAGTGGTTCTGCCATACCCATCTGCGCAAGGACGACCACGGCCGCATGATCAGCGAGAAACGCGCGGTGGAGCCCTATGTCGTCCCGCTTGCGGAAGACGAGCGAACTGCCTACCAGAAACTGCGCGTGCGCGAGTCCACCGCCGTTGCCGCCGCCACCTGAGCGCCACTCTCCTGCATGGGACAGCAACCATCATGTCTTATACCCCACACGAAATTTTCCAGCGCAGCAGCGCCCCCGTGACGATCGACGAGGACCGATGCATCGCCGACAAGGGTTGTACCGTCTGCGTCGATGTCTGTCCGCTCGACCTGCTTGCGATCGACATGAGCAAGGGTAAAGCCTATATGCAGTTCGACGAATGCTGGTACTGCATGCCCTGTGAGCGCGACTGCCCGACCGGTGCCGTCAAGGTCGAGATTCCGTACCTTCTGCGCTAGAACATCCATCCAATTCGGACCCTGTGCCCATGACCGTGCCGCCAATCATCGCCACTCAGCCCGGCGTATTTGACTCCGGGAGTGCCGCCCTGCTCGCGCGTCTTGCCGACGACGACGCCGCGGTACGCCGTATCGCCCTGCTCGAAATCGCGGACTTCGAGGATGCCGACCTGCTGCCGCCGCTTGTCGCCGCCCTGCGCGACGATCCAGCTCCCGAGGTGCGGCTCGAAGCAGCGCGCGTGCTCGCAGCCTGGGAGCGCGACGAGATCGTGGAGGCGCTGTGCGCCGCGCTACTGGACACGCATGGCGAGGTTCGCGCAGCGGCCGCCCAGAGCCTGAGCGAATTGAAGAATCCTGCCTCAGGTGCGGTACTGCGCCGCTGGGTCGAGCGGCCCGAGCCGTTCGTGCGGACTGCGACACTGCGAGGATTGCGCGAACTGCGTTTTGCCGATGCCTTCGATCCGGCACTGCACGCCCTCGCCGATGCAACGCCTAGTGTGCGGCTGGAAGCGGTCGCCGTGCTCGGCTGGCTAAAGGATGCACGCGCATTGATGCCGCTCGCGGCGCTTGCGACGGGTGACGCCGAAACCGATGTGAGACGTGCCGCGGTCGGTTCATTGGGCTTCGCGCCCGCGCTCCATGCGACTGCCATCACCGCGCTGCTCGTTGCTTTGCGCGACGCTGCGTGGCAAGTTCGTGAGGAGGCCGCGACCACGCTCGGCAAGCTGCGTGCGCCGGTTGCGCGCGATCCGCTCGTGGCGGCGCTCGACGACGACTACTGGCAGGTACGCTTGCGCGCCGTGCGCGCGCTCGGCCAGATCGGCGAGGCCAGCGCGGCGCCCGCGATTGCCGCCCTGCTCACGCACACGGTCAGCAATCTGCGTAAGGAAGCCGCGCTCGCACTGGGTGAACTGCGTGATCCGCGCAGCTTGCCGGCGCTGCGCGATGCGCTCGACGATCGCGATCCGGATGTGCGCAAGGCCGTGCGCATTGCATTGCAACAGGTCGAAGGTGTGAGCCTGTGAGTATCCCTGACGAAATCGTGAGCGATACCGCCACGCGTCTGCTGACGCTGCGGTGGACCGACGGACGCCAACAGCGGCTCGGGCACGCGCAGTTGCGCCGCGCCTGCGCGTGTGCCGAATGCCGTCGCTTCCGGCGCGACGGCCACGCCGTGCAAACGCCGCCGGATGTGACGCTGATCGATATACAGACGATGGGCTACGGCATACAACTCATCTTCAGTGACGGGCACGCACGCGGCATCTATCCATGGAGCTACCTCGAACAGATTGCCGAAGCCAGCGGCACTGGTGACGCGGGCCTCGTGGCGCCGGGCGCCTTACGTTAGGGTTGCCTGTGCAGTCTGGGAGGCTGCATTGACATCCCTGGCTGTCTGATCGTTGAGATGCGGCCACACCAACCGTTCGAACTGCTCGGGCGGAACCGGTTGGGAATACAAAAACCCTTGTGCGAAATCACAACCCACGGAGATGAGGAAGTCACGTTGTTCGACCGTTTCGACGCCTTCCGCAATGACTCTTAAGCCGAGTTTGTGAGCGAGCACGACCATGGCTTCGCAAAGCGCCTGATTGTCCCCGTCAAACGCAAGATTCTGCACGAATGAGCGGTCAATCTTGAGGTAGTCGATATCGAAGCGCTTCAGATAAGCGAGCGACGAATAACCCGTGCCGAAGTCGTCGATCGAAATCCGGATCCCTGCATTCCGGAAGGTCAGCAGTTTCTCGTTGATCTTCGATTCGGTATGCAGCAACAATCCCTCGGTGATTTCCACGGCAACGCTCTGCCCCGGCATGCCTTCGCGGACGAGATACTCGGGCCATTGGCAGCACACGAGGCTGTCCTGGCGAATCTGCACCGGCGACATGTTGACGCTCACCTGGAAAGACGGATGGAAGCGGCTGCGCCAGTCGCGTACCTGCTGCACGGCCTGCTTGAACACCCAGTCGCCGATCGGCACGATGAGCCCTGTATCTTCGGCCAACGGAATGAAATCCAGCGGGCTGATCGTGCCGCGTTCGGGATGCAGCCAGCGAATCAACGCCTCGGCTTTGTAGATTTCCCCACTCGTCAGATCGACGATAGGCTGGTAATAAACCTTGAACTGATCGCCGGGCAAAGCAGCACGCAGATCGCTGGTAAGACGCCGGCGCTTTTCCGCCGCCACTTGCAGGTCGGCCGTGAAGTAACTGAAACGGTTGCGTCCGGCATTTTTAGCCGCATACATCGCCTGGTCAGCGTTCTTGAATAACACATCAAGGGCGCCGGCGTCGTTGGGGTAAAGCGTGACACCGACGCTAGCCGAAATAAACGCCTCGTCCGGCCCGAATCTGAACGGTTCGGCCAGTTTGGCGATGATGGCTTTGGCGATCCGTTCAATGCTCCCGGTGTCGTCGAGGCCGGGCAGGATAACGGTGAACTCATCACCGCCAAGACGCGCGACCGTGTCCGATTCGCGCACGCACGAGGTAATGCGCTGCGCGGCTTCGATCAGCAGGACGTCGCCGGTGTCGTGTCCCAGCGAGTCGTTGACCTCCTTGAAGCGATCCAGATCGATCAGCATCAGGGCCATACGCTGTCCGGAGCGAAGCGACATCCTGGCCTCATGTTCGAGGCGGTCATGAAACAGCTGACGGTTCGGCAGATGGGTCAGCGCATCGAAATTGGCCTGTTTCCAGATGGTCGCCTCGAATGCCATGCGCTCCGATATGTCGCGACCCACCACCAGCACCGAGTTCACTGTACCCGTTGGACCGATTTCGGGAGTCAGGCGTACATGGATGCACAGTTGCTTGCCGTCCTTGTTGACCGATTTCAGTTCGAACTGCGCGCTGCGTGCGCTTGCGAAAGCCTCGCTAATCTTTGTTTCGTAGATGAGTGCGTTGGGGCCGCCCGGGACTTCAAGAGGCCGCTTGCCGAGCGCCTCGGCAACGCTGCATCCCGTCAGGGCGCAGAACGCGGGATTGGCGTAAATGCGATGCAGGTCGCGGTCATAGCGGGTGATCGAGTCCGGCGAATTCTCGGTCAACGTGCGCGACTCGCGTTCCCGGCTAACCAGTTCCGCCGTTCGCTCAATGACCGTCTGCTCAAGCGAGGCGTTGATCTCCTTGATCTTCTGGATCTTCTGCCTGATCGCCTCACGCATTCTCTCGAACCGATGCGACAGCCTGCCGAGTTCGTCCTGACCGGCAGCATCCGCGAGCGCCTCCCCGTCTTCCTCCGCGGGGGCTCCCGCAGCGTTGCCGGTGTCGTGCATTTTGCGCACCAGTTGTCGAAGCGGAGCCGAAATGCTGTGGGAAATAAAGTAGGCGAGGAAGATTGAAAGCAGAAAACCCGAGATGCCGACCAGGATGATCTGGTCGCGCACCAACTGCGCTTCCGCGGTCAGTTTCTTGTCCGCAATCGTGCTGATTACAAACCATGTGGTGCCGGGAATTCTTGCATAAGCGGCGAAATAGCGCGCCCCGTGCGCGCCTTTGAAAGCGACGAAGCCACCCGGATCACCGTACGGCTCGTTGCGTGCGAGCCTGTCGATCAGATCGGGCGCGGCGGTCTCGGCGGTGTTCGCGGATGTGTCGTCGGCACGAATGATCAGCTGGTTGTTGCTGGCGTCGAGAACATAGATGTCCGTGCCGCTCCCCAGGGCGACGTCATTGAAGATTGCCGAGAAATGCTCGGGGCGAATCACCAGAACCAGATTGCCGATCTTCTGATTGTTGCTCTTGCTGATGATGGCGCGCACCATCCCCAGATTCTGTTGGCCAACGCCGTTGTCGTAACTGCCCCAGTAAGGACGTCCGTTGCGGTCGGGCGCCTGCTCGACCAGACGCGTCACGCCGCGCGTCAACTGCCCGAACACTTGCGTGTCCATAATGCGGTTGTTCTTGTCCAGCAGATATTTCTGGTTGATGAAATCGGTCGAGCCGTAGTGTTCGAGCAGCAACCGCGTCATATCCTGGCGCGCCTCGCTCTGCTCTTTCGCGCTGCCGCTTGCCACTCCTGTCAGCGCGTTTTGAAGCCGGTCGGAGAGCACCAGGGAGGTACTTTCCGTTTCGATCTGTTCCATGCGCAACAAGACGTTGCGGGACACCTGTTTCACGACTTCCTTCGAGAATATCTCGGCGTTTTGCCGGATCGCCTCAGTCGACTTCACATACGATATGTAGCCCGAAATAAGGATGGGCAACAGCGAAAGCAGAATGAATGCGGTCATCAGCCGGTAACGAATCTCGACCCGGCGCAGCAAATCCAGCGACAGGTATTCGAAAGCGCTTCGCATCAAACCGGTGATTGAGCTCATTTGTAATGCATCTTTGCTTCGTTCTTGACAGACTCATCCAGGAGTTGGGCTGCCTGCCTGGGCGTGATCTTCTTGAATAGCACATCCTGCATCAATGGATGCAACCGCTCGATCGAATTAGAGGGTAATACCGAATAGTACGGACTGGCGGTCACCGGGTAACGACTTACCGTATTTGTGTAGTCGACAATCTTCGGATTGCTCACCATTGGTCCCACGACCTGCTTGAACGGCGGAATATTCTGGCGCTTTCTTTGCAGAATGGAAAACCCCTTGCCCGCAATGAATTCCAGAAAGCGCATTGCCGCGGCCCGGTTGGGCGTCTCACACACTGCAAACCCGGTTTCGCTGCCAATCACAGGCACCACCTGCTGGCCTGGCGCATTCCACGGCGGGATGAATACACCCACTTCGAATGGATTGCCGTTCAGCAGCAGACCGGCTGCCCAGCTGCCGTGGAACGCCATCGCCACTTTCCCTTCCTTGAACAGCCGTATGCCTTCGTCGTAGTCCGTGGTCATGAACGCCTCTTGTACGTAACCACGATCTGCCATCAAGAGCATCTTGGCAAAGATGTCGGCCACCTGAGGCGTATTCAGATCCAGCGTCCCATCGGCCAGTTTCTTCTTCCAGTCGGGCTCGCGTGCGACCACATTGTTCGCAAAACCGAAACTGAAGGGACCGTTGCCGAGCATGTTTGGAAAGCCGCCGTTCCACATGATAGGCGTTAAGCCCGCGCGTTTGAGCTGCTCGCAAACCTTCAGGAATTCGCGGAAATTGGTGGGTAGTTTCGTGATTCCCGCCTTCGCGAACATCTCCTCGTTGTAATAGATCAGCGTCGTTGCCACGCCGCCGGAGATTCCATAGCTTTTGCCCTCGCGACTGGTCCAGTCGCTCTTGAGCGGGTCGAGCATGTTGTTCCATGCCGTGGTCTTGCTGACGTCGGCCAGGATACCTTGATCCGCCAGTTCGGCCGAATAGGCATTCGGGTTAACGCTCATCAGATCCGGCAGGTTGCCCGAGGCGACTCGCGGCTTGATATTTTCTTCGACGGAATTGCCGATCATGAACTGCACGTTGACGCGCACGTCTGGATTGAGCTTGCTGAATTCGGCGGCAATCTGCAGCATTTCTTCCGGCCAGTCCGGAGCCCATATCAACGCGGTAATGGTGGTCCGCGCCGGCGCGGCCGCGCTCGACGAATCATGGTCTTGCTGATGACACCCGTAGAACGAAACAAGAATGAGGCTGACCAGGCCATAGAACAGGGAGCCAAACGCAATTCGTCGCACTGGGGATTCGCTTCCGGTTTCGTGATGAATGTGCGCAGCCTCAGCAGGTACCGTTGACGGCGCTAAAGGCTGGACCCTGGAACGTGCATCGCAAGCGAGCCGATGAGAGGGTCATAGGGAGGTGTGCTGTCGAAGTACGAGGACGGGTGTATTTGGCCATGACAGCGGATCGAGCAAATTGAACGGGCGATGCCTGACCAGCATATCGGCAGCCGCGCCCGATACTTTAACCGGAGCAACCACGGGCTCCGCCACGGCGCGCCATCCGGGTTGCGTCCGAACCCGCCGGCGTCAGCTCAATAACACTCGATCAGCTTTTGCAGCCTGGCGGAGGAATCCACCAGCGGTTGAAGCCTCACTGCAGCTGCATCTGCGTCGCCCTGTTCAAGCAGTGCAGCGATAGACAGCAACTCTCCCAGCAGACCACCGCCGTTCAGGATCGCCTCGCGGATGGCATCCGAAACGGGGAGTTCGTCGACGAAGTGGCGCAGCTCCATGTGACAGGCGACGTGTAACAGTGACAGCATGCCCGTGAGGTAGGCTGTGGCGACCAGCGAACGGGGTCCGTCGCCCATCGCGTCGATGGATTCTTCCATGAAACGCGCCCGACGTTGCGCGAGCAGCGCGAGCGGATCCTCTTCCACGGGCAGACCGTCCCGGTTTGCATACAGCAGCAGTCCGCACCAATGCATCAGCCTGCGGCTGCCGGCCATCGAAAGGGCCTGCTTCAGCGATGAAACGCGCTCGGCCTTGCCATTGGGCTGTTCGCTGCTGTTGGCCAGCCGTAATAGTTGGGCGATCAGCATGGGCGTGTCTTTCAGGGCCCGGGCAATACTGCCCAGCGGGGCGTCGCTGCCCACCAGTTCGAATACCTGCAGGATGGCCTTTACCGGCGGCATCGAACGCTTGCCGGAAAGAATCTGCGGCTTTGCGAAGTAGTAGCCCTGCAGCAGATCGCAACCCAATTGCCGGGCGAGCTCCGCATCTTCTGCGTGCTCGACCTTCTCGGCGAGCACGACCTTGCCGGCCCGTTTCAACTGACTGACCAGCTCCGGTAACTCGGCGCGCTCGACGAACGGCCAGTCGACCTTGACGATGTCGATGGAGGGGAGAAACCGCCGGATATCGTCGGTCATGGTCCGGACGTCGTCCAGCGCCAGCTGAAAGCCTGCGCCGCGTAATTCGCTGCAGCGGCGCGACAGGGTTGCAGTCAGGTCGACAGACTCGAGGATTTCCAGCACGAAACGCGACGCCGGCAGCACCTCGGGGTAATCCGAAAACAGAAAATCATGCGGGCAGTTGAGAAAGGCAGCCTTGTTGCCGACCAGTCGCTCGAGGCCGATCGAGCCCACCGCGTGCTCTACCACCGCCGTCGTGCGGCGTAAGTCGTCGGCGACCCGGGCCGCGCCGGTGGGACCGTCTCTGAACAGCAATTCGTAAGCGACGACGCGACCTGCCCGATCCATGATCGGCTGACGTGCCACAAATACAGGCGTATCGCCCGGCACGAAGGCCTCGACTGGTACGCTGGTCACAATTGGCTCCGACTGGAAAAATAATGGAGTAGATGCCTCTCTCACGTCCTTTGCTGGCTTGCGCGACACGACTGGCGTCCGAATCTGGCCGGGTCATATTGAAAGCTAACTGGCATACCACGTGCACGCGAATTTCCGCATCATATTCTGAATTCGATTTGTCCCGCCACGCGGATTAGGAAAAGCCGACCGCGTATCGTACAACCTCCGCACTCGCCCGCTCGCCTGGATCAATCAGTCGCCGCTTGCCAGAGCGCCGGATTCGGCCCAGTCCGTTTCGCCTGATGGCCGCCGTCGATCACGTCAATTGTGTGAATTGCGCCAATTGCATTGGACGCGTCAGTTGGGCCACCATGTGCTCAATGCACGCTGCGTCCCGCGTTCTGCCGTCATTGCGTTACATGGCATGCTAGCGCGCGCAACGGCACGTCTGTTGTTGGCAGGGCTGCGTCGGATTGCCGCCGGGCGCGTGCGCCACGCGGCGACCACAGTTCAGAAACACCACCTTATGCACGGCACCCGACGCACACGATGAAACCGGCTAACGACTCCTGGACCCGCGACGCGGCCAGCTTACCGTTTACGCCGGAGAGTGCCCCGCCGGGTTCGGCGGACTTTACGGCGCCCTCCTACGAGCCGCTCTCGGCGGCGCCCACGCTCAACGAAACCGTCGACCGGCCCCTCGCGCCCATCACGGGCGGCACGCTGGAGCCGCCCGGGGATGCGGCCGGCGAAGCGACGCGCACCGGCAGCCTGCACGCGACCGCCATTCTGCTGCTGGGTTACGCGATCCTGATCACGGGGAACGGACTGCTCGGCACGTTGATTTCGTTGCGCCTGATCCAGCAGCACACGCCTTCGCTGATGGTGGGGATAGTGCAATCCGCGTACTACATCGGCTTCATGGTAGGCGCTTTGTGGGGCGGTGGATTGATCGGGCGCGTCGGGCATCACCGGGCCTTCGTGACGTTTGCCGCGGTTTCATCTTGCGGCGCGCTGGGTTACGCCGCGTGGAACGCGCCGGCCGTGTGGATGGTGCTGCGCTTCATCATGGGCTTTTGCCTCGTGGGCATTTTTACGGTGGTCGAAAGCTGGCTGCACCAGGTGGCCAGCAATGCGCAACGCGGCCGGGTGTTTTCCGCCTATCTGATCACGAACTACCTGGGGGTCGGTACCGGACAGTTTTTGATCGGCCTCGCCGATCCCGCCAGTTTCGCGCTCTTTAGCGTTGTGAGCGCACTGTTCTCGGCCTCGCTGATTCCGGTCGCGCTGGCCGGCAGCGCGCCTATGCCCGTTGCATCGAATACTCCCGCAGAAGCGTCGGGCAGCGGCGCTTCGCGCCTTGCACGAGGACTCGCCGGCGTGGGCACGGTGTACAAGTGGGCGCCGCTGGGGGTGTTCGGCTGCCTCGCCGCGGGCTTGCTCAACAGCGGCTTTTACACGATGCAACCGGTGTTCATGCGCACGCTCGGTTATTCCGTGACTGACGTAGCGCATTTTATGGGTTTCGCGTTGCTCGCGGCGCTGCTGCCGCAGTGGCCGGTCGCGCGGCTTGCGGATCTGTTCGACCGGCGCATTATCATCGTCGCCATTGCGGCGCTCGCAGCGGCGTGCAGCCTGTTGCTATTCCTGTTGCATGGCGGTGCGCTCGTCGAAGTGTTGGGATATGTGTATGTCAGCGTGGTGTTTTCGCTGTATGGCGTGGTGACGTCGTACGTGAACGACTGCATTCCTGCGGATCGGCGTATTTCGGTGAGTGCCGGATTGCTGCTGATTTTCTCGCTGGGCGCGAGTGCGGGGCCTACGCTCGCATCGGCGTTGATGGCGCTTGCCGGGCCGGGCGGGTTGTATCTGTTCACGACGATCGTGACAGGTACATTGGGTGGGTTGACGTTGCGGAGCTTACGGATTTTTGGTGTGAGGTGATGCTTTTTTTGCCTGCGCGGCGCTTGGGTGGTTTGCCTGCGGTGTCGGCCTTTACTTGTTGTCTTGTTGGTCTGTTAGCTTCGCCCTTTGACTGTTAGCTTGAGCCGTTGGCCTTTCCTTGTATTCTTAGTGACCCGTTAGCTTCGCCCCTGTGGTGTTTGCCTACGGCGTTGGCCTTTCCTTGATTTGTTTTTGGTCTATTGGGCTTCGCCCCTGTGCTGTTTGCCTGGGGTGTTGGCCTTTCCTTGATTTGCTGTTGGTCTATTAGCTTCGCCCCTGTGGTGTTGCCTACGGCGTTGGCCTTTCCTTGTATTCTTAGTGGCCTATTAGCTTCGCCCCTGTGCGGGGCGGCACCTACTTTCTTTGCCGCCGCAAAGAAAGTAGGCAAAGAAAGCGGGCTTCCAACCGCCAGCCAGTAGATGTGCGCCTCGCCGCCCACCCGGCATTGGTCCGAGACAAGATCGTCCCTCACACAACTATCGCTCGTGACACAGCGCTCATCCACCCCACTCCGCACTGCGTGCGTCGCGGACCGGTCTGCGCGGGAAAGCGGGTGCAGGTCGCGTGGTCCAGCATGCGAAATCCGCTGGGGCCTGCGCCTGCACTCCCGCAAGACGCGGCGACGCACCAGTTTTTGCAGAAGGAGTTGTGCCCCGCGGCGGACGCGTAGCGGACGCTGGAGCGGATGAGTGCTGTGTCACGAAGGTGGCTGCGCGAAGGCGGATCTTGTGTTGGACCGTTTCCGGTTCACGACAGAGATGGACACTTATGGGCTGGCGGTTGGAAGCCCGCTTTCTTTGCTTACTTTCTTTGCGGCGGCAAAGAAAGTGAGTGCCGCCCCGCACAGGGGCGAAGCTAATAGACCACTAACAAATCAAGGAAAGGCCAACGGCTCAAGCAAACAGTCAAGGGCGAAGCCAAACAGACCAACAAGCAAAGTCCACCGCCGTAGGCAAACAACAAAGCGCCGCGCAGGCAAATCCCCTTACACCCCGAACGACCGGGCAGCACCCGCCTGCTCACCCTCCGTCAACCACACCACCGTCAACGACCGCACACCCTGCGCGCCGCGAATCAACACGCCTTCGATATCGGCCGTGGCGGACGGACCCGTTACCAGCGCCGCATAACGCGCGCTCTGAAAATCCGGACGCCGGTACACATCCTGCAAACCATCAATCAGTTGCGCAGGATCGAGCAGCACCACCAGATGCTGCACGATATAACCCAGCGCGTTCACTACATACTCCTGCTCGCTGAACCACACCGATCCGGTCTCCGCGACTCCAAAGCGCGCCCGCACGACGCCGACGTCGATATCCTCCAGCGAAGCCGGCGGCGTATCGGCGCTCAACGAGCGCGTGCCGGCCACTTCGGGTACGGCCGAACAAATGGAAGTGTCCGCACCGAAACGTTCCTCAATCAGCAACTGCACATCCGCCGCGCACGCTGCCAGCAGACAGTTGCCGCCCATGCCCTCCAGCGCCGCCGTAAAACGCGCGCGCAGATCGCCGCCCGCAGAGGCAAACAGCGGCACCTCGGGACGAGGCCGCGCGGCTGGCTGCGCCGCCTTCACTTTGGCCAGAAATGCCTCACGCGTTGCCATCGCCACCTCCACGATTCTTTTTGTACCACGCGTGAAAGGTCAGCTTCGGTGCTTCCGGCAAGTCGCGCTGGCGCCCCCAGATATTGAGCGGGTTGTACAACACAAAATTCGGCAGACGCCGCAGCGCGCCGCTCATCGACGCTACGGTCGCACGGTAGAGCGTCGGACTCGCCAGCAAACGGCCGGCCATCTTCAGGACTTCCTGCTTCACGAACGGCACTTCGTGATGCTCGGTGATGACCTGACGCCACTTGTAAATCTGCTCGTGGATGTTGATCTTGACCGGACACACATTGGTGCAGCTACCATTGAGCGTCGACGCAAACGGCAGCGCGCTATAGCGTTTCAAATCGAAAGTCGGATTGATGATGGCGCCGATCGGCCCCGAATACGTGCCGCCATACGAGAGGCCCCCGCTGCGCCGGTACACGGGACAGGTATTCATGCACGCGCCGCAGCGGATGCACTTGAGCGAGTACCAGAACTCTTCCATCGCGAGGCGCTCGGAGCGGCCGTGATCGACGAGAATAAAGTGCATTTCCGTGCCCGGACGCGGCGCGCGGAAATGAGAGGTGTACTGTGTGATCGGCGAACCCAGCGCGCTACGCGACAGCATGCGAATGAAGACACCCAGGTCCGAAATCTTCGGAATCAGCTTTTCGATCCCGATTGACGCAATATGCAACGGCGGCACGTTTGCGGATAGATCGGCATTACCTTCATTCGTGCAAACCACCACGGTGCCTGTTTCCGCCACCGCAAAATTGCACCCGGTCATGCCAGCCGTTTTCTCCCGCACGAAGTACGGCCGCGTATTCATGCGCTGGCTTTCGGCGAGGTAATGAATGTCGCTGTTCTGAGGATCAGTGCCGATCGTGCGGCCAAACAGCTGCGCAACGTCGCCGCGCAACTTGTGCACCGCCGGCACCACCATGTGACTCGGATCCTGATGATCGAGCTGCTGGATGCGCTCGCCCAGATCCGTTTCCATCACCGCGATACCGCGCGGCTCCAGATAGTCGCGCATCGCGCATTCGTCGGTGAGCATCGACTTGCTTTTGACGAGCGTCGTCATGCCGCGTTCCGACATGATCTTGTAGACGAGTTCGTTGTGCTCCTCAGCCGTCGCGGCCCAGTGCACCGTCACGCCATTGGCCTGCGCGGCTGCCGCGAACGCTTCGAGATACTCCGACAGATTCGACAGCGTATGTTCCTTGATGCCGGAAGCGAGTTCACGCAAGGTTTCCCATTCGGCAATGCCATGCGCCTGCACATCGCGCTTCTGGCGCAGATCCCACAGGCGCTTGTCGTGAAACGCCACGTGTTCCGTCTTCGCGATGAAAGCGCCCGCCGCTTTCGCGTGATCGATCCGGCTCATTCGCGTGCTCCGTTCAGAACCTGTGCGATATGAATGAAGCGAGCATCGGCCTTCATCCGTTCCGCGCAGCCCTGTTGATGCATCAGGCACGACATGTCGCCCGATACGATATATTCCGCGCCCGCATTCAGATGATCGCGGACCTTGTCCTGCCCCATGCGCACCGATACCGGCTCTTCGGTCACGGAAAAAGTGCCGCCGAAACCGCAGCATTCATCCGGCCGCGAAGGCTTCACAAACTCGATGCCCTTTACGCCTTGCAACAACGTCAGCGGCTTCGAGAAAAACGGTGCGGCCACCTCGGAAATCGAGGCCTCTTTCAAATGCCGCAACGCACTGCAACTGTTATGGAGTCCAACGCGATGCGGAAATTCGGCCCACGGAAATTCACGCGCGCCGATCACGTCATGCAGAAACTCCACCAGTTCATACGCGCGGGTTCGCACCTGCCTGACCTCGTCGGTCTGCTCGATAGCGGTCAGATGTTCGCGCACGTGATGGATGCAGCTCGCCGAGGGTCCGACGATATAGTCGTAGCCCGCGAAGTTGCGCGCAAACACCTTCTCCGCGCCGGCCGCTTCGCTCTGCGCGCCGCTATTGGCCATGGGCTGCCCGCAACAGGTTTGCTCCTGCGGATAGTCGACCTCGATGCCGAAGCGCTCGAGCAGTTCGAGCGTTGCGATCCCCACCTCGGGATAGAACGCGTCGATAAAGCAGGGAACGAAGAGTGCAACTTTCATGGTTTCGGGGGCCAGCTTGTTGAAGAGACGAGGTGTTGCCGGTGATGTCCGCGCTGATACGCCCACTCTACTGCGAAATCATGGGGTTCAGCCACCAGCGTGATCCGGCACGCGCAAGAGCCGCCAGCGCCGTGCATCGACGCACGACATAGCCCGCAGGCCGACCTTTTGACGCGTCTTTCCGCATACATCATCAATCTGTATGACTGGTAATGTTGGTCTGACCAAGAGGATAAGGAACGAGGCGAAGCGTGTCAATCAGCAATTGAGGGATTGGCGACAGCGTGAAGCGGCGCTGCAAGCGCGCATGGGCCCATCAGGGCCTATGACGTCCGTGCCCCGTCTTCTTCGTACAACGCGCGGACATAGATCAGATGGCTTTCAGCTGCCTTTCGCGCCTTTTGCGCGTCGCGCGCCATCACGGCATCGAAGATCGCCTGATGCTGCGCCAGCAGTTGCGTTTCCTTCGCGTCGTCGTAATCAATGAGCCGGTGATATTGCCGCATCCCTTCGCGAATCAGCGTATGAATGCCATGCATGACATGCGCAAGCGCGATGTTGTGCGTCGAGTCGGCAATGGCCAGGTGAAACGCGGCATCCAGTTCGGCGAGGTTCACGCGGTCTTCCGACAGCGCGCACGCCTTCAGCTCCTCGAACGCGGCGCGGATTTTTTCGAGGTCCGCAGCCGTGGCACGCTCAGCGGCGTAGACCGTCGCGATGGATTCCAGACCTTGGCGCAGTTCGAGAATATCGGCACTGGTGCGCGGATTCTGCAGCAGCAGTTCAGCAAGCGGCTTCGAGATGATCGGTGCGGTCACGTCCACCACCGTAAAGCCGCCCCGCCCCGACGTCTCGATGTAGCCGTCCGCTTCAAGCCGGATCAGCGCCTCCCGCAACGATGGCCGCGATACGCCGAGCTGCATCGCCAGATCGCGTTCGGCAGGCAGCCGGTCACCCGGCATCAGCGCGCCATCCGAAATCAGCCGTTTGATCTGATCGGAGACGACATCGGACAGCCGTTTGCGCGTGAAAGACTGAATCGGGTGAAATTGCATGGGCGAGATTGGGTGGCGTGGATGCGCTAGAACCTGCGGCAGCGGCCCGCCGCTCAGCGGAGCATCATGCTGTTCCCGGCAGAGCGGCTGCTAACCGGACGCCGCAATTATAGCGTCCGCCCTCGCGCGCGAGAGGGAGCGCTGCAAGGCAGACCACTCAGACACAGAACGCCCGCGATTGTGCTCGGGTCAGAAGAGAGAGCCCTCAAACAGACTGCTCAAGCCCCGCACCATGCTTCAACGCGATTCCACCAGCGCCAGCCGGGTGTAACCATCCGGTTGTGCATGCAAGCTCTGCGAGAACTGCTGCATATGCAATGCGACACGCCGTGCATAGCCTTTGCCGCCGCCGCTGTAGCGAGCCAGCGCTGAGTTCAGATCGCCACCGGCATCGTCAAGATAGCCGCGCAGGATCGACGAGCCGATCGTCACGTTGACGACAGGATCGGACAGATCCTTGCCGCCCGCGACGAGTTGCGGATGGGCCGACGGCAAAACCTGCATGAGCCCGCGGGCACCTGCGGAGCTGACCGCGCGGCGGTTGAAGCCGGATTCAGTGGCGATCACGCCGAGCAACAGCACCGGCGAGACCGTAAAGCGATTGGCCGCATCGAGCACGGCCTGGGCGATGGCGAGCGACTCGCCACGCGCCACGCGAAACTGCCCCGACACGATAGTTGCAATCTCAACCAGTGACGAGGAGCCGCCGGACGCAGTCTCGCTGGCGGCCACGGGCGCATCGTTGATTTGCGGCTGTTCGGCCGCGTGGATCGTACTGGCGGCACATGACAATGCCAGGCCGCCTAGCGTCGTGCGCAGAAGGCGTGTTAGCCATGGAATGTGAGCCGCCCGGCATCTTTTCGTTCTGCTTGTGTACTTGCTCTGCATATCGCTCGCTGTTGAATCGCGTGCGATAGACAGTACCGGCAACGGCATAGCGGACGAACAAAAACCGGGGCGCCTGGCGTAAACATCCTGTCAAGGCTGCTTCAACCCGAGCGCGTTTGCAGTTGCAGGCTGCTGACGAACGCGGCGATCCGGTCGCACGCCTCGGCCAGACGTGCCTCGTCGACCACAAAACCGAGCCGCACAAAACCGTTTGCCGTTTCCCCGAAGGCGCTCGCGTCGAGCACCGATACCCCCTGCGCGCGAAACAGCTGCCATGTGAAATCGACGGTATCCAGGCCCGTGCCGCTCACGTCGACCATCATGAACATGCCTGCTTCCGGCAACAGACAGCGCAGCCCGGCTACCCGGCTCAACCGTTCATAGACCACCTCGCGGCGGCGCCGATAGACATCGCGCATCCCGGCGACGATCTCTGCCTTGTGCTCAAACGCCGTCAAGGCCGCTTCCTGGATGAAGCCGGGCAAGCCATAGAGCATCGAGAGCGCGAGCCGCCCGAGGTGGCCGATCAGCGCCTGCGGCCCGATCACCCAGCCCACTCGCCAGCCCGCCATGGCGTGGGACTTCGACAGACTGGCGATCGTCACGGTCCGCCCGGCCATGCCGTCGAATGATGCGATGCTGACGTGTTCCCGTTCGAACGTGAGGTCGGCATAAACCTCATCGGACAGCACCCACAGGTCATGCCTGAGCGCCAGTTGTGCGATGCGCTCCAGATCGGCGCGGGGCATCACGACGCCGGTGGGGTTGCACGGCGTGGCGAAGAAAATGGCCTTGGTACGCGGCGTTATCGCAGCTTCGAGCGCGTCGCAATCCAGATGAAAAGCCCGCTTCGCATCCACCGGCACGGGGACGAGTGTCGCGCCGGATGCACGGACGCAGGCCTCATACGTGAGATACATCGGCTCGGGCACGATCACCTCGTCACCCGCTTCGCATAAGCACAACGACGCGGCGAAGATACCGTTCTGCGCGCCGGCACACAGCATCACGTTTTCGATGGCGGTGGCACGACCGGTGGTACGTGCATGTTCGGCCGCGATCGCAGCGCGCAGCGGATCACGCCCCACCACCGCGCTGTAGTGCGTATCGCCGCTACGCAACGCCTCCACGGCCCGTTCGACGATGACCTCGGGTGTGGCGAAATCCGGATCGCCGACGCTTAGCACGATCACGTCCTCGCCCCGCGCCCGGGCCTGTTGCGCGGCGTGATGAATCTCCCACGCAGAAGTGCGCTTGCCCTGCAGGCGCTCGACCAGACTTGAATATTTCATCCACGCTCCTCGCAGCTCATACAGAGTCCAGCTCCCCGCCCTGTCTGAACCGCAGTTTTAGTGTGCCGTGCGTACCGGCACATCATGTTCCAGTGATTTACCGACGACCTCGCAGTGTCAGTGAGAATCAGCCCGGCACCGGACATGCGCTCGCATGACGCCTGCGTGAAACAGGCAGTTTCCGGCGACCGGGCACCAAGGGCATCAATGTAATGGCAGGCGTGCAAAACGTCCATCCTTGCGGGCACGTTGCAAGGATCCGACGCCGCGTGGAAATCTGCGAGGGATTGGCTCAGGCTGATGCAAAGAGAAGCGGCGCCGAGTGGCGCCGCGGATAAACCTAGACTTGCCGGCGCAATTCGGCGGGCGGGACCTTCATCAGGTGGCGGTACTTCGCGACCGTACGGCGTGCCACCAGAACGCCCTGCTCGGCCAGCATGCGTGCGAGCGAGACGTCCGACAACGGATCGCTCGTGTTCTCAGCCGCAATCATTTCCTTGAGCAGCGCGCGCACCGCAGCCGCCGAACACGTGCCGCCGCTCTCCGTGCCGAGTTCACGCGGGAAGAAGTGTTTGAATTCGAAGATGCCGCGCGGCGTCGCCATGTATTTGTTGCCCGTTGCGCGGGAGATGGTGGACTCGTGCAAGCCCAGTTCTTCGGCGACATCGCGCAGTACCATCGGTTTGAGGGCAATCTCGCCATACTGGAAGAACGCCTTCTGATGCGCAACGATGCATTCGGCCACGCGCTGGATCGTATCGAAACGCTGCTGCGCGTTGCGGATCAGCCAGCGCGCTTCCTGCAGTTGCTGGGCAAGCGGCGAGCGGCTTGCGCCGGCCGACTGCGCGAACAACTCGGCGTACATGCGATGAATCCGCGCGCGCGGCTGCACCGCGGGGTTGATGGTTACGATCCACTTGTTGCGCACCTGACGGACGATCACGTCCGGTACCACATAGTTGTCTTCGGTGCGGCCGTAGAAGTTACCCGGCTTGGGATCGAGCTTGCGCACGAGCGCGCATGCCACCCGCAACTCTTCCGCCGAACAGCCGATCTGCTTCTGCAATTCGGCCTGCTCGCGGCGTGCAAGGCGTTCAAGATGATGCTCGACGACCTGCAGCGCCACCTCGCGGCCCGGCACATCGCGCGGCATGGCATTCAATTGCAGCGCGAGACACTCCGACAGCGATCGCGCGCCGAGACCCGGACGATCCAGCGACTGCACGAGCCGCAACGCCACCAGCAATTCTTCTTCCGTCAGAGCGGGTTCGAGCTCGACGATGGCAGCGAGATCACCGAGGTCCTGCCGCAGATAACCGTCGTCATCCAGCGCCTCAATCACGAAGCGCGCCACTTCGCGGTCGCGCTGATCGAGACGATAGAGCCTCAATGCATCATGCAATTGTTCGCGCAGCGTCGGTTGCGCGCGCGCCCAGTCGGCCGGGTCGCTGCCGTCGCTGTCGCCATTCTGGCGCGACGAACTGCGGCTATAGGAATCACCGGAGAATTCGGCGGAATAGTCTCCGCCTTCCCCACCGGCTTCGTCCTGTGCCGAGCTTTCACCGGGGTCGGACACGGCGGTGTCCATCATCGCTTCCGGTTCAGCGGCAGTGGCGGTCTCGCCGGTCGCAACCTGGATGCTGTCGTCGCCTGTCGAAGAAGTTGCAAGCGCAACGTCTTCCGTGTCTGTCGAGTCGTACTCGAGGAACGGATTGGTGTCGAGCGCGGTACGCAGCTCCTGCTGGAATTCAAGGGACGACAGCTGCAACAGCCGCACCGACTGCTGCAAGCGCGGTGTCAGTGCGAGCGACTGCCTTGTGCGAAGTTCGATTGAAGGCGGCATTGTAGTGAGGTCCTGTAAATAGGTCTGAAAAGGCGTGTGGCTCACATACAGCAACTGCCGTACCAGCTCTCGCAACATGCTGTTTTTTATCGGCTTTGCGTGTTGCTGACCCACCCTGCATGACCCTGTCTGCGCCGCTTTTTACAACGGGCCGGAAAATTGCGGGTGGCGTGCCAACCGCGCCCCGCGGGGCACCGCGCCCGCGTGTACCACCCGCGACCGGCGGCGGGCCGCCGCGTGGCAACGCATCCCGCGAAGTGCACGATTTATTTTTGCGTATCCGGGCACACTCATTGCGGACGGAGAGAGTGTGGACGGATGGCCGCACTCTGCCGGAAGTAACAGGATCCTGGGAGAGGCGAAACATCCGATGTCGATAACGGGCCTGATGGAACCGTAGCGGCAACGATCCCACGCGAGTCACCAGCGGCCCGAGCCGCGATCGACCGCACAGGCAACAAGACCGCAACTCTTATCAACAACACGAAGGAGCACCCTATGAAGACCCTTAACTTCCTCAAGGCTGCCGGTAGCATTGCATGCGTCACTTTCGCCCTGAACGCCACCGCGCAAACCAACGCACCCGCACCGACGGCCAGTTCGGAAAGCGTGGGCCAGCATATCGATGACGGTACGATCACGACCAAGGTGAAGGCGGACCTGCTAGGCGCGAAAAATGTCAAATCGACCCACATTCACGTGAAGACGCGCAAGGGCGTCGTGTGGCTCACGGGTACGGTACCGAGCGCGGACGACAAGTCGGCGGCTGAAGACGTCGTTCAGAACGTGAAGGGCGTGGAAAGCGTGAAGAACCATCTGAAGGTCGTGGCCGACTAAGCAGGCTGCTTCATTTAAGGCGTCGACATGATCCGGCGCCTGCATGAAAAAGGGGCCGTTCGCCAAGCGAAAGGCCCCTTCTCTTTTCAGGCGACTTCGTTCAAGCGCCTTTGACTCGTCGCAGTTGAATGGCGCACCTGTGACCCATTCGCTTACCTAGCGCCGTGCAGCGGCGAACTGGTCACGCAGGTCGCGGATCTGATCGTGATTGCGTAGCACGTTCTGATACTGGCGATCCACCACGGTCCGCACATCCGCCGGCAAGTCCTTCGTCAGTGCTTCGCCGTAGCGCTTCTTCGCGACGTCCTCGCCCTTCTCGCAGTCGGCCAGAATGTCGTAGTCACTGCGGTCTGTCACTGCCGACTTCAGGTCGGTCCAGCCGCGATGCAATGCGCCGCTCATCGAGCCGCCCGTTTCCGGCTTGCCGCCCAGTTTCTGGACGACGTCCTGCAGTTCCCGCGCGCCGCGCGTGCAGTCCTCGGCTTTGGCTACGAACATCGATTTGAGTTGTGCATCGTGTGCATCTTCGGCGGCCTTGCGAAAGCCACGTTCACCATCCTTAGACGTTTCAACCAGATCGTTCAGTACAGAAGTAACGTTAGTCATGCTGTTCCTCCGGGGTTCGCGTGGTTCATGGAATCCGCTGCCAGCGGCAACGGCTGCTACCTCCAGGGTTGCGCACGACGCATGCCCGGCTCCGTCCGCACGGCATGTGCGCTCCCGGCGCACGACGTTGCTCAGGGTAGCCGCCACAGGCCTGACAAACTTACGCGCCGGGGTAAATGTTGCCAGGGCGCGCCGCCGTCAGTGAGCCTCAGCCCCGCGCCAGAAGGGCTTCCGCCTTCGCCTCGGCAAATGGCATAGATGTTGCTGATTAATGCGCAGCCCCAACGGCACAGGCGCATGTCGAGCACCGCGCTGGCCGGATGCACAGCGAAAAGCAATGGGCAGAACATCGACAAAGGGAGCTACATCATGAAGATCCGAAAAGCGGAGTTTCTGCTGGCCGTGGCGATTGTGACGTCCGCGGCCGTCATGCAGATCCGCGAATACCTGCTGAAGGCGCCGCAGCAGAACACCACGCAAAGGCTGTCCTGCGATGCGCCGCATCAAGGACTTGTGCCGGCTGCTTGCGCTACCCTGCGCAGCGAGCGGCCGGTAGATGGCACTCAGCGCACGCCGCAACCGGCGGCGCGAATCTGGGTTTAGACGATAGCCCACGAAAGCATGGTTTTGGCGCGCGGCGGCCGCATGCAATGGACCGCCGCTCCTTTTTTAACGGTCAAGCACGCTTTTCACTAAATTCCGTAACAGGCCGCGGCGGACGTGTCGGATCGAAGTCGGCCCAGCGGCCTTGTTGCCAGCGGCCAGTCGCACGCTCGATCGAATCGCCGCCCGCGTCGCGCAGAAGGCGTGCCGCATCGTACTGGCTGTCCGGCGAAACGTGGACCGCCAGCAGCACACCTGAATCGCGCGTGTCACGATCGCCCATCCGTCGACGTCCCAGCTTGCCGCCATCACGCGTATGCGACATCGCACCCACGAGTGACCCGACATAGGCGCCCACGCCCGCTGCAATCAGCGACACCAGCAATGGCGCCTTGAAAAGAGCGAAGATGGCAACGCCGATCACCGCCCCAACCACGGCGCCAATCGTCACGCCCTTGCCCGCGCCTTTAGGCGCATCAGCGGCGCCCGCGTCGGTGCCGGTATCGCCGCCAATCGGATAGCGTGCATGCTGGCCACCCGGATTCACGAAGAACAGCGTCACGTCCTCTTCGACGAAACCGCTTTTGAATAATCGTTGGGCGGCTTCTTCAGCCTGGGGAAACGTAGTGAAACGTGCAGCGACGATGAGTGACATAAAACCTCCTTGCATCGCGGAAGAGGGTTGCGCTCACATCCTTCAGGCCGGGTTACCGTGACCCGGCTCCATGTCTTCGACCCGGAACAGACCACTGTGCAGTACGACACTGCCGCCGTCGTTCTGATCGAGCGCCTCGGCGCAGACCGAGCGGATCCGCCCTCGCCCCTGTTGAAACGCGGCGAGCAGCTGATCCTCCAGCACGGATTCGGCACCGAAGTGATCTTCGAGGGCCTCGGCGGTAATTGCACAGACGACTGGCTCGCCGTCGACGCTCGCCATGAATTGCACGGTCAGATTCGAACCGTCGAACCCCGGTGCATCGTCAGGAAAAGTAATGTGCATGGTGCCGTCCTCATAGGCGGGCCGCGGCAAAATCGCGTTCATGACGCAGCGCTCTTCTGTGCACCGCCGGCCAGTTGTTGCGCGAGCGCGAAGTGATGGCGGCCGGCGGGCCGCCTGAATGATGCAGCTTCGTCAGCCGCCGAAGCCTGGGGCGAAGCGGTATTCGCATCACCGCTCGGCGCATAAGGCGAAGTGAACGGCGCCGTGCTCAAAGCTGGCTCAACCACCGTGGCGTGTACGGAATACCGGAATTTCATGCACTTTCTCCCTGGTCGAGCGGCCGGCGGACGGAACAGGAATAGCCACCGCCAGCACGCTTTCTCTACCGGACGGTCGCCTATACCGCTATGCAGTCCTTTGCTTCTCTAGTTGCGCGATCAACGTTCTGTTGAACGCGGGTAAGTCGTCGGGCTTACGGCTTGTGATGAAGTTGTCGTCTTCGACCACTTCCTGATCAACCCAGGTGCCTCCGGCATTGCGAATGTCGTCCTGCAGGCTCGGCCAGCTCGTGACCGTGCGGCCCTTGACGATGCCGGCGGACACCGGCAGCCACGCGCCGTGGCAAATCACTGCAATCGGCTTGTGCGCGGTGTTCGCGGCCTTCACAAAGGCCTGCGCCTGGGGCAACAGACGAATCGCATCGCCATTTACCACGCCACCCGGTAACACGACGCCGTCGTAATCGGCGGCAACTGCCTTGTCGAAGGTCGTATCCACATCGACAGCATCGCCTTTGTCCACGTGCCTGAAGCCCTGGATCTTGCCCGGCTTTTGCGAAATGACGTGTACGGTCGCGCCTGCTTCCGCGAGGGCACGCCGCGGCTCAATCAGTTCCGCCTGTTCAAAACCATCTACCGCGAGAACCGCTACCTTGCAGCCCTGAAGTGACCTGGTCATAGAATTTCTCCTTGCTTCGAGAGTGAGGACGGATGCCGCCTCGAGTCCATGCGCTCACGCTACGAGCCGTTTCAAAGGCTAATGAGCAAGAGGCATGCCCAGGTGGCGGCGAGAATGTCATGAGTCGTTTGAAGCGCCTTCCTCGTGCGCTGCATCGTCCGGCGCTTCAGCAGGTTCATCGATGCGATCGGGTTCGATGTCCGCATCCACTTCCAGTGTGGCGTCGCCGTCGGCTGAAGCGCGTTCGCCTGTACCATGGCGATCCGTGCCGCTGCCGAGCTGGGTGTCGCCGGTCTCGAGTGCGTGGTTGTCGAGTTCAGAGTCGACGTCGAATTCGTGGCGCCTCGCGCCCGCCACGTCGCTGCCGCTGTCGGACGAGTCACTCGGCCCTGACGCGCCGGTTGTGCCCCCGGTTTCATGGATCTGCTGCTGCGGTTCAGCATCGGGGTTCAGCGTGCTGCTCATATCAACCTCCGTGGTAGGCAAGCTCTGCCATGCGGGTTCGCAAGGACCGTTCCCCACGCGAGCCCGCCGCGCATTGCAAGCCCGCCGAAGGACGGGCACCGCGCTTGCTTGTAGCTCGCGCATCACTCTCTGCCGACGGCCGGCGCGATGCCGGTCGACACACAGGCAGACAACGCGCGCAGCGCCCTGCCGCGCCAACCCGCAGCGATGGATGGCCAATATGACTGACACCACCCGAAGTGCCCGCAAGCCATCCACCGCGCCAGCCAGCGTCCCGGTGGCCCCGGCCGCGCAAGCCACCATGCCGCCCGGCCTGCGCCACGCCGACGACACGCGCCCCGGTTACACACGCAAACCGATTCAAAGCGGCTTCGCTTATTTCGATGTGGACGGCAAGCGCATCGACGATGTCGACGAGATCGCACGCATCAATGCGCTCGCGATCCCACCCGCGTATGTCGACGTATGGATCTGCGCCGATCCGCGCGGACATCTGCAGGCGACGGGACGCGACGCACGCGGGCGCAAGCAATACCGTTATCACCCGCGCTGGCGTGAAACGCGCGACGCCGACAAATACGAACGTCTCGCGCAATTCGGCCTCGCGTTGCCGAAGATCCGCGCTCGTGTGGCGCGCGACCTGAAGCTCGACGGCATGCCATGCGACAAGGTGATTGCCGCGATCGTGCAACTGCTCGACTCGACGCTAATCCGCGTGGGCAGCGCCGAATACGCACGCGATAACCAGTCGTATGGACTCACCACGCTGCGCAAAAAACATCTGAAGATCGAAGCGGGTCAGGTGCGTTTCCGCTTTCGCGGCAAGAGTGGCATCGAGCACGATGTGACGATCGATCATCCGCGCGTCAAACGTATCGTGCGACGCTGCGCGGATTTGCCGGGGCACGACCTCTTTCAATACATCGACGCCGACGGCACGCGGCACACCGTCGGCTCCGCAGATATCAACGACTACCTGAAGCGCGCGAGCGACGCCGATTTCACCGCCAAGGACTATCGCACGTGGGCAGGCAGCGTCTACGCGTTCGCCGCCTTGCGGCATCTGCTGTGCGGCAGTGCTGCCGAGGCGCGGCATCACATCGTGGCCACGGTCAAGGAAGTCGCGACGCTACTTCGCAATACACCTGCGGTGTGCCGGCGATGCTATATCCACCCGGTCGTCATAGCCGCATTCGAGGCGGACGAGTTGCAAGGCATCTGCAATTGCCGCCCCAAACGCGGGTTGAAAGTCGACGAAGCGGCCTTCGCGATGCTGCTGGCACGCAAGGCGAGGGATGCGAGGCGGCGCGCGACGAAAAGCAAGGGTGCCGCGACCGACTCTAAACTCACTGCACTCCTGAGCAAATCAGGCGCACTGAAAAAATCGTCGGGCGGCCGCGTCGCTCAACAGGCACAGCCGCAGTAAGCGCGCCAGAGCGGCACGCTTACTCATGCACCTGCTCAGTGGCCCTTGGTATCGCTGCTCGCATCGGCACCCGGCGTATTGGTGGTATCGTTCATCGGCTTCTTCGTCTTCGACTTCATCTTGTGATGCGTCATCGAACTCGAACTCATGGCACCCGACGCCGCATCGCCGCCCGTAGTCGGTCCTGCCGTCGCGGCGCCATGCGCGTTGCCGCCACCATTGCCGCCATTACCATTGCCGCCGCCCCCACCACCATTGCCGCTGCCGCTTTGCGCGAGCGCCGCAGCGGAAACGGCGAGCAACGCAGACACGAGCAGTGTTTTGACATACTTCATTGCGATTCTCCCTGAGTACGAAAGTGAACGGCAGATGGGCACATTCGCCATCTACCGCCCATCTGTCGAGCAAGCGCTATGCCGCGCGGCAACATTGACACTTCACGCGCAGGTCCAGGCATGCAGGCTTCGCTTGACCGATTCCCTGAAGCGACCGCTCGCGGGCACAAAGGTGCACCATAGCGTTAATGTCCGCTGTACGAGGTCAGTCAATCGACCCAGCCATTTCATCTCACCCGTTTTCGGAGGAGCATCATGCGCATTGAAACCGCCTTTCTGTTCGACCTGGATGGCACCCTCGTCGACAGCGTGTATCAACACGTCCTTGCATGGAAACAGGCGCTTGATAAGGAAGGCATCGACTTGTCGGTCTGGCGTATCCATCGCAAGATCGGCATGAGCGGCGGCCTTTTTACCCATCAACTGCTACGCGAGACGCATGGCGACATCAGCGCGGAGCGCATCGAGGGGCTGCGCCAGGGGCACGCCGAGGCTTATCGAAATCTCGGCGGTCAGGTCCGGCCGCTGCCGGGCGCACGCGAACTGCTTGCGGCGCTCACCGAGAGCGGAACCCGCTGGGCCATCGCAACCAGCGGCCGGATGGAAACGGCGGCCGTCAATCTCGCAGCCCTCGGCGTCGATCCTGAGAAATCCGTGGTCGTGACGCGCGATCAGGTCAAGTATGCGAAGCCCGACCCGGATCTGTTCATCGCCGCAGCGGATCGACTGGGCGTGCCGATCGAACAGAGCGTGGTGGTAGGCGATAGCATCTGGGACATGCTCGCCGCGCAACGTTGCCGCGCGCTAGGCGTAGGCGTGCTTTCGGGTGGCTACGGTCAGGACGAACTCGAGCGGGCAGGCGCGCTGCGCGTCTACGAAGACCCGGCAGACCTGCTGCTGCATCTGGATGAAGTAGCGGCACGTCCTTAGGCTGACTTCGCCGGGCGGCGCCTCGCAACGGGGCGCCCTCTTTTCAATTCCCAGCTTCTATTGCGTTCTCTAAAGGTCTGGTGGCATGCGACATGCGTCGCATGCCGCGTAGATTCCCACATAAATTCGTCAGCTTTATCAGAGCCTTTATCAGACCATCAGGGGATGCAACCATGACCCACTCATCACGCCAATACGAGTCACGACGCGCGCAGCGCGCTTCCAACGCGGAGGGCGACGAACCGGTTCATCAGCCGGCGCCGCCGGTGCGCAACGACGACCTGCCGGAGCTGCCCGACCCTGCGGAAGTGGGCGAATCAGGTTGACGCGCGGCAGGCCGTCGGCGAGGTTTTACCAGGGACTGCACGGAGTGATGATCAGCATCGCCACATCGGTCGCGAGCAGACCCAGGACGAACATCGTGCTCGACATCGCGCACACGCGCGATACGAACCAGTCACGCTCGGCACGTGTGCCTTTGAGGGCGCTGGGAAAGCGCCACGGAATCCGCGCGGTACGCCACAGGTTGCGCCACGCGACCCAGCTTCCGTAGCCGCCAAGTGCCAGACAGATCAGGCTTGCGACCAACACTGTGTGCGGAGTCCATGCCAACGTATGGGCGATGAATAGTGGGCCACCCGCGACGCACTGCAGGTCCTGCACCGTTTGCGCCACGCCTACTTGCGCAAGCCACGCAAAAGGCGCGGCGAGCAGCGCGATCAGAATCTGCGGCACGCTGAGAGACTGGACGTGCGTAACCTCACCGCGTACTGCAGGGCGATTGCGGCTGGCGGGGGCGTTCTGCGAGACGCGCTCAGCCGGCGCGTCGTGCGAGGGAAAGCGCGCGCGACGTTCCGTGCCGTGGGGAGGCGGCGTTGCGCGCGGATTGAATCGATCCGCGGTCATGCTGATTCCGGAGAAAAATGCTGCAAGTTCATCAATGCGATCGGCAGTGCCGCAGCCTGTTGCAGGTGGCCCCTGCCTTCATTGCTGTGCAACGCAGCAAGAATCGGGCCGTATTAGCAAGGTACGGAAAACCACTTGAAACAGGCGGCTAACCGCCGTTATTTCCACATCATGGGCTGGAGTGACGGAATCCGCTGACAGGACTGCACGCGCCATCCACCGCGCAAGATTTGCAACCCTGGAGCGCGGATTTACGCGCCAAGCCTTGCATTCAGGCTGCGCGCAAACATCGGATCAATGCAATTCGCGTCGACCGTCCAGGAAAATGAATCGCCATCCGCTTTAAAAAGGGCACGCAATTCAACGACTCTTTAATCGCCACGTGCGCAGACGTCTGCGAACAGAAGGAACGCGCGTTGCTGGATGAGCGGGACAGTCACTCAACGAGGGAGTCCCATCATGACAACGCTTAACCAGACTCGCGCTGGCGCAGACACCAGGATCGTCGGCACGGGCGGTCGCAGCGCCGCGGGTCCGGGCCCGGACGTGATGGCCGCCAGCACGCTCGACGGTGACAAGGTGCTCAGCGACGACGGTACGGACATCGGCAAGATCAAGGACATCATGCTGGATGTGCGCTCCGGACGCATTGCGTATGCAGTGCTGTCGAGCGGCGGCTTTCTCGGCATCGGCGACAAGCTGCTGGCCGTTCCCTGGCACGCGCTGACGCTCGACACCGAGCGCAAATGCTTTCTGCTGGCCATGTCCACCGAGCGCGTCAAAAACGCACCGGGCTTCGACAAGAATCATTGGCCGTCGATGGCCGATCAAACCTGGGCCACTTCGGTTCACCAGTATTACGGCAGCGAGCCGTACTGGGGGCGCGACGACGTCGGCGCAGGTGACATTCCCCCCGGCAGCTCAGATGCGCCCGAAGCCGGCGGCGTCAAGCTGTGACGGACCTCGTGACAGCGCTGACGCACGAATGAGCCTGCCATGAAGCTGCATGGACGCCACACGGCATGCGCGGCGCCGGGCGCGTTACGCCTCGAGCGCACACGCGAACATGGCCGTCGTGCCCGGGGTGTCGCGCCGCACACGTCCGCCTTTATTTCTTCACGAGGCAAGCCATGGTCAGCAGAAAACCGAAACGCCCCGTTGCGGGCGCGAAATCAGGACGCCCGCCCCGCCAGCGCCACGCACGGGCACACGCAGCCCACCGCGCGAAAACGGCGAGCAGCAAGCAGTCGAATGCGAGCCACCGCTGGTCGCAGCACGTCATGGAAACCAGCGACGCGATGGACATCGAGGCGGATATTTTCAAAAGCGGCAGCGCCGAGTCGATTGCCGAATCGTTGAAACGCTCTTCGACGCACAGCAAGCGTCGCAAGGGGACGCCCTTTCAATCCGCCATGTCGATGCTGAATTTCTACATCAACCGCGCGGGCAAGAATCTGCCGAAGGCGCGCCGCGCCACGCTGCAGTAAGCCAGGCGCAAGTTGCGCGTCGCGTTCGGGCGCGACCCGTGACCTCATGATGCGTCGCAGCGTTTAGCACCTCGAAGTTCGTGGCGGCGGTGCGTCCGCTGCCCGTGCTTGCGGCCCGATGTTTCCTCGCACTGGCGAACGCGCCGGCTAGCCCTCAAAATGGGCCAGCGGACGCTTCCGCCTCACCGGATGCCCATGCACGAAACTCTCTGGTTTCTCATTGTCGGCAGCGTGCTCGTTTTCATGGGCGTGGCGGCCACCACCTTCAAGCGGCTGCCCTGCAGCACCGCGATGTTTTATCTGGCGATCGGCTATGCCCTCGGGCCGAGCGGCGCCGCGCTGTTGCATATCGACGTGGTCGCCGACGCGCACATCCTGCGCGTCGTCACGGAGATCGCGCTGCTGGTGTCGCTCTTCGCCATTGGCTTGCGGCTGCGCGTGCAGATTTTCGATCCGTTATGGTGGCTGCCGCTACGGCTGGGCGTGCTCGCCATGCTGATCACCATTCCGCTGCTCACGCTGTTCGGCGTCTATGGGCTGCATCTGGGCTGGGGAGCGGCGCTGCTGCTCGCGGCCATTCTCGCGCCCACGGACCCCGTGCTCGCACACGACGTCCAGGTTCACGACCCGGGTGACCTCGACCTTTTGCGCTTTGCCCTGTCCGGCGAAGGCGGCGTGAACGACGGCATCGCACTGCCTTTCGCAATGCTCGGCCTTGCGTTATGCGCGTTGCCGGATAGCGCCGCAACCGCGAGCGGGGGCGCCATTTCGCACGCAAGCGCCGGTATGAGCGCCGGCGTAAGCGCAGCGCTCAACTGGCGCTTCGCCGGCAGCGCGCTGTGGGGGGTGGCCGGCGCGGTGGCGATCGGCGGGGCGCTCGGCGGAGCTACCACGCACGCGGTGACGTGGCTGCGCACCCGTCACGCGCAGGCACTCGGCCTGGAAGGATTCTTTGCACTGGGTTTGATCGAACTGTCGTACGGCGCCGCGCAACTGGCGCAGACCTACGGCTTTCTCGCGGTATTCGCGGCGGGCGTCGCAATGCGGCGCGTCGAACATCGGGCAAGCGGCGAACGTTCCCCGCGCAACGCGATCGGCACCGTCGATTCCGAAGACGTCGTCGCCACCGCGGCGGATCCGGACAAAGCGCACGCGTATATGGCGGAGTCGGTGCTGGGCTTCACCATCGAACTGGAGCGGATTGCCGAGGCCGCCGTCATGACGACCATCGGCAACGTGCTCGCGACGTTGCACATGCCGCTCTTCACGTGGCAAAGCGTGGCGCTGATCGTCGTGCTGTTCGTGCTGGTGCGGCCCGTCGCGGTCGAACTGTCGCTGACCGGTTCGAGAGCCGCCCATGCGCAGCGCCGCCTGATGAGCTGGTTCGGCATTCGCGGGATCGGCTCGTTTTACTATCTCGCCTATGCGCTCGAACACGGCCCGGCGGCGCAGATCGTGCCGCTCGCGCCGCTCGCGCTGGCGGTCGTCGCCTGTTCGGTGGTCGTTCATGGCGTGTCGGCGACGCCCTTGATGAACTGGTATCACCGCTTGCGCGGCCCCGAGCGTTGACGCGCGGCGTCAAGTCCCACCCCGCGCCCATTTCGGCCCGATAGAATACGAGACCCCCGGACCATCCTCCACGCGTTACCTGACGAAATCATGACGGATTCCCCACGCAATCGGCGCTCAGCGCGCTCGGATGCCGCCAGTTCGCTGTTTGCGTTCCTGAAAGCACTACCGCTGCCCGACCGTCTGCTCGAAGGCTGCGTGATGGCGATTCAAGCCATGCTTGGTGCCAGCATCGCCTTTGCGATTGCCCAGGCGCTGGGTGTCGAACAACCGTTCTGGGCCGCCATCACCGCGATTGCAGTCAGCCAGCACAGCTACGTGGATACGCGTAACCTGTCGCGCGACCAGTTTATCGGTGCAATGGTCGGGGGCGGCTGCGGGCTCGCCGGCGCCCTGTTCGGCGGCGGTCATTTTGCGGCCTACGCCGCAACGGTAGGCGCCGCGATCGTGATCTGCTGGATTGCGAACGTGGCAAGCGCGGCACGCCTCGGCGGTATCACCGCAACTATCATGCTGCTGGTGCCGGGCATGGGGCCGCCGTGGGACGTGGCGCTGGTTCGGCTGGGTGAAGTGACGCTCGGCACCGTCAGCGCGCTGCTGGTATGCGGGCTCATCAGCCGTATCGAGCGGCACTGGTTCGGCAAGACCTGAGCCGGTTGACGCTCAAGTAAAAGCTATTGGAAAACTCATTGCGTTTGCAACGTTGCAACAGGCAAGCGGCGCGTGGATTTCCTCCTGCTGGCGTAGCGCCGCACCGCTTGTCTCAGGCATCGCGAGCCTGCAGGGAAGCTCGCGTTCACCTTATTTCTTCGGTCCGCGCTGACGGCTTTCTTCAAGCTGCGCACGACGCGGCTCACCCTGGCGCCCCAGCATCCAGCCCGGATACTCCGACGGCAGTGTGCTGACCGCTTCGAGCTTCGCCAGGTCATCCGCACCCAGTTCGACCTGAGTGGCGGCAATGTTGTCGTCGAGCTGTTCCATTTTCTTCGCTCCGACGATCACCGACATCACCACGCGCTGGTGCAGCAGCCACGCAAGCGCGATCTGCGCGACCGACACACCCTTCGCCTGCGCGATGCCGCGCATCACATCGATGCAGTCGTAAGCACGCTCGCGATTCACCGGCGGGAAATCGAAAGTCGTGCGACGGCTGCCGGTCTCGCCCTGTTGCTCGCGACTGTATTTGCCGCTCAACAGGCCGCCTGCCAGCGGACTCCAGACCATCAGCCCGAGCCCTTCGCTTTGCAGCATCGGCACCAGCTCGCGTTCGAGATCGCGGCCGGCGATCGTGTAGTACGCCTGCAGCGTTTCGAAGCGCGCGAGGCCCAGCCGCTCGGAAATGCCCAGCGCCTTGGCGATCTGCCATGCGGCCCAGTTCGACACTCCGATATAACGGACGTGCCCGTGGCGAACCATCGTATCGAGTGCGCGCAAGGTTTCTTCGATCGGCGTGGCAGGATCGAAACCGTGGATCTGGTACAGGTCGATGTGATCGAGCTGCAGGCGCTTCAGGCTCGCCTTGGTGCCGTCGATGATGTGGTAACGCGACGCGCCGCGCGTGTTGGGCGTTTCTGCCATCGCGCCGAACACTTTGGTTGCGACCACAACCTGATCGCGCGGCACCTTGAGGTTTTTCAGCGCCTGTCCGGTGATCTGCTCGGAAAGGCCTTGCGCGTAGACGTCGGCGGTGTCGATGAAGTTGATGCCGGCATCGATCGCGCGGCCAACGAGCCGTTCCGCGTCGACCTGCTGCAGATCGCCAATCTGCCGCCAGATGCCTTCGCCGCCGCCGAACGTCATCGTGCCCAGACAGAGTTCAGAAACAAACAGGCCAGTGCGGCCTAACTGGTTGTATCGCATTGCAAGCACTCCAGCACGGGTGGGAATCTCGCGAGCATACTGCAGCGCGCAAGTTTCAGCAGAGTCAATGACGCGCTACGGATGGGCCGTCGTCATCCCGCATCGCAATGCTTGCAGCGGCTTCATCAGCGGCTGCGATGAATGCCAGTCGCAGCTTGTATCAATCGACCGGCGAGGCTCTAAAAATCGGCCCATTTTGCAGGGCCGCCTTGAAAGCACGGCAAAAACTACTGCTCGCGCCGTTCATCCACACGCTCCGGCTGTCGCCTGGCAGAGGCGCACAAAACCTGCGAGACTTGCTTCTTACTCCTCAACCGTGACGGCACCCGCCGCCCTCTGGATATGGTCGCCCGCGCCCCCATCTACGGCAGCATGACGCTCCCCACCGAGACCCTTTCCGCCACTGCCGCGCCTGCCGTGAACAGCGTGCTGGATAGCTTTCATCCGGCTGTGGCGGGCTGGTTCCTGAAAACGTTCCCCGCGCCGACCGACGCGCAACTGGCTGCGTGGCCGCTCATCCGCAGCGGGCGCTCGACGCTGGTTGCGGCGCCAACCGGTTCCGGCAAAACGCTGACGGCGTTTCTCTCCGCGCTCGACGAACTGGTCCAGTTGGGCCTCGCCCATGGCGGCGCGTTGCCCGACGAAACCCTGGTGGTATATGTGTCGCCGCTAAAGGCGCTGTCGAACGACATTCGGCTAAACCTGCAAGTGCCGCTGGAAGGCATTGCCGCGGAACTCGAACGACGCGGCCTGGCGCCGCTCGAGATCCGCACCGCCGTGCGTACCGGCGACACCACGCAGCAGGAGCGCAGCGCGCTGCGCAAACGCGCGCCGCACATTCTGGTGACGACGCCCGAGTCGCTCTATGTGCTGCTCGGCTCCGATTCGGGGCGGCGCATGCTGTCGACCACGCGCACGGTGATCGTTGATGAAATTCACGCCATGGCCGGCAGCAAACGCGGCAGCCATCTCGCGCTCAGCCTCGAGCGGCTCGACGCGCTATGCGGCCGGCGCTTGCCGCGCATCGGACTGTCGGCGACGCAAAAGCCGATCGAAGCCGTCGCGCGCTTTCTGGTGGGCGGCGCGAGCATCACGAGCGAGGCGCCGGTGGCCTGCGCGATCGTCGATGTCGGCCATGTGCGCGCCCGCGACCTCGCGCTGGAGATTCCGCCGGTGCCGCTCGAAGCCGTCATGCCCAACGAGGTGTGGGAGCTGGTCTACAACCGGCTGGCGGAACTGATCGCGCAGCATCGCACCACGCTGATTTTCGTCAACACGCGCCGGATGGCGGAACGGGCGGCGCGTCATCTGACCGAACGGCTCGGCAAGGAAGCCGTCGCCGCGCACCACGGCAGCCTTGCCCGGGAACATCGCTTCGACGCCGAACAGCGGCTCAAGCGCGGTGAGTTGCGCGTGCTGATCGCGACGGCGTCGCTGGAGCTGGGTATCGATATCGGCGACGTGGACCTGGTCTGCCAGATGGGTTCGCCGCGCGCAATCGCGCCGTTCCTGCAGCGCGTCGGGCGCTCGGGGCATCATGTGGGCGGCATGCCGAAGGGGCGCCTGTTTCCCACCTCGCGCGACGATCTGATCGAATGCGCGGCCTTGCTCGACTGCGTGCGGCGCGGCGAACTCGACGCGCTGCAAATTCCGCGCGCGCCGCTCGACGTGCTGGCGCAGCAGATCGTCGCCGAAGTTTCCAGCGCCGAATGGAGCGAGGACGCGCTGTTCGATCTGCTGCGGCGCGCCGCGCCGTATGCTGAGCTTTCGCGCGAACAATACGACGCCGTGCTGCAGATGCTTGCGCAGGGTTATACGAGCCGCCACGGACCGCGCGGCGCGTATCTGCATCGCGATGCGGTCAGCGGCACCTTGCGCGGCCGGCGCGGCGGCAAGCTGGTTGCCGTGACCTCGGGTGGCACGATCCCTGAGAACGCGGATTACGCGGTGATCCTCGAGCCGCAGGCGGTCAATATCGGCACGGTGAACGAAGACTTTGCCGTCGAAAGTCTGGCGGGCGATGTGTTTCAGCTCGGCAACGCGTCGTACCGGATTCAGCGCGTCGAGCCTGGCCGGGTGCGCGTGGAAGATGCGCAAGGGCAACCGCCGAACATTCCGTTCTGGCTGGGCGAAGCGCCGGGGCGCAGCGACGAGCTGTCGTTCGGCGTGGCGCGCTTGCGGGCACAGCTTGATGAACTGCTCGGTCAGGATGGCGAGCCTGCGAAGAAGGCGCACGCGTCGCGACGCTTGCCGCGGCGCGAAGGTGAGCATGAGCGTGAACGTGAGCTGGCCGTCATGGATGCACCAGCTGCCAGCGCCGGCCCCCGTGGCGAAACCGTCGCGAATGCGTCCACGACGCCGGACCCGGCGACGCCCTCATCGCCCGCGACGATCGCCGCGCGCATCGAACGTGCAATCGAATGGATGCGCAGCACGCTCGGTCTCGAAGAGGCGGCCGCGCGCCAGATCGTCGATTATCTCGCGCGCGCCCGCGCGGCGCTGACCGTGCTACCCACGCAAGACGCGCTGGTGATGGAGCGCTTCTTCGACGAATCCGGCGGCACGCAGCTGGTTATTCATGCGCCGTTCGGCAGCCGCGTCAATCGCGCGTGGGGACTCGCATTGCGCAAACGCTTTTGCCGCACCTTCAATTTCGAATTGCAGGCGGCGGCGACTGAAGACGCGATCATCCTGTCGCTAACGGGCAGTCATAGCTTCGCGCTGGATGAAGTATGGCGCTATCTGCATTCGAATACCGCCGAGCATCTGCTGATTCAGGCGCTGCTCGATGCGCCGCTGTTCGGCGTGCGCTGGCGCTGGAACGCCACCACCTCGCTCGCGTTGCCGCGCTACAGCGGTGGACGCAAGACCGCGCCGCAGATTCAGCGCATGCGCAGCGAAGATCTGCTTGCTGCCGTGTTTCCGGATCAGGCGGCGTGCCTGGAGAACATCGTGGGCGAGCGCGAGTTGCCGCATCATCCGCTCGTCGATCAGACCGTCGATGACTGCCTGCACGAAGCCATGGACACCGACGGCTGGCTGCATCTGCTGCGCCGCATCGAGCGGGGCGAAGTCAAGCTGGTCACGCGCGAATTGCCTGCGCCCTCGCCGCTGGCTGCCGAAATCCTCACGGCGAAACCTTACGCCTACCTCGACGACGCGCCAATTGAAGAGCGCCGCACCCAGGCCGTGCTGAACCGGCGCTGGTCCGACCCGGCCAGCACGGATGATCTTGGCGCGCTGGACGCGGACGCCATTGCGGGCGTCTGCGAAGAGGCCTGGCCGCAGCCGCGTAGCCTCGATGAAATGCATGAGGCGCTGACCGGCCTTGCGTGCATCAGCGAAGAGGAAGCGCAGCAGAATCCGGACTGGCTGGCGTGGCTCACGGCGCTGTCCGCAGCCGGACGCGCCACGCAGATGCAGCTCGCGGCCGGCGCCGCTGTGTGGCTGCCGGCGGAGCGCCTGATCTGTTTGCGCGCAATCTTTCCGGACGCGCCGATCGAGCCGCCCATCAGCGCGCCAAAAGGTTTCACCGACGCGTGGGACGCGGACGACGCACTCGTCGACGTGGTGCGCGCCCGGCTGACCGGCTTCGGCCCGTTGCCGGCGGCCGAGATTGCGCGCGCACTGGGGCTGGCCGTCACGGCGGTGGAGCGCGCCCTGACGAGCCTCGAGGCGCAGGGCTACGTGATGCGCGGCCGCTTTACCCCCGGCGCGCCAGGCGAAGAATGGTGCGAGCGGCATCTGTTGGCGCGCATTCACCGCTATACCGTGCGGCGCCTGCGACGCGAAATCGAGCCGGTCGAACGGCACGATTTCATGCGCTTTCTGTTTGAATGGCAGCATCTGACGCCTGACACGCGCGGCGCAGGTCGCGACGCGCTGGCTGCGGTGCTCGAGCAGATGGCCGGTTTCGAAGCGGCGGCAAGCGCGTGGGAGGAAGACATTCTGCCCGCCCGGCTCAAGGACTACGCGATTACTTCGCTCGACGAACTATGCCGCTCCGGCAAGCTCGTCTGGACGCGTTTGACCGAGCGTTCGCGCGCGGCATCAGCGCCGGTGCGCAGCACGCCGATCGTGCTGCTGCCGCGGCGCGACATCAATATATGGAGTGCGCTGCTCGATCAGACGAAGCAGCCCGAACTGTCGCCGCGCGCGCAAAGCGTCTACGACGCGCTATTGCAGCATGGCGCGATGTTCTTCGATGAACTGCTGAGCGACGTGCGGCTCTTGCGTATCGAACTGGAAAACGCGCTGGGCGAACTGGTGGCGACCGGCCTCGTGAACTCGGACAGTTTTGCGGGATTGCGCGCACTGCTCAAGCCCGTCGCGAAGCGCAACGCCCATTACAGCAGCCGGCGCGGCTCGCGTGCCGGCGCGCTGATAGGCGGAATGGAGGACGCGGGGCGCTGGGCACTCCTGCAACGCCGTAGTGCAGTGAGTGCCGGGAGCAATCCAGCCGCCACGTTGCCTGCGGGCCGCACGCCTGCGCTTGCGCCGGAAGTGCTCGAACATATCGCCATGACGCTGTTGCGCCGTTACGGCGTGGTGTTCTGGCGCCTGCTGGAACGCGAAGCGCAATGGTTGCCGCCGTGGCGGGATCTGCTGCGCGTATTGCAACGGCTCGAAGCGCGCGGACAGGTGCGCGGCGGGCGCTTCGTCAACGGCCTCGCGGGCGAGCAATTCGCGTTGCCGGAAGCCATTCCGTTGCTGCGCGAAGTGCGCCGTCACGCGAATGACGGTGCGTATGCCTGTGTGGCGGGCACCGACCCGTTGAATCTGGTGGGCACGCTGCTGCCGGGTGACAAGGTGCCCGCGGTGACGGGCAACCGTGTGCTGTATCGCGACGGCGTTGCGGTGGCCACGCTCGTGGCTGGCGAGTTCAGGTACCTGCTCGACGCCGAAGGTCCGGAGAAGGAGCAGATGCGCATGCGCCTGGCGCGGCGGTCTTGAGCGGGGCACGAGCCGCCGCGCAGGCCTCACCCAAGGCCAGTCACTGTAAATGCCTTGACCACCGTTCGACCTGCTCTGGCGGCATACCGGTCGCCAACGCCGCTTCGCGGATCTGCTGCCAGGTGGCCGGATCGACCGGTACGCCGTACGCCTCGCGCTCGGCCCTCGTAGCGCGCTCCGGTTCGCCCGGCGCATAGATGCGCTCGGTGCCCTCGGCGAGCGGCGAGGCCTTCACCCAGTCGACGAAGGCTTGTGCTTCAGCCTCGGCGTTGGGTGCGTCGAACGCGGCTGGATTGATGATCACCGACAGCATGCAATTGATGATGGCGCTGTTCGTGCCCAGTGTGTCCGCATGCGTCGTGTAGCCGCCGGACAGCGCGCCCGCGAAAATCTCGCACATCGACGCCAGCCCGAAGCCCTTGTGACCGCCGAACGGCAACAGCGAGCCGACGGGCGCCTCCAGCATCACCTGAGGTTCGAGCGTGGCATGCCCTTCGTGGTCGATCAGCGAGCCGGCCGGCGCCTGTTTGCCCTGGTTATATGCCACCCTGACCTTGCCGAACGCCACCGCGCTGGTGGCAAAATCCAGCACCAACGGTGGCTGGCCGCTGCGCGGAAAGGCGGCGCAAAACGGATTGGTGCCGATGCGCCGGTCAATTCCGCCGAATGGCGCAACCAGCGGATCGCCCGCTACGTTGACGAAGTGAAACGACACCAGGCCGGCGCGCGCGCACTGCTCGGCCCAATGGCCGATGCGCCCGATATGATGTGCGCCGCGCAGCCCCACGGCGCAGATGCCCAGTCGCTTCGCCCGTTCGATGCCTTGCTCCATTGCCTCATACGCGATCACCTGGCCGAAGCCTTTGCCGCCCTCGACGGTCAGCACTGCGCCCGCATCGCGCACCACCTCGGCGTGCAGATTGAGCTTCAGTTCCTGGTCCCGCAGCGAGCCGACGTAGCGCGGAATCATGCCGACACCGTGTGAATCGTGGCCGGTCAGATTGGCGGCCACCAGGTGATCGGCGACCAGTTCGGCCTCGCGGGGTGCGCTGCCCGCCTGCTCCCAGATAGCGCGCACATAGGCATGCAGGTGATCGACGGAGATTCTCAACGGATTCGATGCGGACGGTTGGGCGGCGCGGGTATCGTTCATTCGTGGGTATCGTTGCGGATCAGTGGGATCTTTCGGATTGGTGCGTGTCAAGGATACTCGCCGGGAGCTGGGCGCTCCCGGTCCATCGGACGCGATGCCCTGTCACGCTCAAGGCGCAGCAGCGATCACCTGCGCCACCGCCGCCGTCAGCTTCTTGCCGTACGGCACGTGCAGGAATTCGTTCGGGCCGTGCGCGTTCGACTTTGGACCGAGCACGCCGCACACCATGAATTGCGAGTGCGGGAAACCTTCCTTCAACACGTTCATGAGCGGGATGGTGCCGCCCTGGCCCATGTATGCGCAGTCCGCCCCGTAATGCTGGCGCGATGCGTCGTTGAGTGCCGTAGCGAGCCACGGCGCCAGTTCCGGCGCGCTCCACCCTGTAGCCGCGCCATGCTCGGCCTTGAAGGTGACTTTCGCGTTGTACGGCGGATCGAATTCGAGCAAAGCCTTCAGTTCCCGGACAGCCTTCTCCGCGTCGATGAGCGGCGGCAGGCGCAGTGACAGCTTGAACGCGGTACGCGGACGCAGCACGTTGCCGGCATCCGCGATAGCGGGCAGGCCCGCCGCGCCCGTGACGGACAGCGATGGCCGCCATGTCGAATTCAGCAGCGCTTCCTTCGGGTCCGTGGTGGTAGGCAATACCTGGCGGCCATCCTGACCGCAAGCCCACGGAATTTTCTTCCAGACGTCGTCCCCCAGAATGTGGGCCGTGGCCTCCGCTTCGCGCAGGCGATCGGCCGGGATTGGGCAATGGAAACCCTTGGGCAGCAGCGTGCCGTTCGAAGGATCTTCCAGACGGTCGAACAGTTGCCGCATGATGCGGAAGCTGGACGGCACGATGCCGCCATAACCGCCCGAGTGAATGCCTTCGTCGAGCACCTGAACTTCCAGGTCGCCCGCCACCATGCCGCGCAGCGAGGTGGTGAGCCACAACTGGTCGTAATTGCCGGCGCCCGAATCCAGGCACACCACGAGCCCGACCTTGCCGAGCCGCTCGCGCAACGCGTCCACATAAGGCAGCAGATCGTAGCTGCCCGATTCCTCGCAGGTCTCGATCAGGCCCACACAACGCGGACGCTCGATGCCTTGCGCGTCGAGCGCGGCCAGCGCCGTAATGCTGGCGTAAATCGCGTAGCCGTCGTCCGCACCGCCGCGGCCGTAGAGCTTGCCGTCTTCGAGCTTCGGTGTCCACGGCCCGAGGTCGTTACGCCAGCCGTCGAATTCAGGCTGCTTGTCGAGATGGCCGTACAGCACGATGGTTTCGCTGCTGCCCGAGCGCGTGGCGGGCGACTCGAAGAAGATCACCGGCGTGCGGCCCGGCAAACGGATCACTTCCAGCTTCAGACCGCGCACCGGCTGCTGTTCGGCCCATTGCGCCGCGTCCGTGATCACACGTTCGATAAAGCCGTGCTCGACCCATTGCGGATCGAACGCCGGACTTTTCGCCGGGATGGCGATGTAGTCCGTCAACGCAGGCACGATCTCGTCGTTCCACTTGCGATCGACGAATTCACGTAGCGTGTCGTGATTGAGGGTTGCCTGCTGGGTGGTGTCGTCGGAGATCATAGTGGGGTCCGGTGCAATCGAAACGCACATGATAGACCTCTCGCGCGCTGGTCTGAAGCCCCCCATTCGGCCAATGCACGACGCGGCGATGCAGCATTAATATCGAACGGAATTACGGCGAGGCTGCGCGATTGCTGCAATCGCGCGACAATTGAAAGGTTCGTACCACCCGTACACCCCTTGGAGTATCGCGATGGGAAGCAGCAGCATCGTCATTCAGGTGGTCGGCGCGATCGTGGCGCTCGGGCTGTATTTTCTGCCGGCCATCATCGCAGACAGACGCAAGCGCCACGATCTGCTGACGCTCGCGCTGTTCAATGCGTGCCTCGGCTGGACCGGGTTCGGCTGGTTCGTGGCGCTCTATTGGGCGCTCCAGCCGAACCCGCCGAAGAACGTCGAAACCGAAGTGAAAGAAACGCGGCGCGTGGTGCGCATGCGGACCTTTTCCACGATGCTGATCCAGCGTGTGCAGACGCGCGCAACGCGCGGCAAGGATCAGCGCTGAGCTCGGCTGGACCCATTCTCAACCTTCATGGAACCTTGCAATGCCTGAACTCAGCAAGCTGTTGACCTTCGGATTCGTCTCGCTCGGCATGGCGCTCACGCCCGGACCGAATATGATCTACCTCGTCTCGCGCTCCATCTGCCAGGGCCGCACGGCCGGGCTGATTTCGCTCGGCGGCGTCGCGCTCGGTTTCCTCTTCTATATGCTGTGCGCCGCGCTCGGCATCACCGCCTTGCTGCTTGCCGTGCCGTTTGCGTATGACGCGCTGCGCTTCGG
Source organism: Paraburkholderia sp. (assembly GCF_036488795.1). Classification (GTDB taxonomy): domain Bacteria; phylum Pseudomonadota; class Gammaproteobacteria; order Burkholderiales; family Burkholderiaceae; genus Paraburkholderia. The sequence continues at coordinate 122,859 of NZ_DASXHA010000169.1, forward strand.
CGGCGCGTTGTACATGCTGTGGCTCGCATGGCAGGCCGTCAAACCGGGTGGCCGCTCGCCGTTTCAGGTGCGCGACCTGCCGGCGGACAGCCCGCGCAAACTGTTCGCCATGGGCTTCGTCACCAACCTGCTGAATCCGAAAATCGCGGTGCTGTATCTATCGCTGCTGCCGCAATTTATCGATCCGCAGCACGGCAATGTGCTCGGGCAGTCGCTCGTGCTCGGATCGGTGCAGATTGCCTTCAGCCTCACCGTCAATTCGCTCGTCGCCACCATGGCGGGTTCGATCGCGGCGTTCCTGTCGCAGCGTCCGACGTGGCTCGTCCTGCAACGCTGGCTGATGGGCACCGTGCTCGCCGGCCTGGCGGTACGCATGGCGACCGAAGCGCGCCGCTAGTTTTCCGGAGAACCCTCGCTCATGCTGCACACGCGCCCGCTCGCCGTCGGCGACCTCGATCTGATCTGTCGTCACCGCTACGAAATGTTCCGAGAGGCCGGGCGAGATCCGGCGGTACTGGACCGGATGACGCCGGCCTTTCGAGCATGGTTGCAGCCGCGGCTTGCCGACGGTTCGTATTTCGGTTTCCTGGCACTGGACGACGACGCGCCCGTGGCCGGCATCGGGCTGATGGAGATCGACTGGCCGCCGCATCCGCTGCATCCAGACCAGGACCGGCGCGGCTATGTACTGAACGTGTACGTGGAGCCGAGCCATCGCCAGCGCGGCATTGCGCGCACGCTGATGGATTGCGCGATGCAGGCTTTCAATGAACGCGGCCTGACCTACGCCATCCTGCATGCGACGGAAATGGGCCGCCCGCTCTATAAGGGGCTCGGCTGGGAGCAGACCACTGAAATGGCGAAGGCCGTCGAGGCCTGACCACACGCACGCCGTGCGCAGGAAAACGCACGGAGACGTGTATTGGGCGATAGCGATGGATTTGTCAGATGCGCCGCAAGAAGCTCAGACAAGACGCGCGGCCGAACCTGGCGGGCCAGATGGCCCGCCTGCGCCCGCTGCAAGTTAGCTCGAATGCGCGACGCGCGAGTACGCGCGCAATTTCACCGACCCCGCCGGAATGGAGCGTGGCTCTACCCGCACCTGGTTGCGCTCGAAGCGTTCCTGGCGCAGTTCGCCATGTTCGTCAAACCACTGGCAGACGAGCCAGTTGTCGCCGGAATCAGTAGAAGTCAGCCCAACCGGGCCAACAAAGGTCACGGTCATGCGTGCGCCGCCCGTTTTGAGCGTAACGACATCGCCGACATTCAACATGACAGAAGGTGTATCAAATGCATCGAGGGTGGCAGTCAGCATATCAATCCCCGGTACGAACGCGTTGAGCTGTTTTAACCCATTGGCACAAACGACCGATTGGTGGAAGGTTTTAAAGTTTTCCAAGATTAACAATCGAATATGACAGCCGCAAGTGATTTCTAGAGATACCGTTTTCATCCAGGCGAGAATGACATTCTGGTCATCCGTTCATCTGGTGAAATAATGCTCATACCGTGAAAACCCTTGCCGTAACGGGAGTTTGGCCCAATTTCCGGCACTGTCTTGCAAGCCGCGGGAACTATTTACGTCAGTCACGATTAACAGGATGTAAAACCTTCCTTCAAAAATTTGTCAGACATGCAGATTTGTTTAAGTTACTGAATAAGCTTTTATCAGATCAATTATTGACTAATCACCCATAAACCCTGGAATCACCCATGAATATCGCACCTTCCCTGGCGACCCATTAAACTCTGGCTCGAAATGGCGGGTGTAAACGTTGCCAGTCAGCACTCAGCCTTGCCTTTTTAGGGAGTGGCGATATGCATGAATACGGGCTGCCTCGAACCGATACCGTTCAGGCCACCCGGCCCAGCGCAATCTTCTGGTGCCTCACTAGCAGCACGCTCAATCCGATGCACGTGAACATCAGCAGCGCATTGATGCCGAGGCTGTACTGGAAAGCGTGCGCGTAGGCGTCCGGCGTCGCGCGGCCGCCGAGCACGCCGAAGAACGCCCCGCTGATAGCTGCCGTGCCGAAAGCCGAACCAATCTGCAAGGTCGACGAGACCACGCCTGACGCAAGCCCAGCCTTCTCCGGCACCACTTCGTTGAGAACGATACGCATGATCGACGGCAGCAACAGGCCGTGGCCGACGCCCGCGCACACTAGCCCGCAATAGAAAAGCAGGTCCGGCGTGGCCGCATGGGTGGCGGACCAGCCCGTCACGGTGAAGCCAAGCGTCATCATCGAAAAACCGAGCGTCAGCACATGGCCGCCGACGTGCCGCACCACCGCGGGCGACAATAACGGCCCCACCACGAAGCCGAGCGCAAACGGCATGATCGCCATGCCGGAGGCAAGCGGCGTCCAGTGCAAACCCGTCTGCAGAAAGATCCCGTAAGTGAGAAAGAACGCGCTATTGCAGTAGAACAGGAAGGCCAGCACCAGCCCGAGTGCGAAGGCCGGATTGCGAAACAGTTGCAGATCGACCAGCGGATGCCCGCCGCGACGCTCGACGCGCCGCTCGGTCGCGACGAACAACACGAACGCAGGCACGGCCAGCGCGAACATGAAAAAGGTCCACGCAGGCCAGCCGGCTTCGCGGCCGTGCGTCATCGGATAAATGACCAGCAGCAACAGCAGCGAGAGCAAGCCGACGCCCTTCAGATCGACGCCCGTGCGCACGGCAGGCTGGTTCTCCGGCACGAGCTTCCATGTGCCGATAAACGCCAGAATGCCCACCGGAATGTTGATCAGGAAAATGATGCGCCAGTCGAGGCCGAATGGCCTGTATGTGATGAGCGCACCGCCGCCCAGTTGCCCGACGATCGACGCCAGCCCGAACACGAAGCCGTAAAAGCTCATCACGCGAGTCTGCTGGTTGAGAGGCACGACGGCGCGGATGGTCGCCAATACCTGCGGCGCCATGACCGCTGCAGCGGCCCCCTGCACGAGGCGCGCAATCACCAGCATATGTCCGCCCGGCGCCAGACCGCACATGGCCGAGGACACCACGAAGCCGGCCATGCCCGCCATGAACATCCGCTTGCGCCCGAACAGATCGCCAAGCCGCCCGCCTGTGATCAGCAGCACGGCGTACGCCGAGGCGTAGGCGGAGATGATCAGCTGAAGTTGCGCGTCAGTGGCGCCGAGGCCGGTGTGAATGGCCGGCAGCGCGAGATTGACGATGAAGTAGTCGAGCGGCGCAAGAAACGCCCCGACGAACAGCACGGCAAGCGCAAGCCCCTGACGCTCGAAGCGCGGCGTGGCGGCGGCCGCCGTCGAACCCGCCGTTGCCGCCGCGCCCGACGCCAGGCCCGTGGCGCCCGGACCAGCCGCCGAGGCGGTAAAGGCCACGGAGGATGATTTCATGCATTCACTATTCATGACCGTTCGTTCAAAAAATAGACAAAAAATTTAGACGAGCACGCGCATCGCAATCTCGACGATCGCGAGCAGTTCGCCCTCCTGGTGAGCAGTTCTACCGAGTACGCGCAGCCCCTGGATGACGCACAGCAGAAAATTACTGACCGCTTTTTCATCGAGCGTCGAATTGAAGGCGCCGCTCGCCTGGCCGCGAATTACCGTGGCCGCCAGCAGGGTTGCCATGCGGCGGTGAATCGATGCGATGCGCTCGCGCAAGGCGTCGTCGCCCGTCTGCATTTCGAGTGTGGTGTTCGTAATCAGGCAACTGCGCTGCGCCGCCAATACCGACGCAGACCGTGCGTAGTGAAGCAGCGCATTGCGCAACGCCTCCTGCGGCGGCACCGGCGCGTTCAGCCGCTCGGCCAGACGGGCCAGCGAGCCGTCGGCGTAATGGTCGAGCGCAGCCAGCATGATGCCGTGCTTGTCGCCGAATACGCCGTACAGACTGCCGCGCAACAGGCCGGTTGCCTTGCACAGATCGTCGATCGAAGTGGCGTGATAGCCATGGCGCCGGAACGCTTCGCTCGCATTCTCGAGAACCGTGGACGTGTCGAACTCGCGCGGCCGGCCCCGGGTGCTGGTTGCGGAAGATTTCTTCGGGATGGCAGGCTCAGTCATAGAGGCGGATATTATGACCATCCGTTCAATAAATCAAGCGTTGGATAAGCGGGTTATCGTCGAAGAACGGGACACCAAAAAAACGGACGCTGGCCTTACATAGCGCCAGCGCCCATTCGTGGTGCGCGTATCGTGACCGGATCAAGCTTAGGTCTCGAGCGTCGCGTCCATGGTGATGGTGGCTTTCAGCACCTTCGAGACGGGACAACCCGCCTTGGCGTCGGCCGAGGCTTTCTCGAATGCAGCCCGATCGCCGCCGGGGATTTTCACCTTCACGTCCAGATGGACCGCGGTGATTGCGAAGCCGCCGCCGTCTTTGTCGAGCGTCACCGTTGATGTCGTGTCGATGCGCTCTGCCTTGATATTCGCCTTGCCCAGTTCGCCGGAGAGCGCCATCGAAAAGCACCCAGCGTGGGCCGCCGCGATCAATTCTTCCGGATTTGTGCCGATACCGTCCGCGAAACGCGTTGAAAACGAATACTGGGTGTCCTTGAGGACCCCGCTATCCGTCGAGATCGAGCCCTTTCCATCCTGCAGGCCGCCTTGCCAGACCGCTGATGCCTTGCGCTTCATCGCTCTCTCCTGTTTGTGCCCTGCCGGTTCCGTGCAATCGAACATTGACGCTACCGCAACGGTCCCGCCCCGGGGTTTCGCGGTATCGGCGTCGATCGAGTTTGCCACGCAGCGCGGCAGGCGCGGGCGTAGACCGAACTTCATCATAGGCCGTTATTGGGACCGGCGTCGCTTGGCTGACGGGCGACCCGGGAAGGCGGACACTGTCTCGGCGCCCATTTTTATACCTCACAATAAGACCCTAAGGTATAAATTTTGACTCCATAAATTTTATACCCTATGATTAAATCCTAAGGTATAAAACGTGCTTGCCATGACCGATTTCCATAACGACGCGCTCCAGACACTGTATTCCTCGGTCACTGAGCGCGCCGGCACACTGCCGCAGATTTCGTTGCATTCGCCGGGCTCCGCCGCGCAGAAGACCGTGGACGGGAAAACCTACGTCTACTGGCGCGTCTATCTGGCTTCCGGAAAGCACAAGGAGACCTCGCTGGGCCGCGCCGGCGCACCGGAAACCGACCACGCACTCGAAGCGAAACTGCTTGAGAGCGCGGAGATGCGCGCGCTGGCCGCCGATGTCCAGGTCCTGCGCAAGGCGGGCTTTGCCGCTGCCGACAACTCTTCGGCACTCACCATTGCAACGCTCTCCAACGCCGGCATCTTCAACCACGGCGGCGTACTCGTCGGCTCTCACGCGTTCGGCGCGCTCCTCAATAGCCTGGGCGTTCGTTTGCCGGCGAATTACCGGACTGAGGACATCGACATTGGCAGTGCGGGAACGATCGCGCTCGCCATCCCCGAAGAGCGCAGCTTTCTGGACATTCTGCGGGACAGCAGCCTGCCCTTTCTCGAAGTGCCGGAACTGGACGCACGCCGGCCTGCAACCTCATTCAAGGCCCGCGGACAACCCCTCAAGGTGGATCTGCTCGTGCCGGGTAGCGACGCCTATGAAACGAAGGCGCTACCCCACTTGCGCGCACACGCAACCGGGCTTCCCTACTTCAGGTATCTGGTGTCGAACCCGGCGCGCGGCTTTATCCTCGGCAAGGAACATGCGGTTCCGGTCATGTTGCCGGATCCGGCGCGATTCGCTCTGCACAAGCTGGTGGTCAGCACCCTTCGCACGGCATCACACGCGTTGAAGGCAGACAAGGACCGCCGGCAAGCCGCCGTTCTGATTGATGCGCTGATGGACAAGTTTCCCGATTGGCTGGAGACCGCCGCCGACGATCTGGAAGCAAGCGCCCGTCCCCATGTCGCCAACGCAGCGAACCGGGCACTGATTCTCTCCTCTGGCCTGTCGCAGCGCACCCAGGATTTCATGGCAGAGCTAGGGCGTCGCACCTAGGTAGATGTCTGCGCACGCCCGTGCTAACCGCCGCGTCGGCTCACTCCGCGAACGGCAAGCTCGTCTGCCCTTCGGCCCGCATCCCGAACACATTCAGCGTCATCGCAACCAGCGCGTAGTAGCCGAGCAACGCAGTCAGATTGATCGTGACATCATGTCCGAAGCGCGCCACAGTCGCCGCATAAGTCGCGTCCGAAACCCGCTTCGTATCGTAGAGCTCGCTGGTGAACGCGTAGATCAAGGCATCGTCCGGATTCGCGAACGCCGGCTGCCGACCTGTGCGGATCGCCTCCGCGTCCGCTTCCTGAACGCCCGCTTCGAGCGCAATCGGATAGTGGATGTGCCATTCTGCCTGCGCCTGCCAGCGCGCGGCGGTCACCAGAATGGCGAGTTCCGATAGACGCAGCGGCAGGCCCGTCCGGTAGCGGCAAAACGCGCCCAGTCGTTGCGCCTGCTGAGCCAGTTCCGGACTGTGAATCCAGCCCAGAAACGGGCCGTTGAGGTTACCGCGCGGACCGGACAGAATCTCGTCGAGGACGGCTTTCTGCTCGGGCGTGGCATGTGCTGCGTCGAAATGCGGCAATCGTTGATTCATGAAAATCCTCGCAAATGGCGTCCCCGGTCGATCGATCTCTCAGGAGGCGGCACGCACGCCCACGGAAAACAGCGCGCCTTCGATTGCCTCCGTAAGACGGCTGACGATGCTATCGATATCCTGCGACGTGCAGATAAACGGCGGCGCGAGCAGCACGTGGTCGCCCCGCCTGCCGTCGACGGTGCCGCCCATCGGATACACCATCAGGCCGCGCGCAAACGCTTCGCGTTTGATTGCTGCGTGCAGTTTCAACTTCGCGTCGAAGGGCGTCTTGCCGGCACGCTCCTCGACCAGTTCGACGCCGACGAACAGCCCGCGGCCCCGCACATCGCCAACATGCGGATGCTGCGCATAGTGCGCACGCAGTTGCGCGCGCAACTGTTCACCGCGCGCCTGCACATTGTCCAGCAGGTGATCCTCCGCAATCACGCGCTGCACTTCGAGCGCCGCCGCGCACGCTGTTGCATGCCCAATATACGTGTGACCGTGCTGAAAAAATCCCGAGCCGCCCACAATCGTATCGTAGATACGGTTGCTCACCAGCGTCGCGCCAATCGGTTGATAGCCTGCGCCCAAACCCTTGGCCACGGTCAGCAGATCAGGCACGACGCCGTCCTCTTCGCATGCGTACAGATAGCCGGTGCGCCCCATTCCCGACATGATCTCGTCGAGAATCAGCAGTACGCCATAGCGGTCGCAGACCGCGCGAATCTTGCGGAAATATTCGCGTACCGGCGGGACGGCACCTGCTGTCGCACCCACCACGGTCTCTGCGACGAAAGCCGCCACGGTGTCCGCGCCGAGTTCAAGGATCTTCGCTTCGAGTTCATCGGCAAGACGTTGTGCAAACGCTTCTTCGGTCTCGTCTACGCGTTGTTCGCGATACGCATAGCATGGACTAACGTGATGTGCCTCGATCAGAATCGGCAGAAACGGCTCACGACGCCATGCATTACCGCCAATTGCCAGTGCACCCAGCGTATTGCCGTGATAGCTCTGACGACGCGCAATGAAGTGCCGCCTCTGCAACTCGCCCTTCTCGACAAAATATTGACGCGCCAGCTTTAACGCGGCTTCCATCGCCTCCGATCCGCCCGAAACGAAATACACATGCCCCAGTTCTTGCGGCGCGCTCGCCACCAGACGATCAGCGAGTTCCTCCGCCACCTGCGTGGTAAAGAACGACGTGTGTGCGTAAGGCAATTGCTGCGACTGGCGTTTGATCGCGTCGATGACGCGCTGGTTGCTGTGGCCAAGGCACGAAACGGCTGCGCCGCCGGAGGCATCGATGTACCGCTTGCCGGTCGAATCGATGATCTCGATACCGTCACCCGCAACAGCGATGGGCAGAATTTGCTTCGGAGTACGGTGAAACACAGTGGTCATGTTTGAATCCTCATTGCCTGTTTGCGCTGAGCGGCAAAAGAAAGGCATCGCTCAGATGGACGGAGCCGGCCGCGTCGCCTGAGAAATGAAAGTATTGAACGCACACTGCCTCTGCCGATACACCTGCATCGCCACCCCATCCGCTTCGAGGCGAAACAGCGCTGTGGCAAGGGTGTTTTCGTCATCAGGGTCGTTGGGGTCGTCACGATAAATGGGCAATCCCGCCGGTGCCTAGTCGTGCAGCACTGCCACCAGCGCATCGCCGGTCACCGGCGCATGAAGCGCCGATAGCAGCGCATTGACGCGTGCCTGACGGTCCCGGGACGAATCCGTCACGATTTGTGCTTCCCGTTCGCAACCGTTATGGATCAGATGATTCGCGTGGCCGGAGAGCGTCGTATTCGCTACCACCGAGCAGCGTTGCGCGGTGGCTTCAATGCTCAGCAGGCGCGCGTCGCCGGCACAGCCCAGCGTGTGGTGGAAGCCGCTGGCGCGCGGTGTGTCGCGCAACAGCATCACGGCCTCGTCAAGCGAGCTCGCGTCCAGTACCGCACGTGCGAGGATCATGCGCGGCACGCCCGCCGCAGGCACACGAATGCGCAAATTGTTGATGGCCTGCACGAGCCCCGCGCGACTGGCTGCGAATGTGTGTCCCGGCAACGAACCTGGATAGTAGAAACTGATGAAACCTGGCTTGCCGGCCGGCTGCACGTCCACCAGAAAACAGCGCTCCCGCAGATGCGGGTCGCCATCTTCGTTGTGAGCGATAAAACGCGCATTGCCCGACGCGGCCGCCAGCGTCGTGCAACCATCGGGCGCGTGATGAATCAGCTCGCCACGGCAGTTCCACAGGAATACGTCTTCTTCGGACCACCCGAGGCCCGCGGCCATACCGTCCAGCTCCGCAACCAGCGCGGGAAAACAGGCCTCCGCTACGCGGCGCAACGTTTTCACATATGGATGGCCGCGCCACCGGCTAACCGCCGGCCACGCGGCACTTTGCTGCATATAAGCCGCCATGACCGGCCTCGCCAGTTCACCCAGCCTGTAACCGATATCGTCCGGTTGACCGGAAATGCGGATGAGCTCCAATTCGTGCGCCGCCACTGATGCCTCGTTTTAACCCTGTGTGCTGTGCGTTGAGAACGATACGGCACGCGTCCTGCCGCAGATCGCTTCAACATCCGATACGGATTTATACCTCCCAGCAACATATGTTGTCAATGCGCGCACACTGACATCAGATGAAGCCGATCTGGCGCGATCAATGAAACCGGACGCCGCGGTGCCCGCGAGGCTTGCCGATCAGACACACGCTTCGCTATGGGTGCGTAGCCACGCGTACCACGCCTGCATGCCTTCGCCGGTCTCCGCCGAGACCTGCAGAATCTCGATGGCAGGGTTGACGTGTCGTGCGTACTCGACGCAACGCGCCACGTCGAAACGCAGATGCGGCAGCAAGTCGATCTTGTTTAGCAGCAGCAGTGAACTCGCGCGAAACATATGCGGATATTTGACGGGCTTATCTTCGCCCTCCGTCACCGAGAGGATCAACACCTTCGCCTGTTCGCCCAGATCGAACAACGCGGGGCACACCAGATTGCCCACGTTCTCGATCATTACAACCGAACCCGGCGGCGGGTCGAGTTGCCTGAGACCCTTGGCAACCATGTCGGCGTCCAGGTGACATCCCGTGCCGGTGTTGATCTGAACCACACGGCAACCGGTTGCGCGGATACGTTGCGCGTCGTTCAGGGTGGCCTGATCACCTTCTATCACGCCAAGCGGTAATGTCTCTCCAAGGTCGCGGATCGTGCGTTCGAGCAGTGCGGTCTTTCCCGCACCCGGAGAGCTGACCAGATTCACCGCGAGAATCGAGCGCCCCGCCAACCAGCCGCGATTGCGCTCGGCCAGTAACTGGTTCTTGGCAAGAATGTCCTGTTCCAGCGTGATGACGGTGCTGTGATGATGAACATGATCGTGACTGTGTTCGTGCGAATGTGCATGCGGATGTGAATGTGAATGCGCATGCATATGCCCATGCTCATGCGTCTCCACACGCTGATAGGTAGCGGCATTCCCCTCGCCCGGCACACGCTCGCTGTTCGGCTTCGCCTGCGGCGTCTGCTCCTCCTGGTCCGGGTCCGTCACCGTTGCCGCCTGCGGTCCGGAGCATCCACATGTCGTGCACATCACATCACCTCCATCTGCCTGATCTTCAGTTGCTGTCCGCAGACCAGTTCCAGGTCTTCGCTGCCGCAAGCGCATTGACCGAACGGCACCACCACCTCCATCGTGGCGCCGCAGGCAAGACAGCGCGCCTGCCCCGGCGTCTCGACAATCTCCAGTGCCGCGCCTTCGACAAGCGTATCTTTCGCACACACGTCAAAGCAAAAACGAATCGCCTCCGGCATGACCGCCGAGAGCTGCCCGATTTCCAGCGTCACGCGCAACACGCGTGCCCCCCTTGCCTGCTCGGCGCAGATTTCGACGACACTGCTCGCAATGCTCATCTCATGCATGGCCCAGGCCCTGCGCTAACAGATACGCGGCAATTGCTCGCCCACCAGCATGTCGACGATGCGCTGACCGCCGAATGCCGTGTGCAGCACGACAAGGCCATCCGGACCGTCTTCGACCACACCGATTGCGGCTGCCTCGCGACCCGACGGATGCGCGCGCATGACGCTCAGCACACTATCGGCGGCACGCTCAGGCACCACCGCCACGAGTTTGCCCTCATTGGCCAGATAAAGCGGATCGAGACCGAGGATCTCGCATGCGCCTTTCACTTCCTCGCGCAAGGGCACGTCCGCCTCGCGAATCCGGATCGTCACGTTCGAACTCTGCGCAAACTCGTTGAGGACAGTCGCAACGCCGCCGCGCGTCGCATCGCGCAAGCAGTGAATCTGCGGACATACATCGAGCATCGCGTCTATCAAGCCGTTCAGCGGTGCGCAATCGCTTTGCACGTCGGATTCGAGCTCGAGCTGCTGGCGCGCCACGAGAATCGCCGCCCCGTGATCGCCAAGATAGCCATTGACGAGCACGACGTCTCCGGGTTGCGCGCGACTCGCGGAAATCGCCACGTCGCGCCGCACCACGCCAATGCCGGCCGTATTGATGAACAGCTTGTCGGCACAACCACGCTCGACGACCTTGGTATCGCCCGTGACGATGGCAACGCCGGCTTCGCGCGCAACCCGCTGCATACTGGCTGCGATGCGCCGCAAGCTCTCCACGGCAAAGCCTTCTTCGATCACCACGCCGCACGATAAAAACAACGGCGTGGCACCGGCTACGGCCAGATCGTTGACGGTGCCGGACACGGCCAGGGTTCCAATATCGCCGCCTGGAAAAAACAGCGGATCGACGACATAACTGTCGGTTGTAAACGCAAGGCGATCACCATGCGCGGCAAGCACTGCGAGTGGAATCGTCGCCTGATCTTCAAGCGCCGCAAGCATCGGGTTGTCGAAGGCGGTGACGAATACATCTTCAATCAGGTCGCGCATCGCCCGACCGCCACTGCCATGCGCCAGATTGACGGAAACATCGCGGATACGCGCAATGCGCCGCGGCGAGGCAGAAGCAACGTCATCGAAGCGACTGGAGGCTCGATCGTTCATCAAGGGCCGCCTCGTACGAGCGTTTCGGCCGCGGGTTCCTCCGCAGCACCCACAGCGCCGCCATGACGCTGCAGCCGCGACGTATCGATCCGCCCATAGTTGTAGTAGGCCGCGCACGCGCCTTCGCTCGACACCATCAACGAACCCAATGGTGATTCCGGCGTACAAGCCGTGCCGAATACCTTGCACTGATGCGGCTTGATGACGCCCTTCAGGACCTCGCCACATTGACACGCTTTCGGATCGGCGATCTTGAGGTTCGGCACCTCGAACTTTCGTTCCGCATCGAAGGCAGCAAACGTGTCGCGAATTCGCACGCCGGAGTGATCGATCGACCCCAAACCGCGCCACTCGAAGAATTCGCGCAGTTCGAAGACCTGCTGGATCGCCGACAGTGCTTGTGCATTGCCGTTCCCGGGCACGATCCGGCCGTACTGGTTCTCCACCTCGCAGCGCCCTTCGGCAATTTGCCTGAGCACCATCCACATGGATTGCAGCACGTCGAGCGGCTCGAAGCCCGCCACTGTGATCGGTTTTCGATAGTGTCGTGCGATAAATTCATACGGTCGTGTGCCGATTACCATGCTCACGTGACCGGGCCCGAGAAATCCGTCGAGGTGCAGATCCGGTGAATCGAGAATCGCCTTGATGGTCGGGATAATCGTAATGTGGTTGCAAAACAGCGAGAAATTGACAAGGCCTTGTGCTTTCGCCTGCAACACGGTCATCGCCGTGCTGGGCATGGTGGTCTCGAAGCCGAGGCCGAAGAAAACCACTTCACGTTGCGGATTGGCCTGCGCAATCTTCAAGGCATCGAGCGGCGAATACACCATGCGTACATCCGCGCCATCGGCCTTTGCCTTCAACAGGCTTTTCTTCGAGCCAGGCACGCGCATCGCATCGCCAAAGGTCGTAAAGATCACCTCGGGGCGCTCGGCGAGTGCAACGCAATCATCCACGCGGCCCATTGGCAGGACACAGACCGGGCAGCCCGGGCCGTGCACAAACTCCACGCTGTCCGGCAACAGTTGCTGGATACCATAGCGAAAGATGGTATGTGTGTGGCCGCCGCAGACTTCCATGATCTGCAGTGGGCGCTGCTTCGCGCGTTCGATGCGCGCCACCAGCTTGCGGATTTCCTTCGCCAGGGCCTGCGCTTTCTGCGGATCGCGGAACTCGTCCACGTATTTCATTGCACGCCTCCGTGCGCGACCGCACCCAGACCGCCACGATCGTCGGCCAGCAGCGTATGCACCAGATCCCACAGAATGTGATAAATCGCGACGTGCGTTTCCTGTATTCGGTGGATGCTGTCGCTGGGCACGACGAGGCAATGATCGAGGTCGGCACTCGCCGCCATGCGGCCGCCGTCGTGGCCCGACAAGCCAATGGTCTGCAGACCCATCGCATGCGCCTTGGCGAATGCCGCGAGCAGATTGTCCGAGTTGCCGCTCGTCGATATGCCGATCAGCGCATCGCCGTGCCGTGCCTGCGCGATCAGTTGCCTCACGAAGATATGCGCGAAGCCGACGTCGTTTCCCACCGCCGTCATCATGGCCGTATCCGCGACCAGATTGATCGCGCACAGCGCGGGTCGGCCGGTGGTGACAGGATGCAGGAACTCGACGGCAATGTGCGCCGCGTCGCAACTCGAGCCACCGTTGCCCATGGCGAAGAGCCGGCCATCGCGGCGGTATACGTCGGCAATGACATGCGCCACGGCAACCACAGCGCGACCGTTGGCTTCAAAGAAACGGCGCTTCGTCTCGACACTATCCTGGGCCTTCTGACGAACCGAATCCAGCAGCGCGGCATCGAGCTTGTCCGCGTCCTGCCTGCCTCCATGAAGGAAGGGATAGAGCCCTTGTAATGTTTCATGTTCGGGCATGCTGTGTCTCCATTACCCGGCGCCGTTCCTGCGTGTCTCCACCACTTGCCGCGTCGGCAACCTGAACCGCGCCGCTTCTTAAGGCGCACCGCGTATCTCTTCCACCTCTGCCTGCGTGACACCCAGTTCATGCAGCAACGCCAGCGTGCGCGCGGCTTCCTCTTCGTCGAGCCGGCTCATGGCGAACCCGACATGCACTAGCACCCATTCGCCGACACACGCTGCCACCGCCTGCTCATCGTCGACGATAAAGGCGATATTGATCACGCGCCGCACGCCTCCCACGTCGACGAGAGCCAGAGAGTTCGCGGCGTCGGTGATCTTGACGATCTGTCCGGGGATTCCCAAACACATATCGCTCTCCGCTAATCCTGCTCTCCACGCTCCATGCGCCGAGCTAAACCGCGACGTCTCGGCCGCGCCTGCGCGCCGCCGCGACCGCCGCCTGGCCGAGCGAAAGACCGCCGTCGCTGGTCGGCACCTGCCGGTGCGACAGCACCTGCAAGCCAGCCGCGCCAAGCCGCCCCGCCACCTGTTCGAACAGCACACGGTTCTGGAAGACGCCACCTGACAACGCGACAGCCGGGGCCGCCGCACGCATGAGCGTGGCTGCATTTGCACCGGGTGCACCGCCTGCGCGATCGAGCATTTCATCTGTCAAGAGTTCGACCATCTTTACGATTGCAAGCGCCACACCCTTGTGAAACCGTGCTGCGATGACCGGCACGGGCGTAGCGCGCGACAGATCGTCGAGCAAGGCCTCCCACATTGGACGTGGCTCGATGCAGCGCGGACCGCCGCGCTCGCAAGGCGCAATGGCGAACGGATACGCGAATGCGTCGTCCTCGTCGCGCAGGGTGGGTTCGTCCACCATCGCCTCGAATTCGACGGCGGCCTGCCCTTCATACAAGACCCGTTCCGTGCAGACCCCCAGCGCAGCCGCTACTGCATCGAATAGACGGCCGGCCGAACTCGCAAGCGGACTATTGATGCCGTTCGAGATCATCGCGTCGAGCGTGACACGCGGTCGCGCGGCAAGCAGACGTTGCAGATCCAGTCCGGCGTAGCGCTTGTCGAAAGCCTCCCAGCCGAACGCCGCCAAAAGATGCGCATAGGTGTTGCGCCATGGTTCATGAATCGCACGCGCTCCGCCAAGCAGCGCAACCGGCTTGAACATGCCAAGGCGGATGAAGTCGCGATAGCCTGCCAGCATGAATTCGCCGCCCCAAAGCGTGCCGTCTACGCCATAGCCAAGGCCGTCGAGGGCGACGCCGAGTACCGGTTGCGCATCCAGCGCGACACCGTTTTCGGCCATGCACGCAGCGATATGCGCGTGATGATGCTGGACCTCTTCCAGCGGCAATTGCCGCGCCTCTGCCACGTCATAACCAATCTTGCGCGACAGATACTCGGGATGCATGTCGAGCGCAATCGCTTGCGGCTCATGCTCGAACAGCGTCAGATACTGCATCACGGAGCGTCGATAATCTGCGTAGGTCAGCGCGTCTTCCAGATCGCCCATATGGTGTGAAACGATCGCCTGAGCGTCGCGTGTAATGCAGAACGTGTTCTTCAGTTCGCCGCCCATCGCAAGAATGGCGGGCGTGCCGTCGAATCCCGCTGGCAACGTCAGCGGCGCAGGTGCGTAACCGCGCGAGCGGCGTAGCATGCGCGGCGCGCCGGATACGACACGCGCAACCGAATCGTCGACCCGTCGCGCGATATCGCGATCATGCATCAGGAACGCATTGGCGATGCGGCCAAGACGTGCACGCGCGTCATTGTTGTCGATGCATTGTGGCTCGTCGCTGGTATTGCCGCTCGTCAGCACCAGCGGACGGTCGAACGATTCGATCAGCAGATGATGCAAAGGTGTCGAAGGCAGCATAAAGCCCAGCGTGTCGACACCCGGCGCCACACTCGCTGCGACGACAGGCACGGCCTCGCTCGCTGCCTGCGCCCGCAAAATCACTATCGGTCCAGACGTGCTCAGCAAAAGCGCGCGCTCCAGATCGTCCACCATGCAGTACCGCTTCACCACATCCAGATCGCGCGCCAGCAGCGCAAACGGCTTACGCTCGCGACGCTTCAGGCGGCGCAAGCGCGCGACCGCCGTTTCGTCGCATGCATCGCAAGCGAGCTGAAAACCGCCCAATCCTTTAATGGCGAGAACCGAGCCGCGCTGCAACAGCGCGCTCGCGGCACTGCACACATCGCTGACCGGTACATCGAGCGGCGACCCATCCGGCGCCTCCAGCCACACATGCGGCCCACACACGGTGCACGCCACCGGCTGCGCATGGAAACGGCGGTCGGACGGATCGTCGTATTCGGCACGGCACGCGTCGCACATGGCGAACGCGGCCATCGTCGTATTCGCGCGGTCGTAGGGAATCGCCTCAATGATGGAAAGCCGCGGCCCGCAATGCGTGCAATTGGCAAATGGGTAGCGGTAGCGCCGGTTCGAGGGATCCGCGATTTCCGCGGCGCATGCTGCGCAGATCGCAGCATCCGGCACGACGCCGGTTTGCGCCTGTCCGCTTTCGCTCGGCACAATGCGGAAATCGTCGACCTCCGCGACCGACACCCACTCATGCCGCTCAATGGCATCGATCCGCGCCAGCGGCGGACATTCGGCACGCAAACGGGCGAGGAACTGCTCCACGGTCAACACGTCGCCGCATGCGTGAATCAATACGCCGTCGCTATCGTTGCGTACGTCGCCGACCAGCCCGCAATCATGCGCGAGCCGCCATACGGTCGGCCGAAAACCCACCCCCTGGACCAGTCCGCGTACGCGGATCTCCTCGCCTATCGGTCGCCGCATGGCGCCCCGCCCAAGCGGCGGCTGTGCACTCGTGCTCATCGTGCATTCCCTTTGCGTGATTGCCTACATGTTGCGCATGCGCAAATAGCGCTTGATGTCCTTCGCATTGGCCAACAGCCCAACCAGTAGCGCCGGCAATATCAGGTACTTGAAAAATCCGCTCATTGCGCCTCCCTGTGAAACTCACCCTTTAAACCAGTCGTAAAGCCAGTCGCTCGCGGGTCTGCACAATCAGCGTTTCAACCAGATCCGCAGCCTGATCGACGGCCGCCGCTACCGGGTTGCTCAGGCCCATCCGCCCTTGTTCACCGTGCTCGAAGCCGAAGTCCGCCGGCTCGCAGCCGAGCACCACAATGTCCTCGCAACCACCGCCCAGCATGCGCACGGTTTGCAGCACCTGTGCCGGATCCATCTGATGCGCTGACATCAGTACAGGCGATGCGTAAGGATCGGAACTCGCCGATGACTCATCGTCCTCTCGGGCGGGTTCGATCAGATACAGCGTGCCTGGCGGACCGCCACGCTGCGTCGCGTCGATCAGAATCGCGGCGTCGACGCCGTCGAGCAACGCATAGCAAAGATCGATGCCCCGAATGCCGAAGTCCTCGACGCGCACCTCTGCCGACGGCTCCGGATGCGGCCGGCCGTCCGCCCGTTCGGCAAGCCGCCGCACCACTTCGACGCCGAAACCGTCGTCGCCGAAAAACACGTTGCCGATGCCCGCGACCAGAATCCCGCTCATGCGCGTCTCCCACCGTTCGTCAAAGGCTCGATCTCGTCCGGTCCAAAGAAGAAGCGATGGCCCGGCATGCGCGCCACGCCGAGATCCTTGCCCGGGTCGTCGTCAATCGTGACCGCGACGTGCACGCGATCATCGAAATCGCGCTCAATCGATTCAATGGTCGCCACCATGCCGCTCAACGCGATATCGAAGATGTCGGCGCGGCAGCGCGGATGCAGGCGCACCTGATCGCCGACCTGAACCTCCACGCCTGCTACGCGGACCGACCGTGGATGCGGCCGCGCGTCGAGTTCGGCCCAGGGCGCAACCGGCTCGAAGCTGTCGTCCTGCGCCGACGCCTGCAATACGTCCGGCGCTTCCACGGTGCGAATCTGCCGCAACGTACCGTGCAATTTCTGCATCTGTTGCGCGCCGATGTTCTCGGTACGCGTCAGCATGGCGCGCGCCCGATCGTCGGTGGCGGCCATCTCGCGCTTTTCGTCGTCGGTCATGGTGAGAATGCGCAAGGTCAGAATCTCGTCGATCTCGGTGGAGTCGAACAGTTCGCCCGTGCTTTCCGGCGCAATCTGCGGATAGTCGTAGAGAATGATCGGCGTGGCCAGCATGGTGTCCGAGCGTGCTTCGTCGCCCACCAGAACCGGCCACGCACCGATGTTGCGGCACAGCGCGGCCGCAGCCGCAAGATCGTCAGGCGGATCGATCGACGACACACACGTGCCGCCTTTGACGCTCAGAATGGTGTGACACGACACCAGAGCGTAAAGCGAAGCCTGATCGCGCGTCAACGAATCCGCATGATTCAGCGGAGTTTCGTTGAGGATACGCGTCGTCAAACGATATACGCCCTCAGCGACACCCTCGGCCGCCAGTTCCACTCGCCCTTCCAGATGAAAGCGCGTGCGCCGCAATGCGCCACGAACCGTGCGGGCGCGATCAGCCAGGGTTTCGATCTCGCTGCCCGCAACGAATGAGAAAGGCACTTCGCGCGGCGCGTTCAGTAACGCTCCGAGTACGATCTGAGGGACGCGGATGTGCCGCTCGGCCGCCTCTTGCCAGGGATAAAAACGTCGCTCGCCGATATCGAGCACCGGCACTTGCCGCCACGCCATTGCATCGGATGACGGCGACGCGTGCGACGAGCTCGGCGCGTCCAGCACGATCCGTTCGATCACCTGAAGAAATCCGGGCCGCACGTCGATACGTGTGCTTGCGTCGCCGCGAATCAGATACTCGGTCTGCATCAGCCACGGATCGCTGCCCGAGGCCTGCGCATAGGCGTGTGGATACACGCCGCCAAAGGTCCAGCGCTGCCGGTTCTTGACCGACGTCGGCCGGTACGGATACAGCATGTACCCCTCGTACAGCACCGCTTGCACCACACTCTCGACCGGAGTCATGAGATGTCCTCCTCGACGCCGTCAAGCAATCTCGCGACCGCGTGCTCCCAGCTGGCGAGACCGCGCTGGGTTTTGTAGCGTGCCAGCCGGTCGAATACGTCGCGGTGCAGACACAGCCACGCGCCGTTCGGGTAATAGCGCGCCATCATGTCGCGCCACAGTTGCACCGGCAAGCGGAACGCCGCCTCCTTGTGCCAGGGAATCGGTGCGGCCTGCAGGGCATCGTCGGCGTTGCGGTAGAACACGGTGCCGCTGAACTGCAGCAGCAACGGAATTTCGCCTTCCTGTAGCGCATGAAAAAACCGGGTCGCCGCGACATTGAAGTCGAAACTGCACGGCACCGGCAAATCGACCGTGCACTCGCCGTCGAACGGCGGGACCACCATGCTGGTGTGGGTCCATAGCATCGTGCGCAAGGTCTCGCCCCAGCGCTGCGGCGTGCCGAACAGATCCTCCAGACTGTCTTGCTCGGCCGGCGCATAACCGCGCCTCGTCGCTTCGATCTGAACCTGGCATTGCAACGTGATGCTGGCTATCGCTTCGCCCGCAGGCGCAGACGTCACGCGCAGCCTGAACAACAGCAGCGGCGCGGCAGCGAAAGGCGCGACCTCGGCATGCTCGACGGTGAAGGCCAGATCAGGCATGGAGCAGCCCCTCCGGCACGCGGCCAGTGCGTTTGAGTGCGGCAAAGAAGCTGCGAATCGCTTCCCACGCCTGTACACCACCCGACACGCCACGCCAGCGCGCGCGAATCAGTCCGGTTAATGCATAGCATTGATCGATCGGCACGCGGTAATACTCGCGCGCGCCTTCGGTGCGATTGACGAGCAGCGCTTCGACGTCGGGTTGAAGTTGTCCGAGCACCGGATTGTCGGCCACCAGTTCGTCCCATGCGCCGAGATCGAGTGCGGATTGCGTGCTGCCCGCGGGGCCTGGATAAAGGGCGACGACGCGCTTCGCTTCGCTGTCATGAAGGAAAAACGCGATATCAATGGGAAGCGCCAACGCGTCCCACTGCGGATCGCTCATGCAAAAGCCGTCGAGGCGCCGGCCGTCGCGCGGTACAGGACGGTAATGTGCGCCCTGCTGACTGCCGAACAGCAACGCACATGCGCGACAACAGCAATACAGCTCGCGCGTGTGGACTTCGAACAGATGCGGATGATCCGCAAGAATCGGCGCAGCGCACAGCTCGCAGCGCACGTCGGCGGTTTGACGCGCGAAGCCGCGTAGGCGCGCGACCCAGCCGCGTCCCGGTGCGCCGGCGGCGCTCATCGCGTGCCGGCCTCGATCCGGCCGGTTACCGCGGCATGATTCGGAACAAAGCGCAATTCGTGCACGTCGAGTTCCGCCAGACCGGTAATCTCCACACGCAGCGCCTCGGGCGCAGCTTCAAGAATCGCGCGCTCGATTTCCTGCTGCAACTCGCCCACCGTGTTGTGCTTACCCTGCAAGCGACCCGACACACTCACCTTGACGGCCTCTTCGGCAGCATCGATCAGTTCGATCCGAACGCCTTGCGCACCCAGCCGGGGCCGTATCTTTTCGACAGCGCAGGCGGCGCGAGTCGACAGGTCCTGCGGATGCAGCCCATGCAGCAGCAATACCGCCGACACCGAAGCGTCACGCTCGAACGCCTCGAGCATCGCGTTATCCATTACGCCCGCTGCCTCGACGATCTCCATCAAACGCGACAAGCCTTGCGCGTGCAGATCGAGCACCACGTGCAGCAGTTCCCGGGCAACATCCCTTGCGCGCGGATCGTCAAGCGTCTCCAGCGCCATCACCAGTTCTTCAATGCGGCGCTGCTGGGTTTCGATCGCGCGGGCATCGCTCACTTGTGCGCTCCCTGCATCACGCCGAAGGTCGGCGAATGCGACGTCTCGATGGTCTTGCCGTTGCCGACATACATATGCACGCCACACGGCAGGCACGGATCGAAACTGCGGACCGCGCGCATGATGTCGATACCCTTGAACTTGTCCGGCCCGTTTTCTTCGAAGATCGGCGTGTTCTGCACAGCGTCCTCGTAAGGCCCGGGCGTGCCATAGACATCCCGTGGATTGGCATTCCATGGTGTGGGCGGATACGGATGATAGTTGGCGATCTTGCCGTCGCGAATCACCAGATGGTGCGACAACACTCCGCGCACGGCTTCGTGAAAGCCGCAGCCAATACCTTCTTCCGGCACCTTGAAGTCGCTGAACGTGCGCGTGCGTCCAGCATGCAATTCGGCGAGTGCCTGCTCCGCAAAATACAGCGCGGCAGCGGCGGCATAGGCCTGAAAATAAGTACGCGCGCGATCGCGCTCAATCGCATTGCTCCACTGCGGAATCTTCCATTCGAATTCCACCTCGGGCTTCAAGGCGGTTTTCGGTAGATAGATCTTGACGCTATGGCCCGTGGCCTTGATGTAGCCGATATCGACGAGGCCCGCTAGCGCGGTTGCCCACAACCTGGCAATCGGGCCACCGCCGGTATCGAGTGCGAGATGATCCCCTGTGCGTTTGTCGAGCCAGCGCGGTGACATGACCCACGTGTAATTGCCGTCGAACTTGCGTTTTTGCGGACGCGGCAGGGTCGTCTGATTCCACGGATGCTTGCGATCAACCGGGTTGCCAAGCGGATCGGTCTTGACGAACGTTTCTTCGTGATCCCAATCATCGTAATACGAGCTGCCCAGCAGAATGCGGATATTCAGGTTGATGTCGACCAGATCGGTAGTAACCAGTTCGCCGTCCACCACCACGCCGGGTGTGACGAACATGCCGCGTCCCCACTGCGTCATCGTGTTGTAGTTGTAATCGCAAACATTCGGATCCTGGAACGAGCCCCAGCAACCAAGCAGAATCCGCCTGCGCCCGACCTCTTCGTAACCCGGCAGTGCTTCATAGAAGAAGTCGAACAGATCGTCATGCAAGGGCACGACCTTCTTCATGAACTCCACGTACTTCATCAGCCGCGTAATGTAGTCGGTAAACAGCTGGATGGTCGGCACCGTGCCCACGCCGCCCGGATAGAGCGTCGACGGATGCACGTGACGCCCTTCCATCAGGCAGAACATCTCACGCGTATAACGGCTCACCAGCAGCGTCTCGCGGTAGAACTCGCCGGCAAACGGATTGAGCGCATGCATGATGTCGCCAATCGTTTTATAGCCGTGCTCGGCCGCATGCGCAGCGGCGGTTTTCTGCGCCTTGTCCCACACGCCAGGGTTGGTTTCCTTGACCATCTGCTCGCAGAAGTCCACGCCCACCAGGTTGTCCTGGAAGATGTTGTGGTCGAACATGTATTCGGCTGCTTCACCCAGATTGACGATCCATTCCGCGATCGCAGGAGGTTTCACCCCGTACGCCATGTTCTGCGCATACACCGAGCAGGTCGCGTGATTGTCGCCGCAGATACCGCATATGCGGCTCGTGATGAAGTGCGCATCACGCGGGTCTTTGCCTTTCATGAAGATACTGTAGCCGCGGAAGATCGACGAGGTGCTATAGCATTGCGCCACGCGGCGGTTCGCAAAATCGATCTTCGTATAAATGCCCAGACTGCCGACGATCCGCGTAATCGGATCCCAGTTCATCTCCACCAGTTTGCCCGGCGCGGCCGTACCGAGCGTCGAGGCTTCAGGTGCAACGATAGTGGCCATGAGCTTCTCCCTGCTGACAAGTCGCAATCCGCCACTCAACGACGGTAACCGGTGGTGAGTTCCGAGCGGTTATGGCGCCATTTCGGTTCGTCGTTAAGCGTGTTGTTGGTCAGCTTGCGCAGGCTGCGAATCAGTGGGCCGTAGCTCCTGATCAGATTCGATGAAAGCACGGCCCCGGGCGGCTCGTCCATAAACGGCATGAATTTGTCAGGAAAACCCGGCATGGTGCAACCGATGCAGATACCGCCCACATTCGGGCATCCGCCAATGCCGGCCATCCAGCCGCGCTTGGGCACATTGCATTGCACCACCGGCCCCCAGCAGCCGAGCTTGACGATGCAGTTCGGGCTGCCGTACTCCTTTGCGAACACGGCCTGTTCATATGAGCCGGCGCGATCGCAACCGTCGTGAACGGTGCGGGTAAATAACCATCTGGGACGCAGGGCGTCGTCGAGCGGGATCATCGGCGCGAGACCCGCTAGCTGATACAGAAGATAAAGGAGCGTCTCCATGAAGTTATCCGGCTGCACTGGACACCCGGGCACGTTGACGATCGGCAGCCCGGCCTTCGAGGTCCACTTCCAGCCGAGATAATCCGCGAGACCCATGCAACCGGTCGGATTGCCTTCCATCGCATGAATGCCGCCGTAGGTCGCGCAGGTACCGGCGCCGACCACGGCCAGCGCACGCGGCGCAAGGCGGTCGAGCCATTGCGGAATGGTGATCGGCTCATGCGTATCGGGGTCGGTGCCTAGCGCTGCCCAATAGCCTTCGCGATTGATGCGCTCGTTCGGAATCGAACCCTCGACCACCAATACAAAGTTTTCCAGTTCGCCGCGCGCGGCCTGATGAAAGGGCACGAGAAACTCGTCGCCGTTTTCATAGGCAAGCACGGGATTGTGCAGATGAACCTTCGGTAAACCGGGAATCGCACCGAGAATCACATCTTCGATGCTGGGCTGGCTAGCTGCGGTAATCGATACGGAATCACCGTCGCAGCCGAGGCCGGCGGTAATCCATATGATGTGTACTTCCTTGAGCGCCGGCGCGTGCTGAGTCTTGCGCCCGTAGGGAACGCCATCTGCTTCTGCCATGATCCAGCCTCCGCTCCAGAGCACGCTCTTTCAACCGGCAAAGATACGTGGCGTGGATACACGGCAGTCACGTGTCCAGCAAACGATCGCAGCGCGCGAGGCACGGCCTGAAGGATCGGATTTGCTGCATGTATTTGTGGCTTATTCCCACCGCGATGGGCTGATGAAACTTTTTTGAGTATAGGTCAGGGATGCAAAATAACCCAAGGTTGGATACCCATACGGAAATACGCCTATTTAGCGGCGCGCAATCGGCGCCGCGTTTTGTGAAGTCGACCCGTGCGATTTGTAAAATCCACTTGACGCGCGATCTCACCGACACGATTCGGGCAATCGCATCGAACGCATGCATCTAATCTCATGGAACATAAGCGCCCTTGGTATGCAACGACTTCTCGGCGATTTCGAGTTCTGCAACGGCGTCCGCACCTTCGAGTGCGAGCAAATGCGCGACGAGTGACTCCGCAATCGCAGTGGCAGCCACCAGCGAGGGAAAGAACGACGGGCTTTCGTGCGAAAAGATCAGTACCTTGTCGGCATTCAGCGCAATGGGCGACACCGCGCTGTCGGTGATCGCAATCAGTTTGCTGCCCTTCTCCAATGCCGCCTCGGCCACGCGTGCGGCCTCCACCGAATACGGCGCGAAACTGATCACGATGGTCGCGCTGTCGCGCTGGATGGTGCGTAGCTGCATCTCGAGCGTGCCGGCTTCGCCCGTCAACAGCGACACCGCCGAGCGAAACAACCGGTATCCATACACGAGGCCAAACGCCACCGCATAGCACGAGCGAAAACCCGCTACGTGCACATGCGGCGCGCGCCGCAACAGCCGTGCGGTCTCCACGGTCACACGCGCGTTATGGGCAGCCGTCACATCCAGATTGTGTTGTTGCGCGACCAGCAGATCGTTCGCCAGTGCGTCTCTGGCGTTGGCTTTGACGAGCGAGCGCGCGCGGCTCGCAAGCGGCTCAGGGCGCGTGCGAACTCGCGCCACGAACAGGTTGCGCAATTCGTTCCAGCCGGGGAAACCCAGTTGCTGCGAGAGCCGCACGAGCGAGGCCGGTTGCACCAGGGCCCGCTCGGCGACTTTGCGCATGGAAGAGACGGCGACTTCGTCGGGATGGTCCAGCAGGAATGCTGCACCCACCTGGAATTGCGGACTCAGTTCGGAGAAGCGCGCCCGGATCAGGGCGGCGAGTTGGTCAAAACTGTCAGGCATGCGATGATCCGGAGAGTGGTTGACAACAAATGTTACCACCGGCTCATCGCATGCATCAGCGCTGATTAGCGCGTGTCGAGACTCCGCTGATACTTCATTAAGCGTCTACAGCAACGCGACAACCCGCACGTCGCCCTGCTCCGCGGAGGCCACGACCTTGCCTGCCACGCGGCGGAACGTGATCGACACGGTCGAATTGCCGACGCGCATATCGCCGACTTCAAGCCAGTCGATACCCTCGGGCAGCATGGGTTGTTCAATCAGGACTTCGCGTTTTTCCGCATCGACCGTGATGCCAAGGCACGCCTCCAGCATCATGAAGGGCGAGCCCGCAGCCCACGCTTGCGGCAAGCACGCCACCGGATAAGCGGTAGGCGGTTCGCCACGCCGGCGCGGGAAGCCGCAGAACAGCTCCGGCAAACGCATGTCGAAATTGACCGCAGCCTGGAACAGCGCCTGCAGCAGCTTCACCGCGGTTGTCTTGCCGCCGTAACGCGCCACGCCGCGCGCGCATAGCGCGTTGTCGTGCGGCCAGACCGAGCCATTGTGATACGCCATCGGATTGAAGCGCGCCTGGCTTGCGGCGAGCGTGCGTACGCCCCACCCTGTATGAAACTGCGTCGATTCGAGACCGCGCACCACCGCTTCGCCGCGCTCGCGCGACGGCAAGCCGAAGGCGAGCAGATGCCCCGCGTTCGATGCCATCACACGGCACAGTTCGCCGTGACCGTCCAGCGCGATGCCATAGAAGCCGGACTCTTCCATCCAGTACTTCTCTTCGACGCATTTGCGGATCGCGGCGGCGCGTTTGGTGTAGGCCGCCGCGTCGTCGGACAGGCCGCGTAGCGTAGCGAAGCGCGCCATCGTGTCAAACGCGGCGCTGGCGTAGGCCTGCACTTCGACCAACGCAATCGGACCGTCAGGGAAGCGACCATCCGCATGAAAGACGGAGTCGTGACTGTCCTTCCAGCCCTGATTCGCGAGACCGCCATCCGACTCGCGCTGATAGTCGAGCAAGCCAAAGCGGTTCTTGTCGCACACGCCCGCGACCCATTGTGCCGCGAGCACCAGCGCGGGCCACAATTCGTCGATCAGGCTGACGTCGCCGGTACGCGCCACATAGGCGCCGGCCAGCACGATAAACAGCGGCGTGGTGTCGACGCCGCCGTAATAGAGCGCGAACGGCACCTCGCCGGTCGCCGCCATTTCGCTCTTGCGCATTTCGTGCATGATCTTGCCGACGGCCGCATCGCGAAACGGCGAATTCTCGCGGGCCTGATGCCTCGCGAGGAAACGCAGCACACCGCGCGCGAGTCCCGGCTGCAGCCACAAGGTTTGCAGCGAGGTGATCACCGCGTCGCGCCCGAACGGAGTGGAAAACCACGGGATTCCGGCATAGGGATACGGGCCGGTTTCCAGATCGGTGGTGAGCAAGCCCAGATCTGCGAACGAACGATCGATCCATGCATTGAAAAGCGGATTGCTCGAACGCACGCGGGCGCTCGCGCGACGGCGCTCGCGCATCACGAGGTGGGCATCCACGAGCGCGGCGCGCACCGCTGCGCGCCCTACGCGCGGACGCACGGTGTCGATCTGCGACAGGTGCGCTTCGCTCACCGAGTGCGTCGATTTCGCGACGTCCGCACCCGGCACTTCCTGTTTCGCATGGACCTGCACGTCGACGGCCAGATAAATCGACACGCACGCCTGCGCCGGCAGTTGCACCGTGTAGTCGGCGCGGTTCGAAAACAGCTGGTCGGGCTTCGGCGAGAAGGCGATCTGCACGCGCCGCTCCACGTCGTCCAGCCCGATGTAGTTGAGCAGCACTTCGCCACGCTCGACGCGCGCGGCCTCGACCTTGCCTTCCTTACCGCGTTTGAGACCGCGCACCTCGAACATGTCGCGGAAATCGCTGGCAAATGAGATGGACAGCGGCACGACTGCATCACTCGTGCCGTAATTGGTCAATTCGATCGCTTCGTTCAAAACCGTGCCGGACAACACACGGACCCGTTCGACGTGAATCACGCCTTCCGGGGTGCTGTCGCCGCCGAGCGGCGGTAGCGGCCGGTTGGTCAGATGCGCGGTGAATGCGGTGTTGTCGCTGCTGACGCTGCCGGACAGCAGCGACGGCGCGCGGCCGCCGAAAGTCAGCCGCAATTGCGACAGGACCCGGGTATCGTTGACGAACAGGCCGTCGTCATGACCGGTGATATCGCCGAGCGGGTCGTTGACAATGAAAGTGTCGCCCGATTTCAACACATACTGGTTCGCGCTGGCGACATTGAGATTTTCCGGCGCAATAAAGGGGGCATCCTGATCGTGCTCGCGATGATCTGCACCGCCTGAGTGCGTCAGTCCGCCAAGTGCTTCTGGATCCTGCATCAGCTTGCTCCTGTGCTATGGGCTTCGTTCGGATTGTAGAGAGTCTGCACCGTTCGAATGAACTTAACACAGGTGTCTGGCGGATTCACCGGAAGCGGCACCGCCGAAGGCGTAACAAAACGCTACAGCGTGGCGATCTGGCATCGTTTCACCCGGCTGGCACGTGTTCTGCAGTTTTGACGCGCGGCACTGGGACGCTGTGAGCAATGCCAGCTGCGGCTCGCGGATTACAGTGCTGTAAACGCAGCGCGGGCGCTGCCCTCGCATGAGTGCAGCGCCCGCCCGGCTTCAGGACTCGAGGAGCGTCGGACTATCCGGCCATCAACCGGGTAGTCTGTTTTCCCAATCCTGTTCCGCTCAACGCTTTGCCAGCGGCTTTGCTTCCCGCTGTGTCTCGCCGACAAACAGCTGACGCGGACGGCCAATCTTTTGTTCCGGATCGGCAATCATCTCGTTCCACTGCGCAATCCAGCCCACCGTACGCGCCATCGCGAAGATGCACGTGAACATTGCCGTCGGGATGCCCAGCGCGCGCTGCACGATG